>DUPG01000016.1 GCA_012838425.1 Clostridiales bacterium | reverse complement strand
TTCGTATAAATACGGCGTAGACACCGAATAAAATATGACCCCGAAAGGGGTTCTCTTGTGCAAGGAAGGTTGTAGCGAATAGGTCGCCGATGTAATTTAGAATATCAAGGTTTACGGAGTGTGCAGAGCAGCCTTGGGAGAATAAGTGAACTAATGACTTGCGGCGCCGAATTAAGACGCCCCAAGTGCAACGGAAATGGCAGTAGCTATCGTATAAATACGGCGTAGACACCGAATGAAATATGACCCCGAAAGGGGTTTTCTTTTATTCAGAGAAAAGCAAATGCGGAGGGGTCGATATTGACTCATATCCATATTCAGTGTCTAAAACTTTATTGAGGTATAATAGAGGGAGAGTGATATATACTATATATTTATATTGTTTCCAATAATATCAAATATAGAAATAATCTGCTGTCATTATTTATCGTTCACGCAAAGCGTGTTTTCATTCGACAGCGACAATTGGCGTCTTCATTCCTTCACTATCTCCAGCTTCGCGTACCCTGCGGCTAAGCGTTTTGTGCTGTCATCAAATCTTACGGTAACTATTGCACCCCCGCCCTCGCCTACTACTGCTTCAATAACGCCAATGCCGAACTTATCGTGCTTTACCCTCATGCCCACTTTATAGTTTGATTCTACCTTGGGGTGCTCTACCTTCACCGGCGGCTTTGACGCGAACCTGTTTGTGTTCAGGCTCTGCCTGCTTTGTCTGCTTGTGAAGCTGCCGCTTGCGTATCTGTCATAGCCGCTGTAGCTCTGAAAGCTTATGTTGAGAGGAGTTATACCCTCACACACCTTCAAAAAGTCGGGAATCTCCTGCATAAAGCGCGACTGCCTGTATACCTTGGGATAGTTATATAATCTGCGTTCAGAGGCGCTTATCAGGTACAGCTTTTTCTTTGCGCGCGTTATGCCTACGTAGCATAGCCTGCGCTCTTCTTCTAATCTGTCGGGGTCTTCCGTTGAGCGTGAGGACGGGAATATGTCCTCGTCCATGCCTGCTATAAACACGCAGAAGAATTCCAAGCCCTTTGCTGAATGGAGCGTCATTAAAGACACCTTGTCTTGATTGGGGTCGGCGGTATCCGCATCTGTGGCAAGCGCTGTGTTTTCTAAGAAAAGCGTCAGCGCGTCGCCCTCGTCGCCTATGTTTGACTCGAATTCCGAAATAGCGTTGAGCAATTCCTGTATATTCTCTAATCGTCTCTCACCCTCATCGCCGAATGACTTCAGATAATCGTAATACCCGATAGTATCCAATAGCTTTTTTGTGAATTGATACGCGCTCGGCGTTTCTTTTCTCAAGCTGACAAGCTCTTTATACAGCGCAGCAAATGGGTATAGCTTTTTTTGCGCGGCTGTGGGAAGCTCGCTGAAAATATCGCCGTCATCTAATACATCAATCATAGGAACGCCATATTCGTATGCAAAATTGTCTAACAGCTCTACTGTTTTATCTCCAATTCCGCGTGCAGGAACATTGATTATCCTATATAGCGCTGACCTGTCTGCAGGGTTCACGATTAGGCGCAAATATGCAATTATGTCCTTTACCTCGGCGCGTTCTAAGAACTTCAAACCGCCATACACATTGTACGGTATGCCATAGCTCGTGAGCGTTGACTCTATCACGCGGCTTTGCGCGTTTATGCGATACAGCACAGCATGCTCTTTAAGCTTTGCGCCTGCATTCACATTTCGCATAATGGTCTTTGCTATAAAGTTCGCTTCGTCAAATTCGTTTGAAGCGTAGTAGTGCACTATCGAATCCCCTTCGCCTAAGTGCGTCCAGAGATTCTTGCCTTTTCTGTCGCAGTTGTTCATTATAATTGAATTTGCTGCTTTAAGTATGGTGTTTGTTGAGCGATAGTTCTGCTCTAATCGTATTGTAGTTGCGTTGGGAAAGTCCTCATCAAAATCCAATATGTTGCGAACCGTAGCGCCGCGCCAGCTGTAAATGCTTTGGTCATCATCGCCCACTACAAATATGTTCTTGTTGTTTATGCGCAACAGCTTCAGCAATTCGGATTGCAGCGCGTTTGTGTCCTGATATTCGTCAACGAGTATGTACTTAAACTGCACCTCATATTTGCTGCGAATATGCGGCGCACTTTTGAAAAGCAATATGGTTTTAAGAATCAGGTCGTCAAAATCAAGCGCATTTGAGTCGCGCATGGCCTTTTCATACTCTACATATATTTCGTCTATGTGCGCAATCTGCTCCGAGGCCTGTATAAGCGCTTCCTCGGGGTCTAAATACCTGTTTTTCGCGTCGCTGATTATCTTCGCGGCAACGGATTTATCCAGCTTCTTGCTGTCTATATTTAGCCTGCGCATCACTTCTGCAATAAGGCTTTTCTTGTCTGTTTCGTCGTATATAGTGAAGTTGCGGTCAATGTCTATGACCTGTCCGTCAATTCTCAGTATTCTTGCGCAAAAAGAATGGAATGTCATCACCCACATATTATCAACATTTCGGTTTATTAGGGCTGATGTGCGCTCACGCATTTCTCTGGCTGCTTTGTTAGTAAATGTCAGCGCAAGCACTGAATACGGGTGTACGCCTAAATCTCTTATTAGGTGAGCTATGCGATATGTTAGTACACGCGTCTTGCCGCTTCCTGCGCCTGCTAATACTAATACCGGACCTTCTGTGGTTTCAACCGCTAACCTTTGCTTTTCGTTTAAGGACGATAAATCCATTTTTCCTCCGAGTTGTGTAGTGGTTCTATTATAGCGGGTTGGGGGTGCAAAATCAATTCATTTGACATTGCGGCAGATTGCCGTAAAATAGTATGAAAACACATAACGGAGGGCTTATGCGGCTTAGAATTGCTATCATAATTGCTGTAATGCTATTTCTGCTTTCCGCATGCAGTGAAGGCGTAACGCCGGAAGCTACTATAACCCCTGCTCCGACTTCTATGCAGGCTGAATCACCGTCGTCGAGTATAGGGTTTTCTACATTAGACCCCTCAAGCGGCGGAATGTTCGGTTCAAACGAAAGTGCGGCAAAGACAGACGCGCAATCCGCCTACAATATGCTTTCAACCGAGCTGATTTCGAATGGCGAATCGGTTGAGAACGGCACGCTCATTATAGTTCAAAAAGGGCTCTACTACGAATTCACCTGCAATGACGGTGCGCTTACGCTTACAAACACCTATGAAAGCGAGCCTAATACCGACGATTTAAGCAGAGAGGTTGACGGCGAAACGGTGCATTTTGAAAAATACGAGCTGAACGGCTTAGCCGAGCACATACTCATTTTTGTTAAGAAGTGATTCCAGTAATTGCTTTAAGCACTAATAGTTTTGCTCTTGCTACACATAATCTTACATGATATAATTTTGCCTATGAAAAAAGAAACTAAAAAAAGAACTAAGAAGAATAAAAATAAAGCGGTAAACATTGTTATATACACAGTTGCGTCATTGCTTATACTGTTTGCTGTCGTACTGTTGGTGCGCGAATTCATATTTATTCCGCCAGAGCCTTATACGACTCCGCCGCCGCCAGACGCGCTGCATACATTAGAGCCCATAGACCCGTTAGGTACGCCTGTGGACCCGGAAGCATACGATATGATTCCCGTTAAGTTCCACTTCATAAAGCAAGAGGTTTCAACAAACATAATGCCCGTCGGCATTGATGAAAACAATGTTATGGAGTCGGTAGAGTCTGCAAGCATATTGTCATGGCTGTCAGTAAGGCCTTATGTGGCTCCCGGCGATGCGGGCAATGCAGTAATAGCGGGGCATAACCTGTGGCGTGGCGAAGCCGGCGTTTTCTCGCTGCTCAAAAAGCTGAGCATAGGCGACACTATAGCCATAACATTCGATAACGGGCAGGCGCGCTACTTTGAGGTCGTAAAGATTTACGAATGCTCATATGACGACTTAACACCCATGTCAACCGAAGTTTCAGAGCCTGTATTGACTCTTATTACCTGCAAGGGCGATTGGAGCTCTACGCTTGGAATGTCAAAAACACGCGTTGTCGCTGTCTGCAAGCTTATTGACTATTCAAATAAATAATAACTAAAAGAAATTAAGGGGCTATATGCCCCTTTTTGCTGCTGGAAAAATGATGTGCTGACCTTTCCTGCAATCCCTTTGCTAAATCACGCTCGTACCGTCATCATCATTTATTATCTTGAATATCTTTTCCTCATAGCCTGTTTCTGCGTTAATATATACTATGAATGTTTCGTCGCCATACTCGCCTGTAAACTCATAGCACAGCACCTCTGTTTGCGGAGTTAGAGGAATCAGCGCAAGCGCACGCTTAATAACCTTGAGATTCTCGGAAATATAGGTTTCAGCGTCTGCCATTGTAAGCTCTCTCTTGGGCAGGTCGCGTGTTCTGTGGCTGAAAAGATAGTTGCGCGCGTCAACACCGAAAATCTCCTTGGTTTCTCTGTCTATCCACAGCTTTATCAGGTCATTGTAAAGTATTACATCATCCTGAGTCGCCGCGAAGTTTATTATCACTGCGCCGCTGTAATACTGCACATAGGTTGCACGCATGGATTCATAGCCCTTATCTTTGAGATACTTTTCGCCTGCTTTTTTGCACTCTTTTATTTCATCATCTGAAGGCTTATCGTTCATATCGGTAGTTGCCGAAGCCATCATCCATACTATATCTCCGCCTTTTTGGCTGACTGAAATGTCAATTTCCCTGCCGTCCTTAGTCCTGCCCGCAAAATCGAATGTAGAAATCTTGCCAACAGTGGTTGTTACAAGCGAAAGATTAGTGCCCTCGGGCGCATAGTCAAGCGCTTTTTCCAATGCCTTCTGCTCTTTCAGCATTTCGCCGCGCAAGCCCTTGGCTTTGGCTTTTTCTACGCTTTCGGAGAACGGACCGTCATAAATAATAGTCGGAAAATCTATTTTTGCGGCTTCGTTTTCCTGAACCTCTTTTGCGGTTGTGAAATAACCATTGCTATCTAACAATTCAACTGACAGCTTATTCGAAAAATATCTCTCGGATAAGTCCTGCGCGACTTGACTGCACGCTTTTCTCAGGTCGCCTATCTGCTTAATCTCATCGGAGCTAAGCGTACTGCCGCGCGCTATCTTGTTAGACAGCGTATTCGCATAGTCGCTTACACGCACCAAGAATACATTAACATCTGTGCTTTCAAGGTGCGAAGCGGGAATCTGCGCCAAAAGACCTACGCACTTGCCGCTTATGTTCCACGCATTGCTAAGTAAAAGCATGAATTGTGCGCGCGTGCCTGCTACCTGAATTTTCGATAATACCGCGTCTAACTCGCCTATTTCGTCTAACAGCTCGGCATATGCCCTCCTGTATTGCGCTTCTGTGGCAAGCTGGTACTTGTCCGCACGCGCTCTTTGCGTGTTTCCCCATAGCGCTACGCCTATCAGCGCTAATACAAGCAATGAAGGGATCAGAATATTTATAAGACGCTGTCTTTTATCCATTGTCTTTGCCATACTGTCACCTGAAAAATGCGTGTTTGCCTATTCGCAGCACAACGGGCTGCGAAAGCATCCATTTATTTGTTGTTTTTGCGGGGTTATAGTAAAATAAGCAGCCATTTGTGGGGTCCCAGCCATTGAGCGCGTCCTTTGCGGCTTTGATTGCGGTTTCATCGGGAGCTAAGTTGATTTGCCCGTCTGCCACTATTGAAAAGGCTCCCGGCTGATATACGACTCCCGCCATTGTGTTAGGGAACTTGGGGCTCCTTAAGCGATTCAGAACTACCGCCGCGACTGCAACCATTCCCTTGTAAGGCTCGCCGCGCGCTTCACCATACACCACTCTCGCCAAAAGATTTACCTCGCTGCTTGTAGTAGCGCTCGAACCGCCGCCACCGCTTGCAGGCAGGCTTATGCCTAAGGCATTGGCTGTTTGCTTGCCTATTATGCCGTCAACAGTCAGCCCATTTGTGCGCTGAAAACGACGCACCGCGGCTTCGGTTCGTGAACCGAATATGCCATCAACCGCATAATTGTAATAGCCCCAGCGCCTCAGCCTTGACTGCGCCTCTCTGACTGCCTTTCCGGTTGAGCCGCGCTTAAGCGAAGCCGCCTGAACCGAAATATCCATCACATTGAACAGCAAAAACACTATAGCCAGTACAAATACGAAATATTTTAACCAACGCTTGTGAACGGTTTTTCCTTCCATAGCACTCCCCTTGTTATGAATAGTAGGAAAATGCCTGCCTTAACTGAATATGCCGCTGAACCAGCTTGACAGCTTTACATACAGTTCAACTATTAGGCTTTTGGGCTCGCACTTTTCCTCAGTCCCATTTTGTGCTGAGTATGGCTCTTTTATGCACAGCGGAGGATACATAACGCACCACCAGTTTTCACCATTCCCGGCACCTAATACTATTCGGAGCGCTTCATACTCGCCGGCTTCATACAATGTGCCGCTATACATTCTGTCCGGAAACTCGAAATCACCCACAATCATTTGAGCGCCATACTCTACGCCATTTGCTCTTAATGTGCTTTCAATCGCTTCAAGCAGAGTTTTGGCGTTGTCCATAATAAGCTGCTTTGCGGCTTCTGAATCCTTCACCTCGGCATTTTCGAACAGCTCTGCCTCTACCGCCAGCACTGCGTCGCGAACCTTCATCTTAATTGCTTGGTCCTTAATGCTGTTGCTGTTTGCTAATATGTGAAGCCTAAAAATATTATTGTGCCTGCTCTCATTCTGTGCCCTTACTATGCCTATGGGCATTACAAAGCACGCAAGCACTAATAGCGCAATTATTGACTTGAACATCACAACAGGTTTATAGAATGTATTATTCATTTTTGCTTTCTCCTCTCTATGAGCTTGAATTGAATTATTGCCATAGATTATGAAAAATATACACCTATAAGCAAAAAGGCGGCACACGCCGCCAATGAGTATTGTTGAGTAATAGCAATAATCAAGCAACCAACGCGCAAACGCCGCTGTTGTACGATTGACCAAATTTAGCTTATAACCATTGACTCGTCGTATCGTACTATATTTACTCCTGCCATATCGAATATTTTGAGGGAGAACTCGTCGGGGTAGCCCTCTGCGTAAATCACCTTCGCAATGCCTGCGTTCACAATCATTTTAGCGCATATCACGCAGGGCTGATGCGTGCAGTAAAGCGTTGCGCCCTCTATGGGCACTCCTATTTTAGCCGCCTGTATAATTGCATTCTGCTCTGCATGTATGGCATAGCAAAGCTCATGCCTTGTGCCGGACTCTATATTAAGCTCTCTGCGCATACAGCTTTTACGCTCGACACAGCTTGGTATTCCGGAGGGTGCGCCATTGTAGCCCGTAGTTAGAATACGCTTGTTTCTAACAATTACTGCGCCTATTTGCCTGTTGTCGTTGTAGCAGCTTGACCATGTTGCTATGGTTTTTGCAAGCTCTATGAACCTTTTATCCCATTTTGTAAACATAAACCTCTCCTAAGTAGTGAATTCAAGTGTAATTTTATCACCCTATGCCGTTATTGGCAATAAACTATGTTCGTTTATTGAAATACAGCAAAATCGATAGCAATATAGAGGCATTTAGAGTTATTTAGATGTATTTAGCTATATTCTGATTTATTTAGCTTTAACGCATATTGCCCCTTTATCATAATAATACTATTATTATTAGTGGTTATTAGCACTCGCATATTATGAGTGCTAATAAATTGAAGAAAATAGTATAGGAGGACAATTCTATGAACATCAAACCACTTGCAGACAGAGTAGTTTTGAAGCCCGTAGCTGCTAAGGAGCAGACTGAGAGCGGCATTATACTGGCTTCATCAGCAAAGGAAAAGCCGCAGGTAGCGGAAGTAGTTGCAGTTGGACCCGGCGGCAATGTTGACGGTAAGGAAATCACCATGCATGTAAAGGTAGGCGACAAGGTAATCTATTCTAAATACGCAGGCACAGATGTAAAAATGGATGACATCGAATACATTATCGTTCGTCAAAGCGACATTTTAGCAGTAGTAGAATAATTAGGAGGGAATAATTATGGCAAAGCAAATCAAGTATGGAGAAGAAGCACGCCATGCCTTAGAAAAAGGCATGAACGCCTTGGCTGACACAGTAAAAATAACATTAGGACCAAGGGGAAGAAATGTAGTATTGGATAAAAAGTTCGGTGCTCCCCTAATCACGAATGACGGTGTAACCATAGCAAAGGAAATAGAGCTTGAGGACCCCTTTGAGAACATGGGCGCACAATTGGTAAAGGAAGTCGCTACAAAGACTAACGATGTAGCAGGCGACGGTACAACCACAGCTACGCTTTTGGCACAGGCAATTATCCGCGAAGGCTTGAAGAATGTTGCGGCAGGCGCAAATCCTATGGGAATCAAGCGCGGCATAGAGAAAGCTGTTGAAGCAGCAGTTGAAGGCTTAAAGGAGATTTCAAAGCCCATTGAGAACAAGCAGGCTATCGAGCAGGTTGCCTCAATATCGGCGGCTGACGAATCCATAGGCAAGCTTATAGCAGACGCTATGGAGAAGGTAGGCAATGACGGTGTTATTTCTATCGAAGAAGGCAAGACGCTGCAAACAGAGCTTACCACTGTTGAAGGTATGCAGTTCGACCGCGGATATGCTTCGGCATACATGGTAACCGACACCGAAAAAATGCAAGCGGTATTAGACGACCCCTATATTCTTATAACAGACAAGAAGATTTCATCAACCCAAGATATACTTCCCGTATTAGAGCAGGTTGTAAAGCAAGGCAGAAAGCTGCTCATAATCGCTGAAGATGTTGAGGGCGAGGCGCTCACAACATTGGTATTGAATAAATTGCGCGGCACATTCACATCTGTTGCTGTAAAGGCTCCCGGCTTTGGCGACAGGCGCAAGGCAATGCTGCAGGACATCGCTATTCTCACAGGCGGCACTGTGATTTCCGACGAGCTTGGAATGGAGCTGAAGGAAGCTACATTGAAGGATTTAGGTACAGCACGCCAAGTTACAGTTGATAAGGAAAACACCACTATTGTTGAAGGCGGCGGCGATTCTGAAGCTATTAAGGCGCGTATTGAATCAATTAAAGCGCAAATCGAGGAAGCTACCTCCGAATATGATAAAGAGAAGCTGCAAGAGCGCATGGCTAAGCTGGCTGGCGGCGTAGCGTTGATTTCCGTAGGCGCTGCAACCGAAGTAGAGATGAAGGAAAAGAAGATGCGCATTGAGGACGCGCTTTCCGCTACACGCGCAGCTGTTGAAGAAGGTATTGTTCCCGGCGGCGGCGTATCCTTCATCAATGTAATCCCAAGAGTACGCGCATTGGCTAAGAAAGCGACAGGCGACGAAAAGACAGGTATTGAAATAGTTGCTCGCGCACTTGAAGAGCCTGTACGCCAAATCGCGACAAATGCTGGCATGGAGGGCTCGGTAATAGCTGAAACAATCAAGAGCTCAAAGAAAACCGGCTGGGGCTACGACGCTTCACGCGATGAATTCTGCGATATGGCGGAGCGCGGCATTATTGACCCGACCAAGGTTTCACGCAGTGCTTTACAGAACGCGGCATCTATCGCATCAATGATGCTTACAACAGAAAGCCTTGTATGCGATATACCCGAACCCGTACACAGCTGCGGTGCGCAGAACGACTCAATGGGCGGAATGTATTGATAATTACCTCCCTCACACCCCCTTGCAAAAGGGGGTATTTTTATCTCACAAGCAAAAAAATTCGAAAAAACGGATATGCTATATTAGAATTGCTGTTACATATATACGCGGCTGATAATATTAACTTTCAACAATGATAACCCTGTCAAGCCCGTTTATATCCTGCACTATATGGGCGTTATCGAATAGCGCCTTTACCGCTTCGCCCTGATTGCAGCCTATCTCAAGCATTAAAGCACCGTTGGGATTGAGGTAGTTTTTATATGTGCTGGCTATTCTTCTATAAAAATCTAATCCGTCTATGCCGCCGAAAAGCGCTAACTCCGGTTCAAAGGCGGTTTCCTGCTGCCTGCTTTGCATTTCCGCCTGCGTCAAGTACGGTGGGTTTACGGTTATGATGTCAAATTTGCCGCTTATGCTATCAAACAAGTCGCTGACTATGAGTTCTATATTGCGTACGCCTAAATTTTGAGCGTTCTTTCGGCTAAGCTCTATGCACGCGCTTGAAATATCGGCAAGCGTTGCGGAAACATTGCCTAACACGCTTAGGGTTATGCCGATACAGCCGCTTCCGCAGCACATATCAAGCAGTGTTTTATAGTTCATTTCGCGAATTTTTGGCAAGGCGATTTCTACAAGCGTTTCAGTATCCTGTCTTGGTATAAGTACGGAATCGTTTACATAAAACTCTAAGCCATAAAACTCCACAGTTTTGAATATGTACTGCAAGGGATAGCCGGTAAGCCGCTTTTCTACAATGCTTTCAACTTCCGCTTGCTCGCTTTGAGAGATTTGCCTGTTATAGTTTAACAATAGCTGTGTCATATCGATTTTCAGCGCATGGCATATAATTAGCCTTGCCTGCTGCTCTGCTTCTTCTAACGCAACAGGTTCAAGGCGTAGTTTTATGCTTGTATACAGCTCAAAAAGCGTCATTCGCCGTCAACAGCCCCATCTGCGCTTTCGTCTGTTTCGTCGGCTTTATTTTCTCTATCTTCTGTTTCTTCGTTATATTCGGAGTACTCGGGAAGCCCTGTTATTTCGACATCGCTTCCTATGCTTTCCATAGCGAGCTTGAATGACACGAGCGCGACCTCAATCATGCTTTCTTCCGGCTCCTTCGTGGTGAGCAGCTGCAACAGCATTCCCGGGGCGCGTACAATTTTCGCGAAAATCGAATCGCCCTTTGAAGCTAACATTAAAACCTCATACGAAATTCCCGCAACCAAGGGCAAGAACAATACGCGCGTACCGAACCTTGCCAAGAAAGCTACTACGCCCGTAAGATTCATAGGGAATATGAAATCAATGGCTGTGAAGAACAATATTGATACCGCCATAACCAAGAACAGATAGTTTGTGCCGCAGCGCGGGTGCAGGCGGCTGTACTTCATGACTGTCTTGGGGTTTAAATCGTCGCCCGCTTCATAGCAGGCTATTGTTTTATGCTCTGCGCCATGATACATGAATACGCGCTTAATATCCTTTACGAAAGATATTGCTATTATGTATCCCAAGAAGATTAGTAGGCGCACGAAGCCTTCAAACAAGGAGCGGCCGAGCATTTTTTCAGCGCCGAACACAAGGCTGCCTATCAGCAGGGGCAGCGCGAAGAAAAGCCCAAGCGACAGCATTATTGACAGGAAAACCGCAAAGCCTATAACCACGCTTTCAACGGACTTGCCCAGCTTTTCTGCTAAGAACCTTTCGAACTTAGTCGGCTCCTCCTCTATGTCCTCACCATATAGCTTCGCCGAAAATGTTAATGTCTGCATACCTGTTGATAGGGATTCTATAAAGGCAACTACTCCGCGTATAAAGGGGAAGCCCAATATTGTGCCCTTTTTCGCCTTTGATTTGAACGGTTGATAATGTGTTACTATGCGGCCGTCATTCGCGCGGACTGCTGTTGAGAGCCCTGCTTCGGACTTCATCATTACGCCTTCCATTACGGCCTGCCCGCCGACTCTGCAAATATTCTTTTTCATCTATTCTCCTATTATTTCAAGCTGTCGCGATGTATAGGCATACTCATACAGCGAGGACCGCCGCGCCCGCGTGAAAGCTCTCCGCCGGGTATCGTATGCACCTTTATACCATGCTTTACTAACAAATTGTTGGTAATATCGTTTCGTGAATATGTTATTATTTCACCGGGAGCTACCGCAAGCGAATTAGAGCCCATATTCCAATGCTCTCTTGCCGCGTGAATAGGATCGCCGCCGCCTACCTGTATGAAGTCAACCGCGGGTATTCCCAATGCCTGCTTCAGAATCTCATCTAATGCCTGCTTCTGATTGTTAGACTGCAAGTTGCCATGTCCATCAAGTGTAAGGTCGTAAATATCGAACTCGTTAAGCACCTGCGGCGCAACCAAGAATTTATCATAATCAACCATTGTGAACAATACGTCTAAGTGCATATACTTGCGTGACTTAGGCAGGTTGAATACTATTATGTGCTTGTAACCGCCCTCGCTTGAAAGCAGCTTTTTCGCGATATACTCGATAGCTCCTAAGCTGGTGCGCTGAGAGTAGCCAATCGCTAATACTTCGTCTGACAGCACCAGCACATCGCCGCCCTCTACGCTGAAGCCCAAGTTATAATCATACCATAATGGGCAGCCCTTGAAATCCTTGTGATACCTTTGTATGTATCGCATAAATAGCTGCTCGCGTTTTCTGAAGGGCATGCTCATTGAGCTTATTATCATGCCGTTGCCTATGCACACGCTGATATCACGCGTGAAGTACAATGAAGGCACCGGGTCTGTGAAGAAAGGATACTCATCTTTAACCAATACAGACAGGGGCTTTTTCTTTAAGCTTTTTACATCTATATCGCTTCTCCTTATGCCCTTGCAGACCTCATAGAAAAGCTCCTCATCTGTTTTTGAGGAAAGGTATTCGCGTATTACATCCTGCAAGCTCAACGAATTTATATTCGCAACCTTTATATAGTCCTCTATAAACTTTTGGCGTGCGTTATCAGCTTTTATTGCTTCTAAAAACAGATCCTTGAGATATACAACCTCAGCGCCAACGCCCGTGAGAATATCCGCAAACGCCTTATGCTCCTGCTGCGCTATGGGAATATAAGGTGTATCCTCAAAAAGCATATGCTCTAAATAATCGGGAACCAATTGCTCGACCTCAATTCCGGGGCTGTGGAGCATTACTCTGTTAAGCTTGCCAATCTCTGATTGCAGTTTGATATAGCTCATTTTAAGTTCTCCTTTTGTTTTACGCTCAATTACTGATTATATTATGAAATTTGAAAGTTGGCAATGGGCGGTTTTACGGCCCCGATGGAATCCGTTTTTCTAATGTGAGAAATACGCACTCGGCGTATAGGGGGATATTAAGAATTTAAACATTGTAAGGCTTACTGTTCGCCCCTACAAAATATGTAAGATTTTTTTGATTGTTTCAATCTTGTTTTTGTTAATTTTTCAAAAAGTAAACGTGCCTAGCGTGCCTCCTCGTGCTATCGCACCAAACGCAATGGTCGCCACTAAAATGGGCGCTTCTTTGTTGCGTACTGTAATTTGCAAAACCCCTGTGCTAATATGCAGAATCGAATGAATTCTTGAAACCTTACGGAGTATCGATGCTCCAAAAACCGAATGTAATATAAAGCCACCATTTAATAACAAAAAAATAACCAAAATATAAACAAGTTTTTAATTTTGGCTAAATGTTTAAGGTTTAAGCTTAATGTAATTATTGATGTTAAAGGTTTTTCTTTAATGTCAAAAAATAATATGAATAAATTGTAAAAAATGTAAAGTAAGTTCGCTTTCTGTTGTAAATAATGAATCTTAACACAAAAAACCTCTAATAAATTTCAATGAATAAACATAGCTTGCTTGACAATTTCTCATAAATGCTTT
>DUPG01000015.1 GCA_012838425.1 Clostridiales bacterium | reverse complement strand
TGTAATTAAGGTGCCTATGCTTGCAAACGAAGCAAAGTTCTTAGGTGTTAAGTTTATGGCAATTAGGTGGGTTCTAACCGTTATAGCTATATTTGCAATGGGTTATCTGATGGCGGTAATAGTCAAGAAGAAGGATTTACCATTAGAAAAGGAAGAGGATACAGACACCATATTAGCAATAAATGAAGATTATTGCATAGGCTGTGGACTCTGTGCGGAAATCCTGCCAAAAGTTTTTGAAATGAAAGACAGCAAGGCAGTTGTTAAAGCAATTCCATATGGTGAGGAAGCGGAAAAGCAAATCGCTGAAACCGTTGAGAAATGCCCAGCGAATGCGATTATGTTTACGAAAGTTGATAACTAAACTGGTAAAGAATAAAAGAAGGGGCGTAATGCCCCTAATTTTCCTTGCAAACGATTACTGCCAGATGTTTACACAATCAATAAAGAATACATACGCATCAGCTGACGCATTGCGTGAATACCTTCCCATAAGTGTTCCGGTTTTGTGATTACTTGCTGTCGTAATAAGTTCACCTGTGTTACTGCAATTGTCGAACCTTACAATCATATATGCAGTTGAGTGAATCCTGTTGATAATACCAACCGCATCAGAGTTATGGGCAATAATTTTACCTTCGTTTACACAGTCCTCAACTATTACCAAATATGCATTGCTAAACTCTTTTTCCACACCGTTACCATCAACTTCTACTACAGTTCTACCAGTTTCAAAGGGAATTGAAGAGTCAACGGGTGAATAAAATCTTACCCAACAAATAATTCCTGCTGCCTCACCATAATGTAGTGAAGAGAATTCATTTGAGAACGAAACTTCTATGGTAGCACGGTTTTTGCAGTTCTTTACATATCCATCAGCAGCAGCGCCGATAACGCCACCTGTTCTGTTTATAGACTTAATGCTTCCTGATACAGTAACATTTTCTACAGTAGCAGTTTGAGTAAGACTGCTATGTAGATAGCCGACTGCACCACCAAAGAAAGTTTGTTGTGAACCACCAGAATCTTTGGGGCATACTGTTTTGATATCTGCATTGATTACAATATTTAGGTTTTTAACTGTACCACCAATTACTCCGCCGAACAATCCAAATGCATATCTTCCTACATTTGGATTTGAAGCACCGGGTATATCAAACCGTGAGTTAAAGTTAAACCCGTGTTCAGGCGATAGGTTTGAGAAGTGTAAGCCAGAAATAGTCTTGCCATTGCCATCAAATGTGCCACCGAAGTAGTTCTTTCTTTCTACCATGCTATCACCTTGACCCTCATAGAAAGCACCGCCACCGATTGGAATCCAGTTTACGATGTTGTTCAAGCTGATGTCATTATTAAGCTTTACGGTTGTGCCTTTGTATGAGCATCCTCCGTTTGTCATTTCACGGAACAATAATAAATCTCTAACATTGTTGATGTGGTAAACCTTTTCAAGAACTGGGTTAAAGCCATCGGGCATATTAAAGCTTGTTTGATGAACAAAACCTAAGTTGTTGATGTTGCTTGCATCATCAGCATTGTATGTGCCAATATAGCCGTAGTTATCGGAAATCGAGCTTGAATTATTTCCGAAACTTTGGATATAAGCGTTGTGCTGAATAATAACCTTGCCTGAAATGACTACTAATTCCTTTGCGTAACCTTTGATTTCGGACTTATCGTCGTTCTTAATCTCTGCGATAGTAAGTTTTTTAACTGCGCCCGATTGAACCACGTTGCACTGTGGAGCATTGATTTCGACTTCACCATAAATGATGCCATCAAGCTTGATTGTTCCAGCTTTTTCAGTGTTGAAAATAATCTTTACACCTTCATTTACAATGAGTTTTTTGCCCATCATAACGCCAATTCCGCAGGGAGATGAAATCTCTAAGTTGCTTTCAACATTAGCGGAATCTAAAAGGAAATATGTGCAATCAACACTGCCTGTGATATCTGTTGGGTTTGAAATTGCAACATACCAATCAGATGTTGTTTTGCTGTATTCAGGATTCATACTATAGTAAATTGTGATTGGTGATTGAGCGGGAGATCCCTTTGTTTTAACAGTTGTGTTAATCTCACCATACATAATTTGATTCGTTTGTGAATCCCAAATGAAACTGCAGCCGGTGGCTTTTGCATTTAACTGTTCACCACGGTAACCTGCTGATTCCAAAACAGCAACAACCTCTGCCATGCTTTTCGGAAATATTCCCTCACTGATTTGGGCGGCAACAAGAGCGGTGTTGAAGTTCTTTGCCATTGTTTTGTCGTCTGCCATGTGGGCTTTTTTAATCATGTTTTGGAAAGCTGGAATTAATATAGCGGCTAACACGCCTATTACTGCAATAACAATAATAAGCTCAACGATTGTAAAGCCAGATTTTTTACGATTTTTCATTTTCAAACCTCCTATGATTTAAGTTTTGAGACAAGATCATACAATATTATACATCAATTTCCTGAATGTTCAAGCAATATCTGCTAAATTTCGAGTATTTTTTGTGTTTTTTGTAGGATGTATGTTTAAACCAAATAAAAAGGAGGCTATTCGCCTCCATCGCCTAAAAAAGTTTTACCATCAATCTTGGTCAAAATATTGACGTGCTTCGTTTATTGTATAAGAGTAATCAAAACTACCTGTAGCAATCAAAAGTCCACTCTCATTATACGCCTTTACAGCGACTGTTATCGTATAGGTTTGACTAGGATCATTTATTTGCGAACTATTGAGTAAGCCATAGTAACCGTCGTCGCAAGCTGTGGCATAGTAAAAAATCTTATCTTTATGGCTACTGATTAGCATTTTTGAATCGTATCTGAAACCCTCTGGCACAAAAACACCATTATATTCTACAATAGTGCCTTTTTGATAATCGAGTTTGCTTTGATTTGCTTCTGCTATGTATAGCTTTTTGAAGTCGGTAGTTAAGTCGCCGCTTTGTGGTGCATTATATGTTTTTTCGATGCTCTGCACAAAACCGCCATTCCATCCCGACATCCCACTAAAGTTATATAGGTTTGTTGTGTATAAAACGCTCACAACGTATTTTGCTGCTCCTGCTTGATTAGGAACTATGATTGAATCACCAATGCTTGTAGGAGCGCTTAAACCGATAGTTGATATTGTGCCAACATAACCCTCATTATTGATTTTGGAATCGAGATCAGAAGTTGTATGCGAAAACAATCCTGCGTTTGCTTTACCGTAGATGTTTCCAAAGTTGCTGTTTTTGCCTTGAAATATGTAACGCTCTGCAAGAGTTCCACCGATATTCCCTACGAATGCAGATGCTTTGTTACCTTGAATCGTTCCATAGTTCGAACAATTATTGATGGTAAAATAGCCAGCTGTATGAAGGTCTGATGTTTCTGCGCCAAATGGAGCGGCAATAGTCGAACTGCCTCCCTCAATATCTGCATAGTTGGCGCAATCCTTATAAGTTAAAATTGCTGGGAGTTGTACACTATATACAACTAATCTTTTTGGATTTTGAACAAAAGCAGAGCCGTATTGAGCATTTGTTTTTATCTTGCCGTAAGTATTTACGTTTTCAATATTGCAAGTGGCATAAGCGGCATTTGCGATGGCAGCTTCATTACCACCAAAATAAAAATCAATATTCTTTATGTATGAGTGGATGATTTCGGGGAAAAGCTGAGGTTGCCCGTTGAAATTGTAGATTCCTCTAATTGTAGCGCTCTTTCCGTTGGGGAGTCTGCCATCAATATTTATGCTAACTTTTACATTCGTAATTGAAGCATTGTTAATTGTTTTTCCTGTAAAATCAATGCTGTTTAATAGCTTAACATATACACACTCTCCGTCTGTAACAGCCGCTAATCTATCATAAAGCTTGTTGAACTGTTCTGATGAGCCAATCAGGTACGGATCGTCATCACTGCCCGTTCCGCCCAAAATATCATTAGACTTGCTGTTGTAATGAACAGGTGATGAACCGTCTTGATTCGTACCTGCATTTATGTTTCCGTCAAAATACGAGATTTTACCGTTGTTTTGTACGCTTGTGCTGACGGCACCCGGCTCAACATTCAAGCACAGGAGCGACGCGTTGTACTCAACTGTAACCTTAGTATTTATTGCGCCATTGGGAATTGTGATATTGGCTACTCTGCCGCCGCTTTCGATTTTCACATGACCTTTTTGCAATAGTATTCTACCGTCAACCGACGCACCGGACTTAACAGCCATTGTATGATCCGCAATCGACATGATATTCCAGTTTACAGATTCATAGGATTGCGCACTGTAATCAATTCTGCCATTAGGCATATTCACAACGATTTGACCGTTAGCTATACCGCCATTTGTGAAGTTAACAGTACCGTCGCCTATAATTATCAATGATTTATTATTGAGATTAAGCGTATTGCCGCCTAAATCCAAAGTATAGCTTTCTGATTCTTTAAGTGAAATAACTGTATCGCTAATAATCGAGTAGTCACCCGCCATAGCCATACCAGCTTCTGTAGCAATATCCGCAAAAGGCTTTATTAGAAGAATCCATCTACCACCCTCCGCTGTCGCATCAGCCGCCGTCCTTCCTTCTAAATCCTTCGGGAAAGTAACTTCTTCGGTGGTTGAGTCAACTAATAGCACCTTACCTATAACAGTGTCATAATAAAAACGATTTTCAGGCACCTTAGGCACTACTTTTCCAACAGAAAAGCCAGCCTTATGAAGTGCCATGCATGCTTCTATGAAGCCCACATTTTCATCGTGTACTACATCTCTTTCGCTAATTAGTACGACATTCATGTTCTTGCAGGCAGAAACATCGGCCGCATTGTTAGCTTTGCGAATAATATTCGAGAACACAGGTATCAGTATCGCAATCAAAATACCTATTACCGCAATAACAATGATGAGTTCGACAATTGTAAAGCCGGACTTGTACTTCTTCATAATCCCTCCATTTACTTTCAAATACTCCATAATATAATATAGCAAATGTAAAATGGTGTCAAACACTTTTCCTACAATTTATGTGAAAAATGTCGATTATGAACAAGTGAAGTTTACGACTCATATTGAATTCCGAAACACTTAGCTTTGAGAATAATAGCAGTTTCTTTGCACAAAATAAAAGAGCATTACAACAAGGCGGTTGATAGTATGAACGAAAACATAAAACGAGAAATCCACGCAATTATTATGGCTGGCGGCGAGGGTTCAAGGCTGCGCCCGATGACCTGTACAATGCCTAAACCTCTTGTTCCGTTATTGAATAAACCTGTAATAGATTACTGTATCGATTTGCTGAAAAAGCATGGGATCACAGAAATAACCACTACCCTATTCTATCTTGGGAATATGATTGAACAGCACTTGGGAAATGGCGCGGAGTACGGTGTGAACATAACGCATTCCTTTTCAAAAACTCCCTTAGGAACAGCAGGCAGCGTCAAAATAGCAGCCCCCAAGGATAAAACCATATTAGTCATCAGCGGCGACACTTTGACCGATTGCGATTTAGGTCAAGCAATACGATTCCATCAAGAGAATAAATCGAAAGCTACAATACTGTTAAAGCAAGTCGGTTCACCGACCGAATACGGTGTTGCGCTTGTGGATTCAGGGAACCGTATTACGCGTTTCATAGAAAAACCTCAGAGAAACGAGGTGTTCAGCAACTTAGCGAACACAGGCATTTACATACTTGAACCTGAAATTATAGAAATGATTCCCGATAACAAGGAATTTGATTTTAGCTGCGACCTTTTCCCCACGCTTATGAAGAACGGAATAGACATTTTAGGCTTCGAAACTCACGATTATTGGTGCGACATAGGCGACTTAGAGCAGTATTTACAGGCTCAAAGAGATATGCTTAACGGCAAGGTTGCTTTTACGCCTAACAAGAGCTCCGTGTTTTACAATGGCGGCATATATAATGGGATGTTTATAGAAAAGGGTGCTATTATCTCCGATATGGCTGTACTTGAGCCGCCCTGCTACATATCGGAAGGGGCAGAAATAGCGAGCGGAGCTAAAATTAGCGAATGTACTGTTATAGGCAGCAATACGAAGGTCTATATGAATGCAGACATAAAGCGTTCTGTTATTATGCAGGACTGTATTATCAGAGAAAACGCCCAGCTTAGAGGCGCAATATGCTGCAATGGCGTTCAAATAGACAGTAACAGCGAAGTATTTGAAGGAAGCGTCATAGGCGAAAGGTGTAATATTGGCAGTAACAGCACAGTTTTCAACTCCGCTTCTGTTTGGCCAGATAAGTACATAGACAGCAACCAGAAAATAAGCGAAAATGTAGTATGGGGAGTTTCGAAGCGCATTTCCTGTGAAGACGCAGGTATTTGCGGCTACAGCGACTCGGATATTTCGCCTGAAACTGCTGTCAGGATTGCCGCTGCGTATGCTTCACTGCTTCCTAAAATCAGTTCGCTTGTAATTGCTTGCGACGGTACACCTGCTTCATCCATGCTCAAACGCGCAGCCATATCGGGTGCGATTTCTCAAGGAATTGATGTATATTCACTACCCTATATGCCTTTTACACTTTTTAGCTTTGCGATAAAAACACTTGATACAAAGGGTGGAATATACATCAGCACGAACGAAGACTCGCGCAGTTTGAATATTATTCTTTGCGACGAAATAGGCGCAGCAATAGACTCTTCAAAGCGAAGAAAATTCACTCAAGTATTCTCAAGAGGCGAAGTGCTGCCCTCAACTCAAAAGGAAATTGGCATAGTTGACGAGTTTGGCGGCATCAAAAATTCATATGAGGCAAAGCTGAAAAAAGTTATCGATACAGAATTGCTGTTAAATGCCACAAAAACAATCGTAGTGGACATTCCAAAGCTGATTTTCGATATTGTAACGCCAATTATTATGAAATGCGGCTGGAAGGTGGTATCAGCCGATACAAAAAAGGGCGAAAGAATGCTGGCGGAAATCAAGAACAGCAACGCTGCATTTGGCTGCTATATTGAGAAAGGAACGGTGGATTCACCCTATATTATGCTTGAATCGGGCAAAACGCTTAACCAGATGGCGTTAATTGCTGTGTTGGTTGCTTATGCCGCAGACAGCAAACGCGCAGACAAAGTGGCTGTTCCTGTGAGCTTTCCTGATGAATACATAGAGTACCTGACGCAAAGGGGAGTTGAAATCATTAGCGCACCTGTTGATTGGCACAGCTATTTCCGCGCCGCAGTAAAGCACAGCGCATTTCTGCCCGAAATATTCGACCCTATTGCCTGCATTGTAAGGCTATGCGAAATTGAAGCAAGCAACAAGCTAAAAGAATACGCCGCTTCATTGCCTAAAGTATCGTACGCAAGCAGTACAATACCTTGCACTTGGGAGGACATAGGCAGGATTTTGAGCACATTAGTTGAACAGGAGCCTGAACATCTTGTAGAGCCTGTTGATGGGCTTAAGATTCACTCGAATGAAGGCTGGGTGCTTGTAAAATCAGGCGACAGCGTAGCAGAATGCAGAGTATTGGCGGGAAGCTTCAGTGAAGAATACGCAAAAGACCTAACCACGCTTTATGTTGAGAAAATCAATGAGATTTTGAAAAGCAATAAGGATAAGTAACCATCAGCATTGTTATTTACTCCGCACATAATAAAAAAGCCGCCCATTTGAG
>DUPG01000014.1 GCA_012838425.1 Clostridiales bacterium | reverse complement strand
TATATGAGAATAGTTGTTGACGCATTCGGCGGAGATAATTCACCAACTGCGGCTGTTAAGGGAAGCATTGATTTTCTAAACCTACATAGCGATTTAGGCGTTGAGATAGTTTTAAGCGGAGATGAAGAAGTATTAAAGAAAGAGATTGCAAAACTTGAGTTTAGTTCAGACAAGCTAACCATTCTACACGCACAGGAGGTCATTTCAAGTCATGAGCAACCTTCTCTTGCTGTAAAGCAAAAGGCAAACTCGTCCATGATGAAAGCTATTAATATGGTGGCAGCTAAGGAAGCCGATTGCATAGTATCGTCTGGTAATACAGGCGCATTGCTTGTTGGCTCGCTTCTAAAAATCAAGCGAATTTCTGGAATAAAAAGACCCGCACTTTGCCCTATTATGCCCACTGTGAACGGTTCGCAGGTGCTGCTTATTGACGGCGGCGCGAATGTTGACTGCACCTCTGAGCAGCTTGTGCAATTCGCAATTATGGGTTCAAAGTACATGGCGGCTGTGAACAATATTGCCGAGCCGCGCGTTGCTTTAATTTCAAACGGCACTGAGGACGAAAAGGGAAACGAAGTAGTAAAGGAAACCAACACGCTATTGAAGACTATGCCTATAAGCTTCGTTGGTAATTGCGAATGCAGGGATATACTTTCGGGGAACTATGATGTGTGCGTGTGCGACGGCTTTGTAGGTAACGCGATATTGAAGTCGATTGAGGGCGCTGTATCAACCTTCGGGGCTGTGCTGAAGCAAGAACTGATGTCTAATTTCACTTCGAAATTAGGCGCACTTATAATACGAAAGAGCCTTAAGAGACTGAAGAAACGCTTTGACTATAAAGAAGTCGGCGGCGCACCGCTGCTTGGTGTGAACGGCGGAGTAATAAAGGCGCATGGCAGTTCAGATGAAAGAGCGTTTTACAATGCAATAATGCAGGCGTATAAATTCGTGAGCGGAAATGTTGTTGATAAGATTTCCGACAGCTTGGCTAATATAGAAGAATAACAAGTGTATCAGCAAAGCAAAAGGCAAGCACAACGCTTGCCTTTATCTTTTTCTATGAGCAGGGTATTAACTACTTTTTGGCAGCAAAAAGGCAAGCGCAAAGCCTGCCTTTTTATTATTGCTTACTCCTCTTCAAAAACGACATTTGAGCAGCTGGGGCAAATAATCTCTACACCCTTTTTGAAAAGCGATTCGTCAAGATGTATCCTCTCCTCGCAATGAGGGCATATGAAGCTTACGAAGCCCGCGCTTTCCATATCGTCGTATTCTTCATCGTCGTCTTCGGATTCGTCCTCGTCATCGAAGTCGTCATCGAAGTCGTCAAAGTCTTCGTCATAGTCGAAGTCATCATATTCGTCATAGTACGGCTCGCAACACTCGTCGCAGCAATCGCATTTTTCATTCAGATATTCAAGGTCCTCGTAAATATCTTCAATGCAATCGTCAATAAGCTCTAACCGCGTTTCTGCTTCATCAAAGCTGTCAGCTATTGAGTTCAGCACCTCTACCACTGCGCCTATCAGCTTTGCTGTGTCTTGGTCCTTCAGGTTAATACCGTCTTTAAGCCCCTGCAGGTATGCGATTTTTTCCCTTACCTTGCCCATAAATCCTCCTTATGTTATACGCGTTCTATATACTCACCTGTGCGCGTATCTACGCGAATTTTATCTCCCTCGTTTACGAATATCGGAACATTGATTTTATAGCCTGTTTCCAATGTTGCGGGCTTGGTTGTGCTTGTAGCTGTATCGCCCCTAACACCGGGTTCGGAATGAACTACTGTCAACTCAACAAAGTTCGGCGGCGAAACTGAGAACGGCTTGCCCTTGAAGAAGCGAACCGTAACATTCTGATTTTCAACTATAAAGTTGATAGCATCTTCAACCTGATCGAAATTAAGCTCAAGCTGCTCATAGGATTCCGTATCCATGAAATAGTATAGCTCGCCGTCATTGTAAAGATACTGCATTTCGCGCGTGTCTATCTGCGCCTTGGGATACTTGTCTGTCGGGCTGAAGGTTTTCTCCAATACCGCACCCGTCATAACATTCTTTAGCCTTGTGCGAACGAAAGCCGCACCCTTTCCAGGCTTAACATGCTGAAAATCGACTATGGACCAAACTCCGCCGTCAATTTCAACAGTCATTCCTTTTCTAAAATCGCCCGCCATAATCATACGAACTTACCTCCATTATTACTTTTGTCTTTTAACTTATTGCCAATATTCTATTATTTTAGCGAACTATTCAATAATTATCAAGTCTTTTGTGGTAGAAACAGGATTTATGTATCCGTTTTCGGTAATAATCAGGCAATCCTCGATTCTAACACCGCCAAGACCCTCAACGTATATGCCCGGCTCTACCGTAAGCGTCATATTAGGCATAAGCACATCTGTTGAGCGTTCGCTCGCCGCGGGGGCTTCGTGCACCTCTAAGCCGAAGCCATGCCCTAACGAATGTCCGAAGCACTTTCCGTAGCCGCGTGCCGCTATGCAAGCGCGCGCGACAGCGTCAATCTTCTTGCACTCAACGCCGGGCTTCACCGCACGCATAGCCATAACCTGTGCCTCAAGCACTATCCTGTAAATTTTGCGCAGCTCCTCATTGGGTTCGCCTATAGCTATTGTGCGCGTCATATCAGAGCAATAACCCTCATACTTGCTTCCAAAATCGATTACAACCATATCGCCATGCTGCAGCTTTCTGTCAGAGGGCGTAGCGTGGGGCAATGCGCCGTTAGGACCGGAAGCGACTATGGTATCGAAAGCGGGCTCGTCAGCACCGAACTTCTTGAGGAAATAGTCAAGCTCGTTTGCTACTTCACGCTCTGTCATTCCGACCGAAATCATGCTCAAAAGCTCCGAGAAAGCCCTGTCAGATATGTTTTGCGCTTTGATTATCTTGTCTATTTCGTCCTGCGACTTGGTCATACGGATTCTTGCCAGCAGCCTTGAAATATCAACAAGCTCGTAAGGCAGCTTTTTGAACGCCAAATACTGCTTTACGGTCATATAATCTTCTTCATAGCCCAAAAAAGCGCATTTCTGATCACTCAAAAAATCGCCTATAACTTCGTGATTGATAGGGCCCTTTACTTCGCATACTTCATACAAGCCCTTGGTTTCAATGCCTGCCTGAATAGTGTAGCGTGAATCGGTAAACAAGACCTTTTTATTCTTCGTGATAACTATTACGCCGTTTGAGCCTGTGAATCCGCTGAAATAACGAATGTTTATTGGCGAGGTTATCATCACTGCGTCTGTGCAGGTGTTTCTAATGTGTGAAAGCAGTTTGTTGCATCTTTCTTTCATGTTATTACCTTCAATTTTTATATGCACTATGGCCTATTAGATAATATCACGCGGATTTTTCTCATGCAAGTATTTTCGGTACTGCTAAAACAATATGAGCCAAATGGAGGGTATGTGGTGTTAAGGTGGGGAAAGTACATCAAATTTTATAAAAAAATTAAAAAATATTCATTAAAGTGGTTGACACGCCACAATTCATATAGTAAAATCACATTGAGAGAATGTAAATTTATGAGAGAGGGAGGTGTTTTCGATGTATATGGGTCGATACAATCATTCGGTCGATTCTAAAAATCGTGTTTTTCTCCCCTCAAAATGGCGTTATTCTCTCAGTGAAACTGTCGCTATCGCGAAAGACGAGTCAAGTGCTAAAACAGGCTGCTTGCAGTGTATGCCTTGGGAGGACTGGCTCAGGTATATTGACAGCTTTGCGAAGGTTGACAGGCTTAACGAATCTGCGTTGGGCATTGTCCGCAGGCTTGCTTCAAGCGTTGAATGCTGTGTGGTGGACAAGCAGGGCAGAATCGTTATTCCACAGGAATTAAAGGACTACGCGGGCATAGGCGACGATGTTGTGTTCATAGGCGTATTAGACAGAATAGAGCTTTGGAATCCCGACCGCTGGGCAGAATACAACGAAGAAGTTGAAAAAACCTATGACGCGCGTATTACTTCAATAAAAACTGAAATCGGGGAAGGGAATGAGTAGCTACCATATACCTATTATGCTAAACGAGGTTATGGAGCTGCTAAAACCCAACAGAGGCGGATTGTTTGTTGACGGCACGCTTGGGGGCGGCGGGCATAGTCTTGAAATCTACAAGGCAATGCCGAAGGGGTCGCGCCTTTTTTGCATTGATAGAGATATGGAAGCCATTGTCGAGGCTTCGAGGAAGTTCAGCACTGTGCTTGAGGAAGGCAAGGAGTTTTGCACTATACACGGTAACTTCTTTGAGATGAAGGAGCTGCTTTCGAAAATCTCTGTTACAAAGGTTGACGGAATACTCTTAGATTTGGGCGTATCATCGCACCAGTTGGACGAACCTAAGCGGGGCTTCTCATATATGCAGAACGCACCCTTGGATATGCGAATGGATACGAGCGCTGAGTTCTCCGCATACGATGTGGTAAATACATACGAAGAACAAAGGCTTAAAGAGATAATCTCTAACTACGGCGAGGAGAGATACGCAGGCAGGATAGCGAAAGCCATTGCAGCCGCAAGAGAGAGTAAGCCCATAGGCACTACATCAGAGCTTGTAGAGATAATAAAGGCGGCAATGCCCAAGCAGGCATTACACGAGAATCAGCACCCGGCAAAGCGTACATTCCAAGCCATACGAATCGAAGTAAACTCAGAGCTAAACGGCTTGGAGGAAGCACTTAATAGCGCAATAGACTTGCTTAACCCCGGCGGAGTGATAGCGGTAATCACCTTCCACTCATTAGAGGACAGGATAGTGAAGCAGACATTCGCAAAACTGCAAAACCCCTGCACCTGCGACCCTAAGGCTCCCATATGCACCTGCAACAAGAAGCCTGTTGTAAAAGTGTTAACAAAAAAGCCTGTTGTAGCAACCAGAGGCGAGATAATTTGCAATCCACGAGCGCGAAGCGCAAAGCTGCGCGGGGCGGAAAAAATATAATAAAGCGAATACGAGAAAGGAGCAAAGCATAATATGGCAGCAGAAGATAGAAAATTTAACAGCAATGCTAATCGCTACTACACTGTGGGTTCGGCTGCATATAAAACGGATGTTGCACCGCAATATGAACCGCGTGTACTGCCCAAGAAGCCTGCAGCGACGCCCCAGCCTGCAAGAAAGCCACGGGTTGTCGGCGTTCCTAAGCCGAATTATGCAAGGAGAGCACTTGCCATTTTCACTTTGCTCTTTGTAGCTTGCGGAATAGTTGCTGTAATCATCAGCTATACGCAGATTCATGCAGGGTATGCGGAGCTGACGAAGGTGAACAGCGCAATATCCCAGCAGGAGCAGGAGATTCAGCAGCTTAACCACGAAATAAGCTCAAAAACAGACATAAACAGGCTGACTCAACAAGCGATAGAAAACGGTTTCCTATCGCCTACAATGCAGGAGGATATAAATCCGTAAACCAAATGGGCATGCGATAAGCAATACGGAGGTTACTATGGGTAAGCCCACCAAGTTGAGCAGAAGACGCGTTTTTTGGTGTTCTCTTTTTGTTGCTGTGGCTTTCCTATTTGTGTTAGGAAAATTAGTTTTTATACAAATAATACAAGCGGATAAGTACCAAAGCGAGGCTCTTTCACAATGGATGCGCAACACAGCGGTTTCTGCCAAGCGCGGCAAAATAATGGACATAAACGGGACAGTGCTTGCCGAGAGCGCTACAGCCTACAAGGTGCTAATATGGCCTAACCAGATTTCGAAGGACGATTGGGAAAGAGTTTCTCAAGAGCTTGCGAATATTGAGGAGCTGAACCTTAGCTATGAATACATATATAAGAGGGTCAGCAACACCTTGACAGAAAAGCCGCTGAACGAAATCGTATTAGCAAGGCAATTAGAAAGAGAAGTTGCGGATAAAATAACCGCGCTGCAATTAGGACCCGGAGTAGTAATTACAACAGACACAAAGCGATATTACCCTTATGGCTCGCTTTTTTCACAGGTGCTTGGCTTTACAAATAAAGTAGAAGGTAACGGGCAAGAGGGAATAGAGCTAAAATACAACAAGTACCTTGCAGGCATTGACGGCAGAGTGCTTACAGAGCGCGACAGAGACGGTCATTCTATCGCATACGGCACTCAGGAATACATACCGCCCGAGGACGGCAATGACTTGGTATTGACAGTTGACAGCGTAATACAAGCGTTCTTGGAGAAGGCGCTTGACAACGCGTTAAAGGTTAATAGAGCAAAGTCGGCGCAGGGCATAATAATGAATGCAAAAACCGGGGCTATAGTGGCAATGGCAACTTTGCCAAGCTTCGACCCGAATGACCCTCCGCGCAACGATACAGAGCTGTTGAGCGCATTGTCGCGAAATCGCATTGTGGCAGACGCTTATGAGCCCGGCTCGACATTCAAGATAATTACCTTGGCATCTGCGTTGGACAGCGGAGCAATAAGCAGAAATTTCACGGCCCACTGTTCAGGCGCAAGATATGTAAACGGGCAAAGGATAAAGTGCTGGAGAAGCGGAGGACATGGCACGCTTAACCTCACGCAAAGCGCAGAAAACTCATGCAACAGCGCATTTATCGATATGGCATTAGCCATGGGCACCCCTAAGTTTTATGAATACATTTACAGGTTCGGCTTCGGCAGCACCACAGG
The DNA here is from genome assembly GCA_012838425.1 of Clostridiales bacterium. GTDB lineage: Bacteria > Bacillota > Clostridia > Christensenellales > CAG-138 > DUPG01. Next base: position 187,768 of record DUPG01000014.1, on the reverse strand, counting down.
CAGCGGCTTGGGCAGCGAAAGCAGCGGTATTGTAACCCACCAAAAATACATAAAGGATACCGACATAGCGCGCATAGGCTTCGGTCAAAGCATTGCTGTAACACCCTTACAGCTCGTTACAGCGACAGCCGCGGCAGTGAATGGCGGCAACCTGATGCAGCCGTACATAATCGAAAAGATACTTACGGCCGACGGACAGGAGATATACTCAGCAAAGCCTACGGTTGTAAGAAAGGTTATCTCAGAAGCGACTTCTCAAACTGTACGCGAGATACTTGAAAGCGTAGTCGTAAACGGAAGCGGCAGGAACGCGCAGGTTCCCGGATACAGAATAGGCGGCAAGACAGGTACTGCACAGAAATATGAAAACGGTGCTATCGCGCAGGGCAAGCTGGTGGCTTCATTCATAGGCGTAGCGCCAATAGACGACCCCGAATACATCTGCTTGATACTTGTTGACGAGCCGCAGGTAGGCGTTATATTCGGTTCAACTGTTGCAGCCCCCTTTGTTAAGCAGGTGCTTGAAGAAACGCTGAGATACGCAGGTTTTAAGCCTGAGGGCAGCGAGGAAATGGTGGAAGTGCCCTATTTAATTGGCAAGACTGTTGCAGAAGCGCGGGAAATATTAGAGGATTTAGGCTTGAACGCTTGCTTTCAAGCGACAGATAGAATCGTGAACCAGATTCCGCAGGCGGGAGAGCTTGCGATAAAGGGAACCGATGTGCTTTTATACACAGAATCTACAAGTGTAGTAATAACGGAAGATACCGTAACCATGATAAGCCTTATAGGAATGACGCGGCTTGAAGCCTATGACAAGCTAAAAGAGATGGGGCTTTTAATGGAGGTTTCGGGAACATATAGCGGCGGACTCGTTTCTTGGCAGAGCGTGGGCTATGGCAAAGAGGTTGAAGTAGGCTCAACGATTACTGTCAAATTCGGGTCAGAATAACAAAAGCTGCGAAAATTTGGAGGTGTATATGCGTCAATCAAATATTAACAATCGTTTAGAGGAGCTGATTTCTGTTATCTCCTGCGAAACGATTGGCGATATTTCCAAGCTTGAAATAAACAAAATTGAATATGATTCGCGTCTTGTAAGGAAGAACGATTTATTCTGCTGTATTTCAGGTACATTCTTAGACGGACACGAGTACGCGCAGGCGGCTGTTGACGCCGGAGCTTGCGCAGTATTGTGCGAAAGAAGACTGCCTCATATACAGGTTCCACAGATAATAGTAGAGAATTCGCGAATTGCTATGGCGAAATTAGCCGCCGAATACTACAACCACCCCGCAGACGGAATGGTGATTGTAGGAATAACAGGCACTAACGGCAAAACCACCACATCATATATGCTGAAAGCCATTGCGGAGCAAGCCGGCAAAAAGGTTGGACTTATTGGGACTATAAAAAATCTTATAGGCGATGAAGTGCTGGCTACCTCACGCACTACGCCTGAAAGCGTTGAGCTGCAAGCGATATTGCGCAAGATGAACGACGCGGGCGTAGATATTGTAGTAATGGAGGTATCCTCACACTCATTAGACCAAGAGCGCGTGCATGGCATAGTGTTTGATGTGGCGGTATTCACAAACTTGACGCAGGACCACCTCGACTACCACAAGACATTCGATAATTACTTCGCAGCAAAGAAAAAACTGTTCAATTCGTGCATAAACGCCTGCTTCAATACAGACGATAGCTATGCAGACGCCATGATGGAAGGCGTTACCTGCCCCGTTACGACATTCGGCATTACACGCAATGCCGACATATATGCAAAGAACATAGATATAAAGACCACAGGCGTTGATTTTACCCTTAACAGAGGGAAGGAAAGCATAGATATTAATGTGCCTATACCGGGGCTGTTCTCTGTAATGAATGCGCTTTCGGCGGCGTCTGCGGCATTTGCCTTGGGATATAGCATTGAGCATATACGCGCAGGGCTTGAGAATATGTCGCCCGTTGCCGGCAGGCTTGAATCCTTGCCTACTCATGGCAGAGATTTTATGGTGATACTCGATTATGCGCACTCCCCTGACGCGTTAGAGAACCTGCTAAACACTATACGCGGATTCGCACAGGGGCGCATAGTAACTCTGTTTGGCTGCGGCGGCGACAGGGATAAGGGCAAACGACCAATTATGGGCGAAGTTGCGGGCAGGCTATCGGATTTTCTTATAGTTACATCTGATAATCCGCGCACAGAAAATCCGACTTCAATAATAAATATGATACTTGAGGGCGTTGAGAAAACCGGCTGTGAGTATGTTGTAATTGAAAACAGATACGAGGCTATAGAATACGCTCTCAAAAACGCAAAAAGGAACGACTGCATAGTGCTTGCAGGCAAGGGGCATGAGAGCTATCAGGAAATCAATGGCGAAAAGAAGGTTTTTGACGAAAAACAGATTGTGGAATCAATACTTAGCAAGATGCAGGATTGAGCTACGGAGGATGAAATGCAAACAAGCATATTGACATTCCTAATTGCTGCGGTGGTTGTGCTGTTGCTGGGTCCTATAATAATACCTACTCTAAAGCGCTTGAAGTTCGGACAAACAGAGAGGGAGGACGGACCGCAGACACACCTGATAAAGAGCGGTACCCCTACTATTGGCGGCATCATGATGATTGCGGCAATAATCATTGCGACATTAGCGGGAATATATCTGCCTGAGCTTATTGGCTTAAAGGACGGAATAACAGGCGACAAGGTTGGCTTTTTGACTCCTGCAATACTGGTTATGTGCGCATATGGCTTGGTTGGCTTTATAGACGACTTTATCAAGGTTAAAACCAAATCTTCGCTTGGCTTGAGAGCTTACCAAAAGATAATCGCTCAATTCGCATTTGCGCTCGTGTATGCGCTTTACTTAAAAAACACGCTGGGAACATCGATATACCTTCCCTTCTTTAATGTAGAATGGGATATATCGTGGTTATATGTACCTTTTGCTATGTTCGTAATAATAGCTGTTGTAAACTGCGTAAACCTGACAGACGGTTTAGACGGTTTAGCGTCGGGAGTTACGCTTATATACTCAATAACTATGTGCGTAGTGTTCCTGTACCTCAGCAAAGCCGCTGCGGTCGAGGGCTACAAGCTCATAGAGGGCACAGGCTCATTAGCGATATACGCCGCAGCCTTGGGCGGAGCCTGCTTGGGCTTTTTACGCTTCAACTCGTACCCCGCAAAAGTATTTATGGGAGATACGGGCTCAATGGCATTGGGAGGAGCTATAAGCGTGCTCGCTTTAACCTCGCGCGCTGTGTTCCTGCTTCCTATTATGGGAATATGCTTTGTGGCATCGGGAGTGTCTGTTATATTGCAGGTCGGCTCATATAAGCTGAGAAACAAAAAGCGTATATTCAAGATGGCTCCCCTGCATCACCATTTTGAGAAATTAGGCTACTGCGAAAGCAAGATAGTAAGCGGTTATATGATAGTTACTACATTCGCCTGCCTAATATGCTTGCTGGCATTTATCTAATTAGCTGCTAAGAAAGCCGTTTGGTTTTTTACTGTGAGTTCGAGTTGGCGCTTGGCACAGCTTTACCCAAACGGCTCTTTTTTATATAATAGCTGTATAAAATACACGAGGTGCAAATATGAAAGCAAAAACCGCATTAGTTGTTGGCATGGCGCGAAGCGGCATAGGCAGCGCAAAGCTGCTGTATAAGAACGGATACAGAGTAATTATAAACGATGTAAAGCGTGAAATACCTAACTTGGCTGAGGCTTTAAGCGATATAGAATACGATATGAAGCTTGGGGTTGACCCAATGGAGCTTTTAGACGGGGTTGACCTTATGGTGCTAAGCCCCGCAATACCCATATTCAAGCCATTTGCCATTGAAGCGCAGAATAGAGGAATCGAGGTTATAGGCGAAATTGAGCTTGGTTACCGCTATGCTTCAAAAAACGCTAATTTCGTGTGCATAAGCGGAACAAATGGCAAGACCACCTCTACCACGCTTACAGGAGAGATATTCAAGGCGTCGGGCAGAAGGACTTATGTTTTGGGCAACATAGGCATTCCCATTACCGAATACGCTTCAGAGATTAAAGACGGCGACACTATTGTTGTAGAGGTTGCAGCACTACAGCTTGAAAGCATAAAGGAGTTCAGAGCAAACACTGCCGCAATGCTTAACATAAGCGAGGACCATATAAACAGGTTCGGTTCAATGGAAAAATATGTGGCGGCAAAAGAACGCATATTCGAAAACCAATCAAAAAGTGATATTGCTGTATTGAATTACGACGACGAATGCGTGCGCAATATGGCGAAGCTCACAAAGGCAAGAATAGTATGGTTCTCACAGAAAAATGAGGTTGACGGCGCATTCATACGCGACGAAAGGATAATATGGCGCGATTCGGGTGCAGATACTGAGATTATACATACCTCCGAGCTGCTGATTCCCGGAAGGCACAATGTTGAGAACGCGCTATGCTGTACCGCCTGCGCCGCAAGCAATGGAGTAGATTTTGACACAATACGCAAGGTGCTTAGAGAATTCAAGGGCGTTGAGCACAGAATAGAATTTATTTGCGAGAAAGACGGTATTCAATATTTTAACGATAGTAAGGCAACCAACCCCGATTCTACCATACGCGCAATAGAGGCTATGAATCGCCCGACGGTGCTGATATTAGGCGTCGGCGAATACGACAAGCAAAGCGACTTCACACCTGTTTTCAGAGCATTTGGAGATAAGATTATTGGCGTTGTGGCGTCAGGAATAAATGTGCCTGCTATACTAAAAGCCGCAAGGAGAACAGGCTTTAGGAACATAGTTATCGAGAACAGAGGATTGAAGGAAATGGTGTTAGCCGCTAAGGAAATGGCGCACGAAGGCACGAACATATTGCTATCGCCTGCGGCTGCAAGCTGGGGAATGTTCAGAGATTTTGAGGAGCGCGGAGAAGTATTTCGCGAAATAGTACGCTCATTATAATAAGTTTAGAATAATTAAGCGCATTTGCTAATAACAGTAATAATGAGCCCTAAAGCGAAAGGAGTATGTAATGGAAACGGTAAAGAGCAAAGCACAAAAGCCGAACGAAAAAGTTACAGAGTTTCCTTCCATGCTCGTACAGGGAAAAATGGACTTCACTCTGCTTTTCTCGGTGCTGGTGCTTTCTATTTACGGCTTGATCATGATACTTTCCGCAAGCTATTACCGCAATCTTATTCAAGAAGCGGGGGCATTCGCTACTGTTAAAAATCAGCTGGGATGGTATGTGCTTGGGCTTATAGGTTTACTTACTTTCGCAAACATAAAGAATTTTTACAAGAAGTTAGATAAGCTATCACTATTAGCTTATGCAGCAGCGGTATTGCTGCTGATATCGGTATTGTTTTTTGGGAGAACGATAAATGGCGCAAAACGCTGGATAATAGTATTCGGCATGAGCTTTCAGCCTTCTGAATTCGCTAAATTCGCACTTATACTTGCTATGTCGTCATACATGGCTAAGCGGCCTAAAACCATGTCGAGTAAAAGCTTTATGAGAGGCTTTTTGCGGGGCATACTGCCTATGCTTCTTCTTATTGGCGCGATATGCGGCTTGATATTCCTGCAGCCTAACAAGTCAACAGCGATTATTATCGGGTTAACTGCATTCGTGCTGCTGATTATGGGCGGAATTCAAATGCGCTATGCCATATTCTTTGCAGTATTAGGCTTCGCAGGCGCAATTTTCATAATAATAAAGGACGCTTATTCGCTAACACGCATATTAAGCTTCTTTGGCAATCCATACTCTGACCCAAGCGGTACGGGGTATCAGACTATACAATCGTTGTACGCTATAGCTTCGGGCGGGCTTTTCGGAACAGGCTTTGGCATGTCAAAGCAAAAGCTGCTTTTCCTGCCCTATGCGGATTCGGACTATATTTTCTCTATTATTTGCGAAGAAACAGGCTTCGTTGGCGCAATGCTTCTTATAGCTTTGTATATATTCGTATTTTATAGAGGAATTAGAATAGCGCTGACCTGCAAGAACAGATTTGGGAGCTTGCTTGCGACCGGCATTTCATTCATATTCATAATACAGACCTTTATCAACATCGCAGTTTCTGTAAGCCTTATACCCTCGACAGGTCAAACTCTGCCATTTATGAGCGCGGGCGGAACCTCGCTGTTTATATACATGTGCGCATTCGGCGTGCTTCTTAACATATCAAAGGACTGCGAACCGACGCGTGTTTAGCAGGGTAATGTCGAAAAAATGTAACACTACCCCTCTATCAGTGCATATTATTAACTAACTGATGCACTAATGGAGGGTAACATGGCAAAGATGATAATAGAAGGTAGAGCTAAAATCAGTGGTGAAATAAGTATTGGCGGCGCCAAAAACTCTATACTGCCCATTTTAGCCTGCACTTTGCTGACCGACAGAACCGTCAGAATAAAAAACTGCCCCAAGATTTCAGATGTATTCAATATGCTTAACATTCTAAAAACACTTGGCGGCAATTATTATTTTGAAGGCGATTCTTTATATGTGAACACCGCATCAGCCGACACCTATGTTATGCCTCCTGACTTATCGCGCGAGCTGCGGTCATCTATATTCATGTTAGGCTCAATACTTGCGCGTTTCGGGAAAGCGTGCTGCGTATATCCCGGGGGCTGTGAGATTGGAAACCGCCCCATAGGACTGCACTTATCGGGCTTGCAAATGCTGAATGTAAGCGTAAACGAAGAGGAAGGAAGCATAATCTGCAACGGTGAGGATATGCGGGGAACGGCTATTCACCTCGACTATCCCAGCGTAGGCGCGACAGAGAATCTGATGATGGCAGCCTCGGGCGCAAAGGGCAAAACGATAATAACAAATGCAGCAAGGGAGCCTGAAATAGAAGACTTGCAAGCATTTTTGCGAAAGCTGGGCTATAATGTAAACGGCGCGGGCACTTCAACAATAGAGATAGACGGCAGATTGAATATAAACATTCCAGATGTAGTTGAACACAAGATAATTTCTGATAGAATTGTAGCCGGCACTATGCTGTGCGCAGCGGCAATATGCGGCAGCAGCCTGAATGTGAAGGATATTGAGCCTGCGCATATGTCGTCAACACTTTCTAAGCTGAGGGAAGCGGGCTGCACATTGGATATTGGCAGGAGCGATGTGCATATCACAGCACCGGATAGGCTGCGCGAAATAAGAATGATTGAAACCTTGCCGCACCCGGGCTTTCCGACGGATATGCAGCCCATGCTGTTTGCGCTCTGTACAGTTGCAGACGGAACGAGTATAATAGTAGAGAATGTATTTGAAAACCGTTTTAAGCATGCGCCGGAGTTTACTAAAATGGGGGCAGTAATAACTCAGCGCGACAGAACCGCAATAATCCGCGGCGTTAAGCATTTGCGGGGGACTCATGTAACCGCAAGAGATTTGCGCGGAGGGGCCGCACTTGTTATTGCGGGCTTAGCCGCATGGGGCTATACGACTGTTGATAATATTGATTTTATCGACAGGGGATATGAACGCATTGAGAACATGCTGAACTCAATAGGAGCAAACATTACGAGGATAAACTAAGTGAGTAAAGACGGCGGCAAAAGAAAAAAAGCGAAAAAGCCAAGCAGTTTGGCTTCTGATTCAGCACACCCCAAAGGCTCAAATGTTTCGCAGTTTGTTCCGAGAAAAACGAGGGGCGTTACATATAATCCGAATAAAATATATGATGTTGAGCCTGTACGAAAATATAGTACAAGCTCTGTTTCAAAACAACCCAAGGTAGATTACTTCAACAACACCAAAAAGCCCGCAAAAAGCAAGGGCAGCGACGCTTTAAGAGGAACCGTTAATAAGCCGAATCCAAAGGTGCGGACAAACCCTAACATATCATTAGAGAATGAAGCGGCAAAGAAGAAAAAGAATGCCCCAGCTAAACCGCAGGCAAAAAAAAGGTCTGCTAAGCCATCATATAAAAACGAAAGCTATGTTATAAGGACCTCCGATGAGGGCGTAATAAGAATAAAGGAGCAGCCCGCCCGCGCGGACAAAAAAAGGCGTACAGTTAAGCCCGAGGAAAGAAATATACCGCGCGAAAGAGTAAAAAAAGTAAAGCAAAAGAAGGTAGTATCACCCGAGGTTAGAAAGCTGCGCAGGGAAAGAGCAAGAAAGGCGCTGAGATATGTATTCTTAGTGTTTTTGCTGACTGTATTATGCGCAGGAGCATATGTTGCAAGCATCCTATTGTTCAAGATAGAGAGCATAACCGTATCAGGAAATGTGCGGTTTGAGAGCGACTATATTATTCGCCTGTCGGGGCTGAATATCGGCGACAATTTATTGTTTTTAGACACCAAAGGTGCGCAGGATAGCATTTCGCAAAACCCTTATATAACAGCAAAGATAACAAGAAAGCTGCCCAACCAGATCGTAATAACGGTTACCGAGCGCAGCGAATGTGCAGTAATCGTAACAAAAACGGGATATGCGACAATGGATATTGAAGGCAATGTTCTTTCAATCGAAAGCGATAATCCACTTCCTACGCTTGTCAGAATTACGGGTATGGAAACGAGCAGCTTGCAGGTAGGCAAGCGCATTGCCCCTTTGAGCGATTACAGAGCAAGCACATTGCTTAAACTGATTTCAGAAATAATATCGGGCGAATACTATGCGGTTATATCCGAGATAAATATGGCTAATCCGTTGGCTATAGAAATGCTTGCAAAGTCGAATTATCCTGTATATTTCGGCGATACCGAAAACTGTGCAAAGAAGTTAGAAAACCTAAAAAGAATTCTCAACGAGATAAGCGATTTAGGCACAGGGAGAATAGATGTTTCATGTGTAGACAAGCCCGCTTTCATACCCGATAGCGACGCAACACCCTCCCCTACTGACGAAAGCCCGTCTGCTACGCCTGAAAGCACCGCCATACCTACCGAAACGCCGCAGGTATCACATACTGCAAGGCCTACACAAACGCCAAACACAACACCTGCAGAAACTCCAATTGTAACACCGGAAGAAACACCAGACGAAACGCCCGAAGAAACAGCGGAGCAGACGCCCGAACCATAAGACATTAGCGGCTTGCGTGCTAACATTCTTTTGATATAGTAATAATTGGTTAAGCTTTTTAACATAAAATGTGTAAAACTTATTGCCAAAAAAACTGCTGCATGGTATAATTTTGACAGTTACAAACTCAAATTCAAAAGGGGAGAATATGCACTACACAGCGATATTGGATATAGGCAGCTCGAAGGTTACTTGCATCATCTGTTCAAAAGGCGGTTCAGATATGCCCGTTGTTATGCACGGTGTAGGCATGTGCGAATATTCGGGCTATCGCACCGGCGACTTTATAGAATCAAATCTACCTGACGAAAAGAGTCTTGAAACAGCAGTTAAGCGCGTTATAGCGCAGGCCGAAAATGAAGCTGGCGTTAAATTAAAATCCGTTATTGTTGGCGTTGATGTTCCCTTTTTGAATTCTATACTCATGCAGGGCAAATTAGTATCGAAAAACAAAAGATTCAAGGTATCTGAAAGTGACGACGATAAGCTTCTAAAATTATCATTGAAGGATGTTTCCTGCACAGGCTATACACTATGCCACTGCGCGCCAATATGCTATTATGCCGACGGTGCGGAGAGCGTATCGTTGCCTGTGGGGAGCTCGGTATTTGAGCTTGCGGCTGATTTTTCGCATATATTTGTTTCTAACGATTATGTAGAGCTTGTAAATGATGTACTCGCGCGAAGGGGCTTGTACGCGAACTCGTATGTTGCTGTTCCTTTGGCTGAGATTTACACGCTGATTCCGCCACACGCTTCGAGTAAGGGCGCATTGTTAATAGACATGGGCTATTCGCATACCGACCTAACATTCGTTAAAAACTCAATGATAGTCGATATGAAGGTAATACACGCAGGCGGAAAGCATTTTTCGAACGACCTTTCAAAGGTGCTGCAAATTCCATTGAATGTTGCTGAGAACCTGAAGCGACGCTTTGTGCTTGGTCTTGATTATGACAACGGCACAGAGTGCATACCCGCTTCTGAGGGCGAAACGCAGTATGTGAAGCAGTCTTACATAGCTGAAATAATTGAGGCGCGCGCGGAGGAATTCGGCGATTTCATAAGGGAATATGCGCTTGAAAAAGGCGTAATTCATGAGGAATATGCTCCCGAAGGTTCCAAAGAAAGCACAAATGATTCAATTGACAATACTATCGATAAGCATTATTATAACAATAATACGGTTTATCTCACTGGCGGAGGCATAGCCATGATGCAGGGCGGCGTTGATTTTTTAGAGAAGCATTTGGGCATAACTATAAATGCAAGCCTGCCTGCAATGCCATTTTTGAAAACGCCCAATTATGTTTCGGCATATTCTGTGGCGTGCTTTGCGCTATATAGTGATGAAATCGATACCGACTGCACGAGCGGCAAAGGTATTGGAAGCTTAATTAAAGAATTTTTTGGAGTTAGGAGATAAAATATGCACGACATTCAAATTGATAGAACATTGCCTCCGGTTGTTAAAATCAAGGTAATAGGTGTCGGAGGAGCGGGCGGAAACGCTGTGAACCGCATGATTCAATACGGGTTGCAGGGCGTTGAGTTCATAGCCGCGAACACCGATAGGCAGGCTTTGGATATGTCGCGAGCTACTATAAAAATACCTATCGGTGAGAAGATAACAGGCGGCAGAGGCGCAGGCGCCAATCCCGATATTGGACGCATGGCCGCTGAGGAATCAAAAGAAGCCATAGCGCAGGTGCTTGCAGGCGCCGACTTGGTTTTCATAACAACGGGCATGGGCGGCGGCACAGGTACCGGCGCTGCTCCTGTAATAGCTAAGATTGCAAAGGAGATGAACATACTCACAATCGCAGTTGTTACAAAGCCTTTTGCATTCGAGGGCGTTGTAAGAATGCGCACTGCAAACAAGGGCATTACGGACATTCAGCCGAATGTCGATACGCTGATTACGATTCCTAACGAAAGACTGCTTGAAACTGTTGGCGCTGTTACTATGGAAGAGGCTTTCAGAGTGGCGGACGATGTGCTGCGCCAAGGCATTCAAGGCATAAGCGATATAATTTCTGTTCCTGCAATAGTAAACCTTGACTTTGCAGATGTTAGAACCGCAATGGCTGGCGCAGGCTTAGCTCACATGGGCATTGGTCAAGCCATAGGCGATAACAGAGCGGTAGTTGCGGCAAAACAGGCTATATCGAGTCCTCTGCTTGAAACTAAGATGGACGGCGCTACCTGCGTATTGCTAAACATATCTGGCGACGATATATTGATGCAGGAGGCTACCGAAGCTGCAAACTTGATTACCTCGCACGCTGACCCCGAAGCGAACATACTGTTCGGTATCGGTTCAGACAGCAAGATTGAGGAAGGCACTATAAGAATTACCGTTATTGCTACCGGCTTTGACGGAAGCAAGAGAATAACCACCTCCGCAGACGAGGAAGGTGTAGAAGAAACAGTTTTAGACGAATTCGAGGATATGCCCTCGCAAGTACCTCCTACTCCATCAAAGCTTGGGCAAAAGACAAACTCAAAGCGCGAAAAGCCCACGCCCGAACAGAAAACACCACAGCCCAAGCATGACGATTTGAATATACCTACATTTTTAAGGAAAAGACAGTAAAGAGCAATAGCAAGAAGCGGCGCAAAGCCGCTTTTTTGTTAGGCAGGAAGTTGAACGCTTTTGAAATCGAAGCCGCAATAAAATAACATTTCATTGAAAGGTGTGCCGGGCGTATTATTCAGGTCACCATTGCAGTAAATCAAGAGAAACTCTACCCTGCTCTATCAAGCCGCTTGTGAAGTCTGCGCTAACGAAAGACAATCAGCTTGCTAACTCGGGAAAACATCAAGCAATTATATTCTAAATACAACATGAAATGTCCCTTTTTTATAGGCGTTTTACTATTATTTCCGCGCTGCAAAATAGCGCATAAATTAAGGCATCGATTTGACTTTATTATATTTTTGGGTATAATAGAAGTATAATATATGTTATGTGGAGGTAAGAAAATGTTTGCAGTTGGGGATAAGGTTGTTTATCCCATGCACGGCGTAGGAATAATTGAAAAAATTGAAAGTCATATTGTATTAGGAGAATGTAATAGATACTATATACTTAAATTTATCAACGGTAAAATGCTTGCTATGGTTCCTGTTTCTTCGTGCAAGGAGGTGGGATTAAGGAGCATAATAAGCAAGCAGGAGTACGATAAGGCGCTCGAATACTTCAATAATGACGAATATGCGGATGAGAATCCTAATTGGAATCAGCGTTATCGCGACAATATTGAAAAGCTGAAGTCAGGGGATTTTTTAGCCGTTGTTGAAGTTGTGAAATCCTTGAAAAAGCGCAACGAGGACAAGGGTTTATCTTCTGGAGAGAGAAAAATATTCTTAACCGCTAAGCAGGTATTGATAAGCGAGCTGATGTGCGTCAGCGGTAACAGCTTCGAGCATTACGAAAAGCTGCTTGGCATATAGTGGAGGTGTTTGCTTGATAATAAAAGCGTTGAGGGTATTATTAACGCTAATAGGTGCAGGAACAGGTGTTGGCGTTGCTTCCGCGACAATCACACTGTTTCCTGACTACTTGGCGAATGATATATGGATGAGAGTCGGCTGGCATACAATACTTGGTTTATTATTCGGAATTGTTTTATTTGTTGTTTCGCCGGCCATAATTAAGGCTGTATCAAGATTTTTGAAATACATCGAGAACCGTTTAACCAAAATGCCCATATCTGACCTGTTTATATGCGTAATAGGCTTGATTATCGGGCTTACTATTGCCTACCTTTTGAGCAGGCTTGTTTCAAGCATACCGAGCCAGCTGTTGCAGCTTCCTGTAAATCTGCTTTCATACATCGCGTTTTCGTACTTAGGCATTTCAATTATGTACCGCAGGCGTAACGATTTCGTGTTGCCAGCATGGTTCAGAAAAAAATCAAAGGAAAGCCACGAAACGCACGATTCCTTAGAAAAGACCTGCAGTCCTAAGCTGTTGGATACTTCCGCTATAATCGATGGAAGAATTTATGATTTAAGCAAGACGGGCTTTTTGGAGGGGACTCTTATAGTGCCTTCGTTCATATTGGACGAGCTTAGGCATATCGCAGACCATGCCGACACCATGAAGCGCAATCGAGGCAGACGCGGGCTTGATATTCTGAAGCAAATGCAGACTGATTCGAAGGTTCCGATAAAAGTAATTACTCAGGACTATGAGGAGCTAAGCGAGGTTGACGCAAAGCTTTTAAGACTTGCTACCGAAATGAGCTGCGCAATAATCACAACGGACTATAACTTAAATAAGGTCGCTTCTGTGCAGAAGGTTCCCGTATTAAATGTGAACGACCTTGCGAACGCAATAAAGACTGTGCTTATACCCGGTGAAACGCTGACTGCGACAATAATAAAGGAAGGCAAGGAGTATGGGCAGGGCTTGGCGTATCTCTCTGACGGGACTATGATAGTAATCGAGAACGGCAAGCAATACGTAGGTATGGAAATGCCGCTTGTGGTTACAAGCGTAATGCAGACCTCTGCAGGCAGGCTTATATTCGCAAAAATCGCAGACGCGGTATGAATGCAAAGTAAATATTAACAGCATAGAACGAAGCGCAAGTCAAGTATTTGCGCTTTTTATTATTGAGAATTCTATAAAATAATGGTTGACATTCTGATTTTTCAAATATAAAAGCAATATATCAAATCTGCTGAGGGGTATTACTATGAAAAAACAAAACGCATCCTTCGCGCTTATACTTGCGCTTGCACTTCTTGTATGCTATGTGCCAGTTGTCAACGCTGAAAGTTCGAATGAAATCACGTACATTCTGCTTTTTGAAGGCGAAACGCTTTTTGGCGATTGGGCATATCAGTTATTAGATGTTGACAATAACGGAGTTAACGACCTTATTACGTTTGCCAATGTTACAACAACGCCCGATACAACGAGGTTATAACCGCAAGGCTTACTATCGAGTTCAACCACGGAACAGAAACAGATAAAGAGCCGGTGTTTATTGAGCGCAATGGAGAAACGCCCACTCATCCAATACTGCAATGCGTGAATTTAGAGGGTGAAACGCTTATTATACTGAAGGACACGAGCTTGGCGGCAGCATATCGGTTGAAATGCTGTATGCGTTCACATATTCTGACGAAGTTCTGAAAGAAATCTTCACTGATGGCGAAAACGAGTTTACCTTCAACTCTATCGCAGAGCTGGACTGCTTTGACGACTCAAACTTTAACATGGAGTGGAAAGACGAAACGACATTCGAGGTATGGTATGAGGAGAGTACCGAGAAGCACGAGTTTTAAGTTTCAGAAGAAACAATATCAGCGCGTAATTTTGACAGGGAGTATGGCTTCAAGCTGAGCTTTGACGAAAGCAAGCTTGAATTCAACCCCACCGATTTGAGCATTACCGCCATAACCTACGGAAGCATAAGCGACCCCGGGCAAAATTATGACGGAGCGGACTTCACACCCGTTATGGTAAAAATTGAAATACAAAGACGGCGCATTCGAGCTTGAGAGCGTCGAGTTTATAGCTTCTGAGCTTATGCACCAAGTAATTTTTAGAAGTCTGTTGGCGCGCCATTATAGCTGGCAATATGTAAAGCATGGCGAGAACACGATTCCTCCAATGCTTGATGATGTTGAGGGCTATTACTTCGCAGGTTGGAACAAGCCCTATACTAACATTACGGAAAATACGGAAATTGAAGCGGTATATTGACAGTACGGCGACGCGAATATGGACGAAAAGCTGAATACCGGCGACGCAGTAATGGTATTGCTGCGCTATGTTGAAAACTAAAATATAGTAAATAACAAAGGCGCGGGATACTACCTCGCTTTATATTTAGGAGTTTGCTATTTCTTTGATATGCGGGGGTTATTCCCTCTCATTTTTATATGCGAATCGCGATTCTTGTAACGATAATTCAATTCATAGTGTGGTGATGTTAATACCTAATCAAATTCAGCGAAACAACCTGCTTTTATATTGCAAAAAGCTGAGCGCTAAGATATACTTATTGTCGAATTGATTTTTGGGAGGGGAAAATGGATTACGCATCAGAATCGTTGAAGCTGCACTACCAATTAAAAGGCAAGCTGGACATAGTAAGCCGCGCGCCTGTATCTAATGAGCATGAATTATCACTTGCATACACACCCGGAGTCGCACAGCCCTGCTTGGAAATTCAGAAGGACATCAGCAAAAGCTATGAGCTGACGGGCAGATGGAACACAATAGCCGTTGTAACAGACGGAACAGCCGTATTGGGCTTGGGCGACATTGGTCCCGAAGCGGGCATGCCCGTTATGGAAGGCAAATGCGTGCTTTTCAAGGAATTTGGCGGTGTGAATGCCGTTCCGTTGTGCATAAGATCAAAAGACGTTGATAAGATTGTCGAAACCGTTACGCTGCTGCAAGGCAGCTTTGGCGGAATAAATTTAGAGGATATTTCAGCCCCGCGCTGTTTTGAAATAGAAAGGCGTTTGAAGGAAAGCTGCGATATTCCTATTTTCCACGATGACCAGCATGGTACAGCTATTGTAACACTTGCCGCGCTCTTAAACGCTTTGAAGCTCGTTAACAAGAGAATTGAGGATCTGAAAGCAGTTATCAGCGGCGCAGGTGCTGCTGGGATAGCTATAACAAGGCTGCTGCAAAAGGTTGGGCTGAAGAACATAATACTCTGCGATAGAACAGGCGCTATTTACAAGGGCAGAGATAATCTGAACGAAGAAAAAGAGCTTATTGCGGAGGTTTCGAATCCCGGCTTAGAAAAAGGCAGCATAGCAGATGTGCTTTGCGGCGCTGATGTGTTCATAGGTGTATCCGCTCCTAACTGCATAACTGCCGAAATGGTAAAATCCATGGCGAAGGAGCCTATACTTTTCCCCATGGCGAACCCCGTGCCAGAAATAATGCCCGATATAGCATTGAGCGCTGGTGCGAAAGTTGTAGGCACAGGCAGGTCGGACTTTGCTAACCAGATAAACAATGTGCTGGCGTTCCCTGCTGTATTCAGAGGTGCGCTTGATGTAAGGGCTTCGGACATAAACGATGAAATGAAGATTGCCGCGGCGTATGCAATAGCTTCGTTAGTAAGCGACGATGAGCTTCGCACCGACTACATAATACCCAAAGCATTTGATAAGCGACTTAAAGACACGGTCGCAAACGCGGTCGCAGACGCGGCAAGAAGAAGCGGAGTGGCAAGGATATAATCGCATAAAATATCAGCGGAGGGTGTACACTCTCCGCTTTTTTATTTGCATATCATCATTGTAAAGCAGAATTTTACTTTGAAAGCACAAGCATATTGCCTATACAGGTGTCAAACCCCAACGCCTTATACATTTCAATATCGCAATCTGCACAGCCAACTATCAAAATAGAAACATTGCTTTGCTCAAATGCGAATTTAACAAGGGCTTTGGCTATTCCCGTGTGCCTGTATTCGTTAGCAAAAAGAAGTCCTCAAATTTGCCACTCGCTTCATAGTTATAAGTTGAGAATGCTTTACACGCAGAACACATGGCGACTAACTTGCCATCATGCTCGCATACACAGAACTCTATTTTGCCGCTGTTAATTGCGTTAAGCCAATTATGCAGGTCGCTTTCGGCTGGTGCTCTCCCCTATCGCTTGCTAATACGCCCTCTGCAGCTTGCAAAGGGCGTTAAAATACTGATTATTCGCTACTCTATAAATCATTTATGCTTTTAACTTCTCCAAGCCAAGCTCTAAGCGCCTTATTGCTTCGCACTTGCCCAAAAGCACAGCGATTTCTATTGCGCCGCCGGGGGTTACCTGCTTGCCCGCCAATGCGATTCTAACAGGCCATAAAAGCGTACCGTTTTTCATCTCTCTTGCTTGAGCCAAGCCCATCAGCAAGTCGTGTATATGCGTTTCGTCCCATGCTTCTAAGGCTTTCAGCTCGGGGATTACGAATTCAAGCACCTCTCTTGATATCTGCGCGTCGGTCTTGGATTTCTTGTTAGTGAAAAGCTCTATTGAGTAGCCTTCATCTAACTTCGCTAAGAAATCCACCATTTCGGGCAGCTCTGAGAACACCTCTACGCGCGGCTGCAGTATTTTGCACAGGATATCTGTGTTCATGTGCGCTATTCCCGCCTTCTCATAATATGGCATAGCATGCCTTGTGAAATCCTCAGCAGATAGCTCACGAATGTATTGAGCATTAAGCCAACGCAGCTTCAAGGGGTCGAATATCGCAGGGGATTTGCTAAGCCCCTTTATTGAGAACGCCTCCACAAGCTCGTTTAATGTAAACTTTTCGCGCTCATCGCCGGGATTCCAGCCAAGCAGGGAAATATAGTTGACTATAGCTTCTTTCAGATAGCCCTTGTTGATAAAGTCCTCGTATGAAGCGTCGCCGTCGCGCTTTGATAGCTTGTGCTGAGCGTCGCGCATTACGGGCGGCATGTGAATGTACTTCGGGATCTCCCAGCCGAACGCCTCGTATAAGAGATTGTATTTAGGCGTTGACGACAGATACTCCATTCCGCGCATTACATGGGTAATCTGCATTAAATGGTCGTCTATGACATTCGCGAAATTGTATGTGGGCATTTTGTCTGCCTTTATGAGCACGCCGTCGTCAAG
Organism: Clostridiales bacterium; assembly: GCA_012838425.1. Taxonomy (GTDB): domain Bacteria; phylum Bacillota; class Clostridia; order Christensenellales; family CAG-138; genus DUPG01. The sequence goes on along the minus strand of DUPG01000014.1, from coordinate 170,072 downwards.
CGTTTCGTTATCGACTGTGATTGTGCCGAATATTTCGTCAGTGAAGCTCGTAGTGCCGCTTGTGGGAACATTCTGACGAATTACATACGGAATACCCTCAGCCAGCTTCCTTTCAATTTCAGCTTTGCTCAAGTGCAAACATTTTTTATCGTACTTATATGCTCTGCCCTCCGCCTGCGCTTGTGCACGGGCTTCTTCAATTTCTTCCTTTGTGCAGAAGCAGCGGTAGGCATGACCGCTTTTTATAAGCTGCTCGGCGTATGGCAGGTACATATCCTTTCTCTCGCTTTGAATGTAAGGACCGTAGTCGCCGCCTACATCCGGACCCTCGTCCCAATGTATGCCGACCTCTTTGAGCACACGATAAACCAAATCGACAGCGCCCTCGACATAGCGTGCAAGGTCTGTATCCTCAATTCTCAATATAAACTTGCCGCCATGTGATTTTGCGAATAGATACGCATACAGCGCCGAACGCAAATTGCCTATGTGCATATAGCCCGTAGGCGAGGGCGCGAACCTTGTTCTTACTGTTGTTTTCTCCATACTCATTACTCCTCTACATATATCATAAAATCAGTTAATACCTGATTCTGCATATCCAAGCCTGTATCTGTAAGCCAAATGCTGCTATTATCATAGCATAAAAAACCTTTTTTGGCGTTCTTATTTATGGCGTCGTTGAAAATCTCAAAAGGGGAAACGCCGAACCTGTTTTGAAAGTCTGCAGCTTTTACGCCGCTTGTTTTCCTAAGCCCTAACATAAAAAATTCAAACATTTCCTCTTGCGTGGGGACTGCTTCTTTATGTTCGATAGGCAGCATATTTGATTCGATAAGCGAATAATATTTATCTAAATCGCTTGTATTGTAGTACCTTATCAGCTTATCCCCTGCCCTTATTGCCGAATGTGCGTTCAGCCCTACGCCTATATAGTCGCCCATATCCCAATAATTCAGGTTATGGCGACACTCATGACCATTTTTAGCATAGTTTGAAATCTCATATCTTTGATAGCCAAGCTTTAACAAATACTCCTTGCCCACTGTGTGCATTTCGAATTCAGCTTCTTTATCGGGCAATGTGATTTCATGCTTATTTACTGCGTCAAAAAGCCTTGTGCCTTCCTCTAAAATAAGCGAATACGCCGAAACATGCGGCACTTCGGCATTTGCGACTAAGCGTATCGTTTCTAAATAATCATCTACTGTTTGATTGGGCAGCCCGTACATAATATCAACATTTATATCAGTAAAGCCTGCCTGCTTTGCCTGTGTAAGCGTTTCTTGAAAATCGGCAAAGCTATGTATGCGCCCTATTTTTTTCAGCAAATTGTCATTCGCGCTTTGCAGACCTATGCTTATGCGGTTTGCTCCTGCGGCTTTGTATTCTATCAGCTTGTCAAGGCTTGCTGTGTTGGGGTTAACCTCAATGCTTATTTCGGGGTTGTCAGCTAATCTGAAATGCTGCCTTATAGCCGCTAATATTTCAGAAACAGCTTCATCAGGCAGCGTTGAGGGTGTGCCGCCGCCTATGAAAACCGTATCGAAAGCTCGGTCGCTATACTCCTTGCCAGAAAGCTCAATTTCACGCAATAATGCGGCTAAATAGCGCTGCTTTTGGCTCGTATCGCCCTCAAACGAAACAAAATCGCAATAGGCGCACTTTTTCACACAGAAAGGTATATGAATGTATATCCCTGCCATCAGTTTATGCGCAAAACGCTCATGAACGCGTCGGACGGCAAGGATACCGAGCCTATCTGACGCATACGCTTTTTGCCTTCCTTTTGCTTTTCTAACAGCTTCTTTTTACGCGTTATGTCGCCGCCATAGCACTTGGCTAAAACATCCTTGCGCAAAGCCCTAACTGTTTCACGCGCAATTATCTTGCTTCCAATTGCCGCTTGTATAGGCACCTCAAACTGCTGACGCGGAATTACCTCGGCAAGCTTCTCACAAATCGCCCTGCCCTTTGAATATGCCTTGTCCTTATGCACTATTGTTGAAAGCGCATCGCATATTTCGCCGTTAAGCAGGAAGTCGAGCTTAACCAAATCGGAGCGCACATAGCCCGACAGCTCATAGTCGAATGAAGCATAGCCGCGGCTGCGCGACTTCAGCTGGTCGAAAAAGTCGTAAATTATCTCGTTCAGCGGAATTTCATAGCTCAGGTTCACGCGCGTTTGCTCTATATACTTCATATCCTTGTAAATGCCGCGCCTTTCTTGGCAAAGCTCCATAATAGAGCCCACATATTCGGCAGGCGTTATGATATTCGCGTTAACCATGGGCTCTTCCATATAGGCGATTTCATTTGCCGGCGGCAAGTGCGAGGGATTGTAGATTGTAAGCGTTGAACCGTCTGTCTTTACAACCTTATAGATAACGCTTGGAGCGGTTGTTACTAAATCGAGGTCGAACTCACGCTCAAGCCTTTCCTGTATTATTTCCATGTGTAGCAGCCCCAAGAAGCCGCAACGGAAGCCGAAGCCCAACGCAGACGAATTTTCCGGCTCATACGCAACAGAGGCGTCATTAAGCGCCAGCTTTTCCAACGAATCGCGCAAATCCTCATAGTGTGCGCCGTCTGCGGGGAAAATGCCGCAATAAACCATGGGAACAGCCTGCTTGTAGCCGGGCAGGGGCTCTTTGGCGGGGTTCGCGGCGTCTGTCCACGTGTCGCCTACCTTTGTGTCCGCAACGCTCTTGATTGAAGCGGCAATATAACCGACCTCGCCGGCGCAAAGCTCATTCGCAGGAACTAACGACGGTGAAAAAGTGCCTACTTCGGTTACCTCGAACTCCTTGCCCGTAGCCATTGAGCGAATACGCATACCGCGCTTAACTACACCGTCTTTCACACGAACGAAGCTCAACGCGCCCTTGTAATTATCATATACGCAGTCGAATATAAGCGCTTTTAAGGGATTGTCATTGCTGCCTGTGGGTGGCGGAACCAAATCCACTAAAGAGGCTAACACCTGCTCGACATTCAGCCCTGTTTTTGCGGAGATTTGGGGCGCTTCCGCCGCGGGAATGCCTATTACGTCCTCGATTTCCTTGGCTACCTCATCGGGATTTGCGCTCGCCAAATCAACCTTGTTTATTACGGGAACTATCTCTAAATCATTGTCAAGAGCCAAGTAAACATTAGCCAAGGTTTGCGCTTCAATGCCCTGTGTGGCGTCAACAACCAGTATCGCACCCTCGCAGGCGGCAAGGCTTCTTGACACCTCATAAGTGAAGTCAACATGACCGGGAGTGTCAATGAGATTGAACAGGTACGTTTTACCGTCCGTATGCTTATAGAACATTCGAACAGGCGTGGCTTTTATGGTGATTCCGCGCTCGCGCTCGATATCCATTGTATCGAGGAACTGATCCTCCATATCCCTGTTTGAAATTGTTTGTGTAAGCTCAATCAGCCTGTCCGCAAGCGTCGACTTCCCATGGTCTATGTGCGCTATTATGCAGAAGTTTCTGATTAAATTTATATCGTATGCCATATATACCTCAATAAAAATATGTTGCAAAGAATATCATACTAAAAAAATGATGTGTGCGCAATGGAATTATGGATTAACTTGTGGTATCCTATCAATGATACAAACCACAGAGGTAATATTATGAGATACTTTATTTCAGCTGCATATTCGAATCACGGTGTTGTTAAGGCGTTGTCATATGCCTTATCAAAAATGGGTCATGTGAACGCATACGATATGCTGACTTATGGCGATGTGAGGGAGCAGCCGGAGGAAAAAATCACAGAAAGCGCTTTCAACTTAGTGCAATCTATAAGAGATGCGGAATTATTCATACATGTTTGCCCCGAAACACACACAACCGCGACAGAATTAGGTATCGCTTTGGCATCACGCGCAGGAAAACGCATTATAGTTTGGAGCACAACGGGCAGAGAGTTTGAGCAGGGCTCTGTTGTAAGCGCATATTACTTTCACCCGTCAGTAATAAGGTTTACAGGCGACTTGGAGCAATTTGTAAAGCACTTGGAAAGCATATAACTTTATACTTTACTGTGAGAAAATTGGGCGCTTGAGATTACAGGTTTCTATACAGCCCTACTACCTTTCCTATGATTTCAACCTCGTCTAAACCTACTATTATTGGCTGCATTGACGAATTTTCGGGCTGCAGCCTTATTTTATCTTTCTCTCTGAAGAAGCGCTTGCAGGTGGCTGTATCGCCATTAACTCTGACTACCGCAACATCGCCGTTATGAACAGATAAAGAGTTGTTTACTATAATCATATCCCCGTCTAATATGCCTATGTCTATCATACTGTCGCCGCGAACTGTTAGCATGAATACATCATTCTCCTTTGCGCCACGCAGCATGCTTTTTGGGAGATTATACACATCGACAATGTTCTCTATCGCTGTTATGGGCTGCCCTGCGGCGACATCGCCCACCAATGGAACGGGAACTGTGCCTTCGCCGGATTGAGTGCATAGGGTTATTGAGCGTCTTGTTGACGGTGTATATTTGATTTGCCCGGACTCGCTGAGCTTTTTAAGATTCGTATGCACTGTTGAAGTGGATTTAATATTAAGCCCCGAACAGATTTCCCTGACGGTTGGGGGGAAGGAGTTTTCATTTATATAGTCTTTCAAATATTCTAATATGCGCTGCTGCGTCCTCGTCAAGCCTTCTGCTTTCTTTCTCATATATTTGCACCTCCAAGCTATACGAGGATTTTATCACATTATCTGTAAATAAGCAAACATTTTTTCTCTTTATTTTGATAAACTTTTCAGGAGTATTTTACTTGCAAAAAATGTTAAGCACTGGTAACATACTATTATGAAAGCAAAAAGAATTTTAGTAATAAATGGCGCGAACCTGAACTTGACCGGCACGCGCGAAAAAGAGATTTACGGCAGCACCACGCTTGCGGAAATTGAATCGGAGTTAGTTCGCATAGGAAAAGAAAGCGGAGCTGAGGTTACCTGCTTTCAAAGCAATATAGAGGGCGAAATAATAAATATTCTGCACTCCGCGCGAAATAATTTTGACGGGATAATAATTAACGCGGGCGCATGGTCGCATTACTCATACGCTATACGCGACGCGATTGTGGCTTGTGGTGTTAAAACTGTCGAAGTGCATATGTCAAATGTGTTTGCGCGTGAGGAATTCAGAAGAACAAGTGTAATTGCCCCTGTGTGCGTTGGCAGCATTGTGGGTTTGGGCGCATACGGATATTATTTAGCGGCAAAATACTTATTGGAGGTGTAGATGTTCGAATCATTTAATTTTTATATGCCGACAGAAGTATATTTCGGCAGAGGGATACTGAAAAGCAAGGCGAAGCACCTGAAAAAAACAGGTACGCGCGCATTTGTTGTAACCGGTGCAAATTCAGGCAGGCTTTCCGGCGCATTGCAGGATTGCGAGAACGCACTCAAAGAATTGAATATTGCCTACAAGGTATTTGAGGGGATAGAAAACAACCCGAGCGTTGAGCAATGCATAGAGCTTAGCAAGTTGGCAAAGGGCTTCAATGCGGATTTCGTAATAGGCATAGGCGGAGGTTCGCCTATGGACGCGGCGAAGGCCATAGCAGTATTCGTTAAAAACGATATTACAGCCGAAGAGCTTTTCTCGGGCGACTACAAAAACGGCGTACTGCCCATTGTGGCTATTCCTACGACTTCGGGAACAGGCAGCGAGGTAACTCCTTGGTCTGTGCTGACTCTGCATAACGAGCAAACAAAGCGCGGCTTCGGCACAAGGAGCACATTCCCCAGGGTTTCATTCTTAGACCCTGCATATACGGACAATTTGCCAAAGAGCGTAACCATAAATACGGCTATGGACGCTTTTACGCACTGCTTCGAGAGCTTTATTTCATTAAAAGCAACTCCCGTAACCGACGCGCTGAACATACAGGCGCTGAAGCTGTTTAGCGAATGTAAGCAGAGCTTGCTTAAAGGTGAGTTTGACGGTATTCGCGATAAGCTTATGCTCATGTCAACGCTTGCGGGAATGGGAATAGCAATAACCGCAACGACTATGATGCACGCAATGGGCTATCCTTTAACATATTTCTATGATGTGCCGCATGGCGCAGCTAATACACTTGTGCTTCCCGCATATGTGAACGCATTGGCTAAGCACAGACCGCAAAGGCTCAACGAGGCATTGAGTGCGCTTTCGATGACTAAAACCGAGCTGCTTGAGCTTGCAACGACACTTGTTCCTAATACCATACATTTGAGCGAAAACGAGATTATGAGCTTTGCCGAGCAGAGCGCGAAGCAGGGCTCATGCGCTAAGACAGGCATACCATATGAATCCTCGGATATTGCGAATATGTATAGAGAGCTGTTTGGAGGCTAACTATGGAAGCCATAGGCGAAGTAATAAGCATTGATGGTAAAACCGCTACCGTGAAGTTCAGGCGTATGCCTATGTGCAAGAGCTGCAAAGCTTGCCTGAGCTTCTCTCCCGATGAATTAGTCGTTGAGCTTGAGAATACTCTTGACGCGAAGGTAGGCGACAGGGTGGCAATTGTGCTGCATACGAAAAGCATAGTTAAGGCAAGCCTTATTATGTACGGTATTCCTTTAATCATAATGCTACTTGGCATGGGCTTCGGTTCGCTTATAAACGAAATAGCCTCTGCCATAATTGGTGTTGCCGCGGCGCTGCTTTCATACTTGGGCTTGCATTTATTAGAGCCTGTGTTCGCGAGCAAACAGGAATTCAACCCTAAAATGCTTGCAATAATAGTGAACGACGAATTTCAAGAGTAACGCTGATAGGTCAAGTCGTTTTAACTTCTTAAATATGCAATTCAGCTTGCGATATTGCGTAACACTCATTAAATATACTAAATCTAACTTGTATTCAACCGGTTAATTTACTATAATTGAGCCATAACTGTTGGAGGTATGAATCGATGACTTTTTTTGAAACGATACGAAAGGTTGACCCCGAAATCGAAGCGGCTATGCAATGCGAGCTTGACAGGCAGCGTTCGCACTTAGAGCTTATCGCTTCTGAAAACTTTGTATCCGAAGCTGTTATGGCGGCAATGGGAAGCCACCTCACCAACAAGTACGCGGAGGGCTATCCCGCAAAGCGCTATTACGGCGGCTGCGAATGTGTTGACATAGTGGAGAATCTTGCACGCGAAAGGGCAAAGAAGCTTTTCGGCGCAGACCACGCGAATGTTCAGCCCCACTCCGGCGCACAGGCTAACTTAGCCGTATATTTTTCGCTGTTAGAGCATGGCGACACAATACTGGGCATGAACCTGTCGCATGGCGGACACCTGACGCACGGCAGCCCCGTAAACATGAGCGGCAAATACTTCAATGTTATCCCCTATGGCGTCAGTGAAAAAGACGAAATGATAGATTATGACGAGCTTGAAAGACTCGCTAATGAACATAAACCTAAGATGATTGTTGCAGGCGCAAGCGCATATCCAAGAGCCATTGACTTTGCGCGTATTTCTCAAATCGCAAAGAGCGTAGGTGCTTTGTTCATGGTGGATATGGCGCATATAGCAGGGCTTGTAGCTGCTGGTTTGCACATGAACCCCGTAGAATACGCAGATGTTGTTACTTCTACCACTCATAAAACATTGCGTGGTCCAAGAGGCGGTCTGATACTCTGCAAGGAGGAATTCGCGAAGCAGATTGACAAGGGCGTTTTCCCGGGGACACAGGGCGGCCCGTTAATGCACATAATCGCCGCAAAGGCAGTATGCTTCCACGAGGCTATGCAGCCTGAATTCAAGGCATATCAACAGCAGGTTGTTAAGAACGCAAGGGCGCTTGCTAACGCATTGGCTAATAAGGGCTTGCGCTTGGTTTCCGGCGGAACGGATAATCACCTTATGCTTGTTGACCTTACCGCTACGGAAAGAACAGGCAAGGAGGTTGAAGCGCTTCTTGATAAGGCATTGATTACAGTAAACAAGAACACCATACCCTTTGAAACACGCAGTCCCTTCGTTACAAGCGGCATAAGAATTGGTACTCCCGCGCTGACAACAAGAGGCTTCAAAGAAGAGGATATGGAGGTAATAGCAAGCCTTATAGCTAAGATAGTATTTGAGGGTGAGGACGCAGTGCCCTTCGTACGCGCAGAGGTTGAAAAGCTTACAGAGAAGCACCCATTATATAAATAAGCGCATATTTTTGCATGAAATAAGGGGGAGTATTTCCCCCTTTCAAATACTGACTATATGGAAAAATAATGAAGGAAAGTAATTCGAAAAAAGCATATAAGCTGAAACCACTTGATTTTTTGATTATTGCGGCTATTATAGCGCTTTCGTTCATATCGCTGCTGTTTATTCCCAAAAATGCCGAAACCGTTACCGTTATGCAGCATGGCAAGGTGCTGTACAGGGGTGATTTGAGTACAGATATTGTAATAGTTACGCCTGACGGGAAAAACGAAATCACAATAAAAGACGGTGTAGCTTATATGAGTGAAGCCGACTGCAAGGACAAGCTTTGCATAAAAATGGGCGCAGCCACTACATTCAGACCCGTTACCTGCCTGCCTAATGAAGTAATCATTATAATATCGGGCAAAAGCGATGATGTTGACGGAGTTACCTTCGGATGAAAAGCAATACTAAGCACATAGCAATATTAGGCATACTGATAGCGGCGGCAACAGCCGTTCACTATATAGAGGGGCTGCTTCCCTCGCTGATTCTGGGCGTGCCCATAAAGCTGGGGCTTGCCAACATATTTACGCTATATACTCTTATAAAATTCTCAAGACGCGACGCGCTTATTCTCACAGTATTAAAAAGCATATTGGGAAGTTTTCTGAGCGGGGCAATTTCGGGAATGCTTTACAGCTTAACAGGCGGAATGCTGGCGTTTTTGGCAATGAGCATGCTGTTAGAGCTGTATATAAAGAAAAGAATCAGCGCGATAGGAATGTCGGTATGCGGCTCATTCTTTTTCAATTTGGGGCAGTTAGTCGTGGGCTCGTTTCTGAATGGTCCCGCAATGCTTCTATACTTTCCTCTGATGTCTATACTGTCTATACCTACGGGTTTTTTCGTGGGGCTTATAACTACGCTTATGCTAACAAAGCTGCCTGATATTCGAAAGGAGTAATATATGGTTATTGGAATTTTCGGCGAAAGCTGTACGGGCAAAACAACTCTCGCAAACGCAATTAAAGAAAAGCTGGGCGGCGAGGTATTTTCGGGCAAGGACTATCTGCGGCTTTCAAAGAATGAGGGGTTAGCTAAATTGCAGTTTTCAAGAATGCTGAAAGACGCATTGAGTGGCGAAAACATAATTTATGTGATCACCGAAAAAGAGCATATAACTATGCTGCCCGAAGGCGCCGTGCGAATTCTGATGAAGGCTGAGCTTAACACTATAAAGCAAAGGTTCGCAGAGAGATTTAACGGAAATCTCCCTGCCGCTGTTGAAGCTATGTTAGAAAAACGCCATGGGTGCTTTGATGATGAGAAATGCGATATTGCAGCAAAGAGCGAGGAGTATGAAATTGACTTTATTTGCCAGCAAATATTGGACTTGCGCGGATAGATTCAATTTGCATACGCAAACAATTATGATAAAATAGTTAAAATAAATCTAACTGAAAGGAAAAGATAGTATGAAATTCAATGATATGCCCTATAAGCGGCCGGATATTGAAAAGGTTAAGGCTGTTGCTGCGGAAATAATCAAGCAGCTTTCCGAAGCGGAAACATTCGAGGAGGCGGACAAGCAGTTTGAGGCTTTTCAAAACTTAATGGCAGATGTGCAGACAGACTTTACATTGGCATTTGTAAGGCACACAATCAACACGAACGACGAATTCTACAAGGCGGAGAGCGACTATTCAGACGAAGTAAGCCCGATGTTCTCAGAAATAGTTCAGAATGGCAGCTTGACGCTTTACAATTCAAAGTTCAGACCGGAGTTCGAAAAGAAATATGGCAAGATTCTTTTCACCAACATTGAGCTGATGTTAAAATCGTTCTCGCCCGAAATCATTCCCGAAATGCAGGAGGAGAACAAGCTCGCAACCGAATACGACAGGCTTATCGCTTCGGCTCAAATTGAGTTTGAAGGCGGTACATACACGCTTTCGCAGCTGACGCCCTTCAAGCAGGTACCCGATGACGAAAGGCGTATGAAGGCTTGGCAGGCAGACGGCGGCTTCTACAAGCAAAACGCGCAGAGGCTTGATGAAATCTATGATTCGCTTGTAAAGGTTCGCGATAAGATGGCTAAGAAGCTGGGCTACAAGAATTACATTGAGCTTGGCTACTACCGCATGGAGCGCAACTGCTACACAGCAAGCGATGTTGAGAGGTTCCGCAACGCCGTTGTTAAGTACATAGTGCCCATTGCGACTGAGCTTTACAAGGAGCAGGCAAAGCGCACAGGGCTGCCCTATCCGTTAAATTATTCGGATATGGCTTTGGCTTTCCGTTCGGGCAATCCTAAGCCCACAGGCACACCTGACGATATACTTGCGCACGGCAAGAAGTTCTATCATGAGCTTTCAAAGAACACAGCCGAATTCATAGACTTCATGTATGAGAACGAATTATTAGATGTTCTCAGCCGCAAGGGTAAATCAGGCGGCGGCTACTGCACGGATATTCCGAAATATAAGTCGCAGTTTATATTCGCAAACTTCAACGGCACACAGCACGACGTTGAGGTTATTACCCACGAAGCAGGTCACGCTTACGCAAGCTATGTCGCAAACAAGAACGATGTTCCATTGTTCTTATCATCACCTACCTTTGAAGCGTGCGAGGTTCACTCAATGTCTATGGAATTCTTCGCATGGCCTTGGGCTGAGGGCTTCTTCGGCAAGGATACAGACAAGTTCTATTACAATCACTTGGCTGGCTCATTGCAGTTCATACCCTACGGCACAATGGTTGACCACTTCCAGCACATAGTATATGAGCACCCCGAATACACTCCCGAACAGCGTCATGATGCTTGGAGAGAACTTCTCAAGGTTTATATGCCTTGGGTTAAGCTGGGCGACGAGATTCCCTTCTATGGTGAGGGCAAGGCTTGGCAGAGACAGAGCCATATTTACGAGCGTCCCTTCTACTATATCGACTACTGCTTGGCGCAAACCGTCGCTTTGGGCTTCTGGGCTTTAATGCAGCACGATACTAACGACGCTTGGAACAGGTATCAGAATTTTGTAGACCTTGCAGGCACACGCACATTCATTGAGCTTGTTGAGGCGGCGGGGCTCGATACACCTTTCGGAGATTCCGCGCTGAAGAAGGTCGCAGAGGAAGCAACCGCTTGGCTGAAAAAGCAGGATACCTCAAAACTGGTGTAAGTTTTATAAAAAACAGCCGTCAGCAATGGCGGCTTTTTTGTTTATCTAACAAAGGTTGAGTTGCTTATTATAAATGCGGAACTATGAACAAACTGTAAAATATTTGAATTTAGCGATAAAATGTTTGCACTTCTATGCTTAAATTGGTAATATTTAGTAGTAGAATTGCAGGGATAGAGTCGCAATTCAAAAAAATTTAGGAGGAAAAAACATGAAAAACCTTTTTACAAAAAAATAATGGCGCTGCTTATTGCATTTGCCCTTATTTTGACGGCACAACCTATTGGCGTTCAAGCAGAGACTGTTTTTGAACAGGGGCAAAGCTATGCTTTGGAAAACATTATCGAAATTCCAGTATGAGATGAAGAAGGAGAGCTGTCAATTGGTCTCACTACAATAGGCGACCCAGGTTCCAACCCCGAACCCGACGGTGGTCCATCAAGCTATGACATATTACCAAACGGTGATGTTTTGGTTGTGGATACTTACGATGACCCATCACCTATCGTTCAGTATTCTTCAGATGGCAAGTACATTCTCACAATCCCTGCGGAAGTTTTTTCTGATAGTAAATCTGGTGTTTCAGCTATAATTGTTAATAGTGGCAGGCTGTATGTGCTGACCAATGACTATACACTTTGCGAGTATGATTTGGAAACCGAGGAAGTGGTTAAGCACGAAATACCAGAGGGTGTTTTTAGCTATTCAGGCAGAGGCTCTCTGAATATTGATGAATATATTGTTTTTACTTCTTATGATGAAAACGACGAAGTTTGGGCTTTTGACACCGAACACTCTACGTTTATACTTGCAGATAACTTATACACAAACGAGTACAACGAAGAAACAAATACCAATACAATTAAGTTCGGCACAAACGAGTACGTTATTCCTGGACATATAGGCATAACACCTCTTGGCGTCGATAATAGTGGAAATCTATATGTCGAGTGTTTTCAAGGCTTCGATGTGGGTCTCTCATACAGAAAGTATTCAAAGCAAGGCGATTTGATTGCTTTTGCCGAAGAAACGTATGACGACCAGGAACTTTATCTATTCGATATTGTACGCGTGGTGGACGGTGAACTTATTAGAGCAAAGTGCGACGAAAACACCTATGCACTTGACAGGGTTGTATTTAACGAAACATACTACACCGAACAACCATTTGACTTGAACTTTGACAATTTAGAGAACACAGGCGATGCTGTTTTGCTTTTAAGGTATTGTGCTGACTTTGAGGAATTCGACCCAGCATTAGTAGAAAAAGCCGACATTAACAAGGATTTGAAAGTCAACACAGGTGATGTGATTGCTATATTGAAACACATTGTTGACTAAATTCCCAATGCTTTTACGCAGAGCCGCACTCGTAAAGGGCGCGGTTTTTTATTGCAGTTGCGCAAAAAGCTTGCACACACAGGTAAAAACGCAGTTCCTTAGGCAAAACACAACGCCATAAAGGGCTTTATGTAATAGGGGCAGCTGTTTAGCTTGAAATTTGTAAACAATCGATTAAATTTTAACAGGGCAAAATGCCTATAACGCGCCATTAAGAAAGAGAGGCCATTCAAAAACACCGTAAATATCAAGGAAATTCAAATGAACACGGCATATTTGACCTAAATGCTTAGAAAAAATCGCGGTTGCAAATATAGTAGCGTGTGGTATAATTTTTCGGTGTATCGCGAGTATTGAAAATATGGCGATACCGTATAATAACAGAGGAAAATTTGAATGTTAGAGTTAATTGTAACGCTTGTATGCTTATGTGTTTTAATAACATTGGGCATTATAGAAAAACGGAATAATGACAGGAATGTCGAAAAGCTGAAAATACGCATAAATGTAAACGGCATTCGCGGAAAGTCAACTATTACGCGTATGACCTGCGCCGTTCTTAAAGAAGCGGGCTACAAGGTTATAGCGAAGACCACCGGCACAGCCGCGCGCATGATTTACTGGAATACGGACGAGGAGTTCAAGATTCAGAGAGGAAAGCGCGGTCCTAACATTGTTGAGCAGGTGCGCGTAATCAGAAAAGCCGTAAAAATGGGCGCAGACGCATTGGTTTGCGAATGTATGGCAGTTGAGCCGCAGTTGCAGCAGGTATATCAGCACGACATTTTGAAGTCTAACATAACCATTATCGCTAATGTGTTGGAGGACCATTTAGATGTTATGGGTCCTACAACAAAGCAGATTGCATACGCTTTTTCACGCACAATTCCCGTAAACGGAACTGTTATCGTTCCCGACTGCGAATTCACCGAGTTTTTCAAGCAGGAAGCCAAGAAATACAACGCAAAAGTAATAGTGGCTGACGAGAGCAAAATTCCCGAAGGCTTTTTGGACAAGTTCAACTACTTCGTATTCCCCAACAACTGCGCAATGCCATTAGCTGTGGCGGAGCTGCTGGGCATTGACAGAGAAGTGGCGCTGCGCGGACTGTTGAAGGCACATCCTGACCCGGGAGCTATGCAGATAATACCGTTTGAATACAATTCACATAAAGCGACTATTATAAACGCTTTTGCGGCGAATGAGCCACATTCAACATACGAGATTTGGAAGCGCTTAGTCGATTTGGGCACGCTTCCTACTGATAATCCGATAGTTCTATTCAACGCCCGCCCCGACAGAGTGGACAGAACACGCCAGTTCGCAAACGACTTTTTGGACAAGATTCCAAATGCGACGCTGTTTGTTATAGGCGAAAACACTCACCCGATTACAAGAGCATTCAACAATGGCAAGCTGAAGAATGTTGTTGAATATCGCAACTTCGAACGCGCAGATGTGGATACTATAGCAAAAGCGCTTGAAAATGTGATGGACGACAGAATTATTTTCTGTGCGGGCAATATTCATGGACATGGCGAAATATTGTTAGACAAGCTGTTAAACAGCAGCAAGGCTTCAGAAAGCAATGCGCTATCAGATAATACAGAGGACAATAACGAAACAGGTAGTGAAAGGAATTAGATTATGCAGGTAACAGACTTATACATTTCAATTATTTTAGGACTGACTTGCAGTTTTTTAGCTGAGGAGTTTTTCGGAGTATTGGTAGGCGGCGTTGTGGTTCCCGGCTACTTGGCACTGGTTTTCGACCAGCCGCTTTTACTCGTTGCAGTCTACCTAATCAGTATGCTGACATATGTTGTAGTCGAATTCGTACTGCCGCGCTTTGTAATACTGTTCGGCAGACGCAAGTTCGTGAGCACGCTTTTAATAGCTATGGCATTTAAGCTGATATTCGACCTGTGCTATCCCATGCTTCCTTTCGCGACGCTTGCTTTCAGGGGCATAGGTGTTATTGTTCCCGGTCTGTTGGCAAACGCGTACTCAAAGCAGGGAATTCCGATAACGGTTGCGTCGTCATTCATAGTAACCTTAGTAGTATTCGGACTCATGAACATTATCTACTTGATGTATTAAGGAGTGCGTAGTATGGAAAAGGCAAACGCAGGGCGTTCAAAAATGCCGCTGAGAGACAGGGTTTTAGCCTATGTAGTTGAAAAGCATAGGCGGCTTCTTGTATTGCCCTTGGTTATTGCGGCTATACTGCTTATCACGCTTATAATTTCCTCAAGCGTAGCAATAAGCGGATTAAAGAAGCAAACCGCTGCTCCGCACGATACCACTATCGCGGAAAATGACCCGAATCTCAAGCTGACATTCTTCGGAGATATTGTATTCGGCAGAAACATTGCAAAGCTTGGCGATACTGTTGGCTATGACAAGCTTTTCATACCTACCGCGGACTTGATAAAGGATTCGGATATAGTAATGGCTAATCTTGATATGGCAATTATAACGGGCGATGTTAAGGACTATCCCAAGCGCGACAAGTATTCATACCAATATACAGAAGCGAAAAACATAGAGCATATAAAGAACGCAGGCATAAATGTAGTTTCTTTAGCTAACGACCATATAGCCGACTTAGGCATTGAAGCTTTGGCAGAGGCATTTGAGACCTTGGAATCGCTTGAAATAAGCTATGTAGGTGCTGGCTATGATAATATAGAAGCAGGCGCGTATAAGAAAATTGAAGCGAACGGAAGGTCTGTCGGCATAATAGGCATGGTGCAGGGCTTCCCCAAGGACTATGCCGCAAGAGAGGGTCAAAAGGGTGTTGCGTCGTCAAAAAACGCTAATACAACGCTTATAGTAAACAACGCGCGCGAAAAATGCGATATAGTCGTGGTGTATGTTGACTGGGGATACGAGTATATGCTCACAAACACAGAGGCTATGCGCAAGCTTGGACAAACGCTTATTGACGCCGGTGCAACCATAGTTGTGGGCACTAATCCGCGCGTGGTTCTTCCTATGGAGAAGTACAGAAATGGTCTTATAGTTTACAGCTTGGGCAGCTTTATATTCGACTCTGCGAATTCGCGCACCTGCGACAGTATAGCGCTTAACTTGACTATGGACACTGAAAGCAAAATAACCGTCGAAATAGTGCCCTTGAGGATAAATTCAGGAATTCCTGAGCCGACTACGAATAAGCTATATACAAACAGAATCTTCACCACGCTTACAAAGTATATGGCTGATGATTCGTACACAATAAAGGATTCAAGGCTGTATATAGAGCTTGGATAATGTAAGCCGCAACGCAATGCTTTCATTTGAGCTTAGAGAGTTGCGATGTAAATTTATTAAGAGTATAATAGACTGGCTTAACAGCATAAAGAGGTAAGATATAAGAGGGAATATTATGCGCATAAAAACAAGGGCTGATTCTTTACCGAAGCGATTTATTGCTTTTGCAATGCTTTTGTTGATGCTATTTGCTTCGACTGCTTGTAATTGGCTCCCCAATAACGACGGACCATTAGATATAGATGTTTCACCTTCGTCAACACCGATAGGAAGCATGATAAATGCTTCTACTCATACATACGCGGTTAGCACATCTAATAAAATAGCTACACAGGTAGGCATGAAGATATTAGAGGCTGGCGGGAACGCTGTTGACGCGGCTATTGCCGTCGCGTACACATTGGCGGTTGTTCAGCCATACGCGTCGGGTCTTGGAGGCGGCGGCTGCTTGCTTTTATACAACCCCGCTGAAAATGAATATGCATTCTACGACTACTTCCCGACTATGCGCTTCACCTCAAAGGTATCAAGAAACTACATAGGCGTTCCCGGCTTTGTGAAGGGCTTGTATGAGGTGTATAACGACTATGCCTCGGTCGATTTCTCCGCATTGGTTGCGCCTGCAATCGAATATGCGCAGAACGGCACAGAGGTTACTGAGGACTTAGAGGTTCGCATAAGAGTAGCATGGGCTAATCTGAAGGATAACAAAAACTTTTACGACGAAAATGGCAACAGGCTTGAACAGGGCGATATACTGTACCAGCCCGAATTGGCCGAAACTATTCGTATATTGGCTGAAAAGGGCGCAGACGCTTTCTACAGAGGTGAAATTGCGGAGCAAATAGCCAATATGCAGGGCGCAGATATTACTATGCAGGACTTGGCTTCATACAGCGTGCACAAGACTAACCCCGTAATATCCGACTTTATGGGGTATGAGATTGCTTCAGCACCCGCTCCGTTTGCCGGCATAACAATTATTCAAATGCTGAGAATGGCAGAGGCATTGGATATTGCCAACCCCGGCGAAAACCCCGTTACATATTTAGACCAGCTGTATGAGATAACCTCGCGCGCATATACAGATAGGATAGATAGAATAGCTGACCCCGATTTCACGGAAATAGACCAGCAATACCTTGTTTCAGCCGACCATATTGCAGAGCTTCTGAATATGGACTATGTAGATTTAAGCGACGATTATGAGCATGTAAGCACTACGCACTTCACTATTATTGATGAAAACGGCATGGTGGTTTCTTCGACTAATACGCTGTCGTCATTCTGGGGTTCAAGAAAGCATGTTGCGGGCATTTATATGAATGACACCTGCAAGCATTTTGCTTCAAGCGGAATAAACCAATCGGACTATGGCAAAACTCCAAGAACATACTGCTCTCCCGTGATTATACGCGGAGATGACGGCTTTATACTGTCAATAGGCACTCCGGGCGGAAACAACATACCCAAAATTCTCGTGCCTGTGCTTATAGATTACTTAAAGTTCGGTACGGATTTACAGGAAGCGATATTTAAGGGCAGAGTTTTCAGCAAGAACCACAACACCATTGTTGTTGAGGAGAGAGAGTTCTTCCCGCTTATAACCAATGTTGAATTAAAGGAAGTGAATTACTACTTCATACGCAGAGATGACGCAGCGTACTTCGGCAGCATAGCAGCGGTGGGATATTCGCCCAAGCTGAAGAGAGTATTCTCCGCATATGATGATAGGCGCGGCGGTACTTCGGTTTCATCGTTTGAGGGTTAAAGCAATAATATCATTAAAAATGATTAAATGGCGGCTGGGTGCCGCTGTTTTTCATTTACTCTATATCGTTCCGCAATTTCGCGAGGGCATATAAGTTAGGTACAGCCATGAGCAGATTAAGTATTGCAGATATGCTCCACACAAAATTAAGTGAAAGTATTGTGCCTACAATCGTGAACGCAGCATATATCCACTTAAACGCAGATTGCGCAATATAAGAGCTTTTCGATACATACTTTAAGCACACGCTTCCGTAAAATGACCAGCTGACCATAGACGAAAACGCAAACAGAATTATTGATACGCTCAAAAAAAGCCCTGCGCCCGCGCTTCCTAAAACCGTTGCAAATGCGCTTTGAATCGCCTGCATTACATTAGTGTTGCCGCCGTCAAGCTTCAACACTCCAGCAGAGATTACCGCAATAGCTGTTGCAGAGCATATTACAAATGTATCTACGAAAACCTCTACAATTCCCAATGCAGCCTGCTTCTTAGGCGTTACCGTACTTGCCGCGGCGTGCGCTATTGAGCCCGAGCCCATGCCCGCTTCGTGCGAGAATATTCCGCGCGTAATGCCCATTTTGATAGACTCTTTTATTCCGACGCCTGCGAAACCGCCTATCACTGATTTGAAATCGAACGCGTCGCGCAATATGTAGTTGAGTATCGAGAACAGATTTTGTCTTGATTTTATGAAAGCTATTGTGCAGATAAGCATATAAAGTAAGCTCATCACAGGCACTAATACTGATGACAGCTTAGTTATCCGCTTAGCACCGCCAATCAGTGCGTATATTACTGCTGCTGCAAGCAATATGCCGACAATCAGCCTGATTACCAGCTCACCTTTTGCACTTACAAATATTTGCGATTGAGCAAGAGCAACTACGCTTTCAGAAATTGAATTCGCCTGAACCGAGCAGCCCACTCCCAAGCACGCAGCTATTCCCAGCACACAGAACAACACAGCAAGCGGTTTGTACTGCCTGCCCAAGCCCTTTTCAATATACACCATTGGTCCGTATAGCTCTGAGCTGTGCTTTTTGTACTTTACTGCTAAGAAAACCTCTGAATATTTCGTCGCAAACGAAAAGAAAGCGCTTACCCACATCCAAAATATTGCGCCAGCGCCGCCAAACATAATCGCGCCCACTACTCCCACAATGTTTCCGGTGCCTATTGTGCCTGCAAGTGCTGTGAACATTCCCGCTAATGAGCTTATTTCGCCTTTTTTGGTCTTTTCGGGCTTTATGCCGTATGCGGCAAGTCTGATTAAGGTATGGGGCTTATAGAATTTCAGCTTAAATGTAAAATATGCGCCGAAAATCAGCAGTACCGGCGCTAATATGGTTTCAAGCATATGAATTTATATGACAAGCTAACTCGCATTATACTTGCATTTATCTGAAAATATAAATGAAATCATAAAGTAAATTTGTGAATAAATTGTAAAATTATACGATGTTCATTTGCGCATTTCACAATAAATTGCTATGATAAATTGGTATATTAAATACAGGCGAGGAATGGAATGAGAAAACGCTATACAAAGCTTTGTGCTGTGTTTGTGGCTGTAATCACTATTTTTTCTGCGGTTTTTACCACCGCGAACGCAAACCCAGACAATGTTCTTTCCGGATATACTGTTGTATATGGCGACGCAAATCTTGACGGCAAGGTGAGCCTTCTTGACTTATCGCTGCTTATGCGATACTGCAACGGGCTTGCTAAGCTGCAGGCTATTCAGCTTATAAATTCTGATGTAAACTGCGACAATAAGGTAAATACTGCAGATGTATCTATTATTTTGCGCTATATAACCGGCTTGATTACCGAGCTTCCGGTAGTATCAGAGCAGCACCGCATGGTAGCGCTTAAAAACTACACATTGCCAAAGTCCGGCACGCGCCTTCCGCTTAACAAGCCTTACAGCCTTAATGCTGAAATAACCTCCGGCGTGCCTATAACCAGTGTTACTATAAAGATTACTGATGTAAATACCAGTGTAACAGAAATCGATGAGTCCGTATATTTCCCGATTGGAGTATACAGCTACGATGTCAATGGCGCTTCACACTCTTTGAACAAGCGCGTGAAGTTTTCATCTCTTTCGGCTGGCAAGAAGCGCTTAGAATTGACCTGCGCTACTAAGCTTGACCCGAAAATCACAGTATATACAAGCTACTTTACTATGGGCTTTTCATTCATAGAGCTATACGGAAATGTATATGACGAGGCTGACAAAATAAGCGCGGCAACAACTAATAAGATACTTAACCTGTTAAACTCCTACGATACGGTTTCAGACACTGGCAAAATGATAGTTGGCTTTGCGGTGAACTACTTAGGCAAGAGCTATTCGGAATACGATTGCAGCGGATTCGTTCGCGCAACATATTTGAACGCTGTGGGCATTACGCTTCCAAGAATTTCGGCTGACCAAGCAAAGTATTGTGCAGACAACGATATGCTAATAGACTTTTCAGAGCTTCAGCCGGGCGACTTGGTGTTTATGCGCAGAACGGATTGTGGCTGCGACAGATACCACGACATTCACCACTCCGCTATATACTTGGGAGAGGTTGACGGCGTAATGTACCTTATTGAATCCACGAGCAGCTTATATAAAGTGGTAATAAGGGATATTTGGGGAGCAAACGGAGGTAAATGGCAGATAGATTGCTGTGCGCGTCCGTATAACTGATGGAGGGCATGAATGGGTAAGCTAATGCGCCTAAAAACTGCTTTTTCAATCATGCTTGCAATTATGGTGCTGCTTGTTTCCATGCCCGTAACTAACGCAAAACTCGATATAGATTTACAGCTTGGCGATGCTAACTGTGATGGGAAAGTCAACACAGGTGACAGCATCGTCATTTTGCAATATAGCATCGGCTTGCGCAAGCTTGGCTTTTACGGCGAATTAGCCGCTGATGTTAATGGCGACGATAAAATAAACTCGGGCGACGCTATGCTTATACTTAGATACCTTATAGGCGTATCGGAGTTCGCCGCAGAACCGCTTAATATAATATCAACAAATGAAAACTACAATAAAATCGAATACAAGCCCGCTTCATTGGGCGACTTAATAGAGATAGATTTAAGCGAATACACCTCATACACAGTTACAAATCCTTTTGGTACAACCTGCTACGCTGTGGGCTTCAGCGTTAACCTGATAGCAGGAAAATGGGCAGTTTTTGAAACGACCTTCAAGAATATGCCTGTAGATACTATACTGTTTCTGATGGACTCTAAATACAATATGTTCGCGGCTAATGATGACGGCGGCGACGATGCTTTTTCAAGATTAGAGTTCTTCGTGTATGAGTCCGGGGTGTATAATCTGCTCGTTTGCAGCGCGGACATATCAACAGTTGGTTCATGCTATCTGCAATTAGTTACAGGCAATATGGCAACACCTACGGAAGCGCCTACGGAAACACCCGCACCCACAGAAACACCTGTGCCTACGCCAACGCCTACCCCAACGCCTATTCCTACAAATCCGCCTACGGGGAATGTGGAGCTCGAAAACTATACGCTGCCATCAGATGATAAAATACTGCAATACGGCAAACCATATGATATTGCGGGCGATATATGCGCGGTTGCGCCTATAACCAAAGTGCGCATAGATGTTTACAACTACTTTAATGAATTAGAGATATTCGCTGAAAAAGAATTTTCTGCTGACGATAATGTACTGCTTTATACTCTGAATAACGGAGAAGCTGATTGCTTGAATAACCTGCTTGCATTCGGCACGCTTTCGTATGGCAAGAAAACGCTTGTGCTGAATGTAACGACAGACGGGAACCCCGAAGAAACGCTGTTTATGGGCAGCTTCTTCATGGGGGCTACGGATTCGGTATTAGCAGGCAATGCGTATAATTCCGGCACCTCGCAATTAGGCGCAGAGCAAAGACAAGCCATACTCAACTACCTGAATTCTCTGAACGAAAGCGAAATTGGCTCTCATGCGGTTATGAACGCGTTTACGCTGTTAGGTACGCCCTATGGAACCGGCGTGGGCCAGCTTGACTGCTCTGCGGCTATGCAGAAGGCGTATTCGCCTTTGGGCGTAAAGCTACCGCGCACCTCTGAAAAGCAGGGCGAATTCTGTTTGAATCTTAATGGTATGCTGGCAAAAGAAGTGCTTATTCCGGGCGACCTCATATTCTTCACAGATAATTACTGCTCATGCGGAAGGTTTATGGAAATACACCATGTGGCAATGTTCGTAGGTACTATTAACGGCACGCGATACTATATCGAATCGTCATACAATGTAGGTAAGGTTGTGCTGCGCATGGCATGGGGAGAATCGGGTACGGGCAGATGGTCAATAGCTTTCTATGGGCGTCCCTATATTTATGTGTGCGGCACAAGCAGCTCTATTGCATACGAAACCGTAAGCTAATTCTACTTTTTCGTTTTAGGCGTAAAAATTATTGATATTATGTAACCGAAGAATACTGCGGCTGCTATACCGCCTGCTGTTGCCATAGTGCCGCCGGTGAAAGCACCTAATAGGCCTGATTGCCTGACTGCTTCCTTTACGCCTTTAGCTAAGGAGTATCCAAAGCCCGTTAATGGTACTGTCGCGCCTGCGCCCGCCAACTCAACCAGTGGTCTGTATAGCCCTAACGCTGTAAGCACTA
The DNA here is from genome assembly GCA_012838425.1 of Clostridiales bacterium. GTDB lineage: Bacteria > Bacillota > Clostridia > Christensenellales > CAG-138 > DUPG01. The sequence goes on along the minus strand of DUPG01000014.1, from coordinate 147,680 downwards.
CGCCGGCAGTTACGAATATTACGAGTATTCTTGCAGATGTGAGCTTCGTATAAGATAGAAGAAGCTGCCCAATTACGCAGATTGCTCCGCCGACTATAAATACCCATAAATATTGTGAAAAATCGCTCATGATACTCTCCTTTCTATCACTACCGCGTGCGCTATTGAGGGTATTGTATCGCCTTGCAATGTGGTATCGGGACTTAACAGTACGCCTGTCGCGACAAATAGTATGTTGTTAATATCCCCTGCTTCCAAACGCTTAATCAAGTAACCGCAAAATGTAACAGCGCAGCAGCCGCAGCCGCTTCCGCCGCAATCTACATTCTGGTCCTTGCTGAAAATTGTATTTCCGCAATCGATATGCTTGTCTTTAAGGTCTATATTCTTTTCTTTGCACAGCTCATTGAGCAGTTCAGAGCCAAGACTGCCCAAATCGCCTGTTACTATAAGGTCGAAATCATCAACTGTCTTGTTGAAATCGTTGAGATGAACCTGTATGGTATCCGCCGCGGCGGGAGCCATAGCAGCGCCTAAATTGTTGGCGTCTTTCACTCCTAAATCAATTACCTTGCCTATTGTGCCGGCTGAAATAACTATATTATTGAACAGCTCATGAGTGCTTTCATTATTATGCTGATACTCATCTGAAACTAATATTGCCGTGCCTGCGCCAGTTACTGTGCGCTGCGCTGTCGGAGGACGCTGCCCGCCTAATTCAAGCGGAGAGCGATACTGCCTTTCAGCTGTGGAAAAGTGGCTGCATGCGGTTGCGCTTACGGTTGAGGCGTATTCGCCGTCTATAAGCATAGCGCCTATAAGCATTGCCTCTACCATTGTGGAGCAAGCCCCGTACAGCCCCAGGAATGGCGCTTTTATTGCACGCGCCGCAAAGTTCGCGGAAATAAGCTGATTGAGTATATCGCCGCCCAGCATGCAATCCAAGCTCTCGGGGGCAATATTACACTTGTTGCAGGCAAGCCTTACAGAGTGCTCGAACATCTTGCGCTCGGCTTTTTCCCAGCTATCCTCGCCCCAAGTATCGTCCTCAAGCACCAAATCGAAATGCTTGCCTATGGGTCCCTGCCCCTCAACATCGCCCACTATGGTTGCTGTGCTTAATATTTTTGGATTAGTCGGAAATATGACAGATTGACTTCCGCATCTTTTCGAGTTCATATGCCTCCTTACGCTATTCCGAAAAGAAAATAGACTATTCCTAACACGACAGACGCGCTAATGCCATATACAAGCACCGGCCCGGCTATTAAGAACATCTTTGCGCTGACGCCTAAAACATAGCCCTCGCGCTTATGCTCCATAGCGGTGGAAACTATCGCATTAGAAAAGCCTGTAATAGGCACTATTGAGCCTGCGCCGGCGAAGCTGCCAAGCTTATCGTAAATGCCTATTCCTGTGAACAAGGCGCCTAAGAATATGAGCACTATTGAAGTAAAGCCCGAATTCTGCGACTCGGTGAATGTGAACATATTATTGCCAATATCCCATATCAGCTGACCCAAGCAGCATATTAGTCCGCCAACTATAAACGCCTTAACGCATTGAGAAAATGTATTGCTTTTTGGTTCATATTGCTTGACTTTTTCTAAGTACGCCTGCTGCTCGGGCGATTGATTTCCCTTTTTCATAAGCGGCTACCTCCTCTCAAAGCTGTCTAATATGTTCCTCTTTGCGCCTTTTCTGCGCGTTTCGCGCTCACCTGCATTGTTGTTGCCTGCTGTGCCTAAATGGTCTGATTTAGGTATTGAGGGCTGCTTCTTTATATCCTTCACAGCATATACCCCAAGAAATTACTGATAAATCTTGCGCCGCTTTGCGGTTCGAAGCTTCTGTTCAACTGCCAAAGCATGAAGCACAATACCGAAAATACGGCAACAACAGCAATAACAACTGCGATTTTCAATATATTAGCTCTCTGCATAATGCCTCCTTTTCTATTCAATGGCTTATGCATATAGTTTGAACATTTTTGCGTATTTTATTACTGTTTGAAATTGAAAAGCACAAATGCTAAAATCTTTCTATGTTTGGATATATTATGCCCTACAAGCCTTTTTTGCGTATGTGTGATTATGCTTTATATAAAGCGTACTACTGCGGCTTGTGCAGGACATTACAAAGAGCCTTTGGAATACACTCACAGTATTTGCTTAATTACGACTGTACATTTATGGCAATTTTCTTATCCGCATTGCAAGAGAGCGACACTCCGCGCTGCGAACAGGGAAAGTGCTTGTATATGCCCTTCAAGAAAATTCCCATAGCCAAGCAAAGCAGTATTATGAATTACTGCGCTGCTGTGAATGTGCTTTTAGCTTATTACAAATTAAAAGACGATTGGAAGGACGAAAAAAAGCTTTTAGCGGGTATTTCATACGGATTGTATAAGAGCGCAACGAAAAAAGCTAAGAAGATGTATCCCGAAGCGGCCAGCGCGATAAAGAACGGCTTAGCTGAATTGGATACGCTTGAAAAGGAAAAGTGCGCCGATATTGATACAGCCGCTAACACTTTCGGCGAGCTTATGAAGAACTGCGTATGTGCAAGCAAAGAAATACCTTGCGATGAATTGAAAAAATGCGAGGCAATAAGCTATAATATCGGGAAATGGATATACCTGCTTGACGCTGAAATAGACAGAGAGAAAGACAGGAAATCAGGCAATTATAATCCATTGTTGGTGTGCGGCATAGACAGTAAACGCGCTAAAACGCTTATGGAGTTAGCATTAAACGAGGCTGTGCTTGCGTATGATTTGCTGAAACTGCACGCAAACAAGGAGATTTTAGACAATATTTTTTATGACGGACTATATAAGATGATGGATAGGCTCATAGGTAAGAGCAGCAAAATTAAGAAAAACGCTTTTGATTTGAAAAAGCAATCGCCATTATTAGAAAACGAAATCGACAAGGAGAAAAAATGAATCCATACAAGGTGTTAGGTGTGAGCGAGAACGCCACGCAGGAAGAAATACGCAGGGCATATTTAGAGCTTGTGAAGAAGTACCATCCCGACAGGTATCAGAGCACACCCTTTGAGAACGAAGCAAATGAGAAGATGAAGGAAATAAACGAAGCGTACGACATGCTTACAAAGAAGCAGAGCAGCACAAGCTCATCTTCTTCGCAATATAGCAGTTATACAGGAGAGTACGCAAGCGAATTTTCACGCATTGAAGAAATGATACAGAGAAACGAATTGTTCATGGCAAAGCAAGCTCTTGACAGAATCTCTTTTCACAATGCAAGGTGGCACTATCTATATGGACTTGTTAGCTATAAGCTGAATATGCACGACGCGGCATACAGCCATTTTGAAATGGCATACAGAATGGAGCCAATCAACTATCAATACAGGACAGCGTATGAAACTATGTCGAATCCGCGCACCTATACATATGATTACGGCGGATACGGCAGAAGAGGCAGGGCATCTCGCGGCGACGACTGCTCGACCTGCGATGTATGCACTGCACTTATTTGCGCCGACTGCTGCTGTGAAGCTATGGGCGGCGACTTAATTCCCTGCTGTTGAGGTAAAGAAGTATGAAGTTAAGCGCTTCTACAAAAATCTCATTGGCGGCTATGGCAGCTGCTATAAGCGTGGTTATGCTGTACGCGGCAGGCATGATTCCGTATATTCGGCTTGTGCTGCTGCTTGTTTCTTCTGTAACCATATATGCGCTATTATGTGAAGGCGAATTTCTATTCGCTTTTTTGGCGTATATCGCCGCAGGGCTTATTTCGCTTTTAATAGTACCCGATAAAACATTTGCGTTCCTATACATAGGGCTTTTCGGACATTACGCAATATTCAAGGTGTTCATAGACAGTAAAGTAAAGGACAAAATTATAGCACATTGCATAAAGCTTTTATACTGCAACGCATTTTTAGCTTTGGGCATATTCTTGGCGTTAAAGGTGTTCAACATTGCTGTTCCGGATATTTCGTTGCCGCAATGGTTAATCATAGTAGCCGCAGAGGTTTTACTGATTGTTTTTGACCTGCTGCAAAGCTTTGCGTTCCGCATTTATGAGTACAGAATACGAAGCACTTTAGTTCCGCGGAGATAATATACCACGCTTGCAATCTTATACTGTTTGGTGTAAGATTATTTAGTATATGCGAGACTATATAGTGGGATTGGTGCATGCCTAAGCAGGTTGGAATAAAGCAATTAGCGCAGAACCGGAAGGCGCGGCACGACTACTTTATCGAGGACACTTATGAGTGCGGAATAGTGCTTGTAGGCTGTGAGGTGAAAAGTATTCGTGCGGGGAGAGTTAACATAAAGGACGCGTATGTCAGGATAAAGAACGACGAGGCCTTTGTTGTTGGCATGCATGTTAGCCCTTATGAACAGGGCAATATGTTTAATCCCAACCCATTTCGCGAAAGAAAGCTGTTATTGCATAAACAACAGATTAAGAAGCTGAAGGCCTTATCGCAGGCTGACGGTTACAGCTTGATTCCACTATCGCTTTATTTGTCAAACGGGCGTGTAAAGCTGGAATTAGCAGTAGCTAAGGGCAAAAAGCTTTACGACAGAAGACACGATATTGCACAGAGGGATGCCTCACGAGAAATGGAACGCAAAATGAAGGAGCGTTACTAATTCCTTTATAGGAGTGATTTGCATGAGCGAAGCAAAGAGATTATGTATGGGCTGTATGGAGCATATAGCCGTTGAAGGCGATGTATGCCCAGTATGCGGTTTGAAGAAAGGCGCCTATGAGAACAAGAATCCGAATATGCGCGTAGGCACTAAGCATAAGGACCGCTATATTGTGGGCTGCGAAATCGCTTCCGACGAGCTTGGCACGCGTTACATTGCGTATGACTCAAAAAACGATAAACAGGTTATCATCAGAGGCGCCATTGAAAAGAAAAAGGCAAGGCATTTTTACAAGGCGCTTCTTAACAAGGATAAGCTGCTTGAATCCGCCGAAGCACATACAAACAGGGTGAAGGATATTCCCGATTACATACCTAATACTGACTACTTCATGATAGAAGATGAGTTCTATTGGGTTGAGCAGTATTCAAAGGGCAAGACCTTGCAGCAGTTCATCAGAGAAAGAGGCAGATTGCCATATTCTGCGGCAATGCACATATTTGTTCGTACTGCAAAAGCCATACAAAAGCTGCATGAAAAAGAAGTGCTTTACGGCAGCTTATCGCCCAAAAGCATAATATTGACTCCGAAATCAGATTCATTGCTGCTTGATACCGAATACTTAGTAATGAATCATACCGATGACCCGAAGCAGCTGTTAGACAATAACTACCTGCCTGCCGAATACTTCGATGAGGATTCGGAGATTACAAAGACATCAGATGTATATTCATTGGCTTGCGTGCTGTATTTCATGCTTACAGGCAAGCCGGTTATGCTGGCAACCGAAAGAGAATATGACGATGTAGTAGTTCCTCCGTCTGCTTTGGATGTGGATATTCCCAAGTACGCTGAAAAGGTGTTGCTAAAAGCATTGGGCTTGTATCCCGAAGAGAGAATCGAAACTGTAGCCGAATTCTTAGAGCAGATGGACTTTGAGGACAAGGAGTCGTATAGGATATTAGTTGACGATGCGCCCTTGCGCATATTCTTAGGGGTATCGCAGGCTGCTCAAGCTGCTGCAGCCGCTTCACAGAAAAAGCCTTCACCCCAAGAGGTGTTGAGCCTTTTTGACGAAGAGGCGGACAGCGAGGCTGAGGACGAATCATTAGCCGCTATAAACAAGCGCTATGAGCAGGAGCATAGGCAGGAAATGCAGCTCAAAAAGATTGCGGAGAAGGCAAAGACAATCAAGGAAAAGCCCGCACCGCAGCCAAAGCGATACAGCACAGCCAAGACAAGGCTCTCAATACCTGTTGGCGTAAAAATTGGCGTCATCAGCTTCTTTGGCATAATACTGATTGCTGTTGCTTTGCTTCTTTTGGGCGTATTTGATTTGCTTCCTTCGCAAAAAAAGCTTGCGCTTGTTCCAAATATAGTTGGAATGACTATTGAAGAAGCTAAGCAAACGCTTGATCAAAACGGATTAACTATGCTGATAACAGGTTCAGAGCCTGTGGATTCTACGGAGGTCGGCAGCGTTTCCTCGCAATCCCCGGTTGCAGAAAGCGAAATAATGTTAGGCGATGTAGTTTCGATAAACATTGCGCGTGCAGAGTATTCCGAACAAGGCATAATGCCTGACTTATCGTATATGCGCCTTGATTTGGCGTATGAGGTCGCAAAGCGAAACAATGTAAGAATCGATATTAAATATGTAAAGAACGACGAAGTGCTCGTAGGCTGTGTAGTATCGCAGAGCATAGCCCCGGGAAATGCTGTTTCGAATCAAACAGTTGAGCTTAGCGTAAGCTCGGGCAGTGCTTTGCAGAACGCACGAATACGAATGTCTGAAACCATCACCGATTTGAGAGCTATTATAGTTTTCAAGGTCAACGGTGAGGTTTACGATATAAAGAGCACGCTTGAGAACACGGCATTGGGCAACAATATGCCCGGCAATCCCAAGCCGCCGGAGGACGAGGAGTTGACCTTCATAGGCTGGAGCTATGGAGAGAACGCTACCGGCTATGCGTTTACAAACGAACAGCCCTGTAGCGGAATAGTAACGGTTTACGCTGCATTTGCGCCTAAGGGAGTGGTATTGCCCACACCTAAGCCACAGCCGACTATTGAGGTAAACCCGACTGATGTTCCCACACCTACTCCGGAGCCTACACCGACGCTTGAAACTCAAACGCCTTCGGTAACATCTACTCCGCAGCGCACGAGTTCGCCGCGTCCCACAACTACGCCTTCAAGCACACCTACGGCAACACCTAAGCCGACTCCCACACCTACTAATAAGCCTACATCAACACCCACAGCGACACCTAAGCCGTCGCCCACGCCTACGCCAAAACCGTCGGCTACACCCACAGCGACGCCGAAGCCTACCCCCACGCCCACGCCTAAGCCGTCGCCTACTCCTGAGCCGACGCCTACGCCCTTCATACCCGTTGAAGGCGTATCGATAGCTCCTTCCAAGGTTACGCTGAGAGTTGGCGAGAGGTTCAAGCTGTCCGCAATATTTGAACCTACTAATGCTACCAACAGGGGCGTTACATGGGGAGTTGAGGACCCGTCAATCGCTACAATAGACTACAACGGTATAATTACGGGCAGAAGTGTAGGATTCACACTCGCATTTGTAGTAACCGATTACGGATTCTTTGAAGCGACCTGCGAGGTAACGGTTGTTGCCGATTCGAGTATAAATTCATCTACTAACTGGCTAAGCATATCATAAATTAAAGGGGCAAGCACCACCTTGCCCCTCATAGTGTCATCACAATCAAAGGGGCGAAGCAAATTTTGCCCCTTTTTTATATACCTATCACACCAAAATATGATATAATTCATATGTACTAATTAACAGGGGGAAGTATGGATAATTTCGATTTCGATACAAGAATAAGCAGAGCAAATACAGGCTCAATTAAGTATAATACTGCCACAAAGCGCTTGGCGGATAAAGGCTACACCCCCTTGACAGTTGCCGATATGGAATTCAGCGTTGCCCCCGCAATAAAAAAGGCACTTTATGATGCCGTCGAACATGGCATATACGGCTACACAATGCCTGACGACGCGTATATAGACGCTGTGCTAAGCTTTATGCAGCGTCATCACGATTATTCACCAAGTAAAGACAGCCTGCTTATAACCTCAGGTGTCGTGCCTGCGCTGGGCATGGCTGTAAGAGCCTTCACGAATGAGGGCGAGCCTGTGCTGTTCCAGCCGCCTGTATATACGCCATTCATAAACACTATAAAGGGTAATGGGCGAATACCGGTTGAGAACCCTCTTATAAAGCGTAACGGCAAGTACGAAATGGATTTTGAGGGCTTGGAGAGCATACTCAAAAATCAGAAAATAAAGCTGATGATTCTATGCTCGCCGCATAATCCCGTAGGCAGAGTTTGGAGCGTTGAGGAGCTTACGACATTGGCCGAAATAGCTGAAAAATACGATTTGATAATTGTTTCAGATGAAATTCATGCAGATATTACATATAAAAAGCATACAGTGCTTGCAAATATTGGCGATATGCGCGAGAGAGTAATTACCTGCATGGCAATAAGCAAGACATTCAACATGGCAGGGCTTATGTGCTCTAACATATTTGTTGAGAACAAGCAGCTGTATAACCAGCTAAGGAAGCGCATAATCAAGGAGGGCAACTCAACAATACCGTACTTTGCAAGAGCGGCAAGCATAGCCGCATATACAGAGTGCGACGAGTGGCTGTGCGCATTGCTTGATTACTTAAAAGCCAATTTCAAAATGTGCTATGACTTCTTTGACGCGCACCTGCCGCAAGTGCAGTACACAGTCGCGGAAGGCACTTATCTGTTGTGGCTTGATTTTTCTAAGCTGAATATGTCGGATTCAGAGCTTGAAAGCTTCTTGGTTGACAAGGCCGAGATAGACGCAATACCGGGAATTACATTCGGCACCGGCGGCGAAGGGCATGTTAGGTTTAATGTCGCGCTGCCTAAGGCTGAGCTATCGGCGGCACTTGAAAGACTGAGCAAGGCTATAGTATCAATAAGGTGAGCATATGGGAGAAAACACATTCAAAACAAAGCGATTGGTATTAAGCGGGCTGTTTGCAGCGTTGACTACATTGGTAACATACTTGGCAATTAAGATTCCGGGCGGTTCGGGCTATATACATTTGGGCGATTCCGTTATATTCGCCGGAGCTTTCTTGTTAGGCGGTCTCGAATGTATAGCGGCGGCGGCAGTGGGCAGCGCGTTGACTGATATTCTGTTAGGCTATACCCTGTATGCGCCCGCGACATTCATAATAAAGGGTTTAACAGCATTTACAGCATACTTGCTCATGAAAATATTTAAGCCTAAGCTGCGCATTATAGCAATACTCATAGCCGGCTTGATAATACCCATAGGCTACTTTTTATACGAGCTTGTGTTTATAACCTCATTCGAAATAGCGTTAGTGAATATACCCTTCAATCTATTGCAAACCACTGTTGGCGGCATAGTGGGATACGCTCTTATTATAGGATTAGAAAAAACTAAGCTGTTTTAACCGCATATCTCAAAGGAGGAAAGTATGGAATACATTCAAATAGCACTCGCAGCATGTGCTTTATTAGGTGTTATTATTGTGCTTATAAAGCTTCAGAGTACAAGCAACAGTAAAAACCCCATCGACAAAAATGAGCTTGACAGACAGTTAGCCGGCCTAAGAACAGAGCTTAATAGCTCTATTCAGACAAGCATAACCAACCTTAAAACAGAGTTGGATACCGCTCAAACAAACCGCATAAACGCGCAGAATCAAATACTTGTCGATAATTTTTCGAATATCACTCAGGCGAATGAAATTCAAAATGAGAGAATCGCAAGGCGTTTATCCGAAATCAACGAAACCGTTCAAAGCTCCTTGAACAAAATGCGTGAGGACAACAACAATAAGCTTGATGAAATGCGCAAGACAGTTGACGAAAAGCTGCAAACCGAATTGTCTAAGCGGTTCACAGAGTCATTTGCTAATGTTTCAAATCTCTTATCGGAGGTAAGCTCAAAGATAGGCGGTATGCAGGCATTGGCTGAAGATGTCGGCGGGTTGAAGCGCACATTATCTAATGTAAAAACAAGAGGCATGATGGGCGAATTCCAGCTGGAAAACCTTTTGGCTGATATTTTCTCACCGGACCAGTATGTTAAGAACGCAAAAACCTCGCCCGAAAGCACAAAGGTCGTTGAGTTTGCGTTAAAGATTCCGACAGAGGACAACGATTATATTTTGCTTCCCATAGACTCAAAATTCCCCATAGTGCGTTACGAAGCGGTTGTGCAAGCGGCGGACGCCTGCGACAAGGTTGCTTTAGAGGCGGCCCAAAAGGCATTCTGTGCCGAGCTGTTAAGGGCGGCAAAGGATATTTCTGAAAAATACATTGAGCCGCCACACACAACGGATTATGCGATTATGTTTTTGCCCACAGAAAGCATGTACGCGGAAGCCATAAACCAAGGCATGCTTGAAACGGTGTTCAGAACGCATAAGGTATATGTAACGGGTCCAAGCACCATTGCCGCATTTTTAAGCAGTATGCAGATGGCATTCAACAATCAGGCAATACAGCGCAGGGCAGGAGAGGTGTTTGGAATTCTGCACGAGGTTAAGCAGGAGTTCGCAACATTCGAGGGTGTGCTTGTGAAAATGCAGAAGCACTTAAACTTAGCAAATGACGATTTAGGAAAGCTTATGGGTGTAAGAAGCCGCAGAATCAATAAGAAACTAAACAGCATAAGCAGATTAGCCGGCACAGACGATTTTATTGAATTGCCCGAAATAGAAAGCGAAGAAATAGACAGCTTATCAGACTAAGCCGTTAAGGCGGGCTATTATTGACAAGCCCTCAAGCGTCAATATGGGGTCTATAATCTCTATCATATCGGTTTCTAAAGCTATAAGGTTGCTCATGCCGCCTGTCGCTATTACCTTGTGCTTAATGCCGCGCTCTTCATTTATGCGCTTTATAAGGTATTCAACCATACCGACATAGCCTAATATAACGCCCGCTTGTATAGCGTCAACCGTATTCGTGCCTATTACCTTTTCTGGCAGGTCAAGCTCAAACTTAGGCAATAGCGCCGCCTCATTAGTCAACGCAGCAGCTGAAACCTTCAAGCCGGGGCAGATTACGCCGCCCAAAAAGTCGCCCTCTTTGGATATTACATTAAAGCTTGTTGCAGTTCCGAAATCGATTACTATTAAATCGTCGCGATACAGCTTGTTTGCGGCTACCGCGCTGCAGATTCTGTCTGAACCCAGCTTGTTGGGATTCTCATAATAGTTCTTTATGCCGATATTTATATCGCTGCTGACTGTCAAAGGCTCCATTCCGAAATACAGCCTGCACATATGCTCGATAGTATAGTTTATAGAAGGTATGACCGACGACATTATAATTCCCGTAATGCTGCTTGTTGGTATGCCTATATGATTGAAGAAGGATGCCAGCATTACGCCATACTCGTCGGCAGTGCGCCTTACATTCGTATCAAGCCTGAACGACTGTATAAGCTCGTTATCCTTGAAAATACCTGTTTTAATATTCGTGTTTCCAATATCTAATGCTAATAACATATTGCCCCTCCGCAGCACTTCTGTATTATAGCACAATTTATCGCCCTTTCAATACATTTTAGGGCTTTAATCTGTCAATAATAGATAAAAAAAGGAGGAAAGCATGAAAAGGGCTGAGAACATAATAGTTGCGTTTGCGCTTTTGATACATTTTGTGCTTATTACTGCTTTAATAGCAGCAGGATTCTTGGGCTATAGATTTTTTAACTCAATAAAAAGCGAAGTGAGAATAGTTGACGGCGACGACACCTTTCCGGTAATAAAGCAGCGCAGCGTAAATTGGGAAAGCAGCCGGAACGAAACGATAGACCTATCACAGATTAAGGGGCTAAAAAAGCAGTATATTTACCGCAAAAGCGCAAATTCGGACAAAATAGCAAACTATCTGCTGTTAGCGGACAGCTTGCAGTACGATTGCAACTTTTCTATTCTCTCATTTAACAAGGAAACGCGAAAAATCAAGCTGATTGCTATTCCGGGAAGCTTAGTTGTGCTGACTCAAGGCTATGAGCATCAAAGACTTGCGGATGTGTATAGGTACTTAGGCATAGGCGGCGCAGTGAACGCGCTAAACTACTGCTACGGCTTGGATATTCAGCGTTACGCGTTTGTGGACTTTGATAAGCTGTGCAGCAACCTGAACCGACTCGGCACTGTGCGCGTAAGCCTTACAAAAGATGAGGTGCAGCTATTAAACCAAAGGATAAGCAATCCCCTGCCCGAGCGCAGCGGAAAGCATAATTTAACATTCGAGCAGGTGGTTCAGTTACTTGAGCTTGATATTGACAATTCAAAAAGCAATGAAATAGTCGATGCCTGCATTGAAAGAATCAAGTCGCGAACTATGCTTTACACTATGTATAGCATTATCACAAATAAGAACAGCAGGATTTCTACGAATATTCCGCTGACAGCCATATATGAGCTGTCAACCGCCGCATTGGAGCAGGTAAACGAAATCGAATTCATTATGCTGCCCATAGAAAAAGAGTACAGAATAAACAAGCTGAACGGCAGGTTAGCGTTGTTCGGCGATATTGAGAAAAACGCTATTGCCTTAGACGAGTTTATCTATGGAACGGAATCGCATATAAGCGGCTGAAAACAGGTAGAAGCAGATACCGCACAATAATTATTACGCTTTGCGGTTATTGCATTTCAGCGTCTGCGCTTTCCTCTTTCCAAAGCCTTTCTATGTTATAATAAACGCGCTCTTCGGGGTGGAAAATATGCACTAATATTGAGCCAAGATCGCACACAATCCATCTGCCCTGCTCATAGCCGTCAACTCTGAGCAATGGCAGCTTCAGCTGGGGCAAATGCTCCTCCAAATGATCGCACAGCGCTTTTACATGGGTGGGATTGTTGCCGCTGCATACCACGAAATAGTCGGCAATAATGGTTTTGTCGCCAACATGCAGAAGCAATAAGTCATTAGCGCCCTTTTCATCTAATATTGCTTCAATAGCCTTTGCCTGTTCTAAAATTGCCTCGTTTACTGCTTTCATAAAACCTCCATCTACTCGTTATTTATTATGTAATCCCTTGCCTCAATAGTATTCGGGTGCAGGCTTTTGTTTGAATGCTTTATACTGTTTATTGTAAAGTCTAAGCACGCTAACATTCCCTCTTTCAAACTGCGCTTTGCTGCCATGCGCAAGCCCTCTACGCCTAAAAAGTCGCGGTCCGCCTCTATTTTGTCGGCAATATAGACTATCTTCTCCACGACAGACATACCCTTGCGGCACAACGTGTGCGACTGTATAGCGCGCAAAACTTCTTCATCGGTTATACCGTAACGCACTCTTGCCATATACGCGCCAATTTTCGCGTGCAACAGCCCTCTGTGCTCAAGCTCATATTCGTCGGGCTCTAAGCCGTATTGCTTGGCAAGCGCTAAGTAATCCGCACCGCTTACCTTTTCGCAATCGTGCAAAAGTGCGGCTAACCTGCATTTATCCGCGTCTGCGCCGTATTTATCCGCCAACGCTATTGCGCAGCGCATAGTGCTTACCGAATGCACAAAGCGTTTATGGCTAAGCCTTGACCTCAGATCTTCTTCTATTTCTTTTATGTAGTCGGGCTGGTATAGCGCGTGCTCGTATATGTAACGCTCGGCATTATAGGGGAGCAGCTCGGATATTGGCTTTGCGTTATATACATACTCCCTTATCTGAGTGGAGGAAATAGCAGGCCCTGTAAAGTCGGGTATCGACACGCTTGTACCGTACTCCTGCCTAAGCCATTCCGCACGGGCGAATAGCTCAGGCGTCGTGCCAAAGCCCTTTCTGCGTATAACTATTAAGCTGACCTGTTTCAGCAGCTCTTCCGCCCTGTGCCAAGTATGTATGTCGAATAGCCTGTCCGCACCTATTATAAGACTTATGCGGGGGTTGTTGTACTTAGCTTTAAGCTCGACTACCGTATCATATGTATAGCTTGTGCCGCCACGAAGCAGCTCTAAATCGGATACCTGTATGTTCGAATAGCTTGGCAATTCGTTCAGCGCGCGCGCCGCCATTTCATAGCGCTGTGAGGGCAGTATGCCATACTGCATATTCTTGTCGGGAGGGCTGTTCGCTACCATGAGCAGGCACAAATCCAAAGAATATGTACGCGTAACTCTTTTTGCTGTGCGCAAATGCCCATAATGTATGGGGTTAAATGTACCTCCGAATACGCCGATGTGCATAATTATCCTTTCAATATGCTATCCAATACACCTTGGATACAGAATTATATAACGAAAACATACTGTTGCGCAATATGCTAAGCATATTAACGCTATATGTGCAGGTCCTTTCTTGAAAACACGATTATAGACAAAGCAAATAACGCAATCGCGCCGACAAGCAATATTGCCATACCCAAGTATGCGCTTGCTTCGCCGGCTATTATTCCGTCGGGATTAAACAGCGTAAAGAAAGTTGCATACTTGAACTTCTCTAAATCCTGCCCCGCGTTCGCAAGCATCTGTATAATAAACGCCAATGCCGGAATTCCCGCCCCTGCGCTTACCGCATACTTGCTTTCATTGAAAACACATGATGCCAGAAAGCATATTCCGCTTATGAATAGCTGCAAGCACAGCACGCCTGCATTCAGAAGCGCGAACCGCACAATATCCAGCTCGCCCGGGAATGAGATTTCACAGACGACGATTCCTAATACCGTTGCGAACAGCACCAGCGCAAACAGCCCTGTGCATAGCACCTTCATCTGCGTAAATACAACTGTGCTGCGCTTTACCGGCGCCGCGACCAAGTAGGTCATAGAGCCCTTGTCAACATGGCTCGCAATTAGCTTGTTAGCTATGATAATTGAAAATATCATGGGGAACACAAGCATTATAAAGCCATACAGATACGCGGACATAAAGCTTATAAGCTCTGCTGATGCAGGAGTCATACCCACCATAGCCATTAGCTCGGGCATAGCCTTTGCGAACTCTTCTAACGCGCTGCCTATCTCGGGATTAAACATTGATATAATTATTGCAAAGTACATAGCCAGCACTGCCGCGAATATTAGAAGCGTTTTCCAGCTTCCCTGCATGCCGCGCTTGTATAGTGTGAAGTTAATCATATATTACCCCCATAATACTGCATAAATACTTCTTCAAGGCTTTGGTGCGGTGCAGATATATTAGTTACGGGATAGCGATTCATTACCGCTATAAGCTCCTTTATATCGTTTTGAACTATAACGGTTACACTGTTTTGCGAAACAGAAGCAATATTTAACCCCTCATTCACAAAAGCGGCCGCAGACTCTTCATTTTCAAGTGTTATCACATATTTTTTGACTTGTGCCGCCTTCAACGCATCTACCGAATCTGTCGCTACAAGCCTGCCTTGCTTAATTATCGCCACGCGATGACAGGTGCGCTCAACCTCCTCAAATATATGTGAGGACATCAATATTGTCTTTCCTCTTGCTTTCTCCTGCAAAATAAGCTCAACAAACCTGTTCTGCATTAAAGGGTCAAGACCGCTTGTGGGCTCGTCTAATATAAGTACGCTCGGGTCGTGCATAAAAGCCGCCACTATACCTACCTTCTGCTTCATGCCCTTGCTCATTTTCCTGATTTTTGACTTAGGGTATAATTCGAACCTGTCAAGCAGCTCTTGCATACGGCCATTAGATTTAGTCTTTCTATACCTTGCCAAGAAGCTCAGAAACTCCGAACCCGTCATATCATCAAAGAAAGCTATTTCACCGGGAATATAGCCTACGCTTTGCTGAATTGATGCGCTGTCCCTCCAGCAATCTAAGCCATGTATGGAGCAGCTGCCCTTTTCGGGCTTCAAAAAACCCATTATGTGCCTTATGGTTGTGGTTTTGCCCGCACCATTTGGCCCGAGAAAGCCGAAAACCTCGCCCTCCTCTATCGAAAAAGACAGGTCGAACACTCCGCGCCCTTTTCCGTAATCTCTTGTTAAGCCTTTAATTTCAATTATGCTCATATTAGCTCCGTTCCGCTACTCCCATAGCTTTTCGGGGTAAATCCCTGCTGCTTTATACTCTGCTATTGCCTGCATAAGCGCCGGTCTGTCCTCTGCGTATGTAACGCCATGCCAGCGGTCAGGCGTTCTTATTACCTTAACCTGTGCGCGCCCTGCCGTAACCGCGCGTCTTACGGCTTCGGGCAAGTAGTCCTCGCATTTCAGCGGATTCTTTGCGATATTCTCAGCCAAGAACTTGGGGAAGCTCTCCTCCAGCTCATTTAGCATACCCGAATTAAAGCCCCACATATTCATAGAAACCATGCTGCCCTCGGGGATTTTGTGATATGTTGCCTCGTCCTCTGTGTATGCCGCGTTACCGTCAATCAGCTTGATTTTTGTGCGCTCTCTTATGTCGATGAGATTATCGTTTTCGTCTATTTCGCAGACCCCGCGCGACACATGACCATGCTTTGTAAGAGTTGATTCAATAGGATAGCCTATTACGCAATGCTCGTTTGTGTTATGGTTATTCATAAGGAAGTTAAACGCAATCGCAAATGCGTTTCTGCCGTAAAAATCATCTGCGTTCAGGGGAACGAAGCTGCTGTCGCCCAACACATCTTTACAGCAAAGTATAGCGTGTGATGTACCCCACGGCTTTACCCTGCCCTCTGGAACCGTGAAGCCCTTAGGCAGCATATCAAGCTCTTGAAAAACATAGCTTACATTGGCTGCCTTTTCAATTCTGTTGCCTATTGCGGCTCTGAAATCGGCTTCAATTTCGTGCTTTATTATAAACACAATGTCCTTAAAGCCTGCTTGTATCGCATCGTAGATTGAAAAATCTATAAGAAGGTGCCCAAAATCGTCCATGGGAGTAATCTGCTTCAAGCCGCCGAAACGGCTGCCCATGCCCGCCGCCATTATCACTAATTTAGGTAATTTAATGTTAGTCATTTCATGCTCCTAATATAATGCTTGGGGCAAATGCCCTTTCATCATTATAATACATTTTTGGGTGGCTTTCCAACAACCTTTGTTTACATTTAGTAACAGATATAATATAATAATTGCAATAAGTTTGCAGGAGGAGCAATGCTCGACTTATCTGATAAGCTGTTTGCGATTAACAAGCAAGGTGTTTTGGAACGCTACTATGGCAGAGACGAGGAAGTTGAGATTCCATATGGCGTTACTACTATCGGCTATCGCGCGTTTGAAAAGTGCGAATATATTAAGCGCGTAAAAATACCTGAGGGCGTTACCGGAATAGAGGACAAAGCGTTTTTGGGCTGCGAGAACCTTGAGAGCGTAGCCCTGCCCGATAGCTTAGTTTATATAGGCAAATTCGCTTTCTTAGACTGCAAAAGCCTGCGCAAAATAAACTTTCCCAAAACCCTTTCAATTATTGGCGACAGGGCATTCAAGGGCTGCGCATTTGAGGAGCTTGAAATACCTAAGCATATAACAACCATAGGAAAGTACGCGTTTTTAGCCTGCAGCAAGCTGACATACGCAAAGGTATGCTCAAACTGCATAGGCGAATACGCATTTTCCGGCTGTGAAAACCTAAAAACCTTAATAATTGACAGCACAACTGTTTCAAAGGGCGCGTTTTCAAACTGCATTTCATTGGAATCTCTTACTTTATCGGATAATGTAGCTGTATTGGGCGCACACGCATTTGCTAACAACAAGGCATTGAAAAAGGTCGTATTACCTGACTCGCTAATAACCATCGGAAAAAACACATTCAGCGGCTGCTTGGCCTTGACTATCGTTGAGCTTCCGAAAACTCTCTTAGAAATAAGCGAGTATATGTTCAGCGGCTGCGTATCGCTGAATTCTATATCTCTGCCTTGGGGCATTACCTCTATAAAGAATGGCGCGTTTTCTGATTGCAGCGCGCTGACCTGCCTGTTTTTGCCCGAAACTCTTATCAGCATTGGCGAAAATGCTTTCTCTAACTGCGTATCATTGGCGAACTGCTCTCTGCCTAACAACTTAGAGCATATAGGCAAGAGCGCGTTTTACAACTGCGTAGGAATTAAGAACTTAGTACTGCCCTATGCTGTTGAGCATATTGGCGCAGAGGCATTTAGTAGCTGTACCGGCATGGTGTCCGTCACATTGCCGGACAGCCTGAAAATACTTGAAGAGGGCGTTTTTTCGAATTGCACTTCGCTAAGCAATATTGTTATCAATAAAAAGCTAAAAATAATATCAAAGCACGCGTTTTTTAACTGCGCTTCGCTTAAAAAAGTGTTGCTGCCCGAATCGTTAACAGAGATTGGTGAAGAAGCGTTTTCGGGCTGCATCGCGTTGTGCGAGCTTCAACTAACCGATGTGCAAATCATGGAGAAAAGAGCTTTTTATTCATGCACAGGATTGAAGGAGGTGCGCATACCAAGCAGTCTGCGCATAATACCCAGTGAAGCGTTTGCCGAATGTGCTTCATTGGAAAGCGTGAAGTGCGAAGCGGGCTTGAAAAAGATTGAGGACGGGGCATTCTCAAACTGTAAGGCTTTACGCGAAATCATACTGCCGCATGGCTTGCAGGCGATAGGCGCATACGCTTTTTACAATACGGCTGTTCAGAAAATCGAGGCGCCGACAAGCCTGTCGCTTTTAGGCGAGGGGGCGTTTTCAAAATGTACCGAGCTTACAAGCGCTGTACTGAATTCGGGGTTGCATTCATGCGCTAACAGTTTGTTCTCCGAATGTATAAGGCTGTCGTTTGTAAAGCTGCCAAGCAAGCTGCACAAAATAGGCAGCAACGCTTTTTACGGCTGCAAAAGCCTGTATGAAATTGAATTGCCTAATACGCTTGAAAAGCTTTCAAAAAGCGCATTTGCTGAAAGCGGAATAAGACACATCACTATTCCAAATGGAGTGGAAACGATTGATGAGGACGCTTTCTTAAACTGTGAACAGCTTGAAAGCGTTGCTCTGCCCGATAGCCTTATTACTATTGCGAAGAATGCGTTTTCGGGCTGCGCTAAGCTGACGAAAATAAACCTGCCCGAAAATATAGACTTTATCGGAACAGGCGCATTCTCTGACTGTGGTTCACTAACTAAAATCACTTTGCCCGGGAGCTTGACAAAGCTGGCTTCAGCAGTTTTTGCAAGGTGTACCGCTTTGCAGGAGGTTTATGTAAACGCAAAGCTTATTTCAATAAGCGCAAGAGCATTTATTGAATGCGAAAACCTGACTAAAATAGAGTTTGCTTATGATTCCGAGCTGAAAACCATAGGCGAAAGGGCATTTTTGGGCTGTAAGGCGCTGAAAACAGTGCATTTGCCGCAAGAGGTCAAGAAAATTGGCAAGTACGCATTTTCTGAATGTAGAAGTCTGACTGAGATTAAGCTGCCCATAAGCGATATAGCTTTCAGCGAAGGTGTTTTTGCAAGCTGTACCGCGTTGAAGGCTATTGAAATACCGCCTTACTGTGCTAAAATAAGCGACAATATGTTTCTAAACTGTCGCGCACTTGAAAGCGCCTACTTGCCTACGACGCTAAAAGCCATTGGCGACAGCGCGTTTTGCGACTGTATAAATCTGCGTGAAATACATATCCCCATAAATGTTGAGAGAATAGGCAATAAAGCGTTTTACAGCTGTGAAAAGCTGCGGGCGGCTGAGCTTCCATTTACTTTGAAGAAGTTAGGCAGACAAGCCTTTTATCTCTGCCGCGCATTAGAGGAGGTTAATATCCCAAACGGATTGAGCGAAATTGAGGATTGCTGCTTCTCTAAATGCACTGCGCTGAAACACATTTCAATTCCGAACAGCATTAAGAAAATAGGCAGGTTTGCTTTTTCTGACTGTACGAGGCTTGAAGAGGCTATATTGCCCATTAACTTGACAGCTATCGACGACGGTACATTCTTCTGCTGCACCTCGCTAAAAGAGGTAAAGCTGCCTGATAAACTGAACTCAATAGGCAAAGAGGCTTTCTTCGGCTGCGCGTCGCTGCAAACGCTTGCTATTCACAGCAACATAAAAACCATAGACTGCTATGCGTTCAGCCGCTGCAAAGGGTTAAAGACGCTATCGATAAATAACGGTGTGCGAGCTATATTACGCGGCGCATTTGAGCATTGTACGAGCTTGGAGGAAGTATCCATACCGAACAGCGTCAAAGAATTGGGCGCATTTGCGTTTTCAGATTGCGCAAGCCTGCACACACTTGAATTAAGCTGCTACATTACAGCAATTCCACAAGCGGCGTTTTCAGAATGTAAGAAGCTGAAATATGTCGAATTGCCCGTCACTATTGAAACCATTTGCGAAAACGCTTTTTCAGAATGTATAGAATTGAGAGCAATACGCCTTAACGACGGTTTGAAGGCAATTTATGAGCAGGCGTTTTCGGGATGTGAAAAATTAGAGGAAGTAAACCTTCCGAAAAGCATTGAGAGCATAGGCGATATGGCTTTTATGGGCTGCAATAAGCTGAAACGCGCATTAGTGCCAAAGTACGCGAGAACAAGCGATACTGCTTTCAAAAACACTAAAACAGCTATAATAAAGTATTAGCTTTCATATTGATTCAACATTCTTTTTAGCATTTCCTTCGCTTCGTTGACTACATGCTCGGGGTGTATGATTTTTGCCTTATCGCCGAATGTAAACACCCATGAATAAAATACCTGACTTACGCCGACTTCTACACATACCTCGAAATAATCGTCGGAAACTTGGTGGGTCATAATACCCTTTCCAAACTTATCTATTACTATGCCTATAAGGGATTTATGGAACTGCATACGCACCTTTGTTAATTCGCCGCTATACATGCTGAAATTACGCTTGGTGTATTCCGCAACATCTATTTCGGCAAATACCTTTTTACCCTCGCGCTCTTCTTCTGCAATATCGATGCTTTCCATCTTATCCACGCGATAGTGCTTCATTATTTCGGCTTCGCTGTCGTATGCAAGCAAGTAATAGCGCTCGTCCTCCCAAATAAGCGCGAACGGACTCACGCAATACATTTTTTCGTTTCTTCTGAACTTTTTTTGCTTGTTCAAATCGAACTCAATATACTTGAAGCAAATCTTTTTATCCTGATTTATCGCGTTATAAATGCCATCTATATTATAAAAAATCTGTTCGTTGTCGCTTTTTACGCGATTCGCCCCATATAGCTGCCTGTTTAATAAATTGGCTTCGTGCTTGCTGCATAGGCCTGTAAGCTTTGTAATAAGCTCTTTTGTTTTCTTTTCGGTTATAAACTTGGCTGCCTGTACGCTATCAACAAGCATTTTAAGCTCCGCAAGCTCAAAATCACGCAAGTAAACATAATAGCCTGAGGGTTTTTGGCGCTGATGCTGAATATCCATGCCGAAATCTGTCAACGCCTTAATATCGTCATATATGCTTTTGCGCTCTGCCTCAATGCCTAACGCTTTTAACTTATTTATTATTTCCTCAACGCTTATAGGATGCTGCTCGTCTGTTTGCTCTAATAGTATTTTTTGAACATTTAGCAATTTCAGCTTCTGATTAGAACACCTTGACATTTTGGTTCCCCCTATTCAATTTTTCCCATTATATTGGAAATTGTCATAATTTGCAAGTGTGAATTTATCGTAAATTATCAAACTCATGCTTGTAACAAACATACTATGATGATATACTATATTTTGTAAAGGGGTGATTATATGAAAAAGTTACTTTTTAAGTTTTTTGCCTTGATTCTTACTTTTTCTTTCATAGCTCTGCCCTTGTTTGCTTCTACGGCAACTGCGGCAGAAATGACGAAAGTAACGGACTTCCACGCGAGCAAGACTGAACTGACGCTCAATGAGGAACACTTCGTTACTTTTTCTGTATCGGCGGATACGACATCGCTTTTTCCATTGGCTATAAGAGTTGTTGACGACAGCGGAAATTTAGTCGCAAAGCTCTACGACAACGGCAAAGGCGGCGATGCGATTGCGAATGACGGAGTATATTCGCAGAATGTATCTCTGAAAAAGACAGATAAAGCGCGCACAGAGGTTACATATCAAGCGTGGCTTAACAATCGTGTGGTCGGCGAGTGGAGTATAACCTATTATAGACTCGCAACAGAAGCAGAAATCAAGCAGCACGATACACTATGGCTTGAAATTGAGAGCTTGGAGCGCGAACTGAAAGCAAAAGGATTGTCGAACGACGAGATATTCAATACAATTTACGACTTCGTTGCGAATAATCCCGAAACAGAAGCTATTGAGATTGAGAGCGACTACTCATTCAGCTTTATGCTGAAATCGGGAATACCAAATGCTTATACGCTTTACAGCGCGTTAGACCGCAAATCAGGCGACGCTGACGCCGCATTGCAGTTTTTCTTGGACGGGCTTCAAAAGAACAAAGTAGAAACCGTTACAGCCGCCGACCCTGACTTTATACTTTTCAGACCGTATAGAAACTCACCCTCTATGGGCGATTTCGCAAACGAATTCTATTCTACAATCGCTCAGAATGTATGCAACATAACAGGCGGCATTGTAAACGATTTGAAGGAATCCGCTGCTTACCCCGGCAACATAATAAACATAGCTGATTATGGCTTTTTCTTAATAGACAGCCATGGCACAACCTCGGGCGGCAAATCTTATATGATAATGCGCAAGGGCAACACCGCAGATTATGAATATAATACTGACTTGTCCGCAGGACATATAATATCCACAGGTTCATCAGATGTAGGCGTTACGGGCAGCTTCTTTACGAAGTATTTCCAAGCCGCAGGAAAAACTCTCCCCGGCACAATGGTGTACTTGGTTATCTGCTTAGGCATGAAAACCACCGCAATTTCAACTCCCTTGTGCAACTTAGGCGCACTCCTTGTAGTCGGCTATGACGAAAGCGTTTCGTTTACATACGACTTCAAGTTATCCGCTGCTGTTTGGGGCGCTATGGTATCAAAGCATCCTTCCGAAGACAGATATTATACCTTCCAGGAAGCGATGCAGATAGGCTTCCAGCAAGCAGGCTCTTACGACCCATATACTTATCCCAACGCAAGAATGAAATATCAGGGCAACGGTAATTTCTCATTACAGATTCCGCGAATTGCCATAGCTGGCGTATCTGTTTCGCCTGCAAGCTATGAGCTGTATAACAATAACGCGGTACAGCTTGCGTTAGTAATAGAGCCTGAGAGCGCGAACAATTACACATACGAATGGCGCAGCGATAACGAGAATGTGGCTACTGTTGACCAAAGCGGCTTGGTTGTAGCACATTCAAAGGGCACTGCGCAGATTACATGCACAGTTATAGACTATACAGACGAAGCAAATCCTGTTACTTATTTCGGAACAAGCGTGATAACGAGCTTAGGCGATTTGAAGGTAACCGGCATTGAAGTAAAAACTACCGTAATAAACCTATACACCGATTCTAACCCTGTACGCATTGAGGCGCATGTATTGCCCTACAACGCCACTAATCAGGCTTTGAATTATCAAAGCGCGGATACATCAGTCGCAACGGTTGACGAAACCGGCTGGGTATCACCCGTAGCTGAGGGCACTACTGTTATAACCGTAACTACTGTTGACGGCGGATATTCAAAGAATGTCGCAGTAAATGTAGTATATGCGGACTTCCCGCTGGCTATCAACGCAACGGGTGGTACGCTGAACCTCAAGAACCACGAAACATATCCTTGGCGTCCCGATATGCAGAATAACAGAATGGCAGTTAAATGCACGAATACGGGCGTTTCACCGAGCAACTCAAACATTCGCCTTGAAAGCATATATCTGCCTGCAAACACTGTAGTTTCGTTCGACTGGAAGGTATCGTGCGAGGTTCGCTGGGACTATCTATATTTCAGAGTGAACGGCGCTGCTATTCCGAGTATTCCAGATATTAGCGGTGTTAGGGATTGGACAACGGTTACTTATACAATCCCCTATGACGGCACTTATACTTTTGAATGGGGCTACACTAAGGATATGAGCCAAAACGCGAATGACGATGCGGCTTGGCTTGACAATATAGATGTGATAATACCCGGAAAAACCTATGTAGTTAAGTTCTTCGACAAGGACGACAATGTGATTTCCACTCAGAATGTGCCGCATGGTGCTGCAGCCGTTGAGCCTACGCTTCCTAACTATGGCCCGGGCTATAGGTTCGTTGGCTGGGATAAGCCCTTCAATGAGGTGCGCAGCGATTTAGAAGTTAGACCTATATATGAGATTACTTCTGTAACATATACCGTAACCTTCGTTGACTATGACGGAAGGGTAATCGATATTCAATATGTCGAGAAGAATAAATCCGCCGTAGCTCCGCAAGATCCTGTACGCGAAGGCCATGTGTTCTGGGGCTGGGATAAGGACTTCTCTAACATAATAGAGGATACGGTGATAACTGCGCTGTATAAGGAGATTGGCGATGCCAATGCTGACAACACAATAAATACAGGCGACGCTGTGATTATACTGAGATATGTGGTAGGTGCTGCAGAGCTAATAAAGCCGGAGCTTGGCGACTTTAACCTTGACGGCAATGTAAACACAGGCGACGCCGCGGCAATACTAAATCATGCTATAGTTAGAAGCTGATATTACACAAGCTAAAAGGCCACGCTTTGCGTGGCTTTTTTGCTTATTAAGGGAAGTAAAAGCACTGTTTAATGAGTTAGCACATTGTCAAATCAATATACTGCAGTTCTGGCTATAAAATATTACCTATATATAGGTATCGCTCATCGGATAATTTTAATATAATTTATATTATTTATTATGTAAAGAACTTTTTTTGCCAATTGTATTATACTGATAAACAAAAATAAATACATATTGACAAAAAGCGAATTTTGGTAGATAATCAAATGCTTGCGAGTTTAGTTCGCTGCAAAAATAATTGGAGGTAAACTCTTATGTTTAACAGCGTGAAGGATGTGCTGAAATTTTGCGAAGAAAACTCAATTCGAATGATTGATTTAGACGGTCGGTGGAGACACATTACAATTCCGGTAGAAAGATTCAATGAAGACACAATGAAATTCGGTATAGGCTTTGACGCATCAAATTACAGCTATGCGCCTGTTGAGAAAAGCGATATGGTGTTTATTCCTGAGCTTTCTACGGCAATGGTTGACCCGTTCTGCGAGGTTCCCACGCTTTCAATGCTGGGCGACGCAATGGTAATAGATAAAGAAGCGAACAGGCCTTTCGACTAATATCCGCGCAATGTGTTGAAAGCCGCAAACGAGTTTATGAAAGCTACCGGTATAGCAGATTCAATGCTTATAGGTCCCGAGTTTGAATTCTATTTATTCGATAATATGTGGTACGGGGTTGAAACCAATCGCTCATATTATGAAATCGACTCTAAGCAGGCCCTTTGGAACAGTGACAAGGATCCTGACAGCAAGGGCTATCAGGTTCACCCCAAGAAGGGCTATCATATTTCCCAGCCTGCCGATTTATCGCAGGATATCAGAAGCCGTATGTGCATGCTTTTAGCTGAAGCGGGCATTGATGTTAAGTATCATCACCACGAGGTTGGCGGTTCTGGCCAGCTTGAAATAGAGGTTGAGCTGGGCGATGTCGTGAAGATGGCTGACCATACAATGAACATCAAGTACATAATTAAGAATCAGGCTATCCTTGAAGGCAAGACAGCTACATTTTTGCCTAAGCCCTTACATGGCGAGGCGGGAAGCGGCATGCATGTGCATATGCTTTTGAAGAAGGACAATAAGCCAATATTCTATGACCCGAACGGATACGCACAGCTGAGCGAAACAGCGCACTACTTCATAGGCGGCTTGCTGAAGCACGCAGCTTCAATATGCGCTTTCGCAAACCCCACAACTAACTCTTTCAAGCGCCTTATCCCAGGTTTTGAAGCGCCTGTTACTATTGGCTATGCAACTGCTAACAGAAGTGCTGTTATACGCATTCCTTCATACGCAAAATCACCTGATTTGAAGCGTTTTGAACTGAGAAACCCCGACGCTACCTGCAACCCCTACTACACATATGCAGCAATTCTTATGGCAGGCCTTGACGGTATTAAGAACAAGATTGACCCGTCAAAGAATGGCTGGGGTCCCTATGACTTCAACCTATACACGCTTCCCGATGAAGAAAAGGCAAAGATTGACTCACTGCCTACAAACATTTATCAGGCTTTAGATGCGTTGGAGAAGGACCACGATTACCTGACTGCCGGCGGCGTATTCCCCAAGAGGCTCATTGAGATTTGGATAAACAAGAAGCGCAAGGAGGCAGAGGAGATAGACAAGATACCGCACCCTGCGGAGTTCGCGAAGTATTTTGATATTTGATTGAAGCAATACTTTGGGGGCCGACAGCCCCCTTTTTTAATGTTATATACGCTTATGTTGCCAAAAAAATGCGCAACAAAAAAGGGCTATTGCCCTCATCAAGCATTTATGAAAAGAACCTCTCATAAAGCACTATAATAAGCAAAACTGCTAATATGCCATAGAGTATAATTGAGAGTATCTTTTTTATTCTCTTTTGTGTGGGAGTGGCAATTATAGGAGAATAGCCACGCGGTTCAAGCTCGCCCTTACACTTGGGGCAGCTCGTCATATGATCCAACGCATCTGCGCCACAGTGTGGGCACTGAACTATGTGCTTCAATAGATATTTGGGGTATTTGGGCTTTTCTTGTTCCATAATTAACTCACTTCGGTATAAAGAAGAGTATTACTATAAGCATAGCTATGCCGAATAACGCAGCAACGACACATCCTGCCTTCATTGCGCCTACAAAAATGTAGAACTCTTCCTTTTTCGATAAATCATTAGAAGCAGAGGTATGCCCTGCGCCCTCGTTTTCTTCCGTAGAAGAACTGCTGTTGGGCGAATACCAAGGCATACCCTCAACATTCATTTTGGCTATGACGCGACCGTCATCGTCGTCATACTGCTTGCGCTTTGCCATTTTACTCCTTGTTATAAAGGTTTCCGTCATACAAGTGGCATACTACATAATGACCGTTGCCAGCATCGTATGTCTCAGGGGGAACCTCCTTGCAAATATCCATGCAGTGCCTGCACCTTGTATGGAACTTACATCCTGAGGGCGGGTTTGCAGATGAAGGAACATTTCCCTCTAATATTATGCGCTTCTGCTTGTAATTCGGATCCGGTACAGGTATTGCACTGAACAATGCCTGCGTGTATGGGTGCAAGGGTTTTGCAAATATATCGTCCTTGGTAGCGAACTCGACCATGCTTCCCAAGTACATAACGCCGACTGTGTCTGAAATGTGCTCAACAACGCTCAAATCGTGCGATATGAACAGGTATGTCAAGCCGAATTGGCTCTGCAAATCCTCTAACAGATTGATAATCTGTGCCTGTATTGACACATCAAGTGCCGAAACAGGCTCGTCGCACACGATGAAGTCGGGGTTAAGCGCCAAAGCTCTTGCTATACATATTCTTTGCCTTTGACCGCCGGAAAATTCATGCGGATAACGATCCTTGTGATATTCCTGCAAGCCGCAAGCGAGCATTATCTTCGTGATATAATCATCGAATTCGTCTGGCGGCACAAGATTGTGTACTCTTACCGCTTCACCGATTATTTCACCGACAGGCAAACGAGGCGATAAGCTCGAATACGGGTCTTGGAATATTATCTGAATCTTAGGACGCAAGCGTCTGAGTGATTCGTGGTCCAATTCAAATATGTCTTGACCGTTGAATATTACCTTACCGTCGGTTTTTTCGTTAAGGCGCAATATTGTTTTGCCGACTGTGGTTTTGCCGCAGCCCGACTCACCAACAAGACCCATTGTTGTTCCGCGCTTGATTTGGAACGAAACATCGTCAACAGCTTTGACATGACCGACTACACGGTTAAAGAGACCCGCCTTAATCGGAAAATACTTCTTTAAGTTGACGACATCAAGCAGAACATCGTCATTTTGCTGTAAGTTGCTTTGTAAATTCTCAGTCATCGTATGACCTCCTCTTGCCTATCATAGAGATAGCATGAAGCAAAGTGAGTATCGCTAATACGAAACTCTTGGGGATATACTCCATCGCATTTGCCTATTCTGCGCTCACACCTATCTCTGAAATAGCAGTAATCAGGCATATTTATCGGGTTAGGAACGGAGCCCGGTATGCTATACAAACGCTCAACACGCTTGTTTATAACCGGCTTGCTTTCCATAAGACCTCTTGTGTAGGGGTGCGCAGGTGAATTGAAAACCTCCTGCGCGGTTCCTCTCTCAACGACTCTGCCTGCGTACATAACTACAACGAAGTCCGCCATCTCTGCGATAACGCCCAAGTCGTGAGTTATGAGCATGATTGAAGAATTTATCTGGTCCTTCAAATTGCGCAGCAGGTCAAGTATCTGTGCTTGAATTGTAACATCAAGCGCGGTTGTAGGCTCGTCTGCAATTATCAGACGCGGCGAACAAGCAAGCGCCATAGCTATCATGATTCTTTGGCGCATACCGCCTGACAGCTCATGCGGATACATATTGTAAACGCCAGGGTTGCCTATGCCAACCATCTTTATCATTTCCAGCGAACGCTGCTTGACAGCTTCGTCGGACATTTCAGGGTTATGCAGCTTTGTAACCTCGTCAAGCTGGAAGCCTATTCTGAAAACAGGATTGAGGCTTGTCATGGGCTCTTGGAAAATCATCGAAATATGATTTCCGCGAATATTATACATAACCTCAGTCGGTGTTTTAGCAATGTTGTAAACCTTATCACCTGCATTGAAGCGTATTTCGCCCTCAACTATCTGACCCTGCGGTCTTTGCAGAAGCTGCATTAGCGAAAGGCTTGTAACGGACTTGCCGCAGCCGGATTCGCCAACAACGCCGACAGTCTTGCCGATTGGAACATCGAATGAAACGCCGTCAACAGCCTTTACAGTTCCAATATCGGTAAAAAAGTAGGTATGCAGGTTATCGAACTCGACAACATTATTCGGGTCGCGCATCTGCGTTGTGTATTCCTCAATAGGAACATTCTTGCGATTGCGTTCCTTCTCTAATTCATTTGTGATTCGGCGGTTCTCACGCGAGATTTTCCGCAGCTCTTTTGCCGATATATATCCAAGATTCTTCTTCTTTTCCATTGCAATTACCTACCTTTTCATTTTTGGGTCAAATGCGTCGCGCAGACCGTCGCCAACGAAATTGAAGCCCAACACTGTTAACAGTATCAGAATACCTGCGGGAATCCATACCCACCAGTATTGACTCATAACAACGAAGTCGTTTGCTTGGTTGATAATCGAACCCCAAGAAGCGGCAGGATACTTAACGCCTAATCCCAAGAAGCTCAATGTCGCTTCTGTTATGATGATGCTACCTAAGCTCATTGTTGCCGAAACTATGAGTAGCGGTACTACATTTGGTATTAAGTGTCTGAATATGCGTCTGCCTACAGGGAGACCAGTTGCTTCTGCTGCTACCATAAAGTCCTGCTCGCGCAATGATAGTATCTGACCGCGAACAATTCTTGCAATGCCCGGCCACGACAATATGCCGAGAACCGCCATCAGCAACATGATTCTTACGCTGTTTCCAACACGTGCAGCATCAAGACCCGCAACGATTATCATCAAAAGCGGATAGAACGGTATGCAGTTGAAAAGCTCAATGAAGCGCATGATTATTACATCAACCCAACCGCTGAAATAGCCAGCAACACCACCAATTATAACGCCAATTATGATTTCGATGAACACTACAACGAAGCCAACCATTAGCGATATGCGGCCGCCGTACATCAAACGAGTGAGAACATCAAATCCGCTTTCTTCTGTGCCAAATGGGTTTATTGAAGGTTTACCGTTTAACTGGTTTTCAGTAAATGGAGCCTTGTAGCGAGCAAGCATATAGGTTTGCTCTATACGCGTTATAGTATAGTAGAAGTCCTTCAGCTCGACTTCATATTCCACTTCATTACCGTCGGCATCCGGGAATGTGAAGGTTCCTTTGCCGGACTTAACCTGCTCACAGGCTTGGCGCGCTGCTTCCTTATATTCAAATGAAAGGAAAGCAGAAACCTTTGGTCCAAGATTGTAGTTGGTAATCTTAGCAATCATCTGATTGTTGCGCAATACATCCGCATAACCATTTGAATCGAGTGCAGATATTCTGAATCTGTCAGTACCCATATTGAATTCTGCATTTCCACCATTCGCGAAACCAATCAGCGCTTGCTTCACAAATTCATAATCCTTAAACAATGCTTCCAACGATTTATCGTCGGTTATTGAATGGAATGAAAGCCTGTGAAGAATACCTATATCCGAATCGGTAGACACGCTGTAAATCGTTTGCAGACGGTCTTCCGGATTAAACTGCTTTACAAGCTTATATGTAACGCCTTCAAACTCAAGAGTGCCTTCCTTTTCCTTTGCGGCAGCTAACTCCTGAGATTTTTGAATTATCAGTGCAACTAATTCCTCAGAGAGAACAGTGCCTGAATCGGAAGCCGTTACCTCACCGTCAACATACCTTGCTAGCTCATACTGTGATGATAGTATTGCTACCCTATCACCGATATAAGTCAGATAGCCTGTTTGCTTTTTGCCGTTCGAATCTTCATATACAAAAGAAGGTTCTTTGCTGCTTAGCTTGGCTGTTGCCTGCATAGCGGCAGCTAAGTACTCATCAGAGCGTACAAGGTATTTCCAGTCCTGAGGACCTATAACCTTAAACTCAGCATACTCCTTCGCCATCTCCTCAAATGTATAGAAGCGATCACGCGATTTATACGGTGAGAAGAACGGACCCACAAACGAGAACAGGAACATAAATGCAAGGATTATGAAGCCAATAACCGCAAGCTTGTTTCTAATAAAGCGCTTGAAAACAAGCATTGAGGGCGACATAACCTTAACGCGTCTTTCATCGCTAAGTGTGTCAGTTTGCTGAGGATTTTTATCTTTTTCGAAATTTAGCATATTGTTTTCAACATTATTGTTTTCCATGTTTTCACCCCCACTAGTTAATCCTGACACGCGGGTCAACAACAGCATACATAATATCCGCCAATATCAAGCTGATAAGCGTTAGTATCAATAGGAACGACAGATAGAACATCGAGAACGGAATGTCGCCTGCTATGATAGCTTGATATGAAATATAACCTATACCGGGTATTTGGTACATTGTTTCGGTAATCATGGCACCGCCGAACATGCTCGGCAACAGTGTGCTCATAAGTGTTACCAACGGAATCAGTGTGTTTCTGAATGCATGCTTGTTTATGACGCGTTTCTCCGGCAGACCCTTAGCTCGTGCCGTTCTAATATAATCAGAGTTTAGAACTTCCAGCATATTTGTACGAGTGTATCTCATAATACCGCCTATGCTCAAAAGTGTCAATGTGAGAACAGGCAGTATCATATGGTATGCTATATCTGCTATCTTGCCAAACGTTGACAAAGTTCCATAGGTCGAGCTATGCAGACCGTACAATGGAAGCCAACCCAGTTTTATCGAAATGAAATATTTGAATATCATCGCCATAAAGAATGTAGGCAATGAGATACATGCTAACGCAAAAACTGTAACTGCATAGTCTGTTTTTGAGTACTGCTTACGGGCAGCCAATATTCCTAACGGGATACCTATTGCAAACTGAACGAACAATGTTAGCAGGTTCATTGCAAAGGAATACCAGATTACTTGTCCAAACTTTTCTGTTACAGGGATTGTATATTTCCACGAATCACCAAAATCTAATCTTACAGCTCCCCCGAGCCATCTAACATAACCAGTAAAAATATCGGTATCTAAGCCGTATTTCTTGTTTAGCTGTTCCAGCCACTCCTCATAAGGCTTACTACCTGGTGCAGCTGATAATTCCCTTGCCTTCGTTTCAACATATGACGATGGCATCATACGGATAACACTGTATGACACGAATACGCCCATAAAGAATATCAGAAGCGCAAGACTCAGCCTTCTAATTAAAAACTTACTCATAACCTTCCCTCTCCCGTTGCCTTATTTTAGGCAAAATTATTACCTGTTATAGAGGTAATATAAGGTGTTGTTTACCCTAAAACTAAGCCCACCACCATATATAGCGGTGGGCTTATCGTCGATTGTGATCTGCTAAGCTATGACACTTAGCTCAATCGTCTCGCTTAGTCAGCGTTCTTAAGCTGAAGATTTTCGATTTCAGACATCCAGCCCCAGTATGTTGTGATATCGGGTGTCAGAGTGTCCAAGTCGATGCTTTCAGTTCTGAATATGATAACATTCTTTCTTTGGTAAGAAGGAATCTCAACAGCCCAATCCATGATTATGTCGAGGCACTGCTTATAGAGTTGCTTTCTGTAGGTCTGGTCTGCTGATGTGCGTGCATCGATGATGTACTTATCGAGCTGAGGATCCATTATCTGATAATGGTTCGAGCCTGATGAGTTGGATGCAGCACCGGGAACTGCCTTAGGAACATTAGTTGAGTAGTAAACCTGGTACATATCCGGGTCAATTGTTGAACCCCAAGCAGCTGTCCAGAGCTCTTGCTCACCGAAGTCGAGCTTGTTCCAGAGAACGTTGGAGTCAGCGGGGTCATTGATTGTCAATGTGAAGCCAATCTTCTTGAGTGCTTCAGCTGCGTTAGAAGCAACCTGGAAGTTCGGGTGATCGCCTTGACCCTGACCGGGGATGATTATTTCGTACTCGAGCTTTGCGCCTTCAGGAGCAGCTGTGAACTTGCCTTGTGCTTCGTCCCAAGTGTAGCCTGCTGCCTTGAAGAAGCCGATTGCTGCCTGCAATGCTGCTTCGTACTTCTGCTCAGCTGTCATATCAGCTGTGTAGATGTCATTGCCGTCTACATCAACGGAGTATGCAATGCGGTAGCCTTCATCAGATACCTGAGGTGCAGCCCATGAGGTTGAGCTTATGGGATACTCGATAACTGATGCAGCTGTGCCGTAGTAAGAGTCGATAACAACATCGCGATATACTGCCAATATTGTTGCCAAGCCCTTTCTCAGGTTCTTGGAGGCTTCTGATGCGCGGTCGCCGCCAACATTTACTTTACCGGAGTTGATACCGATATAGCCATAACCCAAGTTCCAAACGAGTGAGCTTGTGATTGTGTTACCGGTTTCGGCATTGGTGTCAGTATTATAGCTTGCGATTTCCTTGAATCTTTCCTTTGAACCAGTTACTTCGTTTGCTACATCAGCTTCGCCCTTAGCAACAGCGGCTACCATATCGACGGAAGCTGTTTCTTTGAACTGGATGTTCTGGATAATGGGTCTGCCCTTCCAGTAGTGTTCGTTAGCTTCAAAGTAAACAACCTTGTTTTCGAACTTAACGAACTTGTAGGGACCAGCGCCCATGGGAACAGTTGTCTTTGTTTCGATGAGATCCATTGCATCGGGTTCACGGTTCTTAAAGCCGAACTTGTTGTTCTCATAGTCGTACATGCTTTCATCACCGTAGTAATGCAAGGGAGTGAGGTTACCGCCACCGATATTGTAGATTGAGTTAGCGAAATAACCCTTTTGAGTTACTTCTACTGTGTAGTCGTTAATCTTCTTAATACCAGCAATGTTGGGAACTTCTGTTGCGCCCTCAGCGTCTTCAAGAGCTATCTCATAGATAGCGTCGATCATTTTCTGATCAGCAAAGTACTCGGGATCGCCAGCGTATGCGGTACCCAATGCCTTGTAGTCATAGCCGTATTCTTCGTACAGCTTCGCCATAACCTCTTCTTCTGTGTGAGCTGTTGAATCATAATCTTCATCTGTGCCGTAGAACACATTATAGAGGAGGTCTTTTCTCTCGGGATACTGTTCGAAGAGTGCCGCATATGTTTCATTTTGCAAGTACTTCTCGTTTGTGTACAGGCTCTCTGCCCACAAGAGCTCTTCATCAAGAGTAGCCTTGATGATGTTCTCTTTTACCCAGTTCTGAAGCTTCTCGTTGTTGTCGATGTCTTCAAGAATCTGAACATAATCAATTTCCTCAGCCTTTGAGTTGTTGTAACGATAGTTCTCATAACCAACGATGTTGTGTGAGCTGAGTGTTGAGGGACCTGTGTAAGCAGGATCAAGCACTACATAGTAGTAGAAAATCAAATCGTCGATTGTAGCGGGTTCACCATCTGCGAACTTAATATCTTCGCGCATCTTGATGGTGTAAACTGTGGTAGATTCTTTCTTTTCTACCGTAATGTCTGCGATACCATTGTAGAAATAATCGGTACCATTGTAATTTCTTGTTTCGCCCTCTATCGCGTTGTAAACAATAGCGCCAGCGCGGTCAATCGTAAGCATGCTGAGCTGTGTCATGCCAGCAACATCTTGGTCATAACCGGTTGTCGCAAAGAAGGGGCTAAACTTCTGCGAGAACTCCTGATATGCAACTACCAAAGGTCTAGTCTGCACAGGGCGTTCTGTCGGAGCGGGTGTCGGCGAGGGATTCTCAGTGCCCTTCTTGCAAGCTGCAAGAACGCCAAGGCAAATGATCATCGCCAAGCCAAAAGCCACAACTTTTAAGAGTTTTCGAGACTTCATTATGTTTTTCCTCCTATTTATTTTGCTTTGCGCATACACTGCGCAAGCCTAAGGGTTTAACCTATGATAACAAATGAAAAGAATAATGTCAACAATTTTATTCAAAAAAATGCTTTCACGCGTAGTTTATCATATTTTTTACCCTTTCTTTGTTAATACGATAATTTTAAGACTGTCCTGCAATTTTAAGAAAAACCGCGCTAAAACGGCAATTATGAGCATTGCCAGCGCCATCAGCACATCTTGAAGCAGCCTTTGCGCAGGGTTAGCTTGGAAGTAGTTTACTAATACATTTATCGCAGCTGTTACAAAACATATAGCAGAACTTACCATCAATGTTATAGTTTTAGTACGCAAGCCCTTTGACAGCGCGTCTGCGAATACCCGTTCAAACCTGTTTTCCCATGTGAGCAATACAAACTCGCCGCAGGTGAATATTATCAGCAGCAAGCTGATTGCTGTTACCCAAAAACCCGGCAAGACATAAAACACATTCAAGGTGCTCGGATTTATCAAGCCTGCGAACAGCAATAAGCCCAAGCACAGCAGTATTACGATAGAATAAAACAGCTTAATTCTGTTTACGAACTGCTTCTCGTTGTTTTCATACTCCTTCGGAATAGCGTAGCCGTAATAATCGCCCGCATAGATTCTTCGGCGCTTGATTTTGCCGCTCTTTGTTTTTACATCCTGAAAGGGATAGTCATCAAAATACTTGAACCTTCCCTTGCTCTCTTTTTTATCGCTCATAAGATACTCCTTTATTTTTCCTTCATATTATTATAGCACGCTGTCAAAAGCGTTCAAGTAGCTTTGCTTGACAACATCTCTCATTATAACTAATATGTAGATATGCTATTTTCTTGATAGACAAATAAAAATGAGTGGAATTGCAATAATATGAACAAGATGATTTTAATAGACGGCAGCAGCTTAATGCACAGGGCATTTCACGCTCTTCCCGATATGAGAACGAAAACAGGAACGCCCACAGGAGCTATTTACGGCTTTGTATCCATGCTTTTTAAGCTGGTCGAATACAGGCCCTCGCATATCGCTGTTGCATTTGATATGTCCGGCCCGACATTCAGGCATTCTGAATACTCCGAATACAAGGCAGGCAGAAAGCCCACACCTCCCGAGCTTGTAACTCAGTTCGATATTATCAGACGGCTGCTCAACGAAATGGGAATTAAAATATTAGAGCTGCAAAGCTATGAGGCCGACGACATTATAGGCACAATGGCAAAAAAAGCGAATGATAAGGGCTTAGATGTGCTTATTGTAACGGGCGATAAGGATTCCTTCCAGCTTATTAACGAAAAAACTCATGTGCTATATACAAAGCGCGGCATTTCTGAAACCGTCGAGTATGACGAAGCCGCATTGCGTGAAAGATACGGGCTTGCCCCACAGCAGATGGTTGACTTAAAAGGCTTGATGGGCGACGCTTCAGACAACCTGCCCGGTATTCCCGGCGTAGGCGAGAAAACCGCTTTGCGTCTGCTTGAAGCGTACGGCAGCATTGAGGAGGTTCTAAAGCGTGGAGCTGTTGAGGAAAAGGGCGCGCTGCAAAAGAAAATAGCTGAGAACTATGAAAGCGCCATGATGAGCTACAAGCTTGGCAGGATAGATACTGATGTTCCGA
Organism: Clostridiales bacterium; assembly: GCA_012838425.1. Classification (GTDB taxonomy): domain Bacteria; phylum Bacillota; class Clostridia; order Christensenellales; family CAG-138; genus DUPG01. Next base: position 111,861 of record DUPG01000014.1, on the reverse strand, counting down.
TAGACGCGTCAATTGACGATTGCGCATTTGACGAAAGCAATATGTGGAACGCGCGCGGCATGATGGCGGAGCTGCAGCTTAGAAGCCTGATGAAAAGGCTTCCCAACAGCGATGAGAAAAATGCTTTGCCATTTGACGACAACAGCGAACAAGAAATAACTATAAAAGAAATTATCGTATCAGATATCGAACAGCTAAGAGCGCTCATTCCCAAACTGTCAAAAACAGAAAAAATCGCTTTTCATTACGGAGAGCAGCTGTCTGTTTGCAACGGCGAAATACTCGTTAAGGTTAAGTCGGGCGGTACATTGCTTGACGCGGGCTTGAACACCTATGAAGCATTGCAGGCGTTAAAAGAAGTGCTTGAATCGGAGCAAAAGAAGTTAGTATATGACGCGAAATCGCTTATGCACGAATTAGACAAGCTGAGTATTACGCTGAACAATGTGTATTTCGACGCTATGATAGTTGACTACCTGCTTAACGCGGTGTCGCCCTCAAAGAATTTAGAAGAGCTTGTCAATGAGAGGCTTAACAACAAGGCGGCTGACGCATTTTCGCTTTTCCTGCTGTGTGCGCCTATGTTGGAGGAGATGGACAGGCTTTCGCTTTCAAGTCTGTATTGGGATATTGAGCTTCCCCTTATGCATGTGCTATATGATATGGAGAAAACTGGCTTCAGAGTAGATGTAAACACATTGAACGAGCTTAGCAATCTGTTCGGGGAGCAGCGCAGGGAATTAGAAAAGAAGATAATTGAGCTTGCGGGGGTTGAGTTCAACATACTTTCCCCGAAGCAATTAGGCATGGTGCTTTTTGAAAAGCTGAAGCTGCCTCCGGGAAAGAAGAACACGCAGGGGTATTCGACCTCTGCCGATATATTGGAAAACTTGATAGACCAGCACGAAATTGTGCCGTTGGTAATAGAGTACCGCTTCATATCAAAGCTGAAAAGCACATTTGTTGACGGGCTGTTGCAGCAGATAAACCCGAAAACGGGCAGGGTGCATACAACATTCAATCAAGCAATAACCGCAACGGGCAGGATTTCATCAACCGAGCCTAATTTACAGAATATTCCCATACGCACAGAGCTTGGCAGGGAGATACGCAGAGCCTTCGTTGCTTCTGACGGCAATCTGCTTGTTGACGCGGACTATTCGCAGATTGAGCTTCGCGTATTGGCACATATGAGCGGCGACGAGGTGATGATTGACGCGTTCAACAACGGCATTGACATACACGCTATTACGGCTTCGGAAATTGCAGATGTTCCACTTAACAGCGTAACCCCCGAGCAGCGCAGAGAGGCAAAGGCTGTAAACTTCGGCATAGTTTACGGCATAAGCGATTTCGGCTTATCAAGGAACCTGAATATTTCAAGGGCTAAGGCAGCTAAATACATTAACTCATACTTGGCAAAGTACAAGGGTATTGCGAAATACATGAACGATACTGTTACGCAGGCGCATGAAAAGGGCTATGCGCTTACGCTTTTCGGGCGCAGAAGGGCTATGCACGAGCTGAAATCTTCTAATTATAATACACGCTCATTCGGTGAAAGAGTTGCTAAGAATATGCCGATACAAGGTTCTGCGGCAGATATAATCAAGCTGGCTATGGTAAAGGTTTTCGAGGCGTTGAAGCAAAACAATCTAAAAGCAAAGCTTATTTTGCAGGTGCATGACGAGCTGATTATCGACACGCCAAAGGAAGAAGTTGAAATAGTGAAAAAGCTGCTTGCGGACTGTATGCAGAACGCGGTTAAGCTGAAGGTTCCGCTAATAGCCGATGTTCATGTAGGCGAAAACTGGCATGACGCAAAATAAGCTCACATTAGGCATAACAGGCTCAACAGGCAGCGGAAAGACCACTGTTTCTCGGATATTAGAGGAATTAGGGGCTTATGTTATTTCTGCCGATATTGTGGCAAGAGAAGCTCTTGCGCCAAATTCTCCATTGTTAGACCAAATAAGGAAAGAGTTTGGCGAGGAAGTATTCGAAAAAAATGATATAATCAATAGAAGGCGGTTGGGCGAAGTTGTGTTCAGCGACGAAGCAAAGCTGAAAATGCTGAACGCGATAACACACCCCTATATAATAAGAAGAATGCTGGATATAAGGGTCGCCGCGTTTGAATCCGGGGAAAAAATAGTGGTGTTTGACGCGCCGCTTTTATTTGAAGCGAATTTAGACGAGCACTGCGACGAGATATGGGTAGTAACCGCGCCGTATGAGCAGAGGTTAACGCGTATAATGCAGCGCGACGGGCTTGACTATGAGCAGGCGAAAAAGCGTGCCGACGCGCGCGTTGCGGATTCCGAGCTAATAAAAAGGGCTGATGTGGTGATAGAAAACACTATCACACAAAGCGAGCTGAACATATCAGTGCGCGAATTATTCGATAAGCTATTAAAGAGGGAATAAGCATGAATAGAGTTTGCAAGCAGACTTTGGTATTCATTTTGATAATAAGTTTAATGATTTCAGCGTTTGGGTGCAAAAACGCTAATGTAGCACCCACGCTTGCGCCTACGCAAAATGTAGCCACTCCCACACCTGAACCGAAAACAGGTGGGGAGCTTATTATGGCTATGCCTATGAATCCTCGATTGGGCGACCCGCATATTGTGAACACCGAGGAAATGCTTATACTGTATTCTTTAATATTTGAAGGGCTGTTGAGCATTGACGATGCGGGCAAGCTGTCGCCCTCATTGGCGGAAAGCTGGGCGGTAAACCCGGAGGACAGCAGCATTTGGACATTGAAGCTGAGAAAGAATGTAAAATGGCACGACGGCAGTGATTTCACAGCCAAAGATGTGCTATACACATATCACAGGCTGCTCACCGCGTTGGATATGGAGATTCCGAGCAATTCTGAGCTTAGCGCAAGGGGCGGCGCTGTATTCGCACAATTAGCGGCACAGCCTATGACGGAAGAAACGCAGGAGCCCGAGCCTACACCGACCATTGAACCTATTACAGAGCCCCCAGCGACCATTGAGCCGACAGAGCCCCCGACTGAAACGCCTATCGATACGCCTATACCTACACCTACGCCCGATTCAACGCCCACGCCTTCAAAAAGGCCGCAGGCTACGCCTACCATGCGCCCTTCGCCCACACCCAAGCCCTCGCCTACGCCTGAGCCTGCTGTGGCGGACGCATCATACTACTCATACCATATTTCAAGAATTGAGAATATAAATGTAATTGACGACTATACAATAAGAGTCAAAATGCATAACGGCGGGCTTAGCTCGCTGTACGCGCTGACATTCCCCATAATGTGCAAGAGTGCCGAGGAAGCGGGCACAACCATGATAGGCACAGGCCCTTACAAGGTTGTTGAAGCAAAAAAGTCAAAGGTGCAGTTGACCGTAAATGAGAATTGGTGGCGCACTATGCCCTATATTTCTAATATAACATTCCTGCCGCGTGCTGATAACGCAACTGCGCTGGCTTCATACGAGGCAAAGCAGCTTAATTTCGTAACCACCTCAATAGTATCGGCAGGAAAGTATCGCAAAGAAGGCGTAACCAAGGTGCTTGATATTATGACAAACAATATTGAGCTTATGATATTCAACTATGACAACCCTGTATTCAGCAATCCGAATGTGCGCAAAGCCATTATGTACGCATTGGATACATCGCGCCTTGTTTCGAATGTATATATGAACAAGCTGCAAGATGTTGATGTGCCAATAGCGCCTGATTCATGGCTGTATTCAAGCAAGTACAAGGTGTATGAGTACGATTTGGACTACGCAAAAGACCTGCTTGCAGACGCGGGCTACACAAAGACCGACTCAAATGGCGTGCTGCGCCATAAGGACGACCCTAAGAATAAGCTTTCCTTCACGCTTTTGGTTAACGAAACCACAGACAATGCTGTTAGGAAGAACGCAGCGGAAGCGATAAAGGCACAGCTTATGGAATGCGGTATCGAAGTGAACATCGTATCACATACATTTTTGCCATCAGCACCCCATTCGAAATCCGAATACATAAAGCAGCTTAAAGAGGGCAATTTCGATATGGCGCTTGTGGGCTTCAGTCTGAGCAGGGACTGCTACTTGGAGCCGCTTTTTATAGAATCCGAAATCAACTATGGCAAGGTAAGCAACGAAAAGCTATTATCGCTTTGCAGCAGAATAACTGCTGCGATTGACGAGAGCTCAATGCGCGAGGCGGCATACGCTTTTGAAGCGGCGTTCATTGAGGAATTACCCTTCATAGTGCTTGGCTACCGATTAAACAGCATTATTTATTCAGCGAACATATATGGCATATCAGCAGTAAGGGAACCGGACATAATGCGAAGCATAGATAAGTGGTACATAGCTGATTGATACATTACAACACCTTGCAAAAGTGTGAATGAGCATATTCGCGCATACAGCCTGCATATGTATTTAACAGGACGAGTGTTTAGGAGGGCTGTATGCGTTTTTCTATCAAGTGCTTGGCGATATTGCTTGCGACAATAATACTATGTGCTTATATACCCTATTCTGCCAATGCTGACAAGATGCCTATAAGCTTGGGCTCTGCCTCAGCTTTAATTGTTGTTGCAAGAGGCTCTCATCAGGTGATATTACAGCACGAAGCAGAATCAAGCTTGCCGGCCGCCGGGCTGACGCGCATAGGTCCTATGCTTTTGCTGTCAGAGGCTATAGATAAGGGCGAATTCTCACTTGAAGGCAATGTTACTGTTAGCACAAATGCCGCAAAGGTTCCGGGACCTACCGCATTCGTTGAGGCGAACGAGGTAATATCCGCCGATGATTTATACAAAAGCGCAGTTATGATTTCCGCAGGCGACGCTATATACGCGCTTTGCGAAGCGGCTTTTGGAAGCATGGATGTATTTTTGTCAAAGTTGAACAACAGATTAAAGGATTTAGGCGTGCAGGCGGTTTATCAAGACCCTATGGGAAGCAGCCTCAAAATATCTGTAAGCGATTTAGCAAAAATAGGCTGCGCGTTGGCGGAGTGCACCTCCTTCAAGCGATACAGCACTACATATATGAGCGAAATAATACATTCCAACGGAAACAGAACAGAGCTTGTAAACCCAAACCGCTTTATACGCGAATTAGTAGGCTGCACAGGGCTTATGACAGGTTCTTCAAACGACGCGGGATATTGCGGTGTTTTCTCTGTATCAAGAAACGGAGCTGAGTACATAGCAGTAATACTGGGCGCAAAGAACAGCGCAGAACGCTTTGATGTGGCGCGCGCCGCGATAGAATACGCCTATGCAAGCTATAAGAGTGTAAAAATTGCAAATAAGGGTGACGCAATAGTTAAGGGCGTAGCTATAAACGGTTCTATTATGAGAGCTGTTGACCTTGTTGCGCTTAACGACCTATCTATTCTCTGCGGAATGAATGACGAACAGCCAAGCGCTGTGTATAATGTTCCGCAAACGCTTACTGCACCAATAAACGCAGGCGATTGCTTAGGCACAGTCGATTATTTCGATGCAAAGGGCGAAAGAGTGGCTACTCTCGAGTTGGGAGTCGAACAAGATATTGCGCCTGCAGGTTTTTCAGACTTTTTATCTATGCTTTTTAAGTTCTGGGTGTGCATCAGAGGCTAAACCAAATCGGGAAAGCCTAACTGGCGCATGGCTTCGTATGCCGCGACAGCCACAGAGTTTGAAAGGTTCAATGAACGCAGGCTGTTGCGCATAGGCAGCCTTACACATCTGTCTGAATACCGCGCAATAAGCTTTTCACCCAAGCCTGCTGTTTCCTTGCCGAATACCAGGTAATCGTCTATGCTATACTTGACATCACAATAGTGCTTTTCGGCATGGGTGGTAAAAAGCCACATAACCGCATTAGGATTCTTCTCTAAAAAATCTGTGAAGTCAGAATAGCGGTGTATTGTAAGCTCGCTCCAATAGTCAAGCCCTGCGCGGCGCACATGCTTTTCATCAATGCTGAAGCCCAAAGGCTCAACAAGGTGCAAAGCTGCCCCCAAGCAGGCGCAGGTTCGGGCAATGTTGCCTGTGTTCTGCGGTATTTCAGGTTCAACAAGTACTATGTTAAGCATTATATCTCCCGTACTAAGCTAACGAGATTATAACGCCTTAGATATGGAATTGCAATAACACAATACACCCTATGGAAATCAAAGTGATTAACATAGCGCCCGAAAACCCGGGGGCACACTTGTTCCTTATACAGTTCAGAGCATATAGCGCGTTATACAAAACGCATAGTGTTGAATATAACATAAACCAAGCCATATCAGTCTATGTATGATGAAACATACACATCCTCCATATCTATTTCTACATTGAATACTGCATTTACGGTCTGGTACCTGCTCTTATAGTTGAACTCCTCCCATTCCTTTACTGTGCGGAACTTCAATGCTACGAATTTTCCTATCTCGAAAGCGTCGCAGTTGACTCTTTTGCAATCGGCGAACAGATGCTCCAAGCCGCTTTCGGAATACTCGACTATTTGCTTAGCCATACGCTCTAACAATCCGCCTGATTTGCGCATTTCACTCATTTCTTCTTCATCTACTGACATATCAAGCCTGACTGTAAGCGCAATATTGAACACAACATCTATTCTATCCTCTTTTATATCGACATCTACCCTTGTCTTTTTAGCGTTTGCGACGCGCACAACATACTTTATCTGCTTTTCATCTACTACTGAGAACTTAGCGCCTGTAAGCTTGCCACCGGCCATCATAAGAAGCTGCGTCTGCTCTCCTGATATTACGCCCACCATTTTTTGCCCGTCAAACAGCGCACTTCCAAAGAAGTATGATTTTGTACCGCCTTCACGCTCGACACCGCCTGTTGTATCCTTTGTGGGTGATGGCTCGGGCGACTGCTCCCCACCGGAGCCACCGCCACCGGAACCGCCACCGCCACCGGAACCGCCACCGCCACCGGAACCGCCGCTGCCACCGGAGTTGCTGCTCTTCTCTATTATCGACTCGTCTATAGAACCTAAGGCGATAACGGGGTCCGCCCTTTTGCTTCCCGTAGCGCTGATGAACTCATATATGGTTGAGCTGTTTATGAGGCCTGTTGCTTTTGAGTAATCTACCAATATGTGTTGCAGCTTAGCAAATGCCGAATTGTCCGCACTGTTCAGCCCTTCCAAGAAATCTTCCGCCTTGCCTATGCAGACTACCAAGCTCGCTGATGTTCCTATCTTAGTCGTGCTCCACGATATGCGGAAGAAGTCCTCAATAGACCCATTCTCCGCACATTCTTGAGAGAACAGAAGCATATTCATACGCGAGAAGTTCATTCTGTTCGGCATACCCGCTTCTACAATGTCTATTGCTTCGAATAGGTTGTCGCCCTCCGCCGCTGTCATTACTATTTGATTTGCTTGCGGCGTTTCAGCAGAAGGCGATGCGCTCTGCATTAAAAATGTCATTTTATACTTGTACTGCTTGCCTTTATCCACTCCTATTGATATAACATAGATGAATTCAGAAATATCGTCGGGATTCAAGCAGCCCGATACCGAAGATACAAGGGAAGCAATTATCAAGCAAAGGCATATCAGCTTAATTCGTACCGACTTCATACTTCCTCCTATTGTTCAGTATGCTTGCGCGCACAATGGCTATTCCCGATACCAGTATTACCGGAACCACAAATATAAAGAACCCGTAATTGCGCAAGAAATCAAATACATCCTTGATTGCGGGGAATGTCAAGTGTGAGCCGACGGCTATTGACAGAAGCATCAATGCCACTCCCATCGCCGCGGGGCGCATATCGTTCTGGGAGAATATTTTTGCATAAATATTAGACGAGGCATACACATAGTACGAACCCGAAAGCAGTATAGCCATTATCCAGATAAATGACATAATTTTATCGAGCCTTAGTATAAGACTTTCAGAAGCAACCGCCATGCTGTATCGATAAAGCGGAGTGTATATGTTTGTTAAGTCGACATAGTTGAACATCATGGCTAACGCTAAATAAGTTATTCCGCAAAAAACAGCGGTTATAGGAACTGCGAATGACGCGGCACGCTTTGCGAACTTAATGCCATGCACGCTTCTTGTAATCATCAGTATAAAAAGCAATGCGGGCAGGAAAATGGCTGAGGATTTTAAACTTATTATTGCAGTATTTTTTATACCGTCGCCCATAATTGGTGCCATTTCGGTTATTTCAAGCCCGCCTGCTTCATTGCCTAACATAAGCATATGAGCTAATAGGAAAAACCAAACTAACGCCCTTGCAGTTCTGTATATGGGTTCGAGCCCCAATAGAGAAAACACCACGAGCACAGGGTATATAAACACCGAAATAGTAAAGTAATTCGAGTTTATAAAAAAGCTGTTGAACATTATGTTTAGAAACCTGTTAAGAGGCAGTATAGCGGCTACTATGCAATATACTATGAACACAGCACATATGATTCTTGCAAAAAACTTGCCTACGCTGAATTCAAGCATCTCTATAAAGCAATTTGCATTACACGCCTTCATTGCAGCAGCGGCTAACATGAACACAAGCCCGGCTATTAGTACCCCGACAGGGAAGCTGACATATGTTGAGTTGCCATTGGGATATAGCTCTCCCGAATAAAATGAGAACAGCCCTGCCGTTGCCATAGCTATACAAGTCATGCTTATTACAGCCTGCTGACCTACCTTACCTTCCGCTAAGTGCATATTGCCTCCTTACCAATCGTTTTCTCTGTTCATATAGTCCTCGCCGCTAAGGTCATTGTTCTTCACCTTGCCGCGCATAATTAAAGGACGCTTAGAGTATGCTTTTACCGCATAAGGCGTCAACAGCGGCACTCCGAAAGACTTAGCGGACGACATATACCCTACAAGCAGCAATGTTCCGCACACAATGCCCAAAAAGCCTGCCATTATTGCTAATACTACAAACGCGATTCGTATATAAAACGATGTAAGCTGCATAGTGTACTCGGGTATGCAGAAATTGCCTAAGCCTACAAGCGCGACAAGTATTAAAACTACCGGACTTGCTAAATTCGCGGCGATTGCCGCCTGCCCTAACACAAGACCTCCAATAATGCCTAATGCCTGACCTACGGAACCGGGTACGCGCATACCGGCTTCTCTTATTAACTGGAACATGAACATAAGCAATACAAGCTCTAAGCTTATAGGAACGAATACCATAGTGTGCGAAGCTACAAGCGTATTAAGCATTTCCGGCGAAAAGAATCCCTGATGATACCTTACAACCGCTATGAAAAGCGCTGGTAAATAAACCGAAACCACCGCGGCGGATATGCGCACAAAGCGCACGAATGATGCGGCAGACGGGCGCGCATACGCGTCCTCAGGCATTGAGAACATCATGTGCAGGGTTGTAGGAGTTACCGCAACAAGAGGGTTGCCCTCGCACATCAAAACCACATGACCTTCAAGCAGGAATGAGGCTACTCTGTCGGGCTTCTCTGTCAATAGCGCACTTGGGAAAAGTATGTTTGAGTTTTTCTCCATTACCTGAATAAGCGTATTTACGGCAATTACCTTATTTAAGTTTACCTTCGAAAGCCTGCTCTTCACTTCATTTACAAGAGAGCTGTTAGCGACGCCTTCGCAGTAAAGAATGCCTACCTTAATGTTGCTCTCCTTCCCCACTGTACGCATTTCGCATACTAAGCTGTCATTTTGCAGGTGCTTTCTTATAAGCGATATATTGGTTTTCATGTTCTCAACAAATGCTTCGCGCGGGCCTAATACCGACTTTTCGTTTTCGGCTGCATCTATGCCGCGCGTGGGCTGATTGCGCGTATCGAATATCAGCGCCCTGTTTTCGCCCTCTATGAACAATACGGATTGCCCTGCCAATATCGCCTTTTTTATTTTAAGATAATTCCACTCTATCTGCGCGTCGGATACCGTGAAAATGTTTTTCAAGGCGTACTCTACAATGGGTTTTGATGCATTCTCAAGCGCGTCCTTTTTCATACCGTCGCGCAATATAAAATCATTGAGCATTACTGAATTTACAAGCCCGTTTATGAACACGATTGCAGCATCAACCTCGCCGCCCAATGTAAATTCGCGTATTAGAATATCGGGATTTATATCCGCTCTGAAATCCTGCCTGATTAGAGTTAAATTGCTCTTTAATTCCGCGGAAATCTCCGCGTCCTCCTTGACGCTGTTGTCAAGCTCGATGCTGCGCTTGTTGCGCTCCTTGTCATACGGCGTACCGTATTCGGTTTCAAGCAGCTCAAAGCGGCTGTCTGAATCGTCAAACTTAAAAAAATGCGATAACGACCTTAATACTTTTAATAAGCCCATAGTTTACTCCTCAGGCAAAGTATTTGCACATTAAACAGAAAATAACCAACACCTTGCCATATGTTATTATGAGCGCGATATGCGAAAAGCTATACGAAAATATAAGAATCAAATAAAAATGCTTTCAGAGGGCACTGATAAGCGTGCTCCAATATCAAGAAAAATAGCAGCTTAAAAAAAGAGAGTACCGCGTACTCTCAATAATACAATGAAGCTATGAAGGCTTATTTCTCGCCTATTAACGCCCTTGCGTATTCGTAAGCGTCGAACGGGCGCATATCGTCTATGCCCTCGCCTACTCCTATGAAGCGTATGGGCAGGTTGAGCATATCCTTAATTGATACTGCTATGCCGCCCTTTGCCGTACCGTCAAGCTTGGTTATGATAAGCCCTGTCAAGCCGCTTGACTCCGCAAACGCCTGCGCCTGCAACACTGCATTTTGCCCTGTTGTAGCGTCAAGCACCAACAGCACCTCTACCGGTGTATCGGGCAGCTCGCGCGAAATCACGCGGCGAATTTTCGCAAGCTCGTTCATAAGATTCTTTTTGTTGTGAAGCCTGCCTGCTGTATCGCAAATTAAAATATCATTATGCTTTGCCTTGAATGAAGCTATTGCGTCGAACACAACTGCCGCGGGGTCTGCGCCCTCGCCATGCTTAATTATTGGCACATCTGCACGCTCCGCCCACTTGGTAAGCTGCTCTGCCGCTGCGGCGCGGAATGTATCTGCCGCTGCAATAACTACGCTTCTGTCGCTTAGCTTATAATAGTTTGATAGCTTGCCTATTGAGGTTGTTTTGCCAACTCCGTTTACGCCTACAATCAGTATTACAGCCTGCTCGACTTCTGCCAAGAACTCGTTTTCGGGCTGCATCTTGTTGGCTAACAGCTCAACTAATGCTTCCCTTGCCTCTTGCGGAGCGGTTAATTTCTGCGCTTTTACGACTTGGCGCAACGAATCCAGCACTTCCTGAGTGGTTTCCAAGCCCATATCGGCTAAAATCATTGCTTCTTCAAGCTCGTCGTAAAAGTCGGCGTCAATTTTTTCGTGCGTATTAAATACTGAGCTGAGCAGCCCGCCGCCAGTTTTTGAAAGCGAGGATTTCAGCTTAGCGAAAAAGCCCTTGCTCTCCTCCTTCTTTTCGGCTTCCGGATTCTGCGCTTCTACAAAAACTATTTCCTCAACGCTTCGGGTGTCTGTATCCTTTTTCTTTTTGAATATGCCCATGGTTACTCCGCTATCAAGGATTTGCCCGTCATGATTTCAGGCTGCTTAATACCCATAAGCTCCAATAGCGTGGGAGCTACATCGCACAGCCTGCCATGCTCGCGCATTTTGATGTTTTTTCTGTCGTTATCGACTATAATGCACATTACTTCTGAAGTGGTGTGCTCTGTTAAAGGCTTCCTTGTGAGCTTATCTATCATCTTCTCAATATTGCCATGGTCGGCAGTTACTATAGCGCGACCGTTTTGTGCCAATATTGCTTCTACAACCCTTTGCAGGCACTCGTCAACCACCTCGACCGCCTTTACAGCCGCGTCAAACTCGCCCGTATGCCCTACCATATCGGGATTTGCGAAATTCAAAACCATAAAGTCGTACTCGCCGCTTTGTATGCGCTTTATACATTCTTCGGTTACCTTGTATGCGCTCATCTCGGGCATTTCGCTATAACGCTCGACCTTCGGGGAAGGTATAAGCACCCTGTCCTCACCCTCGAACTGAATTTCGCTGTTGCCGTTGAAGAACTTAGTAACATGAGCGAACTTCTCGGTTTCGGCAATCCTAAGCTGCTTCAAACCTAACTTCGATATGTACTCGCCCATTGTACCTTCAACGCTCTTGCGGTTGTATGCTATGTGTATGTACGGATCAACGCACTCTCTGTAAGGCGACATAGCCGCGAAATACGGGAAGAAGTTTGGCTTGCGGTTAAAGCCCTCAACATCGAACCTGTCATCAGGCATTACGAATGTTTTTGTTATCTGGAATGCCCTGTCGGGTCTGTAATTGTAGAAAATTATGCTGTCATTGCTCTGTATGGTCGCGACCGGCTTTGAGTTTTCGACTATTACAGAAGGAATTATGTACTCGTCAAATATGTTTTCCTCATACGAAGCCAGCACAGCCTCACGCGCACTGTTGAACTCCCTGCCCTTGCCGAAAACAAGCGCGTCATAGGCTTTTTGGATACGCGTGAAGTTGCTGTCCCTGTCCATAGCGTAGAATCTTCCCATTATGCTTGCGATTTTACCGTTACGGAACTCGTTATCCAGCTTATATTGCAGCTCGTCTATGAAGTCTATGCCGCTGTTGGGGGCTGTATCTCTGCCGTCCATAAAGCAATGAATGAACAGCTTTGTTATTTTGTGCTGTGTAGCCAGCTTTATAAGCGCGTACAGGTGATTTATGTGGCTGTGCACTCCGCCATCGGACAACAGCCCGAATATGTGCAGGGCGGAATCATGCTTTTTACAGTTCTCAATAGCGCTTAAGAACGCCTCGTTTGTGAAGAATGTGCCTTCCTCAATATGCTTGTTTATGAAAAGCAGCTCCTGCGGGACTATTCTGCCCGCGCCCAAGTTCATATGCCCTACCTCTGAATTGCCCATTTGACCTTCGGGCAAGCCGACATCTACCCCCGAAGCAGCTATAAGCGTGTTGGGGTAGTTGTCCAGCAGATATGGGATATAGCTTATATCCGCCGCCATTATGGCGTTGCCGAATACATCTTTTGAGTGTCCAAATCCGTCAAGCACTATCAGTGCAGTTAGTTTCTTCATACATTTCTACCATTACTCCAAATTTACTTGCTCGCGGCTGCGCAAATTGCTGCGAAATCATCAGCCTTTAAGCTCGCTCCGCCTATAAGGCCGCCGTCTATGTTCTCCATAGCTAACAGCTCGGACGCATTCCTTGAATTCATGCTTCCGCCATACTGAATACGAACCAAGTTTGCTACGCTTTCGTCGTAAATATCTGCTATCGTACTCCTTATTGCAGATATTGCTTCGTATGCTTCTGCGCTTGTGGCTGTTTTGCCTGTGCCTATTGCCCAAATAGGCTCATAGGCTATTACAATGCCCTTTACCTGCTCTTTACTCATACCTTTTAGAGCAGCTTTTATCTGATTGGAAACAAACTCGTTCGTCGTGCCGCTCTCACGCGTTTCCAACGATTCGCCAACGCATATTATTGGCACCAAGCCGCTTTCTAACGCAAACAGGGCGCGCATATTTACGGTTTCGTCTGTTTCGCCGAAATACTGCCTGCGTTCGCTATGACCGATTATAACATATTTTACGCCAAGCTCTAACAACATTTTTGCGCTGATCTCGCCTGTGTATGCACCGCTTTCCTTCCAATGCACATTCTGCGCACCTAATACGATATTAGTGCCCGAAATGGCTTCGCTTACCGCCTGCAAATCGACTGCCGGAGGGCATACCACTACCTCGCAAGCAGCGTGCTTTACCTTCGGCGAAAGCTCAAGAATAAGTTCTTTTGCCTGCTTGGGCGTTAGGTTCATCTTCCAGTTGCCCGCAATAATCCTTTTTCTCATTTTTATCCTCCGAATACACTATATTTTACTCGTTATTTATCCTGTATTGCCTCGATGCCGGGCAGCTTCTTGCCTTCAAGATATTCAAGCGACGCGCCGCCGCCTGTGGATATATGCGTCATCTTATCCTCATAGCCCATTTGAATTACGGCAGCCGCTGAATCTCCACCACCTATTATAGTGACTGCGCCGCTTTCCGCGCAAGCCTTTGCAATTTCGCCGGTACCCTTTGCAAAGCTGCTGAATTCGAACACGCCCACAGGACCATTCCACACAACTGTTTTCGCGCTCTTAATATACTTGCTGAAAAGCTCTATGGTGTTTTCGCCAATATCCATGCCTATCATGCCTTTTGGTATTTTAGTAGCGTTTACGGTGTAATACTTGGTTTCGTTTGAAAACTCCTCTCCAACTACTATGTCTATGGGCAATACCAAGTCAACCTGCTTTTCTTTTGCTTCCTGTAATAATTCTTTTGCTAATGCAATGCTTTCTTCGTCCGTTTTAACGGACTCTCCTATTTCGTAGCCCTGCGCCCTCAAGAAAAAATAGCCCATACCGCCGCCTATTAAAAGCGTGTCGCACAGGCTCAATAAATTTCTGATAACGCCAATTTTATCCTTAACCTTAAGGCCGCCCAGTATCGCTACAAACGGGCGCTTTGGGTTATTTAATGCCGAATCTAAAGCATTAATCTCTTTTTCTATTAAGAAGCCCACTGCTGACGGGAGATATTCGCACACGCCCGCTGTTGATGCGTGCGCCCTGTGCACCGTTCCGAACGCGTCGGACACGAAAATATCCGCCAGAGAGGCCAATTCTTTCGCAAATTCAGGAGAATTCTTTTCTTCCTCCGGGTAGAAGCGTAAATTTTCTAACAACAGTATTTCGCCATTATTTAGACTGTTCACCTTTGCTTTTGCATCTTCACCCACTGCGTCATGAGCGAATTTGATTGTTATACCGGGGAGAATCTCGCATAATTTTTCATATACGGGTTTTAATGACATTTCGGGAACTATTTTACCTTTTGGTCTGCCTAAGTGAGAACACAATATGACTTTTGCGTGATGCTCTAATAGATATTTAATAGTAGGCAGTGCTGCGACGATACGCTTATCGTCTGTAATCTGCCGATTTTCATCAAGCGGAACATTGAAGTCAACTCTCACAAGTACGCGTTTTGAATCGAAATCATAATCTCTCAAAGTTTTTTTGGAGATTAAAGGCTCATTCAACTTAACCACCTCCGAAGCGTTATTCATCTTTGCCTATTCTACCACAAAAAAAGTTTTGTTCAACCTCTATACAACAAATATACCAAATATCAACAGAATATAATAAATTACGGCTTTTTATTCAAACGCTATAGTGTTTTCTCGTGTTATGATATAATAGCATTACCAAGTATTCGGAGAAAAGATGAAGCACAGCGACTTTGAATTAGACACATACTTATTTTTTGAAGGTACTGCCGCATATAGCTACAGGCTATTCGGCTGCCACACAGTAGCGCTTGCAAACGGTAAAACCGCTAAGCGCTTCACAGTATATGCCCCGCACGCAACAGAAGTAAGCGTAGTAGGCTCTTTCAACGGCTGGGATATTTCAAAAAACAATATGGAAAAGCTAAACGACTGCGGAATATGGCAAGCGATAATAGAAAACGCAAGCAACAACGATTTATATAAATACGCAATCAGGACAAAAAGCGGACAAATTCTATACAAGGCCGACCCGTATGCGTTTCGTTCGCAGCACCGCCCCGAAACTGCCTCTGTGGTATGGGAAATTGAGCATTACGACTGGACAGACCAAGCATACATGGAGCAACGCAAAAGGAAAGACCCGTATCATTCACCCATGAGCATATATGAAGTGCATTTGGGCTCATGGAAGCTGGGGAAGGGGCTGTACGAGCTGTCAACAGAGCTTGTTCAATATGTAAAGGATATGGGCTATACGCATATTGAGCTGCTGCCCGTAAGCGAGTTTCCGTTAGACGACAGCTGGGGGTATCAGGTAACGGGGTATTATTCTATAACCACACGCTACGGCACGCCATACGACCTGAAGCACTTTGTAAACGAATGTCATAAGCACAATATAGGCGTAATAGCGGACTGGGTGCCTGCGCATTTTGCGAAGGACGAGCATGGTCTGCGCTGCTTTGACGGAGAACCGCTATATGAGCACAGCAACCCGCGCCGAAGCGAGCAGCCGCAATGGGGAACAACGCTGTTTGACTTTTCAAAGCCTGCTGTGAGGAGCTTTCTGCTGTCAAATGCCATATTTTTATTGAAGGAATTTCATATAGACGGACTGCGCGTTGACGCGTGCAGCTGTATGCTTTACCTTGACTACGGGAAAAAAGAAGGCGAGTACCTGCCTAATCAGTACGGCGGCAGAGAGAATTTAGACGCAATAGATTTTTTGCGCACGCTTGCTAAGACTGTGGGGAGGGAGTGCCCCTCCGCCTTGCTGATTGCGGAGGAAAGTACCGCGTTTCCGCTTGTAACAATGCCTCCCGAACATGGGGGCTTGGGCTTTAACTTTAAGTGGAATATGGGCTACATGAACGACACATTGTACTATATAAGCATGGACTCATATTTCAGAAAGCATCACCACGACAAGCTGACCTTTTCAATGATGTACGCTTTTTCGGAAAACTTCATACTGCCTTTTTCGCATGATGAGGTTGTGCACGGTAAGCGCTCTCTCATTGAGAAGATGCCCGGCAGCTATGACGAGAAGTTTGCGCAGCTGCGGCTTTTATATATGTATCAGTTCGCGCACCCGGGCAAGAAGCTTATGTTCATGGGCTGTGAGTTCGGACAGTTTATTGAGTGGGATTTCAGGCGGTCTTTGGATTTCTTTTTGCTTGATTATCCGCGCCATAGAGAGATGAAGGACTTTGTGCGCGAATTGAATTTCGTATATAGAGAGAATACGCCGTTTTACGCATACGATACGAGCTGGGAGGGCTTCAGCTGGCTAATAGTTGGCGATAAGGACAGGTCTCTTATAGCTTTTATGCGCCATGATAAGCGCAAAAAAATAATTTGCGTATTAAACTTCACGCCTGTAAAATATGAAAAGTATAAAATAGAAGTTCCTGAGAGCTTAGAAGCAGAGGTCATACTTCATTCAAACGATGTCCGTTTCGGCGGGAATTTAGAAAGCACAAAATACACAGTAAAAAGCTATGAGGAAAATGACAAGCACTATATAGATTTGGACATTGAAGGCTATTCAGGAATTTATCTGAGAGTAAAGCAAAACAGGAGTGCGTATGATTAACGATATTTCAACGGTAAAAGAGCTATTAGCTAAAAGAGAAAGGGAAACGCTTTCACAATACGCGGTATTGTCTGAAAACACGAAGGGCAGGCAGAAGGATATTCCCCCATGCCCTTTGCGTTCTGAATTCATGCGCGACAGGGACAGGATAATTCACTGCAAGTCATTCAGAAGGCTGAAGCACAAAACGCAGGTGTTCTTCGCGCCGGTAGGCGACCATTACAGAACACGCCTTACACATACTTTAGAGGTAACGCAGATTGCGCGTTCAATAGCAAGAGGCTTGCTGCTTAACGAGGATTTGACAGAAGCCATAGCATTGGGGCACGACTTGGGGCATACGCCATTCGGGCATGCGGGCGAAAATAAGCTTAGCGAGCTTGTGCCAAACGGTTTTGAGCACAACAAGCAGAGCCTGCGCGTAGTGGATAAATTAGAAAACGGCGGTACAGGCTTAAATTTAACCTTTGAGGTGCGCGACGGAATACTGAACCACAGAAGCAAGGACAGGAAAGCGACGCTTGAAGCGACGGTAGTAAGCATGTCGGATAAATTTGCGTATGTGAATCACGACATTGACGACGCTATACGCGCAGGCATTCTTAAAGAAGAAGATATTCCCGAATCCTGCCTGAAGGTATTGGGCAGAACGCATGGCGAGCGCATAAATACGCTTATAACCGATGTTATAAAGCACAGCTTCAACGAGCCTGAAATAGGAATGAGCGATATTGTAGCACGAGAGTTTGACAATCTGCGCAATTTTATGTTCGAGTATGTATATCTCAATAAGGAGGCAAGGCGTGAGGAGGTAAAGGCTAAGCAGATAGTCGCATTCTTATTCAACTACTATAAAGAGAATTGTCACCTTATGCCGCCGGAGTTCACGCAGTTCATAGACGAGGACGGAATAGATGTGGTAACAGCCGACTACATAGCCTGCATGACAGACAGATACGCGATAAACACATTCATTAGGCTGAGCATACCGGATGATGTGTAGGCAGCTTCGCGGCGTGAAATGCCCAGCGGGAATTGTGAGATATCCTGCGGACATGAAATATTGCGCAAGCGCAACATTATTTATCATTTTGCATTTTACATTCATCATTTTTTTATCCGCGCGGCAATTCCGCACTTCACTCTCCACACTAATCATTTTGCATTTCTAATAATAAGTCCGCATAAATATTACCATGCGAAAATATAAGCCGAATAAAAGCATTAAGGGGCGCAGGTTTACTGCGTTCAGACGGAAGTTTTTCGAGGTATTGGATCTGCCTGAGGACTGCTTGGGCGATGTGCTTCGTGTTACCATGATAAGCAATAGCAAGGTGCTTATAGAGAACTACGGCATAGTTTACTCATACTTAGACGGCTGCATAGAGTTTCAGAGCCAGAGCTTTATTCTTAAAATTACGGGAAAGCACTTAGAGATAAGAGGCATTACCGACGAACGGGTGATGGTATATGGCGAAATATCACAAATTAGTGTGAGTTAGAGGACATATGCGGACAAACACAGTAAAATTGCGCATAGAAGGCAGGAATATTGAGCGTTTCATAAACGATTCCGTAAAGCAGGGGATTAGTCTGCATAACACATGCAGAGTCGCCCCCTCGAACATTATGTATATTAACGCCATTACAGCTACAATAGCGCTAAAAGACTTTTATCCGGCAGTAAGCATAATAAAAAAGCACAGGCTGAGAATGCACATAGAGAAAAAAAAGGGTTTTCGCTTCTTTTTAGCTAAGAACAAATCACGCTATGTACTGATATGGGGCTGGCTCATAATTTTGCTTGCGCTGTTTCTGCTAAGCCAAAGAGTATGGTTCGTTGAGGTAAAGGGGTGCTACGAAATTGAACAAGCAGAGGTTTACGCGCTGTTGGAGGAGTATGGGGTATTCCCCGGCATAGTGGCTAAAACGGAGCTTCTGAAGGAGCTTCCCGGTAAGCTGAGAAGCGCAGACGAGCGCATAGCATGGGCAGGGGTAAGGCTTATAGGCGTTAAGCTGTATGTGAGCATTGTTGAGGCTGAGCTTCCGCCTAACACGAATTTTCCGACTGAGCCGAGAAACCTGTACGCGAAATCAGACGGGGTTGTGGTTGATATTATAGCCACAAAGGGTATTCCTATGGTCAAAAAGGGAGCAGCTGTTAAGAAGGGCGACATACTTATTTCAGGCGACATAAGCACAGAAACCGTTGAAGCCTATGTACGCGCGGAGGGCAAGGTGATAGGCAGGGTGCTATACACCTTCGCATACGACGCGCCGCCTGCAATTCAAAAATTAGTACGAAGCGGCGAGAGCAAAACCTACACGAGCGCAACGCTGTTTGGGATTACTGTAAAGCCTAAGCCATATGGTGAAGCGGAAATAGAATCAAACGAGAAGCGAAGGCTTGTAAACTGCTTCTTCCCCATAATTTTTGAAACCGAAACCGCCTACGAGCTTGTTATGGGTGAAGCGACACCCGAAGCTGAGGAGCTGAAGCAATACGCGTTAATACATGCCGAGGAGCTGATGTTAGCTTCACTTTCAAAGGAATGCAGGATAGTATCGAAAAAGAGTGAAACCGTTTTGCTTGAAAACGGGGGTGTTCGTGCTATAATAAGCGTAGTGGTTGAGGAAAGCCTCATAAACGACTAATTATTAAATGTGAAGGATTATGTCAAAAGCAAAGAAGCTGTCTAAGCCAAAAAAGCTTAATAACTGGTTTGAGTATGACTGGCAATTTGAGGGCGCAGATGCTTTGTTCGGCGTTGACCAAGACTTTTTTTCGGAATTGGACAAGCACGGCAAATCGCTGATTACCATGGTATGCACTTCTAAGCATAACGAATTAAAGATTTCAGAGCTGAAAGCCTATGAAAGAGCGAAAAACAGCATAGTAAATATTAAAAAAAAGGGCTTGAACATAAGCTATGTAGGCTTTATAGAAACAATGAACATAGTGCGATACTACTTTTATACAGATAATTGCGACAACTTGGGCGTGCTTGAAAACATGTTCAAAGCGCATAAACGCATTGCTTTGGATTGCAGGCAAGACGAGAAGCACAGCTTTTACACCACAGTTTTATATCCCAATGCCGCAAAACGCCATACCGAGCTTAACAGAGAGCAAATATTAGCCTATAAGCGACGCGGCGACAACATAGATGCTCCAAGAAAAATAAATCTGCATATGTACTTTCCTTCCGAGCCTTTGAGGATTCTGTTTGAGGAGGAAGCGCGGCTTGCCGGCTATGCTATTGGCGAAGCGGAATTCACTATGGAATATGAACAGCCGCATGGGGTTGTGGTGCACAAGATTTCTTCGCTTAACAAGCACGAGATTGACGCAGTTACAACGGGTATAATAACGGCTGCTGAAAAATACGAGGGAGTGCTGATGTTCTGGGATTCGGCATTCGTTCCTGTCAGAAAAGGGTTCTAAGCTATGAAACGGTTCAAGCGACTACTGCTATTCATAATAATAATTGCGACGCTTTCAGGCTGCACAAGCCGTACTGTCATAAGCAATATTCCTACCCCATACAGTACGCCGAGCATTACGCCCTATCTGATGCCCACGCCTACTCATGCGCCGCAAACCACATATTCGCCCGACTACATAGAATGGGCTATAGCTACATATCAAAAAGAGCATCCAAGCTATGATGTTTTAGACAGAGCCGCGCCCAAACCTTTATACCCTATACCTGAATCGCGTTACTCATTTGTAAATGGCGTATATACTAACTGGGAAAGGTCTGACAGCGCGGTGCTTATGTTCGTAGGCGACCTTATGTGTCAGGGCAGGCAGCAGGAAGCCGCATACAAAGACGGCGAATATGACTTTACCGAGAGCTTTTCAATAGTCAAAGACATTTTTTCCGAAGCGGATTTAGTTGTGGGCAACTTAGAAACCATGCTGGATTCGACAGCACCGTATATGAGCGAGCTTAACAAGGTTGACGGCAAGCCCTTCTGCAACGCGCCCGCAACATATTTAGACGCGCTAAAATACGCAGGCTTCGACCTGCTTGTTAATGCAAACAATCACTCCGCCGATACGGGAGTTCATGGCATATTCGAAACCATATCGCAGCTTGATAAATACAGCTTTATGCATACAGGGCTGTTTACCTCTGAAAACGAGCAGCGCTTTTTGATTATAGATGTAAACGGAATTAAGATTGCCGTAATGGCATATGCAACATGGTATAACAATAAGGAATACTACTTTACCGACGAGGGTGTAGATATTCTGTTAAACAAGTATTCTAAAGAACGCGTTGAAGCAGATGTAAAGAAAGCGAAAGAGTTGGGCGCGCAGTTCATAATAGCGTACAATCACTGGGGCAGAGAGCACACAAACGAAGTAACAGATAAGCAAGTCAGATACGCGCAGGAAATGGCGGACAGCGGAGTTGACTACATAATAGGCTCACACCCGCACGCATTGCAGAAGTATGATGTGTTGCCCGCGAAGGACGGCAGAAAGGTGCCTGTGGTGTATTCTATGGGCAATTTCGTTTCGCATATGAAGAAAACTGTAAATAAGGACACTATCATTTTGCGCTTAGTGCTTAAAAACGAAAACGGAAAAATAGTAATTGCAGAGGAAGGGTATATCCCTTGCAGAGTTTTCACTACATTCTTAGAGAAGGACTACCTAATACTTCCGGTCGTTGAAAAATACAGCGCAGGGCATAAATCCAAGTATTTTGAGCCGGCGAAAAAGCGTATTACGGCAGTCATGGGCGATAAAATAACCTGTATTGAATGAAATTATTTGATTGTGAATCAAATATACACAAGTAATATTGATTGCCAAAAGCGATATTAGAGTGCTATAATACTTGAGGACTTGCAAATTGGAGGTCGTAATGCGCATAGATGTTTACCCAAAGTTCAGTAAACTAATTGACAGCAGGGTTTCGGGGCGGACTGTAATAGTTATCGATGTGCTGCGCTCATCTACCAGCATTATTTGGGCAGTAAAGAATGGTGCGGGTAAGATAATCCCTGCTACTGACGCAGGCGAAGCGGCTACGATTCTCAGCAAACTCGATTCACCCGATGTAGTTTTAGCTGGCGAAATCGGCGGAGTGAAGCACCCCGATTTTCATATAGGCAACTCACCTTCTGAGTTCTCTCCCGAGGTTGTCGCTAACAAAACAATAGTTATCAGCACATCTAACGGCACAAAGGTTATCAATGGCGCAAAGGGCGCGAAAAGCGTGCTTATAGGCGGCATGATAAATATGAGCGCCGTTGCCAAGCGCGTGGCAAAATCGAATGACGATGTCTTAATTATCTGCGCAGGCACAGACGATGAGATTTCGGCAGATGATCTGTGCGCAGCAGGCGCTATTATAGACGCTATACATAAGACATATGACGGCAAAATAGAACAGAGCGATATGGCTTTTGTATGTCAAAGCCTGTACAAGAGCTGGGATAAGGGAAGCTTAGACCTTTCAAAAACTACGCATTGGTCGCGCTTGGTCGAATTAGGCTTTCAGGACGATATTAAGTTTTGCTTCTCAAAAGATGTAACCGATGTTGTTCCCGAATACATAAATGGCGTAATAGAGTAATTCTGTTCACGAAAAAGGGCAGCGGGGAGGTTGTAATTGGCTAACGATGCCTTTTTGAATAAACTGTATCACGACTACTACACCTCTATTTTTTCTTACTGCCTCGCTATGCTAAACGGAGATGACGAAGCCGCTGCGGATTGCACCAACGCGGTTTTTGAGGAAGCCCAAAAAAACACTTCTAAATTACAAAATCATCCTAACATTGTCGGCTGGCTTAAAGTAACCGCGCAGTATAGAATAAAGCGCGCTCTCAGAAAAAAAGCTAAGAAGCAGAAAAGAGAAATCTATATAGACGATGCTTCCGAACGATATATTGCAGCATTGCAGTATGTTCATGAATTTGAAGAAGAAAGCTATAATGAAATCGATATTGAAAAGACTAAGGAATTAGTATTGCGCAAGCTCACAATAGAGGAGTATGAGCTGTATTCGCTGCGCTTCGAAAAAAAGCTGACTATCAAGGAAATAGCCGAGCAGATTTCGTTATCCGAAAGCGCTGCGCGAATGAGATTGATAAAGTTAGAGCTGAAAATAAAGCAGATAGTATCAGGTTTGAACCTGTAAAAATATATTTTTTTGTTACCCCGCTTTTTTTGAAAAAGCTGCGCTATTTAGATAGGGAGATAGAGATAATGCGATTATTTGGGGGAAAACCGAATAAGAGATGTCGATATGGCGATCTAAAACGCTTGATTAGTTCCTGCGAAGAAATTTACTGGAGCGAGTTAAGCAAAGATGAGCATGAACGCGATGCGGCTCTGATGTCTGAATGTTTAGATACCATATCCTATGCGCAGGCTTTATTGAGGGGGGGCAGGCGCACAGAAGCAAAGCAGCCTTGCGTGCATACGCTTGCACGCAGGGTGCTTGCTTATTCGTTGGCGATAATAATATTCATAGCCGCTTCAACTGGCATAGCCTACGCTTTCGGCATAGATGTATGGAAGACTATTATAACTGGGCAAATAGGCTATATAGACTATTCGGGCAAAAGCAACCCCGGCAATACTCCCGACCCGATAGAGTTCCCGACCACACCTTCAAATGGATATAAAGAATACAATAGTATTGACGATGCTTGTGCTGAGCTTCGAATAAATCCCCTTATTTTCGACTTGACAAACTATAATTTTAGGATACATAATATATTAGGTGCAGGCAGTGGCGCGAATATTTCGCTGTCTATTGAATATCAAAACGATAGCGGTAACTATTTTTACTATACATATAATATGTTCCCAAGTGCCGATACTGCCTTCGTAATCACAGCCGAGAGCAAGACAGGCGAATACGACGCTGTAAGCATAAATGGCATAGAGCATATAATTACATATAACGAAGGTGAAACGGCAGTTATTTGGAACATTGAGAACTCCGTATATCATATTATTACCGACATAGAGGGTGAGGAATTATTAGAGCTGCTCAGCATGCTCTATATGCAATAGAATAAGGAGGGTGCGAATATGAGTAAGGCAAAAAGAACGGTTGTGCTAATGCTCGTTACATTGAGCCTAATGGTTGTGCTTTTGCCTGCTAACGCATCACTCGCAGTGAATAGCGCGAAAGGTGCTGTGAAGCCCGGATTAGCTTCTGACAGCAGGTTGGATTTCGGAATCAGCTCGCAGGATTTGCTCTTTTCTGATTCTGGGTTTAGTGTGTTGCGCAAAAAAGATGTTGACGCTTTTTCAAGGCTTAGAGAATCATCGTATTCTTCGACTTATTCAAGCGTTATAACATGGTCTGCGCCCGAAATCGAAACCGACGATATGAAGTCGCCGCAATTACAGACTATATTGCGTTCGGCAATGCTGTCAATTAACAGCTTCGGCCCGGGTAAGATTTGCGTTTCGGCTGCCATGCTGTCGCGCCGTCCTGTCTATAAGATGGGCTTAGCTTCTTTAAGGCTGCAATACTATAGCGGCGGCAGATGGATGACGGTTTTCGGAATAGGAAACAGTTATGTGTATAATTCCGAATCATACTATTATTCAGCGATAAGGTCTAATATGCTATCGCGCGGATATTATAGGGTGACGGCTACATTCCTGTTTACCGAAAACAATGTTACAGCAACTATGTCGCGCACAACTGCGAACATTAGATGCAGATAGCATAAAAATTTAGCTTTCCCTTTCAAAATGGCACGAACAGTGCTTATAGGTTTTATTGCGCAAAAAATTATAATACTTCTTGAATTCATCTCATATTTTATTGCTAATCAGTTTTTTTGTGATAAATAAAGTAAATCGAATTATATTGCTACCAAGTGTTAAGCATTGCTATTGCCAAAAATAAAAAAAGTGAGTCCTTGAAAACCGGGAGATGGGGGCTTTATCGCCGGGGGGCGAGGCGGATTTTCATAAGGACTCAACTATATTTTATTGTAATAAAATGCTTTTGTCAACACTTAATTGTAAAAAAACTTAACTTTTAAGTTATTTATTAAAGATTACATAAACAAACGCATTTGCAGGATACTCTAAACTATGCTAATGTAGAAAAATCAAGTATTAGGAGAAAACTATGCGTGATTCAACATACACAGAGCTTTACATAAACGAATTTGTAAGAAAAGACGACCCGCGAATTGAATTCAGAGGCAAGCTTGACTCCGCGATAGCGAGCTCGGCATTATGCGCTGCGCTTTTCTTTTCTGACGGCGACCCTGAGTTCTCAGAGTATGTGAACGAGGTTACAAAAGGGCTTATGGAGGTTATGCGCGCGGACTTTGCAGGCGAAGCTCCTAAGCTTCAAAGCGTAATGGGCTTGGATATGGATGCTCTTCACGAGATGTCGCACAACCCGCAAAAGTATTTCAGGAAAGGGCATTTTGTGCCTAAGCCTGAAAGCGGAGTCGCACTTGCATATCTGAACCTGCTTAGAACTCATATCAGAGAATGTGAAAGGGCGTATATTAGAGCGAATGCGGATTTGAACAAGGGCGAGGTTTTTGAGAAAATTTCACTGGCATTGAACAGATTATCATCCGCTGTATATGTTCTAATGTGCAAATACGCAAGCGAAAGAGAGTAATTTGCTTGTATATAATTAAAATTCTCTGAAAAAACGCTTGCATTGATTATTCGGGCGTGTTATAATTCCCATCGTTGATAAAAATACAGGGGGTGAATAATTTGGCAAATATTAAGTCTGCGATAAAGCGTATTAAGACTTCAAGAAAGAGTAATTTGCGCAACCGTATGCTTATTTCTTCTATGCGCACTGCTATAAAAAGAGTTAAAGCCGCTCGCGAATCAGGCGATGCAGAGGCTTTGAAGGCTGCATATATAGCTGCTGTAAGCAAGGCAGACAAGGCTGCTTCAAAGGGTGCAATACATAAGAACGCAGCTAACAGAAGAAAAGCCCAGTTAGCAAAGATGTTGAACGCTCAATAATTCACTTGCTGTGAAATCTATGCCGCGCTCTCAAAATGCTTTTGAGGGCGTTTGTTCTTATATAAAAAAGTACTGAAGTTCTAATTCGAATATTATTTGATTTCAATTGGTATAATATTTTACAGACCTGCGTATAATTACTATACTGCTAAGCCTTTAATTAAGGTATAAGCAGAACAAAATATATCTATCTATTATTATAAACCGGTTGACATGCGCATATAATACATATTAAAATAGATTTAATGTTATTAGGTTTGTGATTAATTGGCCACCAATAATGATTATAATTAAATCAGATGCGTATGTCTTACGCTATTAGTGTACCTATTAAGCGAATTTGTGTGTAAACCAATTTTCACAAAATAAAAAATAAAAAAGCAAAGAAGTAGGGAATTTTATGACCAGAGAGATTTTAGAAGAAAAAAGTTTGATGGATCTTCGTGAGATTGCGAAGGCACAGGGTGTAAAATCAATCACCAAGTATCGCAAATCCGAGCTTATCGACATTATTATGGCAGGCGGCGTTGTTAAGAAGCCTTCTCACAGCACGGATACAGCCGAACCGCAAAAGCCGGAGCTTGAGCCGGAACAAATGGCTCCTGCTGCTCCGTATGCACCTCCGCATCAGGAAATATACGAGGACCCTATGAGAGCGCCCGTTTCGCAGATGGAACACACTATGCGCCCTCAGCAGCAAAGGCAATATCCGCCGCAGCAGGGCTACACCCCGGGCTATTCGCCTAATCGCAACAACTATCCTTATCAGCAGCGCACTCAATATCAGCAGCCGTACAAGAAGCCGTACAGGCAGGATAACACATACCAGCAGCGCACGCCATACTATGGCAGCAACTATCCGCATCCCAATCAGGATATGAACCCTTACGAGCAGCCCGGATACAATCAACAATATCAACAGCCTTATCAAAGGCGCGACACATACCAGCAGCCCTTCTATCCACAGCCGACTGAACCTGAAATCACAGATGCGGCACAGATATATTATCAGCAGCCACCTACAATTGAAGATCCCGATGATTTCCATATCTGCGAAGGCGTTTTGGAAGTTTTGACAGACGGATTCGGCTTTTTGCGTTCGGATAACTATTTGCCCGGGGCGCGCGACATATATGTTTCCAACGCGCAGATTAGACGCTTCGGACTAAAAACAGGCGACTGGATTGCAGGCAAGGCTCGCCAATCAAAGGAAGGCGAAAAATATTTAGCGCTTTACTACATTACAGCAATTAACGGCGACGACCCCGAAAGCGTGGGAAGCAGAAAGCCCTTCGAGGAGCTAGTACCTATATTCCCGAACGAACGCTTAACGCTTGAGCACGCGGGCGACAATAACTTGGCTATACGCTTGATAGACCTTATAGCTCCCATAGGCAAGGGTCAGAGAGGCTTGATAGTGAGCCAGCCCAAGGCAGGTAAGACTACACTTCTTAAAAATATCGCAAACGGTATTACGGCAAATCATCCCGATGTTCATTTGATAGTGCTTTTGATTGACGAGCGCCCCGAGGAAGTAACCGATATGCAGCGTTCAACAAAGGGCGAGGTGCTTTTCTCAACCTTCGACGAGCGTCCCGATAACCACATAAAAGTAGCTGAAATGGTAATGGAAAGAGCTATGCGCCTTGTTGAGCATGGCAAGGATGTGGTTGTGCTGTTGGACTCTATTACAAGACTGGTACGCACATACAACATAACGCTTCCCGGAACGGGCAAGACGCTATCGGGCGGTATGGACCCAAGCGCACTATACAAGCCAAAGCGCTTCTTCGGCGCGGCAAGAAACATAGAGGGCGGCGGCAGCTTGACCATTATCGCGACCGCGCTTGTTGAAACCGGCAGCCGCATGGACGATATGATTTATGAGGAGTTCAAGGGTACGGGCAATATGGAAATTCACTTAGACAGAAAGCTGTCTGAGAAGCGCATATTCCCCGCAATAGATATTTACAAGTCCGGCACGCGCAGAGATGACCTTTTGCTTACTACCGAGGAATACGAGAGCATGATGACGCTGCGCAGGGTGCTGTCAACCGGCAATCCCAACGAGGTTACAGAGCAATTCATATCGTTGCTTGACAAAACCTCATCAAACGCTGAATTTATAAAGAAGCTGCAGCAGCTGTTCAATATTTATGAGAAGGACGGCTACACCCCATTAAGAAATAACTCATGAATTTCAGAATAGTTTACTTGCCTCCTTTTTCAGCAGTATCGTCAGGCGTGGATACAGAGTTTGACTTCTCGGAAAACGGGGTGTTGGGGAAGTTTAACGAGTATTTTTCGAAGATTACGCCGCCTGACAGATATAGCTTTATGCCGCGCGATTTCCTTTTCTTCGATGAGGAGAAGCAGGGAATGGTTTGGTGGTATGCCATATTTGAGGGCTTGGATACTGAGAATTATGAGGTTGTTGACTTCGACGGCGGCTACTACCTGACATTCGCTTACGTTGACGGCGACGACACGGAGCACGACAAGCTGTATAACGAGGCACTTGAGTACATCAGAAGCTCTGAAGTGTTCGAGCTTGATGTACGGGAGAATCACTATTCTATGG
Organism: Clostridiales bacterium; assembly: GCA_012838425.1. Lineage (GTDB taxonomy): Bacteria > Bacillota > Clostridia > Christensenellales > CAG-138 > DUPG01. The sequence continues at coordinate 83,110 of DUPG01000014.1, read as the reverse complement.
GGCATATTATAACACCTCAGGAAGTGATAAATAAGCAGGGCTGGGCGCAAATGGAAGTGTTCATTCCTATAAAACTAAAATAAGCAGCTATGCTCAAGAAGAAAATCCGATCGGGTTTTCTTTTTTTATAGCGTAGTTTTTCCAACAATTACATTTGACTTATGCTAAGATAAAAAAATGTTGCTTTTTATACACTTGTTTGATAGAATAGAACCATATTAGTATAGGGGGAAAATCGCCATTTTTCGCTTTATGCGAATGGCGAAGTTAGTAAATGCCAAACGGGTTTAGCTTTAAGCTGTTAAAAGAATGCAGGCAGACAGGCGCAAGGCTTGGAGTGTTGACAACACCGCACGGCATTATAAAGACTCCTTGCTTCATGCCGGTTGGCACGCAAGCTACCGTAAAGGCTGTGATGCCTAAGGATTTAGCCGATATAGGCGCAGAGATAATACTTTCAAACACATATCACCTATACCTGCGCCCCGGCGACGCGCTTGTAAGGAGCGCCGGCGGGCTCCACAGCTTTATGTCGTGGGACAGACCTATATTGACTGACAGCGGCGGCTTTCAGGTATTCAGCTTAGGAGATACTAACAGGATTACTGACGACGGTGTAGAGTTTCGCTCTCATTTAGACGGGAGCAAGCATTATTTCACACCCGAAAAGGCAATAGAGATTCAGGAGAATCTCGGCGCGGATATAATTATGGCGTTCGACGAATGCGCCCCCTACCCTGCTTCAAGGGAATACACCGAGCAGGCAATGAAGCGCACTCACGAATGGGCAAAGCGGTGCAAAACAGCTCACAAGCGCGATGACCAAGCATTGTTTGGCATTATACAGGGCGGAATGTATAAGGATTTGCGCTTAGAAAGCACAAAAGCTATTACGGATATGGACTTTTTCGGAGTGGCTGTGGGCGGACTTAGCGTAGGCGAGCCCAAAGAGCTTATGTACGAAATGCTTGAAGCCATAAGAGACGAGCTGCCCAAGGAAAAGCCGCATTATCTTATGGGCGTGGGCAGTCCCGACTGCTTGGTGAACGGCGTGATGCGCGGTATTGATATGTTTGACTGCGTGCTGCCGACGCGTGCGGCAAGAAACGGATTAGCGCTTACCTCAACGGGCAGGAAGATGCTTAGAAACGCCGAATATAAAAACGATTTTTCGCCCATTGACGAGAGCTGCGACTGCTATGCGTGCAGAAATTTCACTGCCGCGTACATTCGCCACCTGATAAAAGCTGAGGAGATCTTAGCTGCACAGCTTATTACACTGCATAACCTAAAGTTTACTTTGAACTTGATGGAGCGTATAAGAGAGGCGATATTATCGGATTCATTAGCCGATTTTGCACTCTCTGTTACATATTAAAATTGCTACGACAAGAAAGGTGTGTGAGTTTATGCCCGAATACACGCTTCCCTGCATGCTGGAAAGGGACACTATTTCCTTAGGAAAGAAGATTGGTGCAGTGCTTTTCCCCGGAGCCTTTATAGCACTATACGGCGGCTTGGGCACCGGGAAAACTACTTTGACACGCGCAATAGCTGAGGGCATGGGGGTTACCGGCGTATTGCCAAGCCCTACCTATAATCTCGTTACAGAATACTCGGGCAAGGAGTTAGCCCTGTATCATTTCGACGCGTACAGACTGAAAAACGCATCTGAATTATTGGACATAGGCTTTTTAGATTACTGCTATAAGAACGGCGTAGTGGTGTTGGAATGGGCAGATAAGGTGCTTGAAGCATTGCCGAAGGAGAGATTGGATATACATATTTCGGGCAGCGGCAATCAATACAGGACTATGATATTCATACCGCATGGAACCGCATATACAGAAGTGCTCAAGGAGACAGTAATATGAAACTATTGCTGGCTATATCATCGTCAAGCGCAGAGGCTTCTGCGGCGTTGGTAATGCCTAATTCGATTGTAGCTTCAAAAAAGCTTGGCGGTACGAGTCATTCAAAAACCCTAATGCCTGCAATTGATGAAATGCTCAACGAATACAATGTTTCACTTTCAGATATAGACGGAATAGCTGTTGATATAGGACCCGGCTCATTTACAGGTGTGCGCATTGGTGTCGCCACTGCAAATGGGCTTGCTTTTGGCGCAAATAAGCCCATTATTGGTGTTACCTCGCTGCTGGCGCTGCGACACAGCATTCCCAAATACGATGTAGTAGCGGCGCTAATTGACGCTAAGCACGACAGCGTATATGCAGCCATATATAATAAGGATTCTGAGATTTTCCCCGCGTGCGCAACTCCGATCGAGGAGCTGCTACACCATATCCCAAGCAACTGTGTTTGCATAGGCGACGGCGCTTTGGCTTATAAAGATAAAATTCACTTTGCACACCCTTATGTAAGATTCGCAATTAAAGACGAGGAAGACAACCTGTGCGCAAGCAATTTCCCTTGCGCAGTAAGCGTAGCCATGGCAGCGTTTGCTTTGTATGAAAAGGATAAATCCTGCGCCCTATCGCAGGTTGAGCCTACATATTTCAGACCCTCTCAAGCCGAAAGAATGAGGGATATAAAAGCCGAAGCCGAGGAGCCGGAAGAGCCGGACGAACCGGAAGAACAGTTCGAGTGATATTGCGTGTAGTATGGAAGAGCCGGAAGTAGCAATTCGCCCGATGCGCAGGCAGGACCTGAGAAGAGTTCATGAAATAGAGCTTGCAAGCTTTCCGGTGCCATGGAGCTTCAACGCGCTGCGCGGCGAGCTTTCGAACGATGTAGCATACTACTCCGTAATAGAGGTTGACAATCAGGTAGCGGGCTATGCGGGAATGTGGGTGCTGTTCGACGAGGCGCATATTACGAATGTAGCAATAGACAAGCCATACAGGGGGCATGGTTATTCGCGCAGGCTCATGCTGCATATGATTGAAACGGCAAGGCAGTTAGGCGCAAGCAGAATGACGCTTGAGGTGCGCAGAAGCAACGAGGTGGCGAAGTCCTTATACGCTTCGTTGGGCTTTGTTCAAAAGGGCGTACGACGCGGATACTATTCAAATAATAAAGAAGACGCGCTCATATACTGGGCAAATATAGATAATAACGATTGATAAGGAGAAGGAAATGACGGATTTAATCGACATTGCAATTATTGGCGGAGGTGCCGCAGGGCTTGCCGCAGGCTTATATTCGGCGCAGGGCGGCATGAAAACCGTTATATTCGAGGGCATAATACCCGGAGGAAAGCTGGGAAGCATAACACATCTTACAAATTATCCGGGCTTCTCAAACGGCACCGATGGCTTTACATTAGCTATGGAGATGGAGAAGCAGGCAAAGAAAGCCGGCGCTGTGATACTGAATGAGAAAGTTACAAGTCTGGTGCTTGAAGGTGAAACCAAGCAAATCATAACAAACAGTAATAAATACTACGCAAAGAGTATAATTATTACAGCAGGTGCTGCGCCAAAGCCCGCAGGCTTCGCCAATGAAAACGATTTTATAGGCAGGGGCGTTTCATACTGCGCGCTATGCGACGGTGCATTATACAAAAACAAGCGTGCAGCCGTAATTGGCGGCGGAAACACAGCTATTTCAGACGCTATATACCTGTCGCGCTTTGCCGAAAAGGTGTATGTGATTCATAGAAGAAGCGAGTTCAGGGCTATTGAAACGCTTATGGAAAACATACATACAAAAACAAATGTAGAGTTCATATTGGATTCCGTCGTAACTAAGGCTATGGGCGATGAATTCCTGTCAAGCATTGAGGTATTGAACAAGGTAACTAATGAATCAACCACAATAGAGGTTGACGGCGTATTCGTAGCAGTAGGAATAATGCCGAATACCGAGTTTGTAAAAGCCGCCGGCGTGAAGCTTACAGATGAAGGCTATATAATAACCGATGAGCTTATGAGAACGGATATCAAGGGTGTTTTCGCGGCTGGCGACATAAGGAATACGCCGCTTAGGCAGGTTGTAACTGCCGTAGCAGACGGTGCTATTGCCGCCGATTCGGCTATGCAGTACGTAAGAACGGAGCTTAACGCGTAGTTTGCGCGAATAAAAGATTATTGAGTGATAAGAGATAATTGAGAGAAAAAATGAAAAAGCTGTTTGGAACTGACGGTGTAAGGGGGCTTGCAAATGGATTGCTGACACCCGAATTAGCGTTAAAGCTTGGAATGTGCGGTGCTTATGTGCTTACAAGTGAAGTACATAAGCCAAGAATTATTGTAGCCTCTGACACGCGCAAATCTAAGGATATGCTTGCTTGCGCATTGATAGCCGGCATATGCTCCGTAGGCGGCGATGTGCTGTACGCGGGGGTTATACCTACGCCCGCACTGCCCTTTTTGACACGCAAATATTGCGCCGACGCCGCGGTTATGATTTCCGCGTCACACAACCCCATGCAGGATAACGGTATAAAGTGGTTCAACAACGCAGGGTTCAAGCTTTCAGATGAATTAGAGGCTGAAATTGAAGCGCTAATGGCTTTGGATCACCCGTTTGAGCGTCCCACAGGCGAAAATATCGGTAAAATTACTGAGTTGAAACGATCAAAAGCCGACTATATAGAGTTCTTGTGCTCTACCTGCGAATACGACCTTAACGGAATGAGAATCGCGCTGGATTGCGCTAACGGAGCAGCGTCGTATGTAGCGCCTAAGGTATTTAAGAAGCTTAACGCACAAGTTTCGGTATGCAATAATAAACCCAATGGCTGCAATATAAACAGGGCTTGCGGCTCAACCAATATTGAGAATCTGCAAAGATTTGTTCAGGAGTGCGAGGCAGACATAGGCTTTGCATTCGATGGCGACGCGGACAGGGTAATCGCCTGCGACGAACATGGTAATATTGTTGACGGCGACAAAATAATGGGGCTGTGTGCTATAGCTTTGAGTAAGGCAGGGCGTTTGGCTAAGAACACATTAGTTTGTACCGTAATGTCGAATATAGGGCTGAAGCTAAAGCTCAAGGAGCTTGGCATAAACACTGTTGAGACGAGTGTGGGCGACAGGTATGTGCTTGAGGAAATGCGCCTGAATGGCTACAACTTGGGCGGCGAACAATCGGGGCATATTATATTCTCTGATTACAACACGACAGGCGATGGGCTGTTGTCGGCAATACAGGTATTAAATGTGGTAAAGGCGGAAAACAAGCCGCTTTCAGAGCTTGCTGAAGATATTCCCATATATCCGCAAATACTATTGAATGTTGAGGTTGATGCAAATTCAAAGAAAGCCGCTATGAATGACGCTGAAATGCAGAAGCGCATACAAAAGACAGAAGCGGAGCTGAAAGGCAGCGGCAGAGTGCTTGTGAGGGAATCCGGCACCGAGCCGTTGATTCGCATAATGCTTGAGGGCGTGGACATTAACGATATAAGGAACAGAGCGCTATACATAGCTGAACCATTAGTAAATGCACATAACGGTAAAATACGATAAAGCTATAGAGGTACGCAATGAACACAGCTAATCTATACTCTCTTTCTGACGAAGACTTGGTCGAATTGGCGCAAAAGGGAAATGAGGACGCAAAGGATATACTGTATTCGCGATATAAGAGCTTCATACGCGCAAAGGCATATCCCTATTTTTTGATGGGCGCGGATAAGGAGGACTTGGTTCAGGAGGGTATATGGGGCTTGCTTAACGCTATACAACGCTTTGACAGAAGCCAGTCGGCAAGCTTTCGCAGCTTCTTGAACATTTGCGTAACCGGAGCAATATTCACAGCCATAAAGAAGGCGGCGTCTGACAAGAATTTGCCGCTTAACACCTATATTTCGCTATATGCTAAGCCCACGACAGAGTATGACGAAGTACAGCTTATGGAAATGATAGAGGACAAGAACACTCCTTCGCCCGAGGAATTAGCCATTCAGGAGGAGCAGACCGAAAAGTTCTTCAAAGACATGAGCGCAATGCTATCGTTATTGGAAATGAATGTACTAAAGCTTTTCTTGCAGGGCTTTTCATACAAGGAGATTTCATCAAGGCTGAAAAAGAGCACAAAAAGCGTTGACAACGCATTGCAGAGGATACGCGGCAAGCTGGCACATTACTTAGAAAAAGCAAAGAGCAGCTTAAACTAAATCATTGTATATTTCTAATAATAAATAACATTTAAGCTTGAATTAAATACCAGGCAAGTGTATAATGATAAGTAGTAAAAAACTTGGGGCATATTATGAAGTTTGTTTGTGTTATTCCCGCATACAAGCCCGATTTTGAGCTGATTTCGCTTGCCAAAAAGCTGATTGAGAGAGACCTTTTATGTGTAGTTGTAAATGACGGTAGCGGCAAGGAGTATGACAGTATCTTTTCACAGCTTCCGGCACAGGTTATCCTACTTGCACATGCCGAAAATAAAGGCAAGGGGCAAGCTATAAGAACCGCTTTGGCTTACATAAGCGAAAGCCTTACTGATGTGTTCGGGATAATAACAGCAGACGCGGACGGACAGCATTCAATAGAAGCTATATTGGAAGCAAAGGAGCAGCTTATTAAGTATCCCAACGCGCTTATACTGGGCAGCAGGCGTTTTGATAATAAAACAGTTCCGCTTCGCAGCAGGCTTGGCAATTTCATAACCCGCAACATATTCGCATTGGCAAACAGAAAGTATGTATATGACACTCAAACGGGACTGCGGGCGTTTTCAACTTCAAGAATTAATGATTTCCTGCAAATAAAGGGCAATAGATACGAATTCGAAATGAATATGCTTATACAAGCCGCGCGGAACGGAATGGATATAAGAGAATTCTATATACAAACTATTTATTTAGACCACAATAGGTCAAGCCATTTCAATCCGTTTAAGGATTCTATAAAAATAATCACCTGCATTGCTAAATATTCGCTTTCATCTTTCCTGTGCTTTTTATTGGATATTGGCTTGTTCTCATTGCTCGCGCACTATACTATAGCATTGGGACAAACGCAATCAATAATTATCAGCGAAGTAATAGCAAGGTGTATTAGCTCTACATTAAACTTCTTTTTGAATAAGACATTCGTTTTTTCAGGCAATGAAAGCACGGGCAAGGCATTTATAAAATACGCTATATTGGTTATATTCACTCTATGCGCCGACGCGCTTTTGGTATTGCTTATGGTTGAGCTGAATATAAATAAAACGCTTGCGAAAATCATTGCAGGCACAATATTGTTCTGCGTAAATTACTTGGTTCAAAGCAGAGTCGTGTTCAAAACGCGCAAGGAGGAATAATGGATACAGGAAAGCGCAGGCTGCTTGTTATATTTATTGATATTCTGCTTATAGGCATAGGTCTGCTTGTTTACGCGCTTTTTCATCATGTGATGCCGCGCGAAGGCACGCCTATTGCTACCCCTTTCCCTACTTCGCCGACTGCGTATAGCTTTCCAAATGAAACAGAAGCGTCAAATCCATTAGCTACTCCTACGAGCATGGGCTGGAGCTATGAGGGCTTCAGCACAGCCACAATATCTGACAGGTACAGCTACACGAGCAAAAACATAAGCATTAAGCTGAAACGCCACGAAAAAAACGGTGTGGTGTATTTTGTTCAAGACATTCATATTAGGAATATTGAAAGCCTGAAAACCGCTTTTGCGAAAGACAAATACGGCATAGGCTTCAAGGATACCGCATTTAATATTGCAGAGAAGCATAACGCCATAGCCGCTATTACGGGCGATTACTACGGCGCGCGCGACATAGGCGTAGTTATAAGGAACGGTACTTTATATCGAGACGCGAGGTTTCGCGATGTATGCGTATTATACAGAAACGGAGAGATGAAAACATTCTCAAAAAACGAAATAGACGCATATAAGGAGCTGCAGAACGGGGCGTATCAGGCATGGTCTTTTGGTCCTGCGCTGTTAGATAATAGCGGCAAGCCAAAAACTGCTTTTGATTCAGATGTAAAGCCCAAAAACCCGCGAGCTGCTATAGGATATTACGAGCCCGGGCATTACTGCTTTGTTGTGGTTGACGGCAGGGGCGAGAACGATTCGAAAGGCATGACCCTTATGGAGCTTTCACAGCTTATGTATGAGTTGGGCTGCAAGGTCGCGTATAATCTTGACGGCGGAATGTCGGCGCAGATGTATTTCAACGGTGAAATAGTGAACAGTCCCGCAAAAGGCGGCAGGGAGATTTCAGACATTATCTATATTTGCGAAAATCCTTAAGAGGTGGAATATGAAAAAGAACCTGTTTAGCTTAATTATAATAACTCTGCCCCATATATCGATAATACTGTCGGTTATGCTAATTGTGTTTCTTATAATTGATTCTATGAACTCGGCTATGAATTTTTTGGGAAACAAGCAAACTAAAATAATACTGTGGGTGCTTAGTATTAGCTCCGCAATCAACGGAGTAAGGTTGTCTGAAGCGCATATCAGGAATACGGGCAAGCGTCGAATAAAGCTGAAATAGCTTGCAATAATCAGTATTCGGTTCTATAATCTTATAAGCATGAGATAGGAGGGCAAAAGATTTGGAGAGCATTTCAAGGAAGGACAAGCTGTTATCGCTGATTGTTCCCGTATATAACGAAGAAGAAGTGTTAGATGTTTCATTTGAGAAGATGGACGCTGCTATGAAGTCCTTTGGCTATCCGTATGAAATAATTTATGTGAACGACGGAAGCAGGGATTCTTCATTATCCAAGCTGCGTGAAATAGCGGGCAGAAACTCTCATGTAAAGGTTATCAGCTTTTCGCGCAATTTCGGGCATCAGCTGGCCGTTACAGCCGGAATGGACCACGCAAAGGGCGACGCGCTTATTATAATTGATGTTGACCTGCAGGACCCGCCCGAGGTAATAGGCGACCTTATAGCCGCTTGGGAAAAGGGTGCGGATATTGCATACGGCAAGCGTGTAAAGCGCAAGGGCGAAACCATTTTTAAGAAGCTTACCGCGTTTATGTATTACAGGCTGTTAAAGTCAATGAGCGCATATCCTATTCCGTTAGATACGGGAGATTTCAGACTGTTGGACAGAAAGGTCGCCGATACATTCTTGCAAATGCGCGAGCACAACAGGTTTTTGCGCGGCATGAGCGCGTGGATGGGCTTTGAGGCTGTGCCGGTAGAATATGTGCGCCATGAGCGCTACGCAGGCAAGACGAAGTACACCTTGAAAAAAATGCTGAAATTAGCGTTTGACGGCATTACGGGCTTTTCGGACAGGCCTTTGACGCTTTCTATGGGCTTTGGCATATTCTTAAGCGTAATGTCGGTATTAGGGCTTATAGCATTGCTTATATTGGCGCTTACAATAGGCGTTGCTCCTTGGCTTTGGGCAGTCGCGGGGTTCGCGCTGATTAACGGCATAATGTTTATAAACATGGGAATACAGGGCGCATACATGAACAGAATGTATCATGAGCTCTTAAACCGTCCATTGTATATAGTAAAAGAAAAAATCAATATTGAATCGGAGGAAGTATGAAGGATCCAAGAATTGAAAAGCTGGCAAAGAACCTGCTTAACTTTTCTGTTAAGCTGCAAAAGGGCGAAAACGTGCTAATAGATTCAAAGGGCAATAACGATGAGCTTGTGCATGCGCTTGTAAAGGAAGCGTACAGGATAGGCGCAAATCCCTTCGTATGGGTATCACACCCCACTATTACAAGGGAATTAGCGATGGGCGCAAACATTGAACAGCAAAAGCTTATAGCACGCTTAGACGCGGAGCTTATGAGCAATATGCAGGCGTATGTGGGTATTCGCGGCGGAAGCAATATTTCTGAGTTTAGCGATGTGCCTGCTGAGAAGCTTGAAATAATGTCAAAATACTATTCAGAGGAAGTGCATGGCAAGGTGCGCGTTCCTAAGACACGCTGGGTTGTAATGCGCTATCCTTCGCCCTCTATGGCGCAGCAGGCGGGCATGAGCACAGAGGCATTTGAGGATTACTACTTCAATGTATGCAACCTCGATTATTCTAAGATGGACAAGGCGTTGGACAGCCTTAAAGCGCTTATGGAGCGTACAGACAAGGTACGCATTGTAGGCAAGGGCACCGATTTGGAATTCTCAATTAAGGGCATACCCGCTGTTAAGTGCGCAGGCGAGATGAATATTCCCGACGGCGAGATATATACTGCCCCCGTTAATAACTCCGTAAACGGTGTTATATCATACAATACGCCCTCTTTGCGCGACGGATTTACATTTGAAAATGTAGTGTTGAAGTTCAAGGACGGCAGGATTGTTGAAGCGACCTCAAACGATACGGAGCGCATAAACAAGATATTCGATATAGACGAGGGCGCAAGGTATGTAGGCGAATTCGCAATAGGCGTAAACCCCTATATTACCGTTCCTATGAAGGACACGCTGTTTGACGAGAAGATTGCAGGCTCATTCCACTTTACTCCCGGCTCATGCTATGACGACGCAGACAATGGCAATAAATCGGCATTGCATTGGGATCTGGTATGCATACAAACTCCCGAGTACGGCGGCGGCGAAATGTACTTTGACGGAGTGCTTATAAGGAAAGACGGGAGATTCGTGCTGCCTGAATTGGAGTGCTTGAATCCGGAGAATTTGATATAAAGCTTTAATACAAAAAAGGGGCGACTGAGTCGCCCTTTTTATATTTCTATTACAGTCCCATTTCCTTTTTGACTTCGGCAAAGCATTTTACTGCAAAGTCCAGATCCTCTTTTGAGTGCCCTGCGGAAACCTGTGTGCGAATACGCGCCTTGCCCTTTGGTACAACGGGATAGAAGAAGCCGACTACATATACGCCCTTTTCAAGCATACGCGCGGCGAACTCCTGCGCTATAACCGCATCGCCCAGCATTACGGGAACTATGGGGTGTGTGCCCTCAGGAACATCGAAGCCTAACTTGCTCAGCTCATTCCTGAAATAAGCTGTGTTCTCGTGCAGCTTGTCGCGCAGCGCCGTTGACTCTGAAAGCATATCTATAACCTTTATTGACGCAGCGCATATAGCAGGCGCCAATGTATTTGAGAAAAGATACGGTCTTGAACGCTGACGCAGCAGGTCAACTATCTCCTGTCTTGCTGCTGTGTAGCCGCCGGAAGCGCCGCCCATAGCCTTGCCTAATGTGCCTGTTATAATATCTACTCTGCCCATTACTCCGCAGTACTCGTGAGTGCCCTTGCCGTGCTCGCCCATGAAGCCTACCGCGTGGCTGTCGTCAACCATTACCAACGCGTCGTATTCGTCTGCAAGGTCGCATATGGCTTTGAGGTTGGCAATAAAGCCGTCCATTGAGAATACGCCGTCTGTGGCAATAAGCTTGATACGGCAATTCTTTGCTTCTTCAAGCTTTGCCCTCAGGTCGTCCATATCATTGTTCTTGTAGCGGAAGCGCTGTGCCTTGCAAAGACGAACGCCGTCAATAATGCTGGCGTGATTCAATTCGTCTGAAATTACAGCGTCATCAGGACCTAAAAGCGTTTCGAACAGGCCGCCGTTAGCGTCAAAGCACGATGAATACAGAATACAGTCGTCCATTTCCAAGAAGTCTGCGATTTTTCTCTCAAGCTGCTTGTGAATTTCCTGTGTGCCGCAAATAAAGCGCACGGAGGACAGCCCATAGCCCCATTTGTCATAGCTTGCCTTTGCTGCCGCTATTATCTCAGGGTGATTTGACAGCCCAAGATAATTGTTGGCGCACATATTTAGCACATTGCGCGCAGCGGTTGTATCGATTCTCGCTTTTTGGGGAGTGGTTATTATGCGCTCGTTCTTATACATTCCCGATTCGCGAATCAAATCAAGCTCCTGCCTGAATACTTCATACGCTTTTTTCATATTAACCTCCTTGCCCATTGGGTCTTATATTATTCTAACCAATTAAGCACTACCTTGCCGCTTTCGCCGCTGTTCATAGCCGCAAAGCCCTTTTCGAAGTCCTTATAGCTGTATCTGTGAGTTACAATGGGTGATAAATCAAGCCCTGCTTCAATCATAGCGCCCATCTTGTACCATGTTTCATACATCTTTCTGCCGTAAATGCCTTGCAGTGTTAAGCCCTTGAATATTACATCGTTCCAGTCTATCACTGTTCCGGGGCCTGCAATGCCCAGCAGCGCAACCTTGCCGCCGTTTCGCATAGAGCTTAACATCTGATTCAATGCAGCTCCGTTGCCCGACATCTCAAGCCCAACATCGAAGCCTTCTACAATATTTTGCTCAACCATTACATCTTCTAACTTCTGCTTTGCGACATTAACTATTGCGGTTGCGCCCATTTTCTTAGCAAGCTTGAGCCTGTACTCGTTTACATCGGTAACTACGACACGCCTTGCGCCGTTTTGCCTGCAAATAGCCGCTGCCATCATGCCTATGGGACCTGCGCCAGTGATCAGCACATCCTCGCCTACAACATCGAACATAAGCGCAGTATGTGTAGCGTTGCCGAAAGCGTCGAAGAAAGAAACTATATCCTCATCGATTGCTTCGCTTACCGGCACTACATTCGTTGCAGGAATACAAAGGTACTCGGCAAATGCGCCGTCCCTGTTTATGCCTACGCCCTTTGTATGCTTACACCAATGCGCGTTGCCGGCGCGGCAATTTCTGCAATGACCACATACTATGTGGCCCTCGCCGGATACCCTTTGACCAACATGAAACGCAGTAACGCCCTCGCCTAACTCAGCGATTTCGCCTACATATTCATGACCGATAACCAATGGGGGTACTAAATTTTTCTCGCTCCAGGAATCCCAGTTATAGATGTGAACATCAGTTCCGCAGATAGCTGTTTTGTGAATCTTAATCAACGCTTCGCCCATTTTAGGTGTAGGAACAGGAACACGCTTTAGTTCTAAGCCTTTGCCTTTGTGGGTCTTTACGATTGCGTCCATCATTTTTTGCATATTATCCTCCAATGCCCTTTGCATTCCACTTGTAATTATACTACTAATTTTGAAATCTGCAATTACTTTCAGTTATATATCGAATAATTAGTAGACTTCGTTAATTTTGTGATATGATTATCAAGAGCAACAGAATGGAGATAATAGTAGAATGAAGGATTTTTGGAAGCTGTTTATTTCATTCGCAAAAATAGGCGCATTTACCTTCGGCGGCGGCTATGCCATGCTGCCTATGTTTCAGAAGGAGCTCATTGAATCACGCAAATGGATTACCGATGAAGAGCTTATGGACTACTATGCCATAAGCCAATGCACTCCCGGAGTTATTGCTGTAAACACAGCTACATTTGTGGGGCATAAGGTAAAGGGCTTTTGGGGAGCGGTGGTCGCGACTTTGGGAGTTATACTGCCTTCTATAATAATTATTTCGCTTATTGTCTCAATAATAGCTGAATTTGCGGAATCTGAAATAGTAGTACACGCATTTGGCGGTATCCGCGCCTGCGTGTGCGCACTGATACTGAGTTCAATAATAAAATTAGGCAAAAAGGCAATAGTTGATAAGCTAACGCTCGGCGTATTCGTGATAGTTACGCTTCTATCGCTGTTTACAAGCATTCCCGTTGTGCTTATAATACTTGCTTTCGGGCTTATAGGCTTTGGGCTTTCATACACGAAAGCATTTAAGCGCAGGTTTGAGGAGGGAGCAGACAAATGAGATTGTTGCAGCTTGCGTACGAGTTCTTTATTACCGGCTTGCTCGCTTTCGGCGGAGGCTTGGCGACATTGCCCTTCCTATACGATATGGGCACGCGCACAGGCTGGTTCACGAATGAGGACATATTGCGCATGGTAGCGGTTTCTGAGTCCACTCCCGGTCCTTTGGGCATAAACATGTCAACATATGTGGGCATATTGACATTCGGGCTGCTGGGCGGAATAGTCGCTTCGCTGTCACTGGTGCTTCCTTCGCTTTTAACGATACTGCTTGTAATAAAGATATTGGACAAGTTTAAGACTTCGCCCAAAGTAAAAGCAATATTTTACATTATTCGCCCCGCAACTATGGCGTTGATAGTTATGGCGCTAATCAGCATTGCAAAGGTTACATTTTTTAATGTGCCGCTGAATGAGATAGGCTCTTTCTCGGGCTTCTTCTCTGCGATAAACTATAAAACCTTGATATTAGCCGTTGTATTATTTATCCCGATAATTAAAACGAAGCTGCATCCGATATTCTTTATAGCCGCTTCTGCAATAATAGGAGTAATATTTAAGCTATAAAAAGTATATTATGTAGCATGGGCGCGGTGCAGTTTGCATTGTTTTTGATATTTTTTGAAAAATGTCGAATAATAGCAATATTTTTGTTGACCGCAAAAGCGGAATGTGATATTATTACAGTAGCAAGGGAAACAGGTTGCTGCACTGCAATTAGTTTGTTCTGTGGAAGGTGTTTCGGAAGCAATTCTGAAGCACTTTCTTCAGCTATATTAGCTTTACCATTTTAGCCATATTATTTATACACATTTCGACTTTTCAATTATACATATTTATTTGACATTATATAATAAATGTGATACTGTTAAATGGGTAATTGCACAATTATACTGCTTTTGCATAGCAGTCAGGAGGGTACTGAATATGAAAGAAAAGGTTAAGATAAATAAAAGGGGCTTTACTTTAGTTGAAGTTTCTATAGTTATTGCAGTATTAGGTATATTGGCGGCGGTGCTCATTCCGCGCCTATCTAATCTGCATGAAGGAACAGGCGATAAGACTGCGCTTGCGAACGCAAAGTCAGCCCTTACAGCATATAAAGCACAATTTATAGAGCAAACAGCGCCTTCAATAGTGATATTTGTTAAAGGCGACTCCGGCTACTATATTTTCGGATATGATTTCAAGGAAGGCGTTTTGCGCGTAAACCCGCAGAGATTCTCCCAGTTTGACGGATATACCACAGTGCAAGAGGCTGTACTCGCAATGCTTGGCAGCGAGCTGAACGGCTCTGTTTTTATGTTAGACACTACGGATACCATTCCACCCGAGTATATAAACATCACAGCTAAAATGAGCAGAGAGCTTGAATATGCAGTAATATATCAAGGCAAGCTCTTAATAGGCGAATACGCAGAGCCTAAGGTTACGCCGAGCAACGGCATGACTACGGAATACATTACGACATTCAGATACTTAGTGGAGGGTGCTGACGGATACGATACCTTAGAGGTTGTTTTATCAAGCTATGACGATTCATCTACGCACTTTGTGCCTGCCGACCCGCCACCGCTGGGGGATAAATCATTTGCATATTGGCAGCTTAGCGAAGTGAACGGTATGCCGCGCAACGACCCCGCGTATGAGCTTTACGGCGGCGAGAAATACCACCTTCCTAACGCTATGGTAACATATACTGCTGTATTTTTAGATGATGTACCGGTACAAGACCCCATTACAAACGAGTACTTGATTCACAACAAGCAGCAGCTGTTTTGGTTTAGAGACTCCATAAACAATCAGAGCATACCTAAGGACTCTAACGCAAAGCTAATACGCGATGTTATACTTAACAGCAATCTATTAAAGAGTGACGGTACGCTGAATACGGGCGAATTTACTATGTGGACCCCCATAAGCGACACTAAGGAATTGGCGTATTCCGGCATATTCAACGGTAACGGACACAGCATAAGAGGGCTGTATATAGATAAGCCGCTTAACCTGCGCGAAGGGCTGTTCGGATATGTTGACGGAGCGACTATAAAGGATTTAGGCATAGTCGATTCATACATTCGCGGAAAAATGTATGTAGGCGCAATTGCAGGCTCAACGCTGACTGATGGCGCGACTACAAAGTTTTTGAGGTGCTTCAACGCGGGTGTTGTGGTAACCGCAAGCACTGTGGAGGAGGATTTAGCGCCTGCAAACGGATACGCGGGCGGCATAATAGGCTTCATCAACACTTCCGCAACGCTTAACGACTGCAAGAACACGGGCTGGGTATTATCCGAAGGCGATGCGCGCTACATAGGCGGCATAGTGGGCTATATAAGCAAGACTTCTCAGAACATAGCCATACGCCGTTGCGAAAACAGCGGAACAGTCGGCGGCTGCTTATCGGAATACGCATATACGGGCGGCATAATAGGCGCGCTGTATAGCTCTGCTGAGGTTAAGGACTGTGTAAACTCGGGCAGAGTATATGCTGATTCGAACGATGTAGGCGGCATAATAGGCATAGCAACGCAGGGTGTTGATACCACTGCAATACTTAATATGGAGAATTGCGGCTCTACCGACGAAAGCAGGGTTTCGGGTATTCAGACAGTAGGCGGTGTAATAGGCAGCATAAGCAACCTTGAAACCATTATTACAGGCGCATATAACGCCGGGCAGGTAACGGGAACCGGAACGCATGTCATATCAGGCGTAGGCGGTATTATCGGCATAAGCGATTCGCCGGTTAATATTGATTCTTCGTACAACACAGGCGCAATAACAAACGCGGCAAACTATACAGGCGGCATAATCGGAAGCGCTACTAACGATACTACAATAACAAATAGCTATAATACGGGCGCTATACAGGGGCTCGCTTCTATAGGCGGAATCATAGGCGATATGAATTCGACCTCCGCGCTTGTGATTTCCGAATGCAGCAACTCAGGCGCAATAGGCACTGATACTCCTATACTTGACAACATAGCTTTCGGCGGAATAGTTGGTTACTGCAACGCGCCGCTAAGCATTGAAAAATCCACTAACTCCGGAAATATAATGGGTTATCAATCCGTAGGCGGCATTGTTGGGCGCACCGATGTTTCGGCTTCAAGCATAACTCTTTGCAAGAATACGGGCTATATAAATGCGTCTGACAACTATGCGGGCGGAATAGCAGGCTATTTGAGGTTTGATTCAACAATTACAAGCTGCGCAAATGAAGGCAATGTAACAGCAGGCTGGTTCTATGCTGGCGGCATTATAGGCTTTACATATACCGAAACGATAGTAATTACTGTGGATAGCTGCTATAACTTAGGCTTAATAAAGAGCATGAGCTATTCGGGCGGCATTATAGCATACGCCTGCAACGGAACAATAACTGTAACCGACTGCTACAACATAGGCTTTAACTATGTTTCTCAGAATATAGGCAAGGGCGGCGGAATATTGGCGTATGTTCAGGGTGATGGGCTTACAACGAGCGTTACGAACTGCTACTACATAGAGAATTCTACGAACGCGACAGAAACTGTTAACCCAAGCTTTGCTGGAAGTCAGAAATCAGAAGAAGCGTTCAGCGATGATACCGTATTGAATCTGCTTAACGGCGAAAATCCCGAGCCTAAATATTCAAGCATGCACTTTGTCGAGTTCAGCCTGATAAGAACGCTTGACGAGTTCGCTGAGCCTCTTACATACCTGTATCTGCACAACCTGCCGCTGATACTGGAGCTGTATCCGGAAGCGATTGGCGAGTGAAGCTGAATTACAAAACATCAAGGGGCGATATGCCCCTTTTCGTTTGGGCAAAAGCTGGCTGGTTTTAGTGAGGTCAAGCAATCTATTTGAGTGAACATACAAAAAACAGGGGTTGCCCCCTGTTTCTCATCATTAAAACACTATTGCTTACGCTTTTTGCTCAATATTCCTGCGCCTAAACCTAAGGCTGCGACTGCTGACAGCGCGTATGTCGCGCCGCCCGTGGTAGGGCTTTGTGCGCCGGTGTTCGAATCGGTCGCTTGGGGAGAATTAGGCGCATTTGTTGCGTTTGGTGCGCTTGTTGCGGGTGCGCCGGTGCTTTGCGGATTATCAGTGGGCTTTGCGGTGGGCTTAGCAGTCGGCTTGGGTGTTGAAGCAGGTTCTTTTACATCTACTTCGACGCTGTCTGATTCCGAATACACGCCATCTCCGTATGTCAGCGTGGCTTTTATTGAAAAGTCCGAACCAGAGTCCACAATCGCTTTGAAGATTATATAGCCCTCATAGCCGTATGTAAGCTGCGCCGTATTGTTCTTGAAACTGAATATGTCAATTTCGTCTGACATTCGGCACATATCATCTACGCAAATTATAGTCGATGCCTTCACGATAGCTAACTTGGATATTCCGCTTGACGAAATTTTGAGATAAAAGTCCTCCTCGCCTTCTACCGCATTATTGAAATCACCCTTTTTGGGCGTTTCGTAATCGACCTTTATATAAATCTCGTCGCCGGTTTCGTACTTGCTTGTTATTATGCTGCCGCTTTCATCTACTATGCTTATATTGAGCTTGAAAACACCACCTGCAAATGAATATGTAACGCTTGCGAAAACAAGCAGTATTGTCAATAGCGCCAATGCTTTTTTCTTAATTGAAATCATTAATACCTCCCATATATTTCAATTTGATTTTATATTAACACACCATATGGGTTTATTAAAGTATGAATTTATGTAAAAGCCGCTTGCATTTTCCTATAATGTATTGTATGCTTATCTTGCTTCGGGGCGGGGTGCGAATCCCCACCGGCGGTGATGCAGAATGTCTTAAAGAATTCTGACGAGTCCGCAAGCATTAGCATGAATCGGTGCGAATCCGATACCGACGGTATAGTCCGGATGAGAGAAGCATAGACAAGTATATGTCTTATGTCGCCTCGGATAAAAAACACTTGAGGTGATTTTTTATGCTGAAAAATCTTAATAAAACACGCTGGCTTGTAAGCTGCGCGGCACTTTGCGCAATAGCAGTTGTTTCAATTCAATTTATACGCTTCCCTATTATACCTGCTGCGAATTACTTAGAATACGATATTGCAGATGTTCCAATATTTATAGGCACATTATTATACGGCACACACTCAGGGCTTCTGATTACATTCGTAGTGTGCGTGCTTCAGGGGCTGCTTTTTTCGCAAAGCTCAGGTATTATAGGGATTATAATGCACTTTATTGCGACAGGCGCTTTTGTTATAGTATGCGGAAGCTTCACAAAAACTAAAAACACACACGCAACGCGCTCAATAGCGTTAGTATTGGGCAGTATCACAATGATACTTATTATGATACCGCTGAATCTAATTTTTTCCTCGTTCTTTGCGTTGGGCGTGCCGCTTTCTGAAGCGTTTAGCGCAACTATGCGCGCTTTCGTTTCCTTGCCCAGCAATGCGAATGCCGTAATAGTCGCGATTGCGGGGATAATCGCTTTTACCGCTGCGTTTATTACGATTGCTTTCATGAGCAAAAGCGAAAATAAGCCGCTGAAATACATTGCAGCGTCAATTGCTGCGGTAGTATATGCGTTCTTGGTGATGCTGCCGCTGAATATAGTATTTGGAGGAGCTGCTTTCCCCGAGGCTATGCAAGGCATTGTACCTATAATTTGGGCGGCTGTGCTCCCGTTCAATGCTATTAAGGCAGGAATAAACTCTGTGCTTACATTTATATTGTTTGCAGCATTGAAGCGTACAAGATTAATTTCCGAGTACGCGTAATTGGATTGCATTCAATAAAAATATATGTTACTATTGATTTTAATCTAATATATCGGAGGAAACATCATGAAGAGAATCCGCATGCTATTATGTTTATATATTGTGCTTATCGCGCTTTTTGTGTTCGCATTCCCGTCATTGGCGACTGAGGAAACAGAATCGAGCGAGCCTTCTTTAGAGGAATCGACTCCCCCGACATCAAATGATCCTGTAAATACATACTTATATCCAATAGGCGATTTGAAGCTTACTGTATATGTTCCATCGAATTACACTACTGTTACAAGGGATACCCCGCGCGGCGCACAGGAGTTTGTTGACCTTGATTTGTACGAATATGATGTGTTGTTACAAACAATGGATTTGAACAATCAATATCTATACGCGCAGGACTTGAACACATTAGTTGAGATTTCTCTATACGCATGGTCAATTCAAGATTCAGATTCGATAAAAGATTTCCGCGAGTGTATGGGGTTTGAGCTTAAAAAAATCGCTAAAGACTCTATGGAAAACTTCAATACGCAAGGCAATATGTCTTATACCGAATATGATATTAGAAAGCTTGACCACATAACATATCTGACTTTCTTGGGCACTTACAACGAGCCTGAAAGCGGAAGCGTTCAACACAGCTTTTTGGTCGTTTCCTATGTAGCGGGCAATGAGATTCAGTTTGAAATGCTTTCTAATTCAGCTTTTACTGCTGAACAGATTGCAGATATGCACAAGATTCTTGAAAACACCGTAACTCCCGAATATGCTTCCAACCGCCTTTTGAAAGAAACGCTGAGATACATTGCGCTTGGCGCGTTGGCTATTGCGCTTGTTGTGGTTATATTGATATTCATTTCTTCACAATCTAAGGTAAAGAAATTAGAGCGTGAAGCATTGAAGCGCGCGCAGGAATTCGAGGTAATGCAGGAATCAAAGCCGGAGGAGGAATCGGCTGTGCAGCCTAAGCAGGAAATAAAGATGGCATATGAAACCGAGCTTGATGACGAACCGCAAGAAGTATCAGAGCCGACAGAGCAGCTATCAAGCAGTGAACCGACAGCGGATTCGACAGATTTTGATGTATAACTGAACAGGGAGGAGAAATCCTCCCTTATTATTTGCTTTATAGCGCGCTTGCTAATGTGCGTCTTGTGTGCTATACTATTCTTCGCAGCATTTTGGCTGCTAATTTTTTGATGAGGTAGTATATGTTCGAGTTGTTATTGATGAGTGATAACTTAGCGAATCAAATAAAAGCGTTCTTTGATTTCATTGGTCCGGCACTGCTTTGGGTTGCTTTGCTTGTGGGTTTTTTCTTGGTTATGATATTACCGCAGCGCAAGCATAAAAAGCAGATAAAGGAAATGCTTGACAACATGAAGATAGGCGACAAAGTTCGCACGCTTGACGGTATCTACGGAACTATTCATCAAATGGAAAACGACAAGATCACATTAACTGTTGGGCCTGACAAGGTGAAGCTTGTATTCGCAAAGGGCGCTATTGCAACGGTAGAGAACGCAGAGGTAGAAAGGACACTCGAAGACGGAATAGATATCAAGTAAAGCCATGCTTTAATAGCGATATGCGCTTTATATCGGAAATGAGGCACAGCTTATAGCAGTATTAAGTTCAATGCGGGCTTGCTAAGAAGCTAAAACTAAATAAACACATATCCTTTTGCCAAGCCTATTTGCTTTATAAGCGCATTTGCTAATACGCACCGTGTATGCTATACTATTTCCGCAGCACTATCAGCTGCAAATTTTATTAAAGAGGTAAGATATGCTCGAATTCATTTTAGCAAGTACAGACGCAGCTTCAGAAGCACCAAGCTTCTTAGGGCAGTTAGGTTCTACACTTATATTTATTGTTCCTTTAATTCTTTTATTTGCTTTGCCGTATTTCATGAACCGCAAGCGCGATAAGCAAATGAAAGAAATGCTTGACAACATGAAGGTTGGCGACAATGTCCGCACGATTGGCGGTATTTACGGTACTATTCATCAAGTAAAAGATGACAGGATTACATTAGCTGTTGGCCCTGACAAGGTGAAGATTGTATTTGCAAAGGGCGCTATCGCAACAGTAGAGAACACAGAGGATGAGAAAACTCTCGAAGAGGGAACAGACAAGTAAAATTGCTTGCATAGTGTGATGCTGAAACGTTTTATGTTCTGCATAGCTATATGTTTGCTTTGTATCGGAGTCGGGGCGTGCGCAACTCTTCCAACAAGCGGAGAAGACTTGGGCAGCCTGCCTCCGATAACTTCTATTACCCATAATACTCCCTCGCCTGCTCCTGATATAATCGACTATTCGCAAGTGTTGGAGGCTTTCAAGGCAGGGCTAAAAAGCGAACTGATACTGCTAAACAATTGGAGTATGGATTTAGGCTACGACGAAGCGACTTCTATAATTCGCTCCATTAACCGCTATGTTTTGAAGCAGGAGTTATTGGCCGGGCTGTTGCCGAAAGCCGCCGAAGCCGCTTACGAGAACGCAAAGGCGCAATTAAGCACATATAATCTAACGCTTAGCACCGATATTCAATGTCCCGAATGGCAATTTCTTGCGGCTGTGTTGCCGAATATTGAGAGCGTGGACGAGCTTATTTTCGTGCTGTCGCCCAAATTCGAAGTAGCAGAAGAAAACGGGAGCTATTCGCTTATGATAACTGTTTCGCCTATTTCAATAATCGAGTACGCGAATTACTATTCAGAATCCAAGCCGAAGGAAGAAGCCTCAAACGCATATCTTGATGTAAGATTTACATACGGCTATCTGAAGGCTGCGTATAACGAAAAAGGCGAATTCGACTTGAAGTATTCGTATGATTATCCAAAGGAGTATTTAGATACGCTGACTTTTCCGCTTATGCGCGTATCCGAATTTAATGATACATGGGGCGCAGGGCGTTCAAACAATACGAGAATGCACATGGGAACGGATATTCGCGAGCTTGAGGGCACTAAAATTCTGAGCTGCAGCTCCGGTAAGGTTGTGGCTGTTGGAACTGCGGCAATACCCGGAAACTATGTTGTTGTATTAGACGATTACGGATATGAATTTCACTACTACCACATGGTTGAGCCTACAACATATGTAAATGTTGGGGATAGAGTAGAAAAGGGCGATATATTAGGCGAAGTGGGCAACACAGGCAACAGCGATGTAAACCACCTGCATTTGACCGTGGCAAGTCCCGACGGTACCTTTGTGAACCCGTACAAAATGCTACAGTATTTAGCAGAAAAACAGAGGTGAGAGATATTCCCCATTAGTGAAATAGTCTCTTCTTTGCCTAATTTATTTATTTGTGCAAGGTAGCAAAAAGCACTATATTCCGTATAGTCCAGCTAATTTCAACCGCTCAGCTCTGCCCGTTCATTTGAGCAACAACATTTCCATAAAGGTCATGGAATTTACATAATTTGCTTTTTCGAAATCATACAAGAATACAATATATTCATTACCAACCGTAATATTTGCAGCATGCTCCTCAGGAAATGCCTTATTTGATGAATCATAAGTAAAGAACTTTATTATGTTATTATCCGAATAGACTAAATCATTCTCACCATATACCTGTTCGACTTCGATTGAATACAAAGAAGAGTAATTAGTATCAATTGAACCGCTTTCATAGGTGTAAGTGATTAATATTTCCTTATAATTAACTATTTTTCCTCGCACTACATTGTATGTTACAGCAAACAGGTTTTTCAACGAATTAACATAAGGATAGCCGCCCCCATTAACATCTATCTTTTCTTCAAGAATTGGTACATGGGTAATGTTTACACTAATAAGCGGGTCGTCGGTGTTCTCGCCATCTGTCTTTTCCGCACATCCCACCGAAGCAAACAACATAATAGCAACTGTTGCATTGCAAAGGCTTTCAAAAGATGTTTCATAATACTTTCTCCTGAATTTCTCATTTCTGACATTCTATGCATCTGTTTAATTCTGATACAATATACTATGTAAATCTGTTTCTGCATTGTCAATGTGGTAAAAAATTGGCGTTTTTGCAGTTGTTTGTTTCTAACCTGTTAACAATGTCAATGAGCTGTTAATTCACATAACATAATATATAAACCCATAGCCTATAAATGTATGGAATGTATTATTCATTTATGCTATAATTGACTATGTATGAGTCTGTAAAGATTTCAATAAAAAACTATATGGAGGGCGTTATGAAGGAAAACGTACGAGTATCAATTTGGGGCTTTGGCGCGATGGGTTCAGGCATTGCTAAGGTATTGCTTGAAAAGAAGGGCGTCGACATAGTTGGCGTATGTGATGTTCACCCCGAAAAAGTAGGCAAAAGCATATTCGAGATTCTGGGAGTTGAGCGCAAGGGCAGGACAGACATAAAGGTTACAAAGGATATTCACGAAGCATTAGGCAACAGCCATATATGCATAATAGCTACAAACTCATTCACAAAAGATGTATTCGAAAAGTTAAAGTTAGTCGCTGAACACAAGATAAACATAATCTGCACAGCAGAGGAAATGGCATATCCGCAGGCGCAGGAGCCTGAATTAGCTAAAAAGATTGACGAATTCGCAAAGGCAAACGGCATATCAATATTAGGCACAGGCATTAACCCCGGCTTGATGATGGACCTGTTAGCGGTTTGCTTGACAGGCTGCATGACTGATGTTGAATCCGTGCTGTGCCGCAGGGTAAACTCGCTGTCGCCGTTCGGTCCCGCCGTTATGGAGGAGCAGGGCATAGGCATTTCGGTTGAGGAATTCGAAAAGCGTAAGAAAGACGGCACTCTCGCAGGGCATGTCGGTTTCGCTGAATCCGTAAACATGATTGCTGACGCTTTGGGCTGGAAGTTAGAAAAGTTCGAGCAGCAGATGGCTCCCATTGTTACTAATGTTGACCGCAAATCGCCCTATGGCTTCGCAAAGGCAGGCACACTCGCAGGTATCAATATGACAGCGCAGGGCTATGTAGATGGTGAGATGAAGATAGATATGTATCATCCTCAGCAGATTGAGCCTGAGATGGAAGGCACAAAGACGGGCGACTACATTGTGCTGAAGGGCACCCCGAATGTAAACATGGCTATTCAGCCCGAGGTTGACGGAGGCATAGGCACAATAGCAATGTGCGTAAACATGATTCCTCACGTTATAAACGCAAAGCCTGGCTTGAGAACAATGCTGGATTTGCCCGTTCCACGCGCTATAATGGGCGATTTCAGAGATTATATTGAAGACTGAGCACAACCGTTGCGCCTTGAATGGCGTAACGGATTTTTCTAATAATAGCTTAGGAGATGTTAAAATGGCTAAGAAACACGATTATGTGCAGATTCACCGAATAGTGTTGGAGCCTGACGCGAGAGCCGACACTATTCCGGAGGATACCCATTCTGTACCGCTGGAAATGTGGGTAAAGGGTTATCTCAACGAAGAAAGCGCAAAAATAGGCGACGAGGTTACAATCACCACGCGCACAGGCAGGCAGGTAAAGGGCGTATTGGTAGATGAAGCCCCGCATTACACGCATAGCTTCGGAAATTTAGTTCCCGAGCTGCTGCGCGTAGGCGACCAAGTCAGAGGCATATTGTTCGGGGAAGAATCCGGGGAGGGAGCAAAATGAGAGATACAAGCTACCAAGCCGTAATGCAGAGAAAGAACGAAATAATGAAAAAGTCCGTAGGTATGGACTACGGCAAGTATGAAAGCGGCTCTATCGCGTTCGATTACGAGGGCATGATGCGCGATACAGGCTATACTATTGACGAGGTTATACGCATACAAAAGGGCTTCTCTATCGGCGACACGCGAATTATGGAGCTTAAAAACATAACCGCGTTGGCAAGAAAATGCGCAAAGCCCGGCAAAGGCGCACGCATATTCATAAAAGACGAAGCGGCTAACCCCTCGGGCAGCTTCAAGGTGCGCAGGGCGGCAATATCCGTTTATCAGGCAAAGAAAATGGGATATAAGGGCGTAATTACTGCTACAAGCGGCAATTACGGCGCGGCTGTGGCCTCCGTTTGCGCTATGGCGGGTTTGAAGTGCATAGTGGTTCAGGAGTGCTTCGATTCAAAGGGCAAAGGACAGCCCGAAATAATAGAAAAAGCGAGAAAATGCGAAGCGCTGGGCGCCGAGGTTGTTCAGCTTTCAGTAGGTCCCGAGCTTTTCTACAGCGTGCTTTTAATGTTGGAAGAAACAGGCTATTTCAACGCGTCGCTCTATACGCCTTTCGGAATTGCGGGTGTTGAGTCGTTGGGTTATGAGATTGCGCACCAGTTCAGAAAGGACTACAACTGCGACCCCGATGTAGTAGTATGCTCAAACGCAGGCGGCGGCAACCTTACAGGCACAGCACGCGGTCTTATGAAAGCGAACTGCCACCCGCAGATAGTCGCGGCAAGCGTAAACCTAAAAGGGCTGCACATGGCTTCCGATACGCAGTTCAACAGAAAGTCATTCACGACGAGCCATACGGGCTTCGGTATGCCCTTCGCGACGAATCCCGACCGTTCTGATGTTCCGAGAAGCGCCGCAAGACCCTTGCGCTATATGGACAGATACGTTACCGTAAATCAAGGCGAGGTTTTCTATATAACAGAGGCTTTGGCATCGCTTGAAGGGCTTGAAAAGGGTCCCGCAGGCAACACAGCTTTGGCGGCGGCGTTCTATTTGGCTCAGGAGATGGACGAGAATCAGACCATAGTTGTTCAGGAAACCGAATACACGGGCGCCGGCAAGCATGTTAACCCGCAGCTTTCATTCGCGCGGGAAAATGGCATAGAGATTAAGTTCGGCAATCCTGATGAGGAGGTTCCCGGCAAGAGCATAATACTTCCCGAGCATCCGAGCCTGATAAGAGCAAGAGATTACGATATGGAGCATTTAAGAAAATCATACATCAAGAACAAGATTGCAGGCTTTGATAAGCCCACCGCCGAGGATATTAAGTTCTTGGCCGAGGAAACCAACACGGACTGCGATTTTGTTTTGAGAGCCATTGAGGAAATATCAAAATAAGCAAAGGAGAGTCGTATGAAAAGAAAGGACGATTACTTGGAAAGACGCGCTCACTTGGCTAATCTGAGCGATGAGGAGCTGAAAGCAAGGTTCTGGGAATTAGCCGAGAAATTGGTTGACCCTATGCTGAAAATGGGTTATGAGTACACCACACCCGCTATTGAGCGTTCTGTGCTGCTGCGCATGGGCTTCTCATCAATAGAGGCTAAGGCAATTGTTGACGGCTGCGTAGAGAACAGCCTTATTGAGCATGGCGCAGGCAATGTGGTTTACCGTTTAGCTAAAGCAAAGAACATGAATTATCGCGAAGTAGGCGTACAGCTTAGCCAAGGCAAGCTGTGGGACGAAGCGAAGGCACAATTCAAGGAGGTATAACATGAGCGAATACAAGATGCTTCCGGATAAGAATATTGATGTTAAAGAAATACTCAAAGATTTAGAAAGCTACCGTCCAAGACGCAGAGGCTGGACATGGAGAAAGCCCGTTAAGGACTTGAAAATGGGTCCCTTCACTTACAAAGAGGCAAGCGAGCCCTTGAAGGCAGGCGTTCCCCTACCCCCCGCGCACTACTTTGGCGATATTGACCCGCAGCCCACACCCGTAATCACAACGGAAATCGCTTCGGGCAGATTTGAGGACGATATACGCAGAATGCGCATGGCAGCACACCACGGCGCAGATCATATAATGGTTATAAGAACTGCCGGACAATCCCACTTTGACGGACTTATTGAAGGCACACCGCAGGGCATGGGCGGCGTTCCTATTTCGCGCAAGCAGGTCAGGGCGCAAAGAAAAGCTCTCGACATGATAGAGGACGAGGTCGGCAGACCTATAAACTACCACTCATATGTTTCAGGCGTTGCCGGTCCCGATATTGCTGTAATGTTCGCTGAAGAAGGCGTAAACGGCGTTCACCAAGACCCGCAATACAATGTAATTTACAGAAATATCAATATGATTCGCTCATTCGTTGACGCCTGCGAATCTAAGAAGATTATAGCGTGGGCAAACATGGCACAGATTGACGGTGCGCACAACGCAAACGCGACCGCAAGAGAAGCGTGGAAGGTAATGCCCGAGCTTATGGTTCAGCACGCTATAAACGCCATGTTCTCCGTAAAGGTTGGCATTAAGAAGGAAAATATCTGCCTGTCAACCGTTCCGCCCACAGCAACCCCCGCGCCCTGCGTATACATGGACCTGCCCTATGCAGTGGCTTTGCGCGAGCTGTTCACAGGATATCGTATGCGCGCACAGATGAACACTAAGTACATTGAGTCATCAACGCGTGAAGCGACTGTTACGCATGTTCTCAACATGGTAATATCAAAGCTCACAAGCGCAGACATACAATCTACGATAACGCCAGACGAGGGCAGAAATGTTCCATGGCATATCTACAACATAGAAGCCTGTGACACAGCGAAGCAGACTCTCATAGGCTTAGACGGGCTTATGGATATGGTTGAGCTGAAGAAAGAGGGCTACCTGCGTGACAAGGCGCGCGAATTGAAGGAGCGTGCTGTGCTGTTCATGGAAGAAATGCTTGAAATGGGCGGCTATTTCGAGGCGGTTGAAGCCGGCTTCTTCGTTGACTCAGGCATATATCCCGAGAGAAACGGCGACGGCATAGTTCGTAAAATTGACGGCGGCATAGGCGCCGGCACTCTGTTCAAGCGCGCAAAGGACTATATGGCACCCGTTACAGCGCACTACGGCTACAACAATGTTGAGCAATACGATAAGAACGCTGTAAAAGACCCTGCTTCGCTTATAGGCGGCTGCACTTTCGAAAAGCCCGAGAAGATAGTCTATATAGACGAATTAGACGAAGAGGACAATGTAAATCTGCGCATGGACGCTGTTGCGGAGTTCCGCCCGGGCTTCTCAAACAAAATCCGTCCCGAAATGGAATGGCTGGCAGACGGTATTGTAATGCTTACTATGTTCTTCCCTGCTGAGAAGCGCATAGCACAGGCCGCCGCGCTGGAATGTGCAAAGCAGATGAATCTCACAGAGGTAGAGGTCATCAACTGCGAAATAATGCACCCGGTCGAGGGCACGCGCATTGAGGTAAAGGGCAAGGTGCCTTTCGCGATAGATATTGACAAGCTTGTTATACCCAAGGAGCCTGAGGTTATAAGCGACGCCGAAATCCGCGCGGAAATCGAAAGAAAGCCCATGCGTGCAGTTTGCGCAACAGTGGGCAACGACGAGCATTCCGTAGGCTTACGTGAAATAATTGACATTAAGCATGGCGGCATAGAGAAGTACGGAATAGAGGTCATTTATCTTGGCACATCCGTACCGCCGGAGAAGCTTGTAAACGCAGCGGTTGAGATGAAGGCTGATGTAATATTGGCGTCAACCATTATCAGCCACGACGATACGCACTATAAGAACATAGCGCGCATAAATCAGATTGCTACCGAAATGGGCATAAGGGATAAGGTGATATTCTGTGCCGGCGGTACACAGGTAACACCTGAGCTTGCGCGCAAATACGGCGCTGACGAGGGCTTCGGGCGAGGCACTAAGGGCGTTCACCTTGCGACCTTCTTGGTAAAACGCCGCAGAGAGCTTGAGGGCAGATAACTACTTGCTTGCCCATTGTCAAATTGATGGTGGGCAAGCTGCATTGATTTTTTGCAATCCGCTTGACAAGCGATATAATTGTCTAATATAATTATTGATTGAATTCGCGATTTTTTCGCGCAAATATTTGAAGGAGGATACACCATGCTTCGTACCTACCAGCCTAAGAAAAGGCATAGGAAAATGGTTCATGGCTTCAGAAAGCGCATGAAGACCAAGAACGGAAGGAATGTTTTAGCACGCAGGCGTGCAAAGGGTAGAAAGGTATTGTGCGCGTAATTGTGATTGGAATGCTTTGCGTATTTAATGAAAGGGAATAGTTGTGAAGAGACTTTATTCATTAAAACGCAATAAGGAATTCCGATATGTGTATAAGACTGGAAAAGCTATTGCATCAAAATGCTTGGTGCTCGTATATAGAAGGAGCAATCACGAACTCCCCAGAATAGGCTTTTCAGTCAGCAAGAAGATAGGCAACAGCGTAACGCGAAACCGTGTGAAACGGCGTATGCGCGCGGCATTTTCACCGCTTCTACCAAGAGTTAAACCCGGAAGCAGCATAATATTTGTTGCAAGAGAACCTATATTAAATGAAAGCTTTTTGGGCATAGTTGAAAGCATAGAGGGCCTGCTTAACAAAGCGGGCTTGCTATCGCCCACAGACGACATGAAGGCGAGAGAACAATGAGAACACTTCTCATAAAGATAATACGATTTTATCAAAAAAATATTTCTCGACGCCTTCCCCCATGTTGTCGGTTCAGACCGACCTGCTCTCAATACGCAATTGAAGCCATAGAGATACATGGCGCTTTTTATGGCACTTGCCTGGCGATATGGCGCATATTGAGGTGCAACCCACTGTCTAAATGCGGTTACGACCCTGTTCCGCCTAAGAAAAACAGGAGTTAGCTTACTTATATTTGAAACGAGGATAAAGACTTGACAGGCGATTTTTTCTTGACCACCTGGATATTCTTAGGGATGCGCTGGCTGTCCGAAAATGTGCTTAACAACAGCATTTTTTGGACTATTTTCGTAAGCACGGTCATATTGCGTATTGCAATGCTGCCATTTGATATTGCGCAGCGCAAAAACCTCGCAAAGCAAAGCGAGTTGAGTCCAAAATATGAGGAGCTGAAAAAGCGTTATAAGAACGACCCAAATAAACTCAATGCAGAATACCAAAAACTATTGAAAGAAAGCGGGTCAAGCACATTAGCAGGCTGCTTGCCCGTGATATTTACATTAGCTTTTTTGTTTTCCTTCATAGCCGCATTTAGATTCTGGAGCTATGAGCAAAACATCAAGATACTCGTTGATATGAAGCAGAACATTCAGGTCGCCGAGCAAACGGGCGAAGCACCTGAGGTTTCTGAAACATTCTTGCAGGCTAAATTCCTTTGGATAAACAACATTTGGCAGCCTGACAACGGCTTTAAGCCTGTCGTAATGGATGCTGATGACTTTTTCGGTTCATCATACGACAAGCAATCCAAAATATATAAAGCTACAAAGGATTTAATTTACTTGCGTAAAGAGAACCCCGATGTTTATAAAAAGCTGGAGAAGATCTTTTACGATGAACAGGAAGGGTACGATCAACTAAACGCGGAACAGAAGGAAAGAAAATTTGATGAAGCAAAAATGGAATATGAAAAGCTGATTGAGCCTTTGCAGAATAAATACAAGGGCTATAACAACGGCTTCTTCATACTGCCTGTTTTGGCTACGCTGTTCCAGTTCCTGTACGCTTGGTACACTATGAAGCAGCAGAAAACGAATGATGCTTCAGCGCCGGGCGCACAGTTAGGAAAGTTCACCATGTATGTATTGCCTGTTATGTCGTTCTTCTTCTGTTTGTCATATACTGCGGCATTCGCAATATATTGGACACTAAGCAGTGCTATAATGCTAATAACCAACATAGCATTATCGCTATTCAAGTTTGATAAAGAAAAAAGTGCTGTTACAAGCAAATAATTGGAGGGAATAATATGGGCGAGGTTTACTTGTCTGAAGGCAAGACCATTGATGAAGCTATATTTAACGGTTTAAGCAAGTTAGGCATTTCAATAGATGAAGTTGATATAGATGTTGTTCAGAACGAAACGCGCGGAGTATTCGGTTTAGGCGCAAAGCCTGCCATAGTCAAGCTTACGGTGCGCGACACTATCGATGTAAAGGAGCTTTTTGAGAATAAGCCCGAAAAGCCCGAGAAGAGCGAGATCAAGGAATCACCTCAAAAGCAGGAATTCGTTGCAAGACCCGAGACGCCGGCTCATATTCAGCAGGAAGAAAGGGTAAATAGACCGTCTGACGACAATAATTTCAAATACGCGCACAAGAACAACCAAAAATATAATTCAGGATATAGAAACAACAAGAACCAGAGATTTCAGAAGCAGCCTGTTCAGAATGTTGACAGCAGCATCGAGTATTCAGAGGATTGCGCAAAAAACAGTGAAGCCGGGAAATTCTTGATAGAGCTGTTAGAAAAAATGGGCTTGCAAGCAACCGTATTGGGCGGCGTAAGCGAAAGAGGGCTGCATTTGAAGATAGATACCGACGAGCCCGGCGCAATTATAGGGCACAGGGGCGAAACATTAGACGCGCTTCAATACTTAGTACAGCTTTACGCAAACAAGGATAAGGCTCCAAGCGAGTATGTGAGAGTTTCATTAGACGCACAGGGCTATAGGGTAAAGCGTGAAGAAGTATTGAAGAATTTAGCAAGAGCAAAGGCAGCAACAGTAAGGGCAAGCGGAAAGCCGTATAAGTTTGAGCCTATGAGCCCGTATGAGCGCAGAATTATACACTCTGCACTGCAAGGAAACCCCTATGTAACTACACACAGCGAGGGCGACGAACCAAGACGCTATGTAGTTTTGACAGCTAAGCACCAGCAGTTCAGAAGAAGAAATCATAATTAAGCAAATACGAGTATTACAGACCGCATAGCGCGGTCTTTTTTTGCTGTAAAGGCTACCGTAGGCGAAAAATCGATACGCTATTTATGTAGCAGACGTGATTGCGAATCAGGTATTACTACTCTCCCTCTCCCTCCAATTATATGAGCAAAGTCATTCGGCAAAATTCAAAATACTGCCTCTCAATGTTTCAATGTTATGCTAATTTCTGCTTTATTTTTGAAATTCTACATGATAAAATATTATATAAACTTTGGAGGTAAGGAATATGAGGATTGGCATTTCCATTTGGAAAAAGCTATTATGCTTAGTGCTTTGCGCCTGCTTTACATTCTCCTTCGCTTTTGTCGGAAAAAGCTCGGCACAAGGCAAGCAGGTCATTGTTAAGTCTTTCAGCGCAGACAATTTCGGTATTGAAATCGGTCATAGTGCAGAGGTAACATTCAGTGCAAAAATAAGCGGCGTACCTTTGAACGCAAGGGTAGCCGTTTATGATAATAACGGTAACTTAGTTACAAAGCTATCGCGCGTAAGCGATGAAGAATACAAAGCGACTGTGCATTTGACCGCTAACAAGAAAGCCACAAATGTTTATCACCTGAGAGTTGACGATAAAAAGTACGGCGAACACGAAATCAGGTTCTACAACAAGCTGTCTGATGCTGACTTAGCAAAAAACGACGCCCTTTGGCGCAAGATTGACGGATTGAGGGATACGCTTAAAAGCATGGGCTATTCTAATAAAGAAATAGTTGACTGCGTGTATAATTTTCTCTCTGACAATCCCGACATTGAAATATTGAGATACGAAACCGAAACCACGCTTAATTTCGAAACATACTCGGGTATCTGCAACGCTTTCACAATACGCGAGGAACGCTCCGCTGAGCAAATCGAAGCAATAGAGGCTGAAATAGAGGAACTTTCTGAGGTATATTCTACATTCAATCAAGAGGAAGAATACGAATTAAAGCTGGCTCCCACCAGCAAGGACATTGGCGTATATGCCCCCTACTACGGCGTTCAAAGCGACTTCACGATGAAGTATGTTGAGTTGGCTAAAAATGTAATAAAGGGCGCAATGGGCGGCAGCGTTTACGGCTACTACGGCAACGGCTCGCATGGCTATCCTAGGGCGACGGTTGTTTCCTTCAAAAACTGGAGCAAATATGGTCTTATAATGGTTGACAGCCATGGCGACTTATATAATGGCAAGGTCGTAATATGCGTTTCAGCAGCCGCGAAAGGCACCTACGACTCGGCAGATGTTTCACAAGGGCATTTAATACAAAGCTCGGGCGATGTGCTTGTTCGCGCAACATACATTCAAAAATACTGTCCCTCACTGCCGAACAGCATAATTTACATGGGCATTTGCTACGGCATGTATAACAACACCATGTATTCACCGCTATTAAACATTGGCGCAAGTGCGGTTATAGGCTACGACAACCCTGTATCCTTCTACTATGACAATCAGATGATGAATGAGCTGTTCAGAAGGCTCTGCAAGGTAGACGAAGGAACCGGAAAGCTATACACCGTTGCCGAAGGAGTTGATTACGCGAAAAAAATGAAGGGGCAATATGACCCATACAGCAGTTATCGCGCTAAGCTGGTATATCAGGGCAGCGGCTCGGCAAGGCTGTCAGAAGTGGGCGCACCTGTGCCTGTAACGGGCGTAACCATGGCGGAAAGCGCAACAATTAAGGTCGGAGAAACCTTGCAGCTTAATGTAAGCATATCACCTAATGACGCGACGGACTATCTAATTGATTTCGAATCCATACAGCCCGATGTAGCGAGCGTTTCATGGACCGGCTTAGTTACAGGTATTGAGGAAGGTACAGCTACCATTGTTTGCACCGTGTATGACAATGTTTCCGGCGAAACCTTCTACGCAAACTGCAAGGTAACCGTTGAACCCGCGCCGCCTACATATACGGTATATTTCAGGGATTGGAACGGAAGCTTGCTTGATATTCAGGTTGTCGAAGAGGGCGAAGACGCAGTACTTCCCGAGGACCCGGAGCGTGAAGGCTATATATTCAGCGGCTGGGACGGCGACCATAGGAATATTAAGCAGAACACCACAATAACCGCGATGTATATTCAGATTGGCGATGCGAACGGCGACGGCAAAGTAAACACGGGTGACGCTACATATGTATTGAGCTATACAATCGGTAATATTGAGCTGTCCGACCTGTTTGAAAAGGTTGCAGACGCAAATCAAGACGGTGTGGTAAACACAGGCGACGCAATTAGGATTCTGCTATTAGCTGTGAAATAAGCAAATAACATTAAATCGGCAGGGTGTATGCTCTGCCGATTTTTTATTTTGGCTCATTGTCGTTAGACTCGTTTAATTCTGTTTGCGCGTCCTTCAGCTTGGAATAGCCAATAAAGCATAATATGATTGACGGCACTAAAAACACGGAGAAGAACACAAAAAGCACAGCTCCTAAGCTGTAAAAAATGCCCGAAAGCAGCGCAAATGTTTTTGAACGGGCAATCACCGCAACAACATTGAATACTGCGGCTATTATTACGACAACTATATGCGGAATGACAAATGCCGCCGCCAATGCGCCTAAAACGAAGCTCAATAAAGAGCTTGCGCCGAATATGGCGTTTCCGTAAAACAGCAGTATCAGTATGCAATAAGCTATACCTAATGCCGCCGAAATCATTAAGGGCATCAATACTTTTCTATTCATAGTATAGCTTGTGCTGTTGAATTGAGATTTAATCAACGAATTCTAATATATCTTTGACCTCGCACTGCAATACCCTGCATAATGCGTCTAATGTGGAAAGGCGTATTTCCTTCACCTTGCCCGCCTTCAAGCGCGACAGATTAGCAGGTGTGATGCCCACTAAGCGCGATAACTGCATTAAACCTATTCCGCGTTTTGCCATAACTATATCAAGATTTATGCGTATCATTTTATTGCCCTTTCTATTACGCCGCAGCCTAAGCACTCCTCGCCGTCATATAATACAGCGTACTGACCGGGGGTTATAGCCCTTTGCAGCTCGTCAAACTCAATCAATGCGCCTTCTTTCCCGATTGTAACGGTAACGGGCGTATCGTTTTGGCGATACCTGAACTTAGCCATGCAGCGAAAGGTATCGCTTGGCGGTTCGCCGGCTATGAAGTGGAATTTAGAGGTTTCAAGCGCCCTTGAGTATAGCTCCCTGCCCTCGCCCTGCGTTACTATGAGGCGGTTGCGCTCTAAGTCCTTATCCACTACAAAGAAGCTCTCGCCTGTACCGTTTTTCAGACCGCCTATGCCTAAGCCGCGCCTCTGACCTATAGTATAGAACATCAAGCCGTCATGCTTGCCTAATACATTGCCTTTCAAATCGACTATATCGCCCTTTTGCGCAGGCAGGTACTGCATTAAAAACTTCTTGAAATTGCGCTCGCCTATGAAGCAAACGCCTGTTGAGTCCTTTTTATACGCTGTGGGCAGCCCCGCTTCCTGCGCTATTTGGCGGACCTCGCTTTTCAATAAATCGCCTATGGGGAATATTGCTTTTTCTAACTGCTTTTGCGTTAAGCCCGCTAAAAAATATGTCTGGTCCTTGCTTTTATCCTTCGCCTTTAACAGCTTTACACCGTCGCTTGTATGCGCTAAACGCGCGTAATGCCCCGTGGCTATTGCTTCAGCGCCCGATTTCAGCGCGAACTCCAAAAACGCCTTGAATTTTATCTCGCAATTACAGAGAACATCAGGGTTAGGGGTTCTGCCCGCTTTATATTCTTCTAAAAAGTATGTGAATACTCTATCGTAATACTCTTTTGCGAAGTTTACTGTGTAGTATGGAATTCCTATAACCGCTGCGGTTTGGCGAACATCGGAAAAATCCTGTGTAGCTGTGCATAGGCCGCTTTCCTCGTCCTCCTCCCAGTTCTTCATGAAAACGCCTATGAGGTTTTTGCCCTGCCTTTTTAGAAGCAGCGCCGCGACCGACGAATCCACGCCGCCGGACATTCCTATTATCGTTGTGCCTTGTGTGTTCATTTCCATAGCTTTATTATACCATATTTCCCCCGCCGATTGCTAAAATATGCTTTATTGGATATACTGTGAATATGGAAAAAAGAAAGATTCATGGAAACATAAACGGTATTAAGAACATTACGCTTGAAGCTATTGAGGCGCTGTATGATATTAAGGTTCAGGGCTTTGCCGATATTGAGCTGCTTGAAGCAATGACAAAATTTAGTGCGGAAATTTCCCGGGAAATATCTGTATATATCGCAAGAGACGGGCGCATAGTTAATATTTCAATAGGCGAAATAAACAAGGTTGAAATGCCGCAGGTGCGCGTTGTAAGGAATTTAGACAGGCTTTGCGGCGTTCGCTGTATTCACACACACCCGTCGGGCGACCCGAGATTATCCTCGGTTGACATCGCTACCTTACACACCGCGAAGCTTGACGCAATAGCTTCATTAGGCATATATGAAGGCAAGCCAAGCCAAATGTTTGTGGGGTTCATAGGTGAAAATACGGAGGAAACGCCAAACGCTTCGCTAATATATGGCCCTATAAGCCCTTCAAGGATTCCCCATAAGCTGCTACTGAATGAAATCTACTTAGCCGACGAGAGATTGAAGCGCACCGCGATAGAAAACGAAGCGGCTAAGGTTGAGCGTGCGGTTTTAGCTGGGATAGACAGCGGCAAGGCATTAGGCTATGACCCCATAGAAGAGCTTGAAAGCTTGGCGCAAACAGCAGGCGCAGAGGTTGTAGGCAGGTTTGTGCAAAGGGCTAAGCAAATAGACAAAGCCACATACTTAGGCAGCGGCAAAATTGAGGAGCTGGCGCTTTTCGTTCGTGAGAATAACGCAGATGTAATTATATTCGATGATGAACTGAGCGCTATACAGATAAAGAATATTGAGGATATTACAGGAACTAAGGTAATAGACAGAACTACGCTGATATTAGATATATTCGCGGCGCGCGCCACTTCACGCGAGGGTAAATTACAGGTTGAATTGGCACAGCAGAAATACAGACTGCCGCGACTGCTGGGCTTCGGTACTTCGATGTCGCGCTTGGGCGGCGGTATAGGCACACGCGGTCCGGGCGAAAAGAAGCTTGAAATTGACAGACGCAGAATTCACAGAAGGATATTCGAATTAGAACAGGAGTTAGAGCAAGTCAAGAAGCAGAGAGATTTGCGCCGCAAAAAGCGTGAGAGCAGCAGTATTCCGCTTGTGTCGCTTGTGGGATACACAAATGCGGGTAAATCCACGCTGTTGAATGCACTATCGGGTTCAGACGAATATGTTGCCGACCAGTTGTTCGCTACGCTTGACCCTGTTGTGCGCAAAATCACATTGTCTAATGGGTCTGAGATACTGCTATCTGATACAGTGGGATTCATAAACAAGCTTCCGCATGAGCTTGTTCACGCCTTCCGCTCTACGCTTGAGGAAGTAACTAATTCAGACTTGATACTGCATGTTATTGACGCTTCGTCGGATTACTGCGCAAAGCAAATGGAGGTCGTAAACGAAGTCTTGGCAGACCTGCAAGCCGCGCATATTCCGCAAATACTTGTAAGGAACAAGCTTGACATTATAAAAGCGCATGACGAGGAAAGCTGTACCGGCAAGGTGAGCGTGGATATTTCCGCTCTTAAAAAGATTGGGCTTGATACTCTGCTGCAAAAAATTGAGGAAATGCTGTTTGGTGAAAACAACTCCATAGAGCTGATAATTCCATACAACCGCTATGATGTGGTGGCTTATATTCGCGAAAATGGCGTAGTTGTGGAGGAGGATCACACCGAAGATGGTACAAGATTGAAAGCTATTGTGAACGGCGCAGTCGCGGGGAAGATAAAAAGTATGTTGGGTGCTGTAAATGTTTGATATGAAAGCGAATGAAACAATAGAGGATTTGCAGTTTAAGGGGTTAAAGATAATACTGTCGGCAGATTTGCCTCGCTTCACTACCGATTCGGTACTGCTGAGCGACTTCTGCAAGGCGAAAATGGGCGATTTCGTAGCGGATTTTGGCAGCGGAACGGGTATTATATCGCTTTTGGTGTATGGGCGATACTCATGCTCGGTTGTCGGGTTTGAGATTAACGGTGAATTAGCCGATATGATGCAGAGAAGCATTATTCTCAACAGCTTAGAGGACAAAATTATGGTCGAGAACATGGATTTGCGCGAAGCATACAGGCATTATAACGGGGCATTCGATGTATGCGTGTGCAATCCGCCCTACTATGACGCAAAGGCGCATATTATTCCTAAGGATATTCACAGGTCGCTTACACGCGCGCAGACCGAAACTACAATATTCGATATTGCAAGGGCAGCGACGAGAATTCTGAAAAGCGGCGGATATTTTTACATGTCTTATCCCGTTGACAGAGTAATGGACGCGCTTGAAGCATTGAGAAGAAACAGGCTAGAGCCAAAGACTATGCAGTTCGTAAGGGCGAATAAAAGCGTGTCGCCATATCTGACTCTCATAAAAGCGAAAAAGGACGGCGGAGTAGGCATAAAAATATCAGACGACTTTATTATTTATGACGAGAACGGTGAGCCTACCGAAATGCTGAACAAAGCGTATCACAGGTAGCTGTTATATTTAATATATTGCGCTAAATCCCTTCCCATATGGTTGACTTTACGAAATATTAAGTGGACAATATAGGTAGCACATACGGGAGGTTATAAATGAGTAACATAAGCTCTATGAGCCATGATGAGCTACTATCCATTAAAAAGGAATTACAGGCGGAGTACGACAGATTTGTAAAAGCAGGCAAGAAGTTGGACATTTCACGAGGGAAGCCCGGAAATGACCAGCTTATTTTATCTAAAGAGCTGCTTAATCTGCCGGGCGACGCCCCAACATTTGTTGACGGCGTGGAAGCGGCAAACTACGGCGTGCTTGAGGGCTTGCCCTCTGCGAGAAAGCTGTTTTCGGAAATATTGGGCACAAAGCCCGAGCAGGTATTCATTGGCGGAAGCTCAAGCCTGAGCATGATGTTCGATACGATTTCAAAGGCGTTCACCCATGGACTGTTACACAGCGAAAAGCCTTGGAGCAAGCTTGACAAGGTGAAGTTCATTTGCGTAGTTCCCGGATATGACAGGCATTTTGCTATATGCGAGTCATTCGGTATTGAGATGATACCCGTTCTCCTGCTTGACGACGGTCCTGATATGAACATGGTATATGAGCTTATAAAGGACGAGTCCGTACGCGGAATGTGGTGCGTTCCTAAGTACTCCAACC
Organism: Clostridiales bacterium; assembly: GCA_012838425.1. Classification (GTDB taxonomy): domain Bacteria; phylum Bacillota; class Clostridia; order Christensenellales; family CAG-138; genus DUPG01. The sequence continues at coordinate 43,940 of DUPG01000014.1, read as the reverse complement.
CCGACGGAGTAAGCTATTCCGATGAAACAGTGAGAAAGATTGCGGCTATGAAGCCCGCCGCAAAGGACTTTTTGCTTATGTGGGATAACGCCTACTGCATACACGAGTTTGACGGCGAATTTGTTCCTTTCTTAGACATACTTTCGGAATGTGAAAAGCATGGGAACGCCGATATGGTATTTGAGTTCGCTTCGACCTCGAAAATCACATTCCCCGGCGCAGGCATATCCTGCTTCGCGTGCAGTGAAGCGAATATGGCATACATGAAAAAGATAATAAGCAAGCAAATTATAAGCTATGACAAGCTGAATCAGCTAAGGCATATGCTTTTCTTCAAAAACCGCGAAGGAATTATGGCGCATATGAAGAAGCTTGGCGCAGTGCTTAAGCCCAAGTTTGATGTTGTGCTGAACGCTTTGAATGAGGAAATCGGGCCGCACCACATAGCAAATTGGTACAAGCCTAAGGGCGGCTACTTTGTGAGCCTGTATACTATGGCAGGCACAGCAAAGCGCATAAGCGAGCTATGCAAGGGGGCGGGCTTGGTTATTACTCCTGCGGGCGCTACATATCCTTACGGCAACGACCCCAACGACTCTCATCTGAGGATTGCGCCTTCATATCCGCCCATAGATGAACTGAAAGAGGCTATGAAGCTGCTTTGCTGCTGTATTAAGTTAGCGGCTGTGGAAAAGCTGTTGGCTGAGTAAGCACTAATCGAAAATATAAGCGCATGGGAAACCATGCGTTTTTTATTGTTGCGCCTGTTATCAAAAAAGAATATAATTTTGGAAACGGAGGGCATATGCAAGGCGCTTTAAGAATCACAAGAATACTTTTTCGTTTGCTTATAGGAGCATTTGCTTGCGGAATATTCTTTTCGTCTTCCGTTGATTTGCTTTTGGCGTCTATTGGCGTTGTAATTGCAAAAACGCTGTGCTTCTTTATGGAGAACAGCGACGACTTTGTGTTTATGAAAGCATTTGCAGTTAAGCCGGAATAGATATTATCCTCCCCTTTCAACTAAATCAAGATTAAGTTTTTAGGAGGATAATATGAATAACTCAATTAAGAAAACTGGTACAATATCCGCTGTTATCGGATTTGTTTCTTTCATAGTATATACGCTGTGCTTCATCGCTATATTTATTGTTAATGAGCCGTATGTGTGGCAGGGCTTAGAGCATTTTATTGAGTATGAAAATACAAGCACAGCTGTTTTCAAATATGTAGGAATGGCTTGTATGCTTATTTATTCTATAGCGTTTTTTATAGCTGTATCAGGAATAGCCTTTCAGGCAAGCGACGAAAAGCGCATATTCGCAAAGCTGGCAAAGAGCACCGCGCTTGCGTTTATGCTTTTAATAAGCGTCGCGTACTTCGTGCAAATGACCGCAACAAGATTACAGCTTTTAGCCGGCAATTCTGATGGACTGCTGCAAATCACGCAAAGCTATAATATTTCGGCGATAAACGCAATAAATATGCTGGGGTGGACGGTGTTCTATCCGCTTGCATGCTTATTTATGATGCATTGCTTGAACAAAAAGGTCGCAAAGGCATTCTGCTTGGCTACGGCAATATCAATGCTTATAGGCTTAATCGGCTATATGACTAACAGCTTCATTGTGCTTTTAATCACGATGAATCTTTTGCTTGGCGGGTGCAGCTTCGGGCTTATAATCTGCCTGCTTTCACATTTTAAGAAAAGCGGAGAAAGCAATTTGCAAGGCACAGCATAAATGCTATGATATTATAAGAAAAACTTTAAGGAGCAAGTATGAGCATTATAAAGAATCCGGAACTCTATCCTTTGGGACTGCAGAAAATCGAATGGGTTAAGCGTTTTATGCCCGTTCTTAATGAGCTTGAAAGGCGTTATTCCGATAAAAAGCCGCTGAAGGGCTTGAGGGTTTCGCTTTGCATACACTTGGAGGCAAAAACCGCGTATCTTGCGCTTCTATTGAGAGAATTAGGAGCAGATGTGCGCGCTACGGGCTCGAATCCGCTTTCCACGAAGGACGAGATTTGCGCTGCGCTTAATCACTTAGGTATAGAGGTGTTTGCGATCCATGGCGCGACCGATGAGGAATACTTCGAGCATATCAGGAAAACGCTGGAGTTTCGCCCGCATATTATAATCGACGACGGCGGCGACTTCGTCGAAATGCTTACGAATGAGCCTGAGTTAGCGGAGAACCTCATAGGCGGCTGTGAGGAAACTACTACGGGAATTCACAGGCTGAGAATGAGGGAGAGAAACGGCACGCTTAATTTCCCCATGATTGCGGTGAATGACGCGAACTGCAAGCACCTGTTCGACAATGTGCACGGAACGGGGCAGTCGGTTTGGGACGCAATAATGTTCACGACAAACAATATGGTTTCGGGGAAAACAGTCGTTGTGGCAGGCTATGGCTTCTGCTCAAAGGGTATCGCAAACAGAGCAAAGGGCTTAGGCGCTAATGTAATAGTTACGGAGGTTAATCCGTACAGGGCGTTGGAGGCGGCTATGGACGGTTTCCGCGTAATGAAAATGATAGACGCCGCACCCTTGGGCGATATATTCATAACAGCTACGGGCTGCAATGATGTAATCAACAAGCAGCACTATGAGCTGATGAAGGACGACTGTATGATTGCGAACGCAGGGCATTTCGATGTTGAGGTCAACAAGGTTGATTTAAGGGCGCTTAGCGTAAAGTATGAGGAGAGCAAGCCCTTTATAGAAACATACACGCTTAGCACGGGCAAGCGCATAAACCTTTTAGCAGACGGCAGACTTGTGAACATAGTCGCAGGGAACGGTCATCCGGCTGAAATAATGGACCTGTCTTTCGCTATACAAACGCTGTGCGTGCTGCATTTAGCGAAGAATGGCACAAAGCTTGAAAACAGGCTGTACGATGTTCCCGATGAAATCGACCACGATGTTGCTATGATTAAGCTGAAAGCCATGGGACTGGGCTTAGACGAGCTGACAGGGGAGCAAAAGGAATATATGGGAATATAGCCCTCTATACTACCTTTATTCAATGAAATGCTTAGGGGAACCTGATATTAGGGTTCCCCTTTAATTTGCTTACTTATTGAAAAGCGGAAAGCTAAAAAATGAATTGATTATTGCATAGTTTTGCTTTCTAAGGGCGGATTATCGGCTTCAGCCAATTGCTTACAATAGTTATTGCAAAACATCTCTCCCTCCTTGCTAATAATGGTGATTATGCTTTCAATAATGCAAAATCTATATATTTCTCCCTCCCCTTCTTTTCACTTCTCCCAAATCATGCTATAATAATCTATCATATAAGGGGAAATAAGATGGCAGGTCAAAAGATTATAGCATTGGAGGGAATTGACGGCAGCGGCAAAACCGTTCAGTTTAGGCTTCTTTGCGAGCATATAAGAGCGGCGGGCGCAACTATAAGCACTATGGATTTTCCTGTGTATGACGGCTTCATAGGTCAGGAAATAGGCAAGCTGCTATCAAACACGGGCGAGGTTTCCGCAAAGGAGTTAGACCCGAAAAGCATGGCGCTGTGGTTTGCAGCGGATAGACTTGTGAACATTAAGAAGCGCGACTTAGAAGCAGACTATCTCATAATAAACCGCTATACGCTGTCGAATGTAGTGTATCAGAGCATACGCCAAGAAAACAGATGGGAGCTTGCGGAGTGGATTTTTAAGCTTGAAAACGAAATATTTGGTATTCCAAAGGCCGACGCGTACATATTCTTCGATGTTGACAAAGATTTTGCGCAGTCGAACCTCTCAAAAAAAGGCAGGCGTGATTACTTAGGCGATAAGAAGGATGTTTACGAGAGCTCGACATACATTCAGGAGCAGGCGCGGCAAATGTATTTGGAATCTGCCAAGCGATATGACAACATAATTGTTATACAGTGTATGGAAAACGGCGTTATGAAAAGCGCGCGCAATATTTCAAAGCAAGTGATTGCGGAATTAAAACTCAAAAACTTGTTATAATAATTGAATTGATATGAGGTGTTTTATGTATAAGCCAAGACGCATAGGTATATTGACCGGCGGGGGTGATTGTCCCGGCTTGAACGCGGTTATTCGCGGAGTAGTTGAAAGCTGTTTGAGCGCAGGAGTTCAGGTATATGGATTGTACGACGGCTGGCGCGGTGCTTTGACCGGCGAGGGCAGAACTTTAAGCTATGCCGATGTAGAGGGTATTCAGACTGAGGGCGGCACAATATTAGGTTCTTCCCGCACAAATATTTTGAAGGTTGATGACGGCCCCGAAACCGTTCGTATGCGCATGGAGCAGCTGGGCTTAGAGGGTCTGATTGCAGTCGGCGGCGACGATACCTTGGGCGTTGCCAATCATCTTAGAAAGATTGGCATAAATGTAATAGGCGTTCCTAAAACGATTGACAACGATTTATCATGCACGGACTATACATTCGGATTCGATACCGCTTCGAATATAGCTATGGAATGTATAGACAGGCTGCATACCACTGCCGAGTCTCATTCGCGCTGCATAATAGTCGAGTGCATGGGCAGGCATACCGGGCATATCGCTTTGCAGGCAGGGGTTGCGGCAAACGCGCACCTGATACTCATTCCCGAATATCCAAAGACATTCGATGAGATTATGCGACTTGTGAAATCAAGGCATATTCACGGCGAGAACTATACTATTATCGTAGTCGCGGAGGGCTTTGAGCTTTCAAAGGACGAGAGTAAGGAGCTTGAGGTTGACCAATTCGGCAACAAGAACCTATCCGAAAAAGGCCTTGCGAAAGAGCTTGCCGATATGATTGAAAAGGAAATGCGCAGCGACGATACGCTTCCCGAGGAATGCAGAACCTTCGAATGCAGGTATGTAGTGTTGGGGCATATTCAGAGAGGCGGTTCACCCACGGCATTTGACAGGGTTCTGGGGTATAGATTAGGCGTAAAGGCCGGTCAAATGGCGGTTGAGAAGGAATACGGCAAGATGGTGGCGCTTTCCGGCATTAAAATAATTGCTGTTGAGCTTGACCAGGCGCTTGAGAGAAAAGATGTAGATGAGGATTTCTACGCTGCTGCGGAATTGATGTTCAAATAACAAAAAACCCCGCTTGAACCGGTCATCCAAGCGGGTAAAAACAGGAGGCCACAAGTTTTTGCACTTGTGAATTATGAAAAAGTTTCAAAGCAATCATTCTTCGCTTGCATTGCGCCTTGCATATAAGTAATACAACAGCACACAAGCTAAATAGTACAGCACCATGCCCGAAAGCAGCGCTGCTATAAGCCCCACAATGTCCGCACCGAACAGTCTGATTAGCTCCATTGAGAAGTATCCAAACTCTATCATGCCGACTAAGAAGTATATGGAGTCGTACCGCTGCGCCCCTATCGAACCCTTTGCGCAAGCATATAGCGGCTCAACGATAAACGGAAGCAGTATGAGCAAGTAAATATACAGAGGTATTGAGAAGTAGCCATTGTGCGGCTTTATAACACTCGCAATCAGCCCTAACAGCTGCACCCCAACGACTATAAACTGTATCAGTCTTAGCATTCTGAGGCCTAATTTTGTGCGCTCGTTAGCAATCCTCTCGTCGTTTACGGCAAGGTTGCTCTTCATTATCGAATAAATACGAAAGTAGTTATTCTTCTGCTTCATACCTTGCCTCCTCATTCCAAAATAGTTCGTCTAAAGTCTTACCTAAAACGCGGCAAATGCTTATACATAATGACAGCGAAGGGTTGAAGTTGCCCTTTTCTATCATATTGATAGTCTGACGCGACACACCAATAGCCCTTGCCAGCTGCTCCTGCGACATATCCTTTTGCGCTCGAGCACTCTTTAGTTTAAGGTTTTTTATGCCTGCCCCGTTATGCTTCCTCTCCATACTTGCATATTAGCATAGCAAACACCATATGTCAAGTATATTTGACTAAATGCAAATTATATTTATACAAAAACTTATTGGAAATATAGTAAAATTTTGCATATGGTGTGTGATGGTATAATTGAGAACTCCATCATAATGAAATAAACAAAAGCAAGCCTTTCGACTTGCTTTCTATGGCTCCCCCTGTTGGACTCGAACCAACGACACTGCGGTTAACAGCCGCATGCTCTACCGACTGAGCTAAGGAGGAATATTCATACGCCATCAGAAGTTTTCTAACGACGATAATAATTATACATACAGCATATTGGTTTGTCAACACCCCAAATCAAGAAAGATTGTATATTATTAAAGCATATTCGCGGGCGATGAAGCAAGCAAGGCTGCAGTGCATAATGAGGATATCGCTACCTTATAATATGCGCAAAAGCTGTGCAGGTGAAGCATACCGCTTTGCCAAATTGCAGTTAGCAAGCCAAATCCTTATCATTTAATAATATGCACAAAAAACTGCTAAAAAAATTATTGCGCATAGTATTTTTTTATGCTATAATTCGTTTTGTTGACGCCGAAGTGATGGAATGGCAGACGTGACGGACTCAAAATCCGTTGGTAGCAATACCGTGTGGGTTCAAGTCCCACCTTCGGCACCAGTTCACTTGATTTGTCGCATTTGGCAAATCAAGTTTTTTGTTCAATATCCCGATTTTCTGTTCTAAAAGGTGAGCTATGTCTGAAATTAAGCTTGTTCCTATGACGAAAGCGCTTACACACAAATTCTTTCAGGGCTTTGAGACCGACCCATGCACATATGCGAACATGGAGGATTTTAAGCCCTATGTTTACGACAAAGAATGGGTAAAAGGCTATTTCATGCATCATCGTATAATAGGTAACGTATCGTTGGCTGTAATGCTGAGCAATGAACCTATAGGCGAAGTGGTGTTGAAGAAAATCGATAATGAAAAGCGAGAATGTACGCTTGGAATCCACTTAAAGAATGACAATTACAAAAACAAGGGCATAGGCACTAAGGCAATACGGCTTGCGCTGCAGTACGCATTTAATGAAATGAATATGCTTGCGGTCAACGCAGACTCTATATTGAAAAACACGCGAAGCCAGCATGTGCTTGAAAAGGTCGGATTCAAACACATTGGCGAAGACGATACTAACAAATATTACAGGTGCGAAAAATCAGATTTCAAGTACGAATAACCGGTACGAGTTGCATTTGTTTCGTGGCATTTCATATTATTATAGACTTAACAGTGCACTTCAACACATTGAGGAGGGCATATGATAGAAAAAGCGCTGATATTCGCGAGCATTGCGCACGAAGGGCAGAGGCGCAAGGGAACGGACATTCCATACATGCTTCACCCTATGGAAGCGGGAACGATAGTCGCCGGGATAAAGTATGACGAGGAGCTGATAACGGCAGCACTTCTGCACGATGTAATAGAGGATACGCCATTTACCGCTAATGACATAGAGGCGCGTTTCGGAGAGCGTGTGCTGCGCTTGGTTGCGGCAAGCTCGGAGGACAAATCGAAGTCTTGGGAGGAGAGGAAGCAAGCTGCGATAGACCGCTTATCAGCTGAAGTCGACAGAGATGTTCTTATAATTTCGCTTGCGGATAAGCTATCAAATATCCGTCAGATATACAGGGATTATAAGGCGATTGGCGATAGGCTATGGTCGCGCTTCAACAGAGGCTATGCGGAGCAGGAATGGTATTACACAGGCTTGATACAAGGCTTGCAGGCACTAAGCGACTTGCCTGAGTACCATGAGTTTAAGCGGTTGAGCGATGAGGTTTTCGGGCAAGCTTAGGGAAACAGCAACATATATATTATTATCGCGCCTACGCCGGGTATTCCGAAAACTCCCGCAATCAACGCGGTCAGCCAAGTTATAGGTATTGTAAAGCCTATTATGTTGCCGAAGAAATTGAAAGCAAGCAATATAACAGCGCCTATTATGGCATTTATCAGCATTCTGAAAAATATCTTTATCGGAAAAGAAAATATCTTGAATACGAGCCAAACAGCGAATACAGCCGCCGCAAAGGTTAATAACGAAATCAAATTAGGCATACTGCACCTCCATACTCTGATTATATGCAAAAAAACTCCTTATATCAATAGCGCAACAGGTGGACTTTACTTGACAATATGCGTATAATGTAGAAATATAGTTGGTGAAAAGCTATGGTATCGAAGCGATATTTAGAATATCGCTATTTGTTATACCGTATATATAATAAAATGCTTGCGGAGGAGTTAGTGTCCACTTTTTTGGAAAGATGCAAAGAGAGGTATTCGCCCGAAGAATACGAAAATATTGTTAGCGCAGTAGAATATGCGCAGACTGCGCATGCCAATCAGGTGCGCGAATCGGGCGAGCCCTATGTTTCTCATCCGCTTGCTGTGGCAGAGATTCTATTAAATATCGAGATGGACAGCAGCTCCCTGATAGCAGGCTTGCTTCACGATGTTGTAGAGGACTGCGGAATTCCTTTATCCGAAATTGAGGAGAAGTTCGGTTCAGAGGTCGCAATAATGGTTGACGGCGTAACAAAGCTGTCTCAAACCGAGCTTATGACTACAAACCGCCAAGAAAGACAAGCCGAAAACCTGCGCAAGATGTTCTTGGCTATTGCGAGAGACTTTCGAATTGTTATTATCAAATTAGCAGACAGGCTTCACAATATGCGCACGCTTGACCATTGTCCCGTTGATAAGCAAATGCGCATTGCTCACGAAACTATCGAGGTATATGCCCCGCTGGCGCACAGATTCGGTATTGGCGTAATCAAATGCGAGCTTGAGGATTTGGCTTTGAAATACATAGACCCCGTCGCGTACGAGAAGCTAAAAAGCGCGATAGAGCCGCAGCAGATGGAAAGAATGCAGCTTCTTGAAAGCGCAATGGACACAATAGCAAGGAAGCTGAAGGAAAGCGGCATAGAAGCCACAATAAACGGCAGACCTAAGCATCTTTACAGCATTTACAGAAAGATTATAAAGCAAAAGGTTTCGCTTGACGAGATATTCGACCTTACAGCATTGCGAATTATAGTAAACTCCGTATCCGACTGTTATGCTGTATTAGGCATAGTGCACTCTATTTGGAAGCCCCTTCCCGGGCGATTTAAGGACTATATTTCCACTCCCAAGCCTAATATGTATCAATCAATACATACAACCCTGTTTTCTGAAAACGGATTGCCCTTTGAGGTGCAGATAAGAACGGTTGAGATGCACAAAACCGCTGAATACGGCGTTGCGGCGCATTGGATGTATAAGGAGGGCAGAAGCAAGTCAACGGATTTAGACAAGAGTCTTGCGTGGTTCAGAGAGGCGTTAGGTTATCAGAATTACTCGTCATCGGCTAAGGAATTCATAGAGAATGTGCAGTTCGACTTCTTCTCAGACTATGTATTCGTGGTAACTCCGCGCGGCGAAATAATTGATTTGCCATTAGGCTCGACTCCGCTTGACTTCGCATACAGGATTCACACAGAAATAGGACACAGGGCAATACACGCTAAGGTAAACGGCTCAATAGTACGCCTTGACTATGAGCTGAAAACGAATGATGTGGTGCAGATAATAACATCACCCTCCGGCACGCCTAAGCGCGATTGGCTGAAAATAGTTAAAACTCAGCAGGCGAAGGCGAAAATCAAGGCATGGTTCAAAAAAGCAGACCGCGACAACAATGTGCAGGACGGTCGCAATCTATTGCTTGAGGCCTTGAAGAAGCTGAACCTGCAAATAAGCGACTTTGATTCGAGCACTATTGATAAGCTGCTTTCGCGCTATAATATGCAGACTATTGAGGACATATACGCAGCCATTGGCAGAGGCGGAATAGCCGTTACACAGGTAGTAGGCATATTAACGGAGGATATGCGCAACAAAGCCCGTGAACAGCAGTTGGTGGAGCAGCTTGAGGAAAGAGCCGCAGATGCAAGCGCGCAAAGACCCGCATATTCGCAAAACAAGGGCGTTATGGTGCCGGGTTTTCCCTCTATGGCTATTCATCTGGCTAATTGCTGCAACCCGGTTCCCGGAGATTCTATATTCGGATATGTTACGAAGAACAGGGGCGTATCGGTTCACAGAACAGACTGCAAGAACGCAAAATCGCTGCTTCTGTCTGAAGAACGCAAAATAAGCGTAGAGTGGATAGAGGGCAATATTGGCTCATACTTAGTTTATATTACGATATTGGCGCACGAAAGAAAGGGAATTCTATCCGATATTTCGCGCGCTTTGTTTAATGCAAATGTTGATATCAAATACATAAAGGCGGATACAGACGAATCGGGCAAGTACGCGACAATTAAGCTTGCATTCGAGGTTGAGGATTCATTCAGACTGCGCTTCATTATGACAATGCTGCGAGGAATTGAGTCGGTTATAGATGTGTTTAGGGTTAGCGGCGATTGATTCTTAATACACCACAAGCAGCTAATATTATACGCTTTCCAGAATAATAGTTACAGGACCGTCGTTCACAAGCGCTACCTTCATATCCGCGCCGAACTCTCCGCACTCAACATTTATTTGCTCGCTTAGCTTTTGCTTCATAGCTTCATACAGGGCTTCGGCTTCGCATGGCGGGGCTGCTTCCGTAAAGCTGGGGCGTTTGCCTTTTCTTACATCACCATAGAGTGTAAACTGAGAAACGAGCAGTATTTCTCCGCCGATATCTAAAACGGATAAATTCATCTTGCCGTTTTCGTCTTCAAATATGCGTAAACCCAACAGCTTGTCGGCCAAGTAAGCTACTTCCTTTTGCGTGTCGCCCTTGCCTACTCCCAATAATACAAGCAGACCTTTGCCTATTTCGCCAACTACTTTGCTGTTTATGGTTACACTTGCGCTGCTTACGCGCTGAACAACCGCTTTCACTTGTGATACCTCTCGTTGTTGAGTATTTTCATAGCCCTATACACTTGCTCTAACACTATAACCCTAAAAAGCTGATGCGGGAATGTGAGTTTTGAAAAGGATAGCACCATATCCGCGCGTTTTCTCACACTGTCGTCAAACCCGTTTGAACCGCCTATCAAGAGGCAAAAGCTGCTTTTTCCTGAATTCATCTGTTCAGAGAATACCTGCGCGAACTCGTTTGAGCTTAACTGAACGCCGCCAACATCTAACGCAATTACATAGTCTTTGCTGTTCAATGCGTTTAGAAGCATACTGCTTTCTGCACTCACCGCTTGTTGTATTTGCGCAGGCGAGGCGTTATCGGCTAATTTCGCTTCGTTTAGCTCAATAATAGAAATGCTGCAGTATTTTTTCAGCCTTTTTATGTATTCGGCGCAGGCAGCCTGCAAGTAGTTTTCCTTCAAGCTGCCTACGCATATTATTTTAATATTCATTCTTCAAAGAAAACGGCTTCCCTGATTATTTCGCATACGGTTGGGTGCGGGAATACTACCTTCTGTACTTGCTCTAATGTCATATTGGCTTCTATCATAACGCCTACCGCGACTATGAACTCCGAAGAATAATTCGCTAATGCCTGAGCGCCTACCACGCGGTTGTCTTTATTGTTCACAATCAGCTTGAATATACCGTCGCCGCCCTCGTTTTCAGCCAAATACCTGCCTGAGAAGCGCATGCTCAGCTTCTTAACGCGAATATCCATGCCTTTTTTGAGTGCGGTTGCTTCCGTTTCGCCTACGCTTGCTAACTCGGGGTTAGTATATATGACGCTTGGAATTCTGCTGTAATCTATCGCGTCTGCCTTGCCTAATATGTTGTTTACAGCTACCTCCGCTTCACGATATGCCGTATGCGCCAGCATTGATTTGCCGTTGCAGTCGCCCACAGCATAGCAGTTGTTTACATTAGTTCGCATTTGCGGGTCTGTAATTATTGCCCCGCGCTCAACAGCAACGCCTATATTCTCTAAGCCTATATCTGTGTTTGCCCTTCTGCCTACCGACATAAGCGCGTAATCGTATTCAAGCTCTATTTGCTCGCCGCTTTCTGAAACACAGTGAACTTGCGTGTCGGTAAACCTCACAACCTTTGTTGATAGCAGGAACTTGATTCCGCGCTTCTCATAGTTCTTACGCAGGATTTCGCTTAGCTCTGAATCGTTCTCGCCTGCAATATGGTCAAGCATTTCCACAACGGTTACTTGCGAGCCTATCGAATTGTAGTATGACGCCATCTCTAAGCCTATTACGCCACCGCCAACTACTACAAGCTTATTCGGAACTTCACTAAGGTTCAGAATCTCTCTGTTTGTTAGAATTTTGCCCTTTTCTATGCCTTCGCGCACTCCCTCAATCGGAGGAATAACTGATGTTGAGCCTGTTGCTATTATCAGGTGTTTGGCTGAATAGGTTGCGTCGCCTGCTTCAACCTCAAAATTATCGTCAGAAATGCACTTTATTCTGCCTATGCCGTTTACAACCTCAACGCCTTTTGCTTTAAGAGTATTTCTTATGCCGCCGACAAGCATTTTTACGACCTTGTTCTTGCGGGCTACAACCTTATTGTGATCTATGGCTATGCTATCGACGCTTACGCCGTATTTGTCGCCATGCTTTGCGCCGTCGAACAGCTTTGCCGAATACAGCAGCGTTTTTGTGGGAATACAGCCTTCATTCAGGCATACACCGCCCAAATTCTCACGCTCAATGCACAAAACCTTTAGCCCTGCCTCCGCCGCGCGTTCGCTTGCCAAGTATCCGCCGGGACCTCCGCCAATAACTATTAAATCGTAAATCATAGTATCCTCCGAATATGTTTTTGCACTGTGGATAAGGATAACACAGCGCATAGCTTTTTTCAAGCACGGAGAGCATGCGGAGAGGCACGCGGGGCTTTGCCCTGTACCCCACTCCTTTTCTTAAAAGAAAAGGAGCAAAGGAACAGGATTATAAAAAAACGCAATGCACGCCCCTGCATACCATATTTCATTCGGCAGCTTGTTGCCGTCCTCATTCACCCGTAAGGCGTATTCATTCTGCGCTCCGCACGGTTCGCCCCACTCCACACAAAAAAGGGCGCGACGCGCCCTTTGTCTGCATTTTGAATTATTCAGCCGAATGACCGGAAAGCTGTTTATGTATGGCTTCTGCCGCTGTCTTGCCTGCGCCCATTGCCAATATAACCGTCGCTGCACCTGTAACCGCGTCGCCGCCGGCATATACGGAATCTCTTGTGGTTAAGCCGTTTTCATCAGCTATTATGCCGCCCCACTTCTGCGTTTCAAGCCCCTTGGTTGTGGACTTAATAAGCGGATTTGGCACCGTACCTATCGCGATGATTACGCAGTCGGCTTCTATTTCAAATTCAGAGCCCTTCTTCTCAACGGGTCTGCGCCTGCCGGACGCGTCGGGCTCGCCTAACTCCATTTCTATACACTTAATGCGGCTTACATTCTTGCCGTCGTCACTAAGTATTTCAACAGGGTTGGTTAATAGCCTGAACCTTATGCCCTCTTCCTTTGCGTGTTCGACCTCTTCTTTTCTGGCGGGCAATTCGGCTTCGCTTCTGCGATATACTATTGACACTTCCTCAGCGCCCAACCTCAGCGCACACCTTGCCGCGTCCATAGCCACATTTCCGCCGCCTACCACTACAACATGCTTCGCACGCTTTATGGGCGTCATGGAATCATCTATATAGGCTTTCATAAGGTTTATGCGTGTTAAAAACTCATTTGCGGAATATACGCCGTTCAGATTTTCACCGGGGATATTCATAAACTTGGGCAAGCCTGCACCGGAGCCTATGAATATCGCTTCAAAGCCCATTTCCTGCAGCTCGTCTATCGAAAGCGTCTTGCCTATTACCATGTTGGTTTCTATTTTTACCCCTAACTCCTTCAAGCCCTCAATCTCTTTTTGAACTATTACCTTGGGCAGTCTGAATTCAGGAATACCGTACATCAATACGCCGCCCGCGACGTGCAAAGCCTCAAATACAGTAACATCATAGCCTAACTTTGCCAATACGCCGGCGCAAGAGAGTCCGGCCGGGCCTGAGCCTATTACGGCTACCTTCTTGCCGTTCTTCTCTATCTTTTGCTCGTGCTTTTGCTCATGCTCCATTACATAGTCGGCTACAAAACGCTCTAATCTGCCTATTGCGACCGGCTCATGCTTTATTCCGCGCACGCAGTATTTCTCGCACTGGTTTTCCTGCGGGCAAACCCTGCCGCAAATAGCGGGCAAAGAGCTTGTTCGCGATATAACCTCGTATGCGCCTGTAAAATCATTCTCCCTGATTTTTTCAATGAATCCGGGAATGTCTATAGCCACAGGACAGCCCGATACGCAGGGCTTGTGCTTGCAGTTAAGGCAGCGTTGCGCCTCGTCTAATGCCTGTTCCTTTGAATACCCTAATGCGACTTCGTTGAAATTTCTGCTTCTGACTTTTGGGTCCTGCGTGGGCATTTCGTTTTTATGCTGAGACATATTAGCCATTTTGTGCTCCTTTCTTAAAGAGATTGCAGGCATCATCATACGCCTTTCTCTCTTCTTCTCTATATATGGAGGTTCTTGCAATCGCCTCGTCAAAATCAATCAGATGTCCGTCAAAGTCGGGACCGTCAACGCAAGCGAACTTAGTTTCGCCGCCTACCGTAACTCTGCAGCAGCCGCACATGCCTGTTCCGTCAATCATAATCGGGTTCATGCTTACTGTGGTTTTAATGCCGAACTCCTTAGTAAGCCTGCATACGAACTTCATCATGATTAAGGGGCCTATTGTTATTACTTCGTCATACTTTTCTGTTTCAAGCAGCTTGCGCAAAGCGTCTGTTACAAGACCCTTTTCACCGTATGAGCCGTCGTCGGTCATTATTATTAGCTTGTCGCTGACTTCTCTGAACTCATTCTCTAAAATTACTAAATCCTTGCTTCTGAATCCTATAATAGAATGTACCACAGCACCCAATTCGTGCAGCTTTTTTGCAACGGGGAACGCTATAGCGCCGCCAACACCGCCGCTGACAACTGCAACCCTCTTCAAGCCGTCTAATTCGGAAGGCTTACCCAAGGGACCTACAAAGTCGTGTATGAAATCGCCCTCGTTGAGCATATCTAATTGCTTTGTGGTCGCGCCTACTACCTGGAATATTATCCTCACAGTTCCTTGTTCGCGTGAATAATCCGCTACTGTTAGGGGGATTCTCTCGCCTTCCTCGTCAACTCTCAGGATAATAAACTGACCCGGTTCGGCCTTCCTTGCTACATGAGGTGCATAGACATCCATTAGTGTTACAGATTCGTTGAGCCTTTCCTTTTTCGTAATTTTATACATTTTAACCCTCCGCTGTGTAGTCCATTGAGAGTATAATACTTACTCACAAAAAAGTAAAGACTAATAAAATTTTACTTAAAATTCGGCAGGCTCTTTACCGCCTGCGCCGCGAAGCTGCCTAAAACCCTTTTCACAGTCTTTTTTCTCTCCGGGGACAAGCACTTAAATTGCTTTAGCAGGCTGTGTGTTTTCGCTTTCCAATCTCTTATAAAATCATACACATTATCGAATTCAGTTGCCCTGCATACATTAAAAAGCGTTTCAATAAAAGCCTCGCGCTCCTCATATGACATCTTGTTCAGCCAGTTGTTGAATGTCTTGCGCGTATAATACGCACTCTTTGATAGCTTATCTGCATATACGAAGTCGGTGCCATTTACGCGCCACGAAAACGGGTCATGCTGCATAAACCATTTTCTGCTGCTCGCGATTACCCTGTAATTATCCTGACAGCCCAATATCATGCCTATTACAGAGGATTGCGGCAATGTGTTGTGAAATACATTCTTTATGCGCAAATAGCCTGCGCTTTCATAGAATTCTGTTGAAAAGCCCGGCGCATCATGCGAATACAGGTTAATAATTCGTTGCGCTGTGCTTGGTGAACAGTTAGACGCCGAATATACCGCTATATTGCCACCCTTTGAATGACCGCCCACGCGCAGCTTAATATTCGGGCACGCGCTTGCGACCCCTTCTAAATAGTCTATGCCGGCAAGCTGTGAGGGAATGGGATTGCCAAAGCACAGCAGAAAATCCTCCTTCCAGCCTATTATTGAGCCGTCTGTACCCCTGTACGCTATATATGCGGTGCCATCATCTAATAGATATGTCATGGCGCAAAACTGCTTTATTGCGCTTAGGCTTACTTCATTTACATAATTGCTTATGATGATATTGCGGAAACGGGGGCTTGCGCAAAGCGCATACAGCAGCCGCTTTGTGCTGTTTGGCGAAACGGTGAAGTACAGCATTTTATCAAAATACTCAGCTTTCAAAAGGTCGAATATTCTTATCTGTGCCTGACTCGCGAATATTTCATCTAAGCTGACATACGATAGCTGTGAAAGTATCAACGAATCCACAGGCGTAAACGGAAGCTCTAAAAAGCTCCGCTTCTCATTCTCCGCATAATCGATTATGTTAGTAAACCGCTTCATGGCTATTCCCCGTGGTTATTATTCTTCGCGCTCGCAGCTACTAACAAACTATTATTTGGCTGTGCTGAAATGTGATAAATTCTGCTTTATGAAATGCTTATTCGTCAATATTCCAAGAAAATGCTACTTGCCTACACAGAAACGCTCGAATATCCTATCCACAATGTTAGGCTCCACCGTGCTGCCCGTAATCTCGCCCAATGCACGCAGGGCGTCGGCAATATCTGTGGTCATGCAGTCGTATTCTATTGAGCTCACTGCGCTGCTTAACGCGCAGCGCGCCTTTTGCAAGGCTTCTATGTGGCGCATATTCGTAATAATTCCGCTTTCCTCAGAGGGTGCGATAAGCTCGGCGACCTGTTTTTTTAGCTCATTTATGCCCTCGTTTGTTTTTGAGCTTACAAAGAATATCGGATAATCATTGTATTTTCGAATAGCGCTTATGAACTCCTCGCGCTTGACGCTGTCCACTAAATCGCACTTTGTGGCTATTACTGCTTTTTGCGCTTCGTATTTTTCAACATCGGAGAGCACTTCAATATCCTCATATGTCAATGGGCTTGAACAGTCAAGCGCTATAAAAAGCATATTCGACTTTTCGCACATCTGCCTTGCACGCTCAATGCCTATCGACTCAACTTCGTTGTCTGAATCGCGCAGACCTGCGGTATCATAAAGCACAACAGACAGCCCGCAGAAATCCGCATATGCCTCTATAACATCTCGCGTTGTGCCTGCGACTTGTGTTACTATGGCTCTATCCTCTAATGTAATAGCGTTCAACAATGAGGATTTGCCCACATTCGGCTTGCCAACTATTGTAATATGGCAGCCCTCGCGTATATGGCGTGAGCGCAAGCCCTGATCTATAAGCGTTTCTATGCGCTTGTTTATTTCAGCAAGCTGATGAGAGATGTCGGGCAGGCTGTCCTCCAGCTCGTCGGGATAATCTATTGCGGCGCAGATTTCCGCGGATAAGCTCACCAAAGCGTCTTCTATATCCGAAATCTCATTTGAAAGCGCGCCCGACAACTGCATAAGCGCAGAAGCAGAAGCGCGTTTTGCAGATGAATTCAGCAGGTCCATTACCGCTTCCGCCTGTGCCAAGTCCATTTTGCCGTTCACGAATGCGCGTTTTGAGAATTCACCCGCGCAGGCAGGCTCTAACCCATTTGCGCTCAACAGCTCAAATATAGAATTGACAACCGCTCTGCTCGCGTGTATATACAGCTCTGCCATATCCTCGCCCGTAAAGCTTTTGGGCGACTCAAAATACGCAGCCATGCAGGCATCAAGCACCGTATCGCCCGAAACTATCGTACCGTATGAAATGCGTGAGTGCTCTATCCTCCCTGTAAAAATACGACTTAGGACCTCCTTTGTCTTATCGCCGGAAATCCTTATAATAGCAAGCGCCCCTCCCAACGGTGTTGCCAATGCGTAAATGGTTCTCAATTATTACCTCTTGATTCCTTTATGTTTACCTCAATTTGCGGCTTGGGTATGTCAATATCCGCAAGCTCGTTCTTAATCGCGTCTGTCAATACTGAAAACGCCGAAAAATACTCCTCTGTTTTCGCCCACGCACGCAAAGCTACATTTACCGTACCCTCGTCGAAGCCTAATACATACACCTGCGGTGCAGGCTCACGCAATACGAGAGGGTTGTCCGCCGCGATTCTAAGAAGCGTGTTGCGAATTTTAGTCATATCGCTTGTATACGATACGCGCAGACTGATGTCCACGCGCCTTGTGGGTTCAGTGCTGTAATTCACTATGGCTGAGTTTGAAAGCGTGCCGTTGGGTACTATTATTGAAAGGTTGTCGAATGTTTTTATGTAGGTATATAGAGTGGTTATCTTCTCAACAATGCCTGTACCCTCCTTGGTTTCTACATGGTCGCCTACCTTGAAGGGCTTGAATATCAATATCATTAAGCCGCCGGCGAAGTTTGACAGGCTGCCCTGCAGCGCCAAGCCCAAAGCAAGCCCTGCCGAGCCCAATATGGCAACCATATTCGACATCGGAACGCCTAATATGCCCAGCGCAGTCAAAATAATTACGACCTTCAGCGCTATTGATACAAAGCTTGCTATGAAGGTCTGCGCACCTAAGTCTATTCCCTTCAATGTCTTGCCGCGCTTCATAAACCTTGACAGCCTGTTCACAACCGCAAAGCCTACTACAATCAAAATGAGCGCGAACAATAGCTTTAACCCCGAGGATACCGCGTATTCGCGTATTACATCTAAAATCTTTTCCATATTCCGATCTCCTATTCTATATAGTGATATTATACCCACATTAGAAAAAGTGTTCAAGGTATGCCAAAATGTTCGGAAAATAACTGAAAAACAGTTATGAATACTGCAACTCACGAATAATATGTCATAATTTACAGCATGAAATCCTTTGTATTTGATTTTCTGCTGTGTTATACTTGAAAAAAATTGATAGAGGTAATATATGAAAAACACATTAAAGAAGTTATTCGTATTAGCTTTCATATTTCTGATGCTTTTATCCTCGGCATGCACTGTTGTGATCCCCACTCCAACGGAGACGCCGCAGGAAACAGCTACTATTATGCCTACACAGGGAGCTAATACCCCAGAACCCACATTCGACCCCTCACAAAACGAAAACTACCTGCCGCCCTTCAGCGCAGAGCAGTTAGACGGCGAAACATATTCCTCAACCGATTTCGCACAGCATAAGCTCACAATGATAAATGTTTGGGCGACTTGGTGCGGCCCCTGCATAGGTGAGTTAGATGAGCTTGGCAACATTGCAAGAGATTTTGAGAGCAAGGGCGTTACGCTGATAGGAATTCTGTTGGATTCAGACGACAGCGGCGCGGTAGAAGAAGCGAAGCAGTTATTATCCAGCAACAACGCGCAGTACAGAAACATTAAGCTGAATGAAACTGTACACAGGACAATCGTTGAAAAATACAATATTTACAGCATTCCCACAACACTTTTTGTGAACAGCGACGGTATTGTTGTTACGGTAGTATCGGGTGCTAAGAGCTATCAGGAATGGTCTGAAATAATTGACAACCTGCTGGAAGGATAAAGAAAAATGAAGCGTAGGCGCATTCTCCTGCCAATAATAGTGCTTTTAGTAAGCGTAGCCTTCATAGCGATAGGCATATTCAGAAATGAGGTAGCTGTCGTTCTGAAAAAGGCCGTAATGATTTGCTTGGAGTGTATAGGAATTGGCTGAGAACGCAAAAAGCATTAGTATAATCAGGACTATATTGAGCGTGGTATTCGGGCTCTTGTTAGTCCTGTTTATTTTTTGCTGTATTTTTGCAAAAGCGCAAACTGATAAATCCTTTCGAGCTTTCGGAGCTACATTCTTAGTAAAAAACGATATAGACGAATGCAACCTGCCGAATGGGAGCTTGGTATTCATAAAATCAGGCGAAGCAAAGGCAAATTCCATAGTGGCTTATGAGCACTCAAACAGCATAAGGCTTGCGGAATACTCCTATGTTCCCGGCAATGCTAAAATCATAGGTGTTGCTACAAGCTACATAGTAGTATTGGGCAGTATATGCGACTTTTTCTACAATAGCGCTTTGGCTTTCGGAGCATTTTTCGTTCTGCTGACTGCACTGCTTGTGTTCCTGCTTACATATGGGCGCGGCGGGAGCAGGCTGAGGCTTCAAACGCGCAAACGAATATCCATTCAAACGCTATGGACAGTATTAACTAACAGCTATGTAATAGGCTTCATAAAGGGTGGTATATACCAGGGCAAATTAAAGCAATTATGCCTGCCCGGGCTTAACTGCTATTCATGCCCCGGAGCTTTGGGCGCTTGCCCCATAGGCGCAATGCAGGCGGCGCTGACGCAAAGAAGCGGCAATAAACCAACCAACTACTTCCCGTTTTATGCTGTGGGAGCTGTAATGCTTTTCGGCGCAATATGCGGCAGGCTTGTTTGCGGCTTTTTGTGTCCATTCGGCTGGGCGCAGGAGCTTCTTCACAAAATACCTGCCGGCAAACTTAAAATAAACACATTTAAGGGCGACAAGGCATTACGCTATCTGAAATACGCCGTATTGGTTGTGTTCGTGTTCGCTATGCCGCTGTTTATTACAAACGCGTTCCCGTGGTTCTGCAAGCTTATCTGCCCATCGGGCATGCTTTTTGGGGGAATTCCTCTGCTCAGCGTGAACGAGGGGCTAAGAAGCGCCGCCGGCGGATTCACAATTTTGAAGCTGAGCATATTGGCTGTTATTATAATAGCTTCGATTATCATTTACAGACCCTTCTGCAAGTATATTTGCCCGCTGGGCGCTATCTACTCTCTGTTGAACAAGGCTTCGCTATACAGGGCTTACGTAAACGAAAACGCCTGCACGCATTGCAAAAGATGCGCTTCTGTTTGCAAAATGGGTGTTGACATTACAAAAACGCCTAATGCGCCCGAATGTATACGCTGCGGCGACTGCAAAGCGGCTTGCCCGAGCAATGCTATATGCTTCTCATTCGCTTCGAAAGAGAAAAAAGAGAAGAAAGCCAATCGCACACCTAAAATTCACTTCACGAAAAAGCCCATTCATACAGATTCCACAAAATAACTTTTCCTTATTTTCCCTCACTTGTGCTGTAAGGCATTTCATGGTATAATAGAATAAGGATAAATGTGCGCAGGAGGAAGTGATGATAAATTCAATGACCGGATTCGGCAGGGGTTCTGCGAGTTCAGACGGGAGAAGCATAACCATAGAGTTAAAAAGCGTAAACCATAAATATCTTGACTTGAATTTCAGGCTGCCCCGTTCGCTGAACTATTTAGAAGAAACGCTGAGAACCGCAATATCAGCTAAGCTTTCACGCGGGCATTTAGATATCAACCTTTCATACATGAACACGCGTGAGGACGCAAAAAGCATAACTCTTGACAGCTCGCTGATAGCACAATACATAGAAGCAGGAAACTCTGTCGCACAGCAGTTCAATGTTGAGAATGACCTGACTGTTACTACACTCCTGCGCTTTCCTGATGTTGTAAATATAGCGGATTCACAGGACGATGAAGAAGAAGTGAAGAAGCTTGCGTTAAGCGCAGTCTCGCAGGCGCTTTCCGAATTAGCAGCTATGCGCGTGCGCGAGGGCAACAACATTTATGAGGACATTATAGGCAAGTTAAAATACTTAGAGCTTTTACACAAGCAAATGCAGGAAAGGGCGCCTATGGTTGTAGCGCAATACAGTCAAAGGCTGCACGAGCGCATTAGTGCATGGCTGAACGAGGTAGATATTGATAAGGCACGCATAGCGACAGAAATTGCCCTGTTTGCCGACAGAGTAAGCATTGATGAGGAGCTTGTACGCATAAAATCGCATCTAAACGAGTTCAATGCAATGCTAAACTCTACGCTTCCCGTAGGAAGAAGCATGGACTTCTTAACACAGGAGCTGACACGAGAATTCAACACCATAGGCTCAAAGGCAAACGACTCGGAATTAGCGAAGATGGTAATTACAGCAAAGGCAGAGGTTGAGAAAATCCGCGAACAGGTGCAGAACATTGAATAATAAGACTGTGCATATTGGCTTTAATAATGCGGTTTTAACCGAAAAGATAATAGCCATAGTGAATCCGGATTCTAATCCTACGCGCAGAATTATTAACGACGCGCGCAACAACGGCAAGCTTGTTGACGCCACAGAGGGCAGACGCACGCGTGCAGTATTGGTTATGGACGGAGGGCTTATTGTGCTATCGGCGCTCATGCCCGAAACCATAGTCGCGCGAATTGAGAATGACGGCAATCCTAACAAAGATAAGGAGAACGCATAATGGACACAATCCCCGTTGCAAAGCGTGAGGGTGTGCTTGTAGTGCTTTCAGGACCATCGGGAGTAGGCAAGAACACCGTATTGAATGTAGTAGCCAAGATGGATTCAAACATAATGCTTGGCATTTCGGCAACCACGCGCCAGCCCCGCCCCGGCGAGGTTGACGGAGTGAACTATCATTTCAAAACAAGGGCCGAATTCGAAAAAATGATAGAGAACGACGAGTTTTTCGAATTTGCTGAGTACAACGGCAATTATTACGGTTCGCCCAAGGAAGAAGTGCTTAATTGGATTTCTGCGGGGAATGCGGCAATAATTGAAATTGAGGTGCAGGGGGCAAGCAAGGTTAAGCAAAAGTATCCCGAAGCGGTGTTCATATTCTTAGCACCGCCGTCAATGCACACGCTTATATCGCGTTTGCGCGGCAGGAACACCGAAACGGAGGAAAAGATACAAGCGCGCTATAAAACCGCTTGCTATGAAGTAACTCAGGCGTATAATTATGATTACATCGTGATTAACGACGACATACGAGAGGCTGCGAGCGAGATTATGCAGATAGTGCATGCCGAGCTTATGCGCGTTAAGCGAAATAAAGCCACCATCGACTTCTTCGTTGAAGAAGCTAAGCAAGACTGCAAAGACATATAAAGGAGTGATGTATATGATGTATAGACCACCTGTAAACGAATTGGAGGAAAAGGTAGGAAACAGGTATCTGCTTGTATCTGTTGTTGCGAAAAGAGCACATCAGATAATGGAGGAGTACGAGAACTGCTCTGACAACCAGGCACTTGTTGAAGCCATCAACGAAGTATATAACGACGAGCTGATTATCATTGCACAATGAATGTAGTATTGGGCATCAGCGGTTCAATAGCCGCTTATAAATCCGCCGAAATAATTCGACTGCTGAAAAAACGCGGTGCCGAGGTGAAGGTTATACTCACAAAAAACGGTGCCGAGTTTATTACTAAAAAAACTCTTGAAACGCTGTCGAATTATCCTGTCGCGTGCGATATGTTCGCAAAAATAGAGCACTATGATGTAGAGCATATTTCATTGGCAAAGTGGGCAGACATTGTATTAGTTGCGCCTGCCACAGCGAATATTATAGCAAAATTCGCTACGGGTATTGCCGACGATATGCTTTCTACTACCCTGCTGGCTGCTGTCGGGCGCGCGAAAATTGTTTTTGCGCCTGCTATGAACACGCAGATGTACGATTCTCCGCAGAATCAATACAATATGCAAAGGGCGCGTGAGTTCGGGGCGGAGTTTTTTGAGCCTTCATCGGGTGAGTTAGCTTGCGGCGACATAGGGCGCGGGCGTATGGACGAGCCTGTAAGCATTGTTAACGCGCTTTATGACATGTTCGAAGCAAAGCAGGACTTAAAGGGCAAACGCTTTTTAGTTACAGCGGGGGCGACAATAGAGCCTCTTGATCCTGTGCGCTACATAACCAACCATTCAAGCGGCAAAATGGGAATTAGCATAGCTAACGCGGCGGCAAAGCGCGGCGCTGAAGTTATATTGATAGCAGGAAGAACACAGGATATAAGGATTGACTCTAACATAAAAACAGTAAATATACTCACCTCGCAGGATATGTATGAAGCGGTGCATGAGCATATTATAAACGCTGATGTGTTCATATCCGCCGCGGCACCTGCAGACTTTACGCCTGAGGATTACAGCGAGCAGAAAATAAAGAAAAGCGGCGACGAGCTGATATTGAAGCTGAAAAAGACCAAGGATATTCTCAAATCAGTCGCGGATAATAAGGGCAAGCGCATACATGTAGGCTTTGCCGCAGAAACGGAGAATCTGCACAAAAACGCAGTAGCAAAGTTAAAAGCAAAGAATCTTGATATGATAGCCGCAAACGATGTAACCCAAAAGGGCTGCGGATTTGCGTATGACACAAATGCGGTTGAGTTGTTTTTCGCAGATGGTACGCATATAAACAGCGGACTTATGACGAAGAACGATTTAGCGCACTGGCTCATAAATCATATTGCTGAACGATTCTGAGTAAAGCATATCTTATCAATAGCGCGATAGAATTATTCTTGTCCCTCCAACATATAATATAGCAGCATAGACTTGGAGGGCGTTATGAAGAAAAAAGAGCACATATCGCAATTATTAACGAACATAATCATTCTGATTATGATTGTTGCGCTTTACCTGTTGACAAACAGCCCTCAGAATATCGCGGCTACAAGCACCTTTATTAAGTACAGGGGCAACAGCAGCAGAAACGCGGTCGCATTACAGTTTGCGGTATACTGGAACGCAAGCGCGTTAGACGAGACCTTGCAGGTGTTAGACGAAAGCGGAGTGAAGGCAACATTTTTTGTTTCGGGCGAATGGGCGGCAAGGAATCCCGATACGCTGAAAAGCATTTACGAGCGTGGACACGAAATAGGCACTTTGGGAATGTACGCGGATTCCATAAACGAGGACATTGCGCTTAACGATCTTATATGGGGCTTAGAGCAATCCATAAAAAACATTAAGGAAGCGTGCGGGACCGAACCCAGACTGTACTATTGCGGCTCAATGCCCGCATTGAAGGCTTCAAAAGCGGCTAAGGCACTTGACTTGGAGTGTATTCAATGTACAATAGATTTACTATGCTCACGCGGGAGCGCATCTGATATTGTGGAGCGCTCAAAAACCGCTAATGCAGGCAGCATAGTGCATTTGACGCCTACAAAGGAAGCGTTGGCTGCACTTCCTGATATAATTCAGCTATTTAGAGGCTCAAGCCTGAATATTTTAAGCACAGGCGAGCTTATTAACGATTAAACGAGGTAAATTTATGATTTTTAACGAAGTAACGGATAACGGAATACGCGTGGTAGGCGAGATAATGCCTTCATACAGGTCGGTGGCGTTGGGTATATGGGTATCTGCCGGTCCTGTTTATGAGTGCGATAACGAGAGGGGCATATCGCACTTTATTGAGCATATGCTTTTCAAGGGCACTAAGAACCGCACAGCCGAGCAGATTGCCGTAGAAATGGATATGCTGGGCGGAAACCTGAACGCTTTTACGGCTAAGGAATGCACCTGCTTTTATGTTAAGGTGCTGGACAAGCACTTGGCGACAGCCGCGGATATTTTAAGCGATATGCTGCACAATCCTAAGCTTGATAAGGAAGATGTTGAGCGCGAAGCAGGCGTTATATGCGAGGAAATTCTTATGAACGAGGATTCGCCCGAGGATGTTGCGCACGAAAAGCTTAGCGCAACATATTACGAGGGTTCGCCGCTTGCATATCCCATATTGGGAACATACGACAGCGTAAAAGCGATAACAAGCGAGGATATGCAAAGCTATATGGACAGAATGTATGTGCCTAACAACATAGTTATTGCCTGCGCGGGCAACTTTTCGCGAGACGAGCTTATTAAGATAGTTAATGAAAAGTTCTGCGATAAGAAAACGGGCGAAAATGTTTCCTGTGTTGAATCCTCAACCATCACGACTCGCAAGTTCGCCTCTGTTAAGAAGGATATTGAGCAGGCGCAGGTATGCCTTGCTCTGCCCGGATATTCTATAGACGACAGGCTGCAATATCCCTTACTGGTACTTAACAACTGCATAGGCGGCACTATGAGCTCAAGGCTTTTTCAAAGCATCAGAGAAAAGCGCGGCTTGGCGTACTCGGTGTATTCATTTGTTTCATCTTACAGCACATCGGGGTATTTTTCGCTTTACGCAGGCACGGGTGAAGCGCAGGCTAAGCTGGTTATCGAGCTTATGCTGAATGAGCTGAAAAACATAAAGGAATCAGGCATTTCAGAAGAGGAATTCACACGGAACAAGAACCAGCTTCGCGACAGCTTCATAATAAATCAGGAGTCAACGAGCGCACACTCCTCCGCACTCGGTAAAGCCATGCTTTTGCGCAACAAGGTGTTTTCGCCTGACGATGTGCTAAAAAGGCTTGAAGCCGTAACCATGGACGATATTCGCGAGGTAATAGACAAGACAATAGACTTCGACAGAATGGCGGGAGTAGTGGTGAGCAGGAATAAAGACAACATATTCGAAGGCATAGAAAAGCTGATAATGGAGTATAAGTAACAGTATTATGGGCTGTCGGACGGCAGCCTATTTTTTATTTTCTTTCAATATGGCGGCATCGCGCATGAGCCGCTTTTTATCTACATTTGAGCCTACATACTGTATCGCTTTTTCGATATCGCCTGACAAAATTCTGTCAAAATCAAATGCTTGGCGCACCTCGTCTGAGGGCTGAAGCGTACCCACAGCCTCATTATACGGGCAGGCGAACATACAGCGCTCACAACCTAAGTACATATTTACATTTTCCTTGACCCAGGTCGGATACTCGTCGTCCTCCATATAATAGCGCAGGCACTTACTTTTGATATAATCGTATGGCGTTTCACCTATTGCTTTACCGGGGCAAGCATCTATGCACGCCCTGCATTCGCCGCAGGGTTGAGCAGGCTCGTTATAGCTTAATGGGGCGCAAGTGTCAATAGCCACAGCGTAAAGCACTATTCTTGAACCGTACTCTTTCAGCCTAAGCAGTGTATTCCTGCCCACAGTGCCTATATTTGCGCTTACAACAGCCTTTTTTACGGGCAGGCTAACTCTTTTTGCTTGTATGCCTATATCATTCAGCCAAGTGATGAAATCTCTCAGCTTGTGATAGGATTCATTCGAAGCCAAGTAATAGCCGGAAACGACCTCGCCCTCGCAAAACGGCTTGTAGGGATACGCAAGCAGTAGTACGCAGGTTGTCCATCCGTATAAATCTAAGGGGTTTGAAACAAGCCTTGAATTTCCTGTTTCTATTGTTTTAGGCTGCGTGAAATAAACCTTTTCAAAGCCAAGACCTTTTGCTTTTGTTATTATATCATCATATAGGCTCATTGCTTTTTAGTTAATCGATTATAGATTTCGCCCGAAAGCGCAATCAGCTTGGTGTAGTTATTGTCCTCAGGGTAAACAGCGCAGTGTCGCAACAGCTCATGCTTTATCCTGCCCACTATAGAAGAAGGGCGTATATTGAGCGAGCGTATAATATCCGTACCGTTTACTGCTAAGTCCGCCATTGAAAACGGAGCGCCCGACGCACGCATCTGCATATATATATCACAGAAGCGCTCTGCTGAATCGACCTCTCTTGACGGGTTGCCCGAGCCGCGAATGTCCGCGCGCCTGAACTCAATCAGATCCAAAACTAATGCTTCGCCCCATGTCGCGAAACGGGTCTTTAATGTATTGTCCTTTGCCGTGCCTGCAATATCATACATATGAACGGAAATCAGCTTCACAACACGCTCAATAATATCATTTGAATAGCACAGCCTTTTTAGCGCGTCATGTGCCATAATAGCGCCCAATGTGTCGTGCCCGTGCATATTCTTGCCCATGTTCCTCTGATGAGATATCGGCTTGCCTACATCATGAAACAGCCCTGCAAGACGCATATACAGCACCGGCGGAGCTTCCGCGCACACATGAAATATATGCTCTAATACATCATAAACATGGTACTTGCGCCTTTGGGCATAACCTCGGCACGCTTCAAGCTCGGGGAGTATTACTGCAAGCACTCCCATATCACGCAGCATTAAAAGGCTTCGCAATACGGGCGAATTGTCGGGGGTTTTCAAGCGGTGCTCGTCATTTTCGTCGTGCGCTTTCTTCCATTGCTCGACTAATGCGGGGTATTTTGCATCTGAAAGCAGAATCTTATTTAATTCATCTCTTATGCGCTCTGAGGAAATGTCCTTCAAGCCGTTAACATGAGCTATTGCCGCCTGCATAGTGCTTTCTTCGACATCGAAGCATAACTCTGCGGCAAAGCGCACCATGCGCATAACGCGCAAACCGTCGTCCTTCATTATATCGTTAGGGTCTTTGCTCGTAGCGCGTATTACTCTATTCTCTAAATCTGACAGACCGCCTGTGGGGTCGATTATCTCGTCTGTTAATAGGTTTTTATACAGGGCGTTGACTGTGAAATCCCTTCTGAAAGCGTCTTGCTCCACAGAATCTGAGAATGTAACGCTTTGAGGGCGGTGGCTGCCGTCATCGGCGTATTTATCTGAACGGAATGTAGTATGCTCTAAGCACAGCGTTTCGGATTCATAGGTAAAATGTATCTCAACCATGCCGAAGGCTATTCCCTTAGGCACATATTTATAGCCCATGCTTTTACAAAATTCAATTATTTCGTTGGGGGTCAGCTTGCTGCAAATATCTATATCAGTATGAGAAAGATTTAGAAGTTCATTCCTAACAAAGCCACCAACCGCGTATAATTCAGCGTTAATGTTGTTAGCTTTACAATAGTTATCAAAAGCAATTGCCAATGCCTTTAATGCGCTTTTTATGTCAATCAATACAATCCTCCATTATCTATTTTAGCAAAGTTCAGCTATGCTGTAAAGATATTGCATACAACTTTTCGCAGTTTCAAATTTTATTACACTTCTATATTTGACAAGCAAAGCCAAGAATATTTAATATATTAGAATGCTGCTATATGCTCGCCCGATACGCAGTTATATATTTCCGCCAAAATCGTTAGAATAACAGAATGAGATATGATATAATAATTTAAGGTGGTACTATGAGGATTAAATTCATAGCATTGTTGCTTATATTGACCTTCCTTTTGAGCGGCTGTCAGCTTGAACCTACGACAGGCGATATTACGCCTGCGCCTACGAATACAGAAACAATGAAGCCAACCTCAAGCAATGACGAATGGCTTGAAGCTGGCACATATACCGTAGGCACTGAAATATTGGCGGGCGAATACTTCTTGGAAGCCACAGGGGTATTCGGCGGCTACTTTGAGTTAAAAGACGCGAACACCGGCAAGATTATAGCAAATGGCAGCTTCAGGGCTAATGTATATGTAACCGTAAGCAATTCGCAGATACTGACTATTTCATTAAGCCGAATGACCGACGCGAAAAACCGCAAGGTTGAGGTTGAGTACATTGACGGCGAAGCATACTACCTTGAGGGTATGTATAAGGTGGGTAAAGACATAAAGGCGGGTACATACGAGCTTATATGCCTTGAATCCTCAGATATGGGCAGGCTGTACTATGAGATATTGAAGGACAGCAAGCATCTGCCGCAATCAAAAATAACGAGCGGACATGTTAAAGAAGCCACAATAACAGTTTATGACGGGCAATACCTATATGTAAGCAATGCGGATATTAAGTTCGTTGGATAGGTATTTCATTCAACACATTTTCGAATTCTTCAATAGTTGAGCACTTAAACAGCATTTGTCGAATTTTCGCGCTGTGCTTTATGCCATGCGTGTACCATGCCATATGCTTCCTCAGTTCTACAACCGACCTTTCACCCTTTAAGTGCAAATGAAGCCTTGCATGGCGCTTTGCAACCTCAACGCGCTGTGCTATGGTAGGCTTTACATAGCTTTTGCCGCTTAACGCCGCCTTCACCTCTTCAAATATAAAGGGATTGCCGCAAGCGCCTCTGCCTATCATTATTCCGTCGCAGTTAGCTTTTTCAATAAGCCTAATAGCACTTTCGCCCGATACCACATCGCCATTGGCTATAACGGGAATATTTACGCTTGCCTTAACCTTGGCTATAATATCCCAATCGGCTATGCCTGAGTACATCTGCGCACGCGTTCTGCCATGCACGGTTATTGCTCTTGCCCCTGCCCCCTCCGCCATTTTTGCGAATTCGATTGCGTTTATGCTGTTCTCGTCTAAGCCTTTTCTGAACTTTACTGTAACGGGCAAGGGAGATGCTGAAGCAACTGCTGAGATTATCTTCTCCGCCAGCTCTATATTACCCATCAAAGCACAGCCGGATAGGTTGGAATTTATCTTAGGCGCAGGGCAGCCCATATTTATATCAATGAGGCTTATTTTTGTGCCGAACTCAGCGTACAAGAGCTTAGCTATGTCCGCCATAACCGGCGGCTCTGAACCGAATATCTGCACGCCGAAGGGCTTTTTGAGCAAGTCTGATACCGATAGCAGTTGAAACGACTTTGCGCTGTTGTAGGATAGCCCCTTAGCGCTTACCATTTCGCTGTAAGTGAAGTCTGCGCCGAATTCTGAGCAGATTATTCTAAAGGGCAGGTCTGTAACGCCTGCCATAGGCGCAAGTATTACGGGCGTTTGATCAGATTTTAGGTTTAAGAGCGTACTGAGTTCCATTTATTATGGAGTGGGTGAAGGAATTTCGGTTAAATTCGGAGTGGGCGAAGAAATCTCCGTCGGCTTGGGAGTCAACAGGCTCATATCGGGTGTCGCGTGCTGCTCCTCAGGCGGATTCAGCTTCACCGTTATTATGTCTGTAATATACCAGCGCCCATTTGATTTAATGCAGGTTACTACATACTGCGCGGCTGTCCACTCGGGAACGGCGGCTTGCGGCGCGTCGGGGTTGGCTGTGCCTGTTATTGTGGGTATGCGCTCGGTAACTGTCATTGTGGCTGTGGTGTTCCAAGGCCAAATATTGATTGAATTAACTGTCAAGCGATAGTCATAATTCGTTATGTTGTAGTGCTTATACACATTGTCGTACAAAAGCGTATCGTTCTCAACAAAATCGGTTGAGAAGTACTCGTACATCTGGTTTATGTCGCCATCGCCCAATACGCAGTCGGCACGCAGAGTAATCCCCTCTGTAACCACTATGTATATGTTTGCAGCGTGCATAGCGGTTAAAAAGCAAAATAGAGCCGCCAATACTACAGCAAACAGTATTATGACGGTTCTTAATATAAACCACGACAGCCTGCGCGGGATTGTATAGGGATTATTACTCAGCCTTTTCTTTTTCCTGCTTTTAGCCATATTGCCCCTAAGCTAATTTAATTAAGATATGATAGCACATTCCGCTAATATAATCAAATGCACACCACGCCCAAAGCAAGCGTGATGTGCAGCAAAAGATTATATGTTCAGCTTTTTCTCCATTAAGCTCTTAGTGAATACGAAGCATACAATTGCAATTACTATATTCAGGAAAGATGTTACTATCATTGTTTCGAGGTCCATATTATTTGCAAGTATTCCCTCAAAGAAAGCTAAAAATGTCTGTGTGACAACAACCCTTGCAACATTCAGCGCGAAAACAAACGCAATAGAGGCTAATACCTTATGCTTTAAAGCAGATATTGTACCTATGCTGATAGCTAAATACACCATAAACACAGTCGCGAAGGAATCGGTTATGGTCAATAATACTAACCAGAACCAACGCATATCAATCGTCAAGTATACTGAGATGTTGAAAAATATCTTCTGCAATATTTTAGAAAAATATATAAACTGGTCATTAGAGCCGAATGTCAATGTGAGCAGCAAGCTCATAACCGCATAAGAAGCCACCGCGCATATAACGGATATAAGCTGCCAAATCAGAGAGGTAACAAATTTAGAGCATATTTGCTGCGTTGCTGTAACAGGCAGAGTATGCGAGAGATAGCCTTCATCTGTCATAAGATTCTTATAATAATAAACATAGGTGCATATCGCTGTTACTGCTATTGACAAAAAGCAATAATACGCCGACAAAATCACTAAAAAGAAATAGAGCCAGCCCAAACGGTCCGATAAACCGATATTATGTATTATGAATGTCAATAAGCCCGAGCCTATGCCCGCAATAAGCACAGAAAGCAATATAGGCTGCAGTATGCGCTTCTGCGCCAAAAAATCGTGCTTTATCAATTTCTTAAGCATATGCGAATACCTCCCTGAAAAGTGCGTCGACAGATGAGTTTCTCTGATTTCTTATGTTATCGACTGAATCGTGCAGAACTATACTGCCTGATTTTAAGAAAATAACATCGTCTAATATGTTCTCTACATCAGCTATGAGGTGAGTTGAAATCAATATGGTGGATTCGGGATGTATGTTCGCGACTATTGTATGCAAAATATAGTCCCTCGCCGCCGGGTCAACACCGCCTATGGGCTCGTCTAACAGGTACAGCTTAGCCCTGCGCGACATTACCAAGGCTAACTGCACCTTCTCCTGCATACCCTTAGAAAGCTGCTTCATCTTAGCGTCTGTGCTTATTTGATGGTCCTTTAAGAGCTGCATTGCGCGCTCCATATCGAAATCTTGATAAAAGTCTGCAAATAATTCTAAGCATTCCTTTACCCTAATGCTTTTGCTGAAATAGGTTCTGTCCGGAAGGTAGGATACAATGCGCTTAGTATCGACTGAAACAGGCTTTGAGTCAACAAATATATTGCCTGCCGAAGGGGTCAGCAGGCCCGCGGCAATCTTGATAAAGGTTGTTTTGCCGCTGCCGTTGGGACCTAACAAGCCCACTACCCTTCCCTTAGGGATAGCGAGGTTTACTGACGAAAGCGCAAGCATGAATCCATACGATTTGGAAAGGTTGTTGCAAGTCAATATTGAATCCATCATATTCTCCTTTTGCTTAGATTTAGATTTCTATTACGATTTTTCAGACTTTTTGCTTTCCTCTACCATGTAATCACACAAGAAGGTTATGATTTCCTTTTTAGATAGTCCTAAATCACTCATTTTTTCTATAAAGTCGCCGCATAAACGCTTCATGACTTCTGTTTTGTCGGTTTCCTCTTGAGCTTGCTCCGACAACGCCGGCTGCATCACAACATACTCACCCGCGGCGAAAACCAAGACCTTATTATCTAATAAGTATTGATATGCCTTGCTTACAGCGTTAGGATTTGCGCCAATATTTGCAGCGAATACTCTGACATTCGGAAGCTTTGCGCCCACCTGCAATACAGAATTTGATATGTCCTCAATTATGCGCTCGGCTATCTGTAGATAAATTGGCCGGTCAGCCCGAAATGTCCACTGCATTTGCTTTTATCCTTCCTTTGAATGATATTTTATTCTATAATATCGATATATGTTTGTCAAACATATTGTCTTGCATATGACAAATGCTTACGCTATTATTTTTATTACCTTAAATATGCTACAAAGGAGTGTGCTATGGAAACGAAGAAGTTTATTGGAATTTTTGGCATAGTATTAGGTATTGCACTAATAATAACAGGCATTGTATTATGCGCTGACAAGCCTTCGACTTTGCGCGCGTTGACTGCGGACTTTCAACAGCAGGACGACTATTATCAATACACCTACAAAAGCGTGAGTGAGCTTGTAAAGGGCTTAAGCCAGCAAAACAAGCTGCTGCATATAGCTGTATGCGCCCTATTTTTTACCTCGGGAGCTGTGATACTGGGAAACAGCTTTGTGAATGTATTTCCTCACATCACGCTGCCACCAATATTCAAAAAGAAGCAAAGGGGCGCAACACGGGTTGTAAAGCAAAGGGTTATATCAAAATAAGCTAAGAAAAACTGTATATTTTTAATTCCCCCTTGCATTCTAAAAAGAATGTTGTATAATAGTATGCGTTCGAGTTTGCTCGGATGCGCAGCAGAGAGTATATGGCTTGGTTTTAATATGCGAAATTGAGCTCTGCGCTCATAAAATATGAGAGGTGAATACGATGAAGAAGGACATACATCCTAACTACGGTGAATCAGTAGTACGCTGCGCTTGCGGCGAAACCTTTTTGTCTGGCTCTGTTAAGGGTGAGCTGAAGGTTGAAATCTGCTCAAAGTGCCATCCGTTCTTTACGGGCAAGCAGAAGCTTGTTGATTCGGGTGGACGCGTTGACAAGTTCAACAAGCGTTACGGCAGAAAATAAGCATTACTTTTTTCGACTTTTTCAAAAGGCGGGCGTTGATTCGTCCGTTTTTTATGGTGTTGATGAATAAAGCGTGCCTGCTTTGTGCATAATACTACCAACAAGCAATAGGAGGGTATTATGTCACACACAAAAATAGGAACGCAAACGATAGGATGCAGCGTAAAAAGCTGCCGATACAATGCTGAGGGCAATTACTGCGAGCTTAGCCGCATACAGGTTGAACCGATGCAGGGCACAGATAAATGCCACTCAGGCAACCCGGCAGATGAAAGCCTTTGCGGCAGTTATATGCCGAAATAAGTAAGCCACTTGATTAGTTTTTTCATGTTTCTTAACTCCTTTACGGCCCGCACAAAGCGGGTCATTTTTTATGCTCTCATGTAAGCTGCTGACCGAAAAAACCGGCGCGCAATGCACCCCTGCAATAATGCCGCGTAAACAGCGTGAAATACCCATATGGGTATTATATTTCGCTTTTTGAATTGTGAAATGCTTTGCGAACATGAAATGCTCGTTGACGCGCAGCATGAAATTGCTGGCTTTATATAAAGAGCATACAGTGTGTTCTTTTGCTGCTTTTCCTGCAATAAAAGCAGTGGGGTGCAGGGCAACGCCCCGAATCACCTAACTAACAAGGGGCTTACGCCCCTTGCTTATTATTTTGCATTATTAAACATCATATTGCAGCAGTATAACCGCAGCGCCTTTGCTTTTCAGCCTGTCCGCCCAAGTATTCAGCATGGCTTCGACGGTTTGAATTACCGCCGGGTTATTCACATCGGCGTACTCGAAATTGCCTACTGTGATGAAGTTATCGCAGTACTCCTCCAATACTTCCATTTTAGGCTCCTCAAAAGCAGAATAGGCGGCTTGTGCCGCCTTATTCGGATTTGCGTTAAGCGTCAACTCATGACGCAAGCGCTTGAATGTTCCCTCGATATTGAAGGAATAGCCTAATAGGTTTGTACCAAGCTCGTTTTTGCTGTCAAAAACGCGGTAAACACCTGCTATTAAGCGCTTCATTGATTGCCTGTGTAGTATTGCGCATAGCCGCTGTAAGCGCGGATTCTGTTGCGATACTGCTTAATATCCAATGTTTCGATCCACTCGTCCAAGGTCTTATCAAAGTGATCTTCCTGAGCTTCTTTGAGCAGGTACTCAGTTATTTCTTCCTTGGCTTCCTCAAACGGAACAGTACGCGCTTCCAACTCATCGACCTGCATTATGAAGTGTACGCCGTATTCACTCTCAACAGCGCCTGTTACATCGCCGTTGAAGTTGAGCGTTGCGCAAGCCTTGGAGAATTCCTCAACATACTTGTCCTCAATATCGTCGGAGTACAGATAGCCCAATGTCTTGTACGGCTCATTCTTCATACCGTCGTCTTCACCGTATTTCTCAACAAGCTCTCTGAACTTCTCAATAAACTTTTCAGCGTCAAAATTGTCTGTACCGTAGCCGCACTCTACCTTTGCCTTGTCGATTTCCTCTTGAACCTCTGCTATTCTCTCAGGAGGAACTGTGGGCTTTGGAGTTGCCGAAGGATTAACCGTTTCTGAGGGTGTGCCGACAGGCGAGCTTGCGGGTGTGGTTGTTGCTTCCGGCGTTGCGGTAACCTCAGGCGTGGTCGTTACTTCGGGAGTCTCGGTAGGCTCGGCTGTTGCTTCCTCAGTTTCCTCGGGCTCCTCAGTTGTGGTGGGAGCCGTTGTAGCGTCAACAGTTTCCGAAGGCTCCTCAGTGGGTGCGGGAGTTTCTTTAGGCTGTTCGGGCGTGGGTGTGGGTGTTGCATTCGGGTTGGGAGTCTTCAACAATATGTGAATAACTCTGATATAACCCTCGGGAACTACCAAAGGCATAACGACCTTGTCATCTTCGTCTGCAGTATCATATGCGTTTTGCGCGGAGTAGAACATAGAGGGATTTTCATCATAGTCCTTCTTTTGCTCCTCAACCTGCTCATCGTAGTACTTCTTGTCCGCACCAGCTTCGATATTCTGAATCTCAGCCTTTATCTGTTCTCTAAGCACTTCGACTATTTTGTTGTTCATTACATTTTCACGCAGCTCTGCCATGTACTGTTCAACTGTTTTGCCAGCTTCCTTCAAGGCTTCGTCGCGTTTCTTAGCGCCTTCGTCCTTAGCATAGTATGAGAACATCAGGTCGAAGCGCACTTCCTGCTCCTTGTCCTTCAAGTATTCTTCATAAGTCTTTTTCTGGAACTCTAAGTCATTTTCAAGCAGCTTCCTGGCTTCTTTCTCGATTTCTTCTTCATCGGTTATGGATTCGTCAACCTTTGCCTTATAGGTTTCGAATTCCTTTTTAACCAATTCATCAACCTTCTTGGGTATGCTGTCTAACTCTGCTTGAGTAAGCCTTGTAGCATAGAGGTTTTCTAAGTCCTTATACCTGATTTCATCTTTCCTGACTTGATCGATATAGCCTTGTGTGAAATCGTTGAACTGCTTTTCAACCTCATCATTGACTTCCTTTAGCTGCGCCTCTGTGAGCGAATTCTCAACGCCCCTCTGCTTAGCCTGGTAAAGCAGTATTGCATACTCTAACAAACGGTCGAATATCATGTCCTGATACCTTACCAAGTCCTCCGGCTTAGAAAAGTCGAACACCTGCGAATATGTTTGCAGGTTCTCATTGAAAAGCGACATATATTCGGACATATAGATTTCAACATCGCCAACGCGAATCAACAACGGGTTTGTTATCTTCACGCTGCACGAAGCAAATAATGTGGCTGCAAAAACAAAAGCTAAAACAGCCGCCGTCAATCTCTTAATACGATTCATTTTGCTCAGCATTTATAGCACTCCTTTAATCTTTGCGTAATTTTGCATAGTTTTTGAGCATAAAGCACAAAGAATATTGTATTCAGTTAGCTTTTTCATGTCAAGCGAATTTTGCTGATGAATATAATTATTATCGAAACTGCTGCTTGCCAACAACCTAACGGATTAAGACGGTATATGTGCGGAGATGCCCTTTATTAGGGAATACTCTCAATCGCACACATATATACTATTGATAAAATTACAATACATTATTTGCCGTTTGCAATATTTCGACGAAAATACTATAATACGAATGGATTGATATTTATATTATGGAGGACTTATAAATTTGGAAATTCGTACTAATAAACCGCCGGTTGAGCCTGCGGTTTCGAAGAATCGTGTAATAAAGCGCAAGTGGGGCGACCGTAAAGACGGTGTATGGCTGAGAGACATAGACCCTTTGCATGCAATTCAGCCCTACATAATGCCCAACCGCACAGA
The DNA here is from genome assembly GCA_012838425.1 of Clostridiales bacterium. Classification (GTDB taxonomy): domain Bacteria; phylum Bacillota; class Clostridia; order Christensenellales; family CAG-138; genus DUPG01. The sequence continues at coordinate 6,761 of DUPG01000014.1, read as the reverse complement.
CTGTGAAGCCTTTGTTGTTGAGAAGGTTGACATTACCAATATTCAAGAATATCTGAAAAAGAAGAACGCAGAGAATCCCAACGCTAAATACTCAATATTCCACTGCGTAGCTGCTGCTATTGTAAAAACGGTCATGCTGCGTCCTAAAATGAACCGCTTTGTTCAAGGCTATCGCACATATCAGCGCAACGAATTGAGCATTGCTTTCGTAGCAAAAAAGGTTATGGGCGATCACGGCGAAGAAGCGCTTATGATGATGAGCTTTAACGAGGACGACAACATAGACACAATACACGACCGCATAGTAAATGAGGTTCACGCTGTAAGAAAGGACGAACAGGTTAACAACTCTACCGTTCAGATGAATTTCTTCAGCAGGATTCCGCGCTTCATAATGCGTCCTATAATGGCGTTTATACGCATGCTTGACTTTTACGGCAAGGTTCCCAATGCGCTTATTAAGGACGACCCGCACTACGCAAGCGTGTTCATAACTAATTTAGGTTCAATTAAGCTGCACGCGCATTATCACCATTTGAACAACTGGGGTACAAACTCCATATTCGTAATAATAGGCGAGAAGTACAAGGAGCCGGTTTTTGACGAGAACGGCTTTGCAGGCTTTCACGAGATGATAGACATAGGCGTTACGCTTGACGAGCGCATTGCCGACGGATACTACTTCTCAAAATCGCTAAGAATGTTCAAGCAATTTCTGCAAAACCCAGAAATACTTGATAAACCATTATATAAGGAGGGTGATAGAGTTGAATGAGTTAAACGAGCTCAAACAGGAGTACCGGGTCAATGGGATACGCGCTCCTTGGCTGAAGAACTACGGCGATGTACCACACACATTGACTTATCCTGACTGCACTATGGTTGAGCTCATAGAAGAAGCGGCACAAAGATACCCAAAGCATTGCGCCTATGAATTTATGGGACGCAAACGGAATTATTCTCAATTTATTTCTGAAATTATACTTTGTGCCAAATCTTTGAGAGCCATAGGCATCAGGAAAAACGATGTTGTAACTATCGCATTGCCGAATTGTCCTCAGGGTATTATTATGTTCTACGCTGTCAATATGATGGGCGCAGTTGCGAACATGATTCACCCGCTATCGAGCGAAGGCGAAATCGCTTTCTATCTCAAGGACTCAAAAAGCGTTTGCGCAATCACATTAGACCAGTTCTACGACAAGTTCGCGGCTGTAAGAGGCAAGGTGAAGCTGAAGAAGCTGATAATCACAAGCATTAAGGACGCCCTTAATACCGCTATGAAAATCGGCTATGAGGTTACACAGGGCAGAAAGATTCAGAAGCTTCCTAAGAACGCGGACATTTACCACTGGAAAGACTTTTTAGATGAAGGCAGACGCTTTATAGGACAGTATCGCGCAAAGCAAAAGGCTGACGATGTTTCGGCAATCCTTTACAGCGGCGGCACAACAGGCACCACTAAGGGAATACTGCTTTCAAACCGCAACTTCAACGCGCTTGCCTTGCAGGTTGGCGCGATGAGCCAGGTAATTGAGCCCGGAAACGCGATGCTTGCGGTTATGCCTATATTCCATGGCTTCGGCTTAGGAATAGGCATACACACTGTGCTTGCGCATGGCTGTAGGGCAATACTGCTTCCGCGCCTTGTTCTAAAGGAGTACGCGAAGGTGTTGAAGCGCAAGAGGCCCAACTACATTGCCGGCGTTCCCACGCTGTTTGAAGCGCTTTTACGCTTAGACGGAATGCAAAAGGCGGACTTATCCTGCCTGCGCGGTGTATTCTCGGGCGGTGATTCGCTTTCAATGGAGCTGAAAAAGCGCATAGATACTTTCCTGAAAGAGCACAAGTGCAAGGTTGAAGTGCGCGAGGGCTACGGTTTGACAGAGTGCGTTACGGCGAGCGCCATAAATCCATATAATGTGCCTAAGGCCGGCAGCATAGGCTTCCCGCTGCCCGATACATATTATAAGATTTGCAAGGTAGGCACTACTGAGGAGGTTCCCTACGGCACAGAGGGCGAGATTTGCTTGACCGGTCCTACGGTAATGATTGGGTATAACAATCAGCCCCAAGAAACAAAGAATGTGCTGAGGAAGCACCCCGACGGCTACACTTGGCTGCACACCGGTGACTTGGGCAAAATGGACGAGGAAGGCTACCTGTATTTCAGCCAACGCCTCAAGCGCATGATAATTTCAAGCGGCTACAATATTTATCCTTCACAGCTTGAAAATGTAATCGACGCGCACGAAGCAGTGCAGATGAGCTGCTGCATAGGAATTCCTCATCCCTACAAAATACAGGCGGTAAAGGCATTTGTTATGCTGAAGCCGGGTTATGAGAAATCCGAAGCCATTAAGCAGTCTATATTAGAGCACTGCAAGAAGCATATAGCGAAGTACGCCCTGCCTACTGAAATCGAAATCCGCGACGAGCTGCCTAAAACGCTTGTCGGCAAGGTAGCGTATAGGATTTTGGAGGAAGAAGAAGCGAGGAAAAGGGCAGGAAAAGGGTAAGGCTAATATTTCGAACTAATCTTTCGCAAATGCTAATCAATTGACAATGACCATACAACAGGAAAGCCTGATGTATGGTCTTGTTTTTGCGTCATTATAGTAACTATTTTGACAAGCCAATTCGACAAAGTTGAATGAATTATTGTAAATTTTAATAAAAAATTGTTGCGCTAACAGAAATAAAATGTTATTATATGTAGCGATTGAATGTTGTGTGCAAATCTGCTAATTAATTCTGAACACAACACAAAGAATAACACAAAAGATATTTTACGAATTACAATAGCTAGAAATTATCCGATTGTAAAACCGGAGTATCCATACCCCATGAAAGTTTGCGGATGTGCAATAATATATTGCAGGCAATTGACGGGTTTGAGTCCAGATTATTGTACATGAGGCGGTGTATTATAGGGGCATGAAGATATTATATTCCATATAGGAGTTGTAACTACGGCACTATGAATCAGCAAAAGTATATTTCACGCATCACAAAGGATGGACGAGCACAACTAACATCTGAACACTTGCTGGAGTGCGCTGAGTATGCTGCATTTATCGGAAAGAAGTTTTCTGCGTCAAATTTATGCAGAACAGCCGCATTGTTCCATGATATCGGAAAGTTCTCGACAGAGTTTGTTGAATACCTTTATAGAAGCCATGAAGCTGAAATGCGTGGTGAAAAAGCAATTGGAATGGGCACGGTAATCCATTCAACACAAGGTGCAAAATATGTGTATGAAGCTAATGCCAATTTACTAATAAAGGAATTAATATCTATCTGCATTGCTTGCCACCATGGAGGCTTAATGGACGGAATATCACCTGAGGGTGAAACGCCTTTGCGAGATAGACTAATTAAAGAAAATGAAAATTTAAACTACACAGAAATTTTTGAAGCTGCAGGAAAAACACTTCAAAAGTACAATATAGACAGCCTATTGAAAGAGTGCGACAATGAAATCAAAAGTTTTGTTGAATGTTGTAATAATAGTAAGTTGGATAAACCATTTATGCTTCACCTGCTTGCTAAGAGCATATTCTCTTGTTTGGTGGATTCCGACCGATATAATGCTTATTGCTTTGAGGTCAATAAACCAATGAACTACGCAGCAATACCAAACTGGGGGAATTATGCGCAACGACTTGAAAATAAACTTGCTTCATTTTCAGGTGATTCCGAAATAAACATCATACGAAGCAAAATATCAAACGCCTGTTTAGAAGAGTCTAAACGACCAAAAGGGATATATCGTTTAGATGTTCCAACAGGAGGCGGAAAAACCCTAGCAAGTTTACGCTTTGCATTAAATCATGCCAAAGAACACAAAATGGAACATGTAATTTATGTTATACCCTACCTCTCAGTTATTGAGCAAACCGCGAAAAATATCAGAGAAGCGCTTAATACCCAAGACGAGAGTTTTATATTAGAACACCATTCAAATGTAATCATCAGCGATGATTCCGAAGAGGCACACACATATAAGCTATTAACCGATAGATGGGATAGCCCAATTATCCTTACCACAATGGTGCAATTCTTAGAAAGCATATACTCACATAAGAGCAGCGACTTGAGAAAATTCCACAACATGGCAAACACTGTGTTTATATTTGACGAAGTACAGGCGCTGCCACCTAAGTGCATATACTTGTTTAACCAAGCAATAAACTACCTGCATTATTGCGCAGGAAGTACTATTCTACTCTGCACCGCAACACAACCGCCACTGGATAATAAACAGGTAATTGAAAAACCAATACTATTATCAGAATATCCTTCCTTAATTCCTGATATGAGTAACGACTTTGCTAAATTAAAGCGAACGCGTATAAAGAAATGCATCAAACCAGGTGGCTACACGTTAGAAGAACTAAGAGATTTTGTATTGAGCAAATACAACAAGGAAAGCAACTGTCTTGTTATACTCAACACTAAGAAAACTGCCGAGGCACTTTATAGATCAATAAACAGCTACTTAGAAAATAATCCACACGAAAATATAAAACTAGTGCATCTTAGTACAAATATGTGTCCTGCGCATAGATTAGATACGATAAATGATATGAAAAAAAATAATCTAAAGAACACTATATGCATTAGCACACAGTTAATAGAAGCGGGAGTTGATATTTCTTTCAACTGTGTAATTCGGGTAATTGCCGGATTAGACAGTATAGCGCAGGCAGCAGGCCGCTGTAACCGCAATGGAGAAGACCCAAACGGAAAAAATGTTTATATTGTTAACTTAGAAAATGAGAATATAGGTATGCTTCCAGAAATCAAAACCGGTGCGGACATCACCTATGCTATACTTTCAAGCAACTCGGAATACGATATATTGTCAAGTAATGTTATTCAAAACTATTACAACCGTTATTTCAATGTACATAGAACAAAAATGAGCTATCCGATCGGGGAGGGCGCAGTCAACCTTTACGACTTATTATCTTGCAATATTAAAGGAAGAGGCGCCATTCAAAATAGGGGGAGAAATGATTGTCCGGCTTTAGTGCAAGCATTTCAAACCGCAGGAGAAGTATTTTCAGTAATTGACAATCGCACAACAAGCGTTATTGTACCATATAAGGATAGCAAGAAACTTGTAGGCGAATATACAAAAGCAACAGATATTGACACCAAACGGAAACTGCTGCGCCAACTTGGACGATACTCAGTGTCGTTATATTCACATAAATTTAACGAATTTCAAAGATTAGGAGTAATATACCCAATTACTAATGAGATGTATATGCTTAACTCAAAATTCTATGATGATAAACTGGGTGTCATAGATGACATATACAATATAGACTTAATAGTTAACGATAAAAAATCTTAATCAAGGAGGAAAGAAATATGAAGCATCGAAATACGGTTGAATTCATGGTGTACGGAAAATACGCTCTTTTTTCCGACCCCATAACAAGAGTCGGCGGCGAAAAACTCACGTATCAGATTCCTACATATCAAGCGATAAAAGGGATACTTGAAAGCGTATATTGGAAACCAACATTTACTTGGTATATAGACGAAGTACGCGTTATGAACAAGATTCAAACACAATCAAAAGGTGTACGGCGACTAAAGTATGCGAACCCAGGCAACGACTTGTCATATTTCACATATCTAAAAGATGTTTGCTACAAAGTTCGCGCGCATTTTGAGTGGAACGAACACAGACCCGAGCTTGAAACTGATCGCAACGAAAACAAGCACCATAATATTGCTAAGCGAATGATAGAGAGAGGCGGGCGCAGGGATATTTTTCTTGGAGCACGTGAATGTCAAGGCTATGTTGTGCAATGCGATTTCGACGAGGGCACAGGCTTTTATGATAATTATGGTGAAATAGATTTTGGACTTATGGTACATGGATTTGATTATCCAGATGAAACGGGCAAAGACGAAATGTCCATAAGACTATGGAAGAATGCAAAAATGATAGATGGTAAAATTACATTCCCTAAGCCCAATTCACCAGACCTTATGAAAAGATTCATTAAAAAAATGAGAAAGAAGGAGTTCGTTCGCGGTGAAAACTTCATAGGCTTAGATGAACCAGAGCTTATAACTATTATTGAAGAAGGAGGCGAAGGCAAGTGAGTTGGATAAGAAATCTCTATGAAACATATGATGCCTGTAAAAACGCTGTTGGAGAATGCACTGATACAGAAAGTCAAGAGGAAATGCTTTTACCATTGGGGCATTTGCTAACTGAGCCGGACATATTAATTACCCTTTCAAATAAAGGCGAGCTGATTAATATTGAAAAAGTAAAGGCATCGGAAAAAGGCAAAAAAATACTTGTTTGCATTCCATGCACAGAAGATTCAGAATCAAGGTCGGGACGCAATGCAATTGACTTCCCACACCCATTGTTTGATAAAGCAAAATTCCTTCAAACAGGGAATTACAAAACTAATCTAGCAAATTGGATAAGCTTTTTAAAAGATAACCAGCAAAAATATTCGGTTGCTTATAGCGCACTTAAGGCTGTGTATGATTACCTATCAGACAACTCATTGGAATGTGATTTTAAGCGGTTCAACATTGAGTATAAAGATAATTTATTCATTTTATTCGCTGTAAACCTTGAACAATCACTCGAAAGCAAGTTGTGGAGAATGAAAGAGATATGGAATGCTTGGATTGATTATAATAATGATAAGGTTAACAGCAGAAATAATAAAGACATTTGCTACATTACTGGTAAAGAAAATTCTACATACACACTG
>DUPG01000013.1 GCA_012838425.1 Clostridiales bacterium | reverse complement strand
CGTTGCACTTGGGGCGTCTTAATTCGGCGCCGCAAGCCGCTGTATTCTTTTATTTATTCTCCCAAGGCTGCTCCGTACACTCCGTAAACCTTGAAACTCTAGATTACATCGGCGACCTATTCGCTACAACCTTCCTTGCACAAGAGAACCCCTTTCGGGGTCATATTTTATTCGGTGTCTACGCCGTATTTATACGAATGCTTGCTGCCATTTTCGTTCCACTTGGGGCGTCTTAATTCGGCGCCGCAAGCCGCTGTATTCTTTTATTTATTCTCCCAAGGCTGCTCCGTACACTCCGTAAACCTTGTGTATTCCGGATTCCACATAAAGGTAACCTCGCCCACAGGACCGTTTCTGTTTTTAGAAATAATCAATTCACACTCGTCTGTATCTGATTTGTCGTGCATCTTGGGGCGATACAGCATCAAAATAATATCGGCGTCCTGCTCTATTGAGCCTGAGTCCCTGAGGTCAGACATAACAGGCTTTGGATTCTCCTTTCGCTTTGCAGGCTCGCGCGATAGCTGGGAAAGCACGATAAATGGCACCTCAAGCTCCCTCGCCAGCAGCTTCAATTCTCGCGTGATAGAAGAAATCTCCTGCACCCTGTTTGTATCCTTCGCCTTGCCTGTTCCCTTCATCAGCTGCAGGTAGTCTATAATAACCAAGTCCAAGCCGCTTTTTGCCTTTAATCTGCGGCATTTCGTGCGGATCTCGGGAACGGTTGACGAGCCCATATCGTCTATATATATGTTCGAGCGTTCGAGCGGACCTACCATATCAGAAGCCTTTGACAAGTCCTCATGTGTGGCTGTACCGTTTTTAATTTTTTGCATATCGACCAACGCTTCAGAGCACAATAGCCTCATAACCAGCTGTTCGGCCGACATTTCCAAGCTGAAAATCGCTACTGTTTTGTGTTCGCGCAATGCGGCGTGCGCGGCAATATTCAGCGCAAAAGAGGTTTTACCAACGCTGGGACGCGCGGCAAGTATCACCAAATCGCCCTTTTGAAAGCCTGAGGTCTTTCTGTCAAGATAGCCGAATCCCGTAGCTACACCCGAAATTTTGCCCTTCAAGCTGATTAGCTCGCCCATTCGCTTGTAGCTTGAATACACCGTGGGCGCTATATGCACTAACGAATCATCTGTCTTATTCGTAGATATTTGGAATATACGCCGCTCAGCTTCGTTCAGCGTTTCTTCAATAGGCTTTTGCGTGTCGAACGAATCGGTTATAATCGCTCCGCCGGCTTCTATTAAGCGTCTGCGCGTGCCATGCTCTTTTAGAATGTTGACATAGTAGTTTACATTCGCTGCCGAAGGTATGTAAACCGATAATTCCGTAATGTATAATGAACCGCCGGCGCTTCTCAGCTTGCCTAACTGCTCTAATGCGTCTATAACGGTTATCGCGTCTATTGGCGCACCCCTATTGTATATAGACAGCATAGCAGCAAAAATGTCTATGTGCGCAGGCTCGTAAAAGTCGTCGGGTTGAAGCGCATCGCAGGCGACTTCTGCAGCAGAGCGCGAAATCATAATAGAACAGAGCACCGATTTCTCCGCATCGATATTATATGGCGGAATCCGCGCAGTAGAATCCGTATCTATTTCCTTTGCGTCTGCTCTGAAATTAGTCTTTTCCATCATTCGTTCTTAGGCAGTACCTCAACCTTGAATGTCGCAGAGGTGTTCTCGAACATATGCGCCTTAACCTCTGATATTCCCAAAGCCTTTATAGGTTCTGCAATCTTAATCTTCTTTTTGTCTAATTCTATTCCGTATTGCTCTAAAAGTGCTGCTGCTATTTCATTCACGGTTACTGCGCCGAACAGCTTGCCGTTCTCACCGGCCTTTGCATACACCTTAACAGTCAGTCCGCTCATTGAATCCGCCAGCTTCTTAGCATTTTCCTTAGCGACTTCCTTCTTGTGCATTATAGCCTTTGCTTTTGTTTGCGCTGCGTGTATGTTCTGTGCAGATGCCGCTTCGGCAAGGCCCTTGGGTATCAGGTAATTCTTTGCGTACCCGTCTGCTACTTCGATTATATCTCCCACCTTGCCGCTGCCCTTTACATCTTTTAATAGTATTACCTTCATTTGCTCTGCTCCTCCTTCATATAGTTGTCAATCGCCTGCTTCAACATATCGACTGCCGTTTCAATGCTAACGCCTTTCAGCTGAACGCCCGCAATCGCCAAATGTCCTCCGCCGCCTAAGCGTTCACAAATTCTTTGAACATTTATAGTACCTAAGCTCCTTGCATTTATAATAACCTGTTCTTCGAATGAACTCAACACAAAAGATGCAGTAATTCCCTTTATTGTTAGCAAGGAGTCCGCGGCGGTCGCGGAAACTATAGGGCAGTTGTTCTCCTCTGTGCATATGGAGATTGCAATGCCGCCGGGCAGCACCTGCGCCGATTCAACCACCTTGTTGCGTGCGCGGTATGTCTGCATATCGTTTTGGAACATCTGCTTTACGAGCGCGGTATCTGCGCCGCATCTGCGCAAATAGGCTGACGCGTCAAATGTTCTGACACCTGTGTTGAAAACAAAATACTTGGTGTCAAGGCTTATTCCTGCCAAAAGCGCTGTTGCCTCCAACGGCATATGCAGCTGCTTTTCGAATAATGCCTGTATGAATTCCGTTACGATTTCGGCAGTTGATGAAGCCCCGGGCTCTAAATATGATATAGTAGCGGTCGTAATAGCGTCGGCAGAACGCCTGTGGTGGTCAAGCACAGCCAACTTCTGCGCCTTTTTTAAGATTTCCTGCGAGCATACAAGGGCTTCCCTTTGCGTATCAACTATAATCAGCAACGAAGTCGGCTTGAAAGCGTCTATCGCAAATGCGGGGTCTATTATGTTGTCGGCAATACTGCCTAACTTTTGACGAATGAGCCCCTCAACCGTGCTGCTGCCGCCCTCTATCAGGTAATACGCCTTGCGGCCGATTAGGCTAGCGCACTTCATAAGCCCTAATGCCGCGCCCACGCAGTCCATATCGGCGCGCTTATGTCCCATTATGAATACCTCGGAGGAGCTCTCCATCAGGTCGCGCAGGGCGTTTGCAACAGAGCGCACGCGCACCCTTGAAACCTTGGTCGTTGAAATTGTCTTCCCGCCGAAGAACTTGTATTCAGTCAAATGCTTTACCACTGCTTGGTCGCCGCCCCTGCCAAGTGCTAATTCCATTGCGTTGTGTGCTGCCTCATGCGCTTTTGTGATTGAATCCGCAAGCCCAACGCCTATTGAAAGCGTAACGGGCTGCTCCGTACCTGTTTTTACATTGCGCACAGTATTCAGAATATCGAATCGCTTGTCCTCCAATAATTTCAAGTGCTTTGCTTCAAACAGCAGCATGAACCTTGCGCCTTCCATACGCCTGTAAAAGCCCGAAACCTCACGCGCCATTTCAGAAACAAGCCTTTCGACCTCGTTTGTAACAGCACCCTTCATAATGTCTTTATCTGCGTTTAGGTCCTCGTAGTTATCAACATAAATCAGCGCGACAACGGGCAGGTTGTCTTTATACAGCTTTTCAAAATGCACTGTTTCGGTAATATCAATCCAGTAAAGGAAAACCAAGTCGGAAGCCAATCTGTTAGCTCTTACAATAGGCATTGAATATATGCGATAGCTCTTTTCGTTTACTGTTTTTACTATCGGCGTATTTGAGCTTAGCTCTGTCAACTCCAAAAGCGGCTTTATGTTTTTTGATGAATGTATAGCGCGAAAAGCGTCATTGCGCCAAGCTATTTGCCCTTTCGTTGTGCAAAAAAGGCAAGGAATGTTTATGTTGTTTATAATCTGACGCGACACGACTGCGTTTTCGTTGAATATGTTTTCTATTTCTTTTTGCAGCTTCTTATCTCTAAGCAAAAAGAACAGCACCGTAGCGGCTATTGCAATCAAATCGGCAAGCAGCAAGCCCAAAAGTGCTGAGGAGGCATTGTTCAGCGCGACTAAAACTGATATGACAGTCAATAGCGAAGCAGGAATCAGCGCAATTCCCGTTTGAACCCTGAATTTTCTCATAGCTTCCTCCTATTCACTAAGTGCTTTCTGCCTGAATCTGAATATCTGTTCTATTATTCCTGAAACAATAAGCAATATCAGGCTTAATGGAAACAGTGCAATAACTATCAATATCGTTAGAAGCTTGGACTTAACAAATAAACAGCCCGCTTCCCCTAAAAAGCTAATGAAGCAAAAGCCCTGCACGCATAATGGCAATAGAATTATAAATGCGCCTGCGTAAACATACAGCTTTGAATTGCTAAGCGGCAATAGGCTAAGCAATATAATGCAGGCGGTTATCACTATCGCGCCTATGTTGAAATTGCTCGACAGCTGCCAAAGCTCATACCGCGCCATAGGCTTTATGGTAAAGCTGTGCTCCGACATATTCGCTATTATTCTCGTTATCATCAGGTTTAGCCAAGCGTAAAACATTCCCGAAGCTATCAGGAAGCATAGCCCTAAGTCGTATATCGCTTCATACGGCGGTATTTTGCCCAATGACAAGTAGCTCGACACTATGCTGTTTACAATTTCCTCAAAGGGCTTTGCGCCTGTATCCTTGCTGCTGAGTATTACAAAGAACAGCATAGCGAAGCTGATTACCATCGCGCATAATACGAGCATAGTTCTATATGGCTTTTGAAATACAAGCATCAATATCAATATCAATGCCGCAAGCCATAGCATCAAGGCGTATATGCCATAGGCTTCGCCGAACAGCGCCCATGTTCCCCAAACGGTAGCAGCAGAAGCCATAGCCGCAGAGGGAATGCCCGAAGCGAATACAGCCGAAGCAATCACGCAGGGAAGCAGCTCGTATATACCCAATGCGCACAGCATCATAGCAAGCAGTGCGGGAGTGAAGAATTTTAATACTTTGATTGTCGCGCTGTCGTTTTTAGGCATCTCTCACGCGCTTCTTTTTAGAATTCGGATACATTTGCGTCAACACAAATTCTACGAATCTGTCGGGCATTATCCGTTTCAAAAATACGAATGCTTTATACATTCCGCCTACCACTGTGCGTACGGGCGGATTCTTCTTGTTTATTACTTTCAAAATCGCTTTTGCTATTGTTTCCGGCGGCTTGCCGTTCTGCTCGTCATACTCCATTTGAGCTATTGCCGCGTGAAACTTATCGCCATATGCGGAATTCTCGGTCTTGTAGCCGAACATGCGCGCCTTAGTAAAGCCTGTTTTTATGTCGCCCGGCTCAATAAGCGTGGCCTTTACATTGAAGGGTGCAAGCTCTATGCGCAAGCCCTCCGTAAGCGCTTCCAACGCGAATTTTGATGAGCTGTAAAGCGTTTGGAAAGGTATGGTGAATATGCCCCCGACAGAGCCTATATTTATTATCAGCCCCTTCCCTTGCTTGCGCATATGCGGCAGCACAGCGCCTATTGTGCGTATTATTCCGAAATAGTTTGTGTTGAACTGAGTAAAAGCGTCTGCGGCGGAGCATTCCTCAACCGCGCCCGAAACGCCAATGCCCGCTGCGTTAATCAGTATGTCTATACTGCCCTCAATGCTGATAACGCTTGATACGGCCTCCGCGACGGAAGCATCAGAGCAAACATCCATCTTTATCATATGAATAAAGCCGTTTTGGTAATCCTCGTTTTCGCCCCCGCGGCGTGAAGCGCCATATACCCTGAAGCCGTTTTTGGCTAACATAATGGCTGTACTCCTGCCAATGCCGGAGGAAGCGCCGGTAATAAGCACCACATTTCCGTATGGATTGTTAGCTGAAAGCATAGCAATTCCTTTCTAAGTAGTTTCTATTAGGAAACTTTATATCAGCATATATTCTATCCTATTTATGCGAATAAATCAAACATGTATGCGCTAATTTACGCAAAAATGAAATAGACAAGCAATAATTCTGCTTGTCCAAAATCTGTAAGGATATAAGTATTATTGCTATTCTTCATCTGCGGTTGAGCTTGTGGTCGGTTTATGCAGCTTCTTTCAACTGCTCCATCATGTCAGAGGAAATGCCAAAGCTATGAAAAGCAAAAATGCAGGAATTATTAAAGCTATCGTGTTAGGTGCGCTTTCAAAAACAGCTCATCGCTTTTTGCTTAGCTCTGAATGCCCCCTTTCTTCGTCATATTATTCAAGTTTTCTATCGCGCGCGGTGCAGAAGTACACGTTATCATGGTTTTCCGTACCGCAGCTTTTGCAAAGCCTCATTGCTCCTTTTCTAAATTTTGGTTAGCGTCGTCCTTTTGCGCAGTATTCGCGTCTCCGGATTCCTCAGAATCCATATCGATTTCGTGAGCCATCTTTATAGTTATGGGCTTTTTTATGGTCGGGCTTACGCTTGGCTTCGCGTCGGGCATGCTGTTGGCGTCAACCACGCTATAGGTGGATGCGGTTATCTTTTCGCGCATGGCATAAGACAACCCAAGCTGCACGGATTCTATTTTGCGCTTAATTACTGAGAAGAGTACAGCGTTCAAAATAAAAATTACAGTACTAATCAGCGAGAGGATTGTGAGATTATAGGGCAGTGATATGAACGCTAATGCAGCTATGACATAGTTTATTACAATAACATAAGTCGAAACCTCTAAAGAGGGCGTCAATGTGCTGGCTGAATACTGTATTGAGTCAAGCGTACTTATAAGCTTTCTGAAATAAAGTATCACAGGTAAAATGACAATTTCAACAATTATGAAATCGATAATGGATATAAATATCGTCAAAACGCCCAGTGCAGCGAATAAATAGCTGCACACTAAGCCAAGTGTCGCAATTCCTTTTATATAGTTGAGTCCACGCGTGTATATAGAATCGGTTGCTTTTAACGAATCGTTATACAGCATGGCATAGCCTGTCAGCATAAGAGCTGTGTGAAGCAGTTCTATAACGCCTATTGTAAAAGCAATAATCATAAAAACAGAATCGCCCCTTGGCACACTACCTATAGATTCTCTCGCAATTTCACGAAACATAGATGCCATATCATCCACATTAAATATCAACGGAATTGAGGCAATCAGCATAAGCACATAGCAAACAACAAGCGCAAGCATAATCCCCGATGAGCCTATGCTCTTGTAGGCGTTAAGCATCGCGAGTCTGGCGCGCTCCTTATTGCTCACTTGCTCCTGTGATTGCTCCAACACAGTCTTGCACGCGCCGCAATAATTCGCGGTATCAGGGTTGGGCACTCCGCATTTTTGGCAAAACTTCATATACATCTCCTGAGCTTTTGTTTAATTATGCCTCAATAATAATACACAATGTAGTGGTGAAAATGAGCCTTTTTGTAAAGCTACCGCTGATTTTCAGCGTTAGTTTCGCTTTTTTCACTTTTTTCGCTTTCTTCAGCTGTGTCTATGGTGTCTATAAGTCCGCCGCTGAATATTGGTTGCGTGTTGATAGAAACCCTTTCCGGCAGCGAGCTTAATGGATCGTCTGAGTTCAGCGTATTCGGAGTATTCACAGCATTTGCTTTAGTGTCGGCTCTGCCATACAGACCTTCGTATGCAGGATCAGATTTTATTTTGAGCATAGCGGTTTTTATCTGCTTCAGCATTATGCCATACAGAACAAGGCATATACAGCACAATATATCGCTGAGTGAAAGGTAGTAAACGAAGCTTACAGCCAGCAGCCCCGCGAACACATAGCACAGTATTATAATGAAATTCGAAATCTTCACAAAGGGCGTCTTGGTTATTATCGCGAAGTTAATTGAGTCAGTTACCTTCATCAGTCTGAAGCAAAACGGAATAAAAAGTATAAGCGCAATAACTCTTATAATCAATAAGCTTACGTTGTTTTCCGTAACGGACATATAGGCGTATACGGTTGCCAACAGAAGCAACGCCGCATATATTATGGTCATCGCGATTGAAACCTTAATGCCTGTCTTTATTGAGCGCATGCCCGAAGCGTCCATGGAATCCAAAGCGGACCTTGCCGCCGAATTCTGCCTTAACGCTCCGACAGTCAGAAGCATTGAACATACAGTGGCTAATACAGCAATCAGCAGTATAAAAACGTTGACGGGCGGCATACCCTCCACGCTGTCAAGGCAGAGAATGCTTGCTGCGTTTACATTGCTGAACGTCGTAATCGCTCTATAAGTGTTAAACATAAGCAGAGCAAAATTTACTATGATGATTACGAGCATAAGCCATGAAGTAAATATCCTGCTGAAAGCATCTAATATTTCCTTTTGAACGGCACGCTTCGTTCGCAATTCCTCTAATGTCAAGTTTAATCGCATATTGCAGGATTGGCAGAAAAGCGCAGTATCATTATTAACAGTGCCGCAGCCTTGACAAACCTTCATAACGCCTCCCAATATTTTCAAGCATTATACTATGGAGCATTTCAACGAAGCAAGAAGCACCTTCAAACTCAGAACATTATTATATTCACCATAGTTGGTTTTTATGACTATATATGTTATAATAAAATAGAATAAATGTATGAGGTGTATTCGATGAGGAGCGTCAGCAAAGCTGCATGGGCAATCGTAATATTTGCGCTTACGCTAATAGTCTTGCGCCTTGCATGGGGCATAGCCGGCATTGACTTTTTCAGAAAAGAGGTTATAGAGGTAAATGCTTCCCCGACGCAAACGCCTGTTTCTACTCCTGCGCCTGTAACGCTTGAGCCGCCGACTGCGACACCCGCGCCTACACCTTCGCCAACGCCTAATACATCAGATTTTTCGAATCCCTACTTGGTCGATTACTCATTCTTAGACGGGTTGAGCACAGACTATTTCCCCGACGCCGGTGAGGACGGCAGCTGGTTCCCCGGCAAAGTCGAGAGAGACACGAAAACTGGCGAAGTTACATATGTTTGGGACAGGCACACCGAAACCTTGCAGCTATTGGCAAAATACAATGCGATTTACCGTAAAAACACAGAGATTGAAAAGAATGTAGCCTACCTAACATTCGATATTGCATTAGAAACCGGCAATATTGAAAGCATATTGAACACTCTGAAAACCAAGCAGGTTAAGGCGATTTTCTTCGTAACGGGTCAGTATGTTGATGAAAATCCCGATATAATCAAGCGAATTCATGCGGAAGGTCATCTGCTCGGCAACCACACCGAAACCCACCCGAATATGACAAAGCTTGATAATATCGGATTCGTTGAGCAGCTGAACTCCGTTAAAAACAAAATCGACAGAGTATTGGAAATCGACTATGATTTAAGATATTACAGACCCCCTGAGGGCATTTGCTCTGAAAGAGATTTGGCGCTTGCAAATCGTATGGGCTATCAGACAGTGTTCTGGAGCTTCGCATACAGGGATTATGATTTAGATAACCAGCCCATTCCCAACGACGCGCTTAACTTAATGATGGCACGCCTGCACAAAGGCTGCGTGTTCCTCCTCCACGCCTCATCAAGCACCAACGCCGAAATCCTCCCGTACCTTATTGATTATATAAGAGAGGCAGGGTATGAGTTGAGGAGGATAGATGGGTGAATTTGATTATGTCACAGCAATTTTAGCCGCGTTCAAGTTTGAACGCGGCTAATGAATAGCGTGCAATTAGCCGTTGGTTGAGTCAGCGGCGTAGTTAATACCATCAAAAATTTGCCGTTCTAACCCTTTTAACTCTGTCTTATCAATTATTTCCTTGAAATTACCCTTATCATCAAGCATTACTTCAATGCTATTGTGCACATCTGCAGAAGCGTATTGACCGTTTTTGCAGTTGTGTTTCCACCATACAACTTTTTCAATTTTCATGCTCCCAGACGGACGAGCCGATGACTCGTCGTTTACGAACATAGTTTGCAATGCTTTAAGCAGCTTTTCGGCATCTTCGTCGCTAAAGCCTGTTTTTTCTGCTAACTGGCAGTTAATGCTGCCGTATGCTATATACACGCCTTGCTCAACCCTATGCTTCATACCCATTGTGTCTGAAGATTTTTTATCAGGATCGGACTCATTGGTTACTAAGTTAACACTTTTTGTTATTTGAAGAGACGATATATCAACAGGTTTTAAGCTTACTGCGTTTTGAATAGTTACCGGACCGCGTACTCCAATAGAAACAGAGTCGCTATCTTCATTTCCAGCGCTAAAGGCAAACACTTGTCCGAAAGCGCGAACATCATACCAGGTTTTGCACGCTATCTCTCTTTGCTTTTCGCGAATCTTTGCCTTTTCTTTTTTATCTCTTGTGTTAGAAAGCTCTTTGATTTCTTGAAGATTCTCAAACCTTTCTTTTAGGCTTCTATACTCGTCCTTGCGGTTATCATCTGATTGGACAAATATTGCTTCTCCCATGTCTTGTAGGCGATTGCGAATTTTACGCTTTAAACATACATCGGATACTTCGCCATATCCATCATAATCAGTGCGAGGGCGGTTGCCGTTTAGTGGGTCGCCGTTTGGATTAGCCTTTTTGACGCTAAAGATAATTGCAAAATCGATTTTGGTTGATAGAGTATTACTCATTGTTTTCTCCTCCTTCATTATTGTTTTGATTTTTGTCTTGTTTGGTTCGCAACTCTTGTCTTTGAGCAAAGAATCCGAGCAGATATTTGCCATCAAGAGCATCGTCGCATTCATATTCGCCTGGATTAAATAGAGACATAATCTCTTGGATAATGTTAAGATACCAGTTAGCTCCATCAAGCTGTTGAATGTAGGGGTTGAGCTGCTGTGTAAACAGCGTTTTCCATGTGCGGAATGGCCGCTGAGCAAATGCCGGCATGTAACGAATAGCGTTAGTTGCTCTGGCCTTATCTCTTTCCTTCCCTTGTTTGAACATAGCATGAGATTCGATTTTGTCTGCAACCGCTAATAACCTTCCATATAGGTAACTGCGGTCGCTTCTTTCTGGTTCTAATTTCACTTCAAGTTCCTCCTTTTTATTGTCAAAATAATATTTCCTTGTTAAAGCGCAGGCTGAGCATAGCACGTTTTCCCAGTCGCGCCAACGAGCAGTGTAACTATGAACGTTTGAATTTTCAAACGCTAACGGGTTTGATGCACGATGTAGTGCAGCCAAATACAATGAATGAGGTAATTTTTCACCGTCAAACATGCAATGCAGTAACTGTTCACGATATTTTTTTGCTAGCTTATTATAGGATTCATCATTGGGTTTTCTTGGCTTACCTAACACTGCGGTTATTATGTGGCTAAATGAAGGAGCTCCTATAAAGTATCTTGGAATATACTTGCCTTCTTCATCTTTTTCATATGGTTGATGCCATTTGCAAGTAGTATGCCACTGTATAATTCGTTCCTGATATTCGTCTTCATAAAATTCACGATAGTATGTAACAGATAATCTGCCAGTTGTTGCAGCATCTGTTGACAGTATAGCTACTCTGCGTTTGAATTCTTTGAGGCGGTTTAATGCATTATAACCTTGTAATAGCTTTTTTAGGTTTTCTGCATAATCGTTACCAATGGTAGTGTTTGCTTGCACAAGCTTGTTTGCTTCAGTTTGAACTGAAACTGAAGAGTAAATGCCATAACTATCAGAATCAAAAGAAATTACTTCCGTGTTTTTATCAATCGCCCATGCAACTATTGCTTGAGTATCGCAACGATAGCAACTGGGCTTTGATATTAGCCAACGAAGCGTTTGATGTGCTTTTTGAGAAGCAATATAGCCTACTGTTGCTGCTTGTGGTGCTTTTTCAAAGCGACCGCGGAAAGTAAAGTTAGAGCCGTCGTTTCCTGTTATCAGCTTGCTGTTACCGGCTGCACGATTAATGCTTTTGGGGTGTTTCAGTGTGTATGTAGAATTTTCTTCACCAGTAATGTAGCAAATGTCTTTATTATTTCTGCTGTTAACCTTATCATTATTATAATCAATCCAAGCATTCCATATCTCTTCCATTCTCCACAACTTGCTTTCGAGTGATTGTTCAAGGTTTACAGCGAATAAAGCGAATAAAATGAATAAATTATCTTTATACTTAATGTTGAACCGCTTAAAATCACATTCCAATGAGTTCTTTGATAGGTAATCATACACAGCCTTAAGTGCGCTATAAGCAACCGAATAATTTTGCTGGTTATCTTCTAAAAAGCTTATCCAATTTGCTAGATTAGTTTTGTAATTCCCTGTTTGAAGGAATCTTGCTTGATCAAACAATGGGTGTGGGAAGTCAATTGCATTGCGTCCCGACCTTGATTCTGAATCTTCTGTGCATGGAATGCAAACAAGTATTTTTT
>DUPG01000012.1 GCA_012838425.1 Clostridiales bacterium | reverse complement strand
TATAAAACTGTAACATTCAATCGTCGGAATAGGGGCTGCCTAAGAAGTCGGTATCGTCGTCGGACTCCTCGTATTCTTCATCAATTGGTTCAGAAAACTGCTCCTTCACCCAACTGAACACACCGCGCTTTTTCTTTGGCTGCTTCTGTGCAGGTTCTTCATCATCTAAAAAATCGTCGTCTATATCTTCTTCCTCTCTGTAATCGTCTTCAACGGTTTCTACACGCATATTTTTGCTTTGCAGTATGTTGTCGCGGCTTGATGTAACCTCGTTCACATACATATTTAGCTGACGAAGAAGCTCCAACAATATCGAATCCGCGTATTGCTTTGAATCCTCATACAGAGCGCGTGCCTGCTTCTCGGCATTGGCTATAATCTGCTTTGCACGCTGCTGCGCTTCTCTATATATTTCGTGTTCTGCTACGCGTGCTTCGAACTCTCTGTTTGCGTCCTCAATTATGTTTTCGGCATGCGCTGTTGCCCTATCAAGCGTTTGACTTGCACGCTTCTCGGCGCTTTCGATAACTTCCTGTGCGTGTTCGTCGGCGCGCGCTACGAGCTCTTGTGCTTCTGATAGCAGATTCTGAGCGCGGATAATGTCTTTCGGAATGCAAATTTTCAAATCGCCTAACAAATCAAGCACAGCGTCGCAGTCAACGGTGCGCTTGTTTCCTACGACATTAAAAACAGGGCGGGGGCTCTCATCGATTAGGTTTTCGAGCTTTTCAATTATTGTGTAAATCTGCAGGCTGGGGGTGATTTCTTTCATGGCTCTACGCATCCTTTCTGTTGTAATATGCTTTTATGTCATCAACAATAATCATTGGCACCAATTCGGAAATATCTCCTCCGAAAGCTAAAATCTCACGCACGACCGAGGAGCTTACAGCTCTGTGCTCCGGTCTTGACAAAAGTATAACCGTTTCAAGTGCATTATTCAATTTATTATTTATATCTGCCATAGCTAATTCTGCTTCATAATCAGAAATACTGCGCACCCCCCTCACAGTCGCAACGGCAGAAGCCTCTTTCGCAAAATCTATAAGCAAGCCCTCATAACTTGTGGCTTTGCAGTTATCCAGCTTCATATCTTTCAGTACTTTTTGCATCATACCAACGCGCTGTTCACTCGTGAACATGCTTCTTTTATTTATGTTTGCAAGCACGCACACATAAACTAAATCGAATAATTTCGCAGCACGGGCTATTATATCGCAATGAGCGATTGTTATAGGGTCAAAGCTTCCGGGTACTACAGCAATTCTCATTTTGGTTCTCCAACATAATCAAACAATGTAATCGCTGTTTGATGAAACTTTCGTGTGGTTCTCAGTTTTAATCCTGATAACAGCGGGATTTCAACACTGTTTGAGTGTTCTGCTACAATTATAGCACCATGGCTTAATAGATTAAAGTCGATAAGCGTTTGTATTGCTTCCTCTGCTAACTTTGATTCGTAAGGCGGGTCTAAGAACACCACATCAAAGCGCATGCTTTTATTGCATAACTGTGACAGTGCTTGCTTATAATCTGCATGGATATCTGTGCATTTCTCTGTAAGATTTAATTTATTCGCGTTATTCTTGATTATCTTCACACATTCAGCGTTGCTGTCAACAAAAACAGCATGGCTTGCGCCGCGCGAGAGGGCTTCAAAGCCTAAATTGCCGCTTCCCGCAAACAAGTCAAGCACATTCCTTTCAATGATATCGAATTGAATTATGCCAAACAGGGATTCTTTAACACGGTCTAAAGTAGGGCGTGTCGAGTTACCCTCCAGGGTATCAATCTTATGTCCTTTTTTCATCCCGGCGATTATGCGCATATTCCCTCCCTATAGCTATTTGGATTTTAACACAAATGCAAGTTTTTAACAAGCAACACGCCCTATGGCTTGCAGAGAAAAGTAAGAGGTGGTATATTCTATGCAGAGTTT
This sequence comes from Clostridiales bacterium, assembly GCA_012838425.1. GTDB lineage: Bacteria > Bacillota > Clostridia > Christensenellales > CAG-138 > DUPG01. The sequence continues at coordinate 11,753 of DUPG01000012.1, read as the reverse complement.
TTTAGGGGGAAATGAAATGTTAAGAATAGAGAATCTTACAAAGTCCTATGGTGATAAGGTTGCTGTTGATAATTTGTCTTTGCACATAATGCCGGGGGAAATTTATGGCTTCATTGGTCATAACGGCGCAGGTAAAACGACTACGCTAAAGGCCTGCTGCGGCATATTGAACTTCGATAAGGGCGAAATATTTATAGATGGCTTGTCTATAAAGGCTGACCCGTACGGATGTAAAAAGCGTATTGCCTATATACCCGATAATCCGGACTTGTATGAGTTCTTGACAGGAATACAGTACTTGAATTTCATAGCGGACATATTCGGAATAAGCGCTCATGAGCGTAAGGAGAAGATAAACGAATATTCTGAGCTTTTTGATTTGAAGGCTAACCTTGCTCAGCATATTTCATCATACTCTCATGGCATGAAGCAGAAGCTTGCGGTAATTTCCGCGCTTATACATTCTCCTAAGCTAATCATTATGGATGAGCCTTTCGTCGGCTTAGACCCAATAGCCACCCATAAGCTGAAGCAGCTAATGCGCAAAATCTGCGACGAGGGCGGCGCGATTTTCTTTTCCACCCACATACTTGAAGTCGCTGAAAAGCTCTGCGATAAAGTAGCAATTATTAAGGAAGGCAAGTTAGTTATTTCGGGAACTATGTCAGAGGTCATGGGCAATACCTCTTTAGAGGATGTTTTCTTAGAGTTGGAGGAAAAAGATGCTTAAAGCATTGCTAAAAGTAAGGTTAGCTTATTTATGGGCTTCTATGTTCCGCAGCTCTACCAAGACAAAAACGTCTAAATCTTCTTTATCTAAGGTAGGGTTGGCGTTGTTGGTGCTATATGGCTTTGGCACGCTTGCATTTGTGTTCGGTGCTATGTATTCTGCTATATTAGAGCCCTTCCATAAAGCAGGCATAGATTGGCTGTACTTCTTGCTCGCGGGACTTTTTTCTGCAGGCATTATGTTCATATCAAGCATATTTACAGCTCAAACTCAGCTTTTTGAATCTAAAGACAATGACCTGCTGCTTTCATTACCCGTTCCGCCTTCATATTTATTATTGTCTCGAATATTCATACTGTTTGTAATAGGCTTTTTTCTACACATAATTGTATTTGTGCCCTCGCTTGTAGTGTATTTAATGAAGTATTCTCTAAGCGTTTCTCAGCTGATATGCTATTTTGTGATATTCTTAGCGTTGCCGTTCTTTTCTTTGGCTTTCGCAAGCCTTTGCGGTTGGCTGTTGGCAGCAATTACCTCGCGAATGAGAAGCAGAACGCTGTTCACAATGATTATGTCATTGCTATTCTTTGCCGTATACTTCTACATCAACGCGCAGGTGCAGAGCTATATTCAATATATTACCTCACAAGGCGAAGCTATTGCCGAAGCAATACAAGGCTCGATTTTCCCGCTGTTCTGGCTCGGAAGCGCCATAGCCGAGGGCAACTTTTTGTATCTTTTGCTGATTGTATTGTTCTGCGTTGTGCCTTTTGCGCTGGTTTACTATATTATTTTGAAGAACTTTATCAAGATAGCTACAACAAAGTCCGGTTCGGCTCAAATCGCATATGTTGAGCGCGCTTTCAAATTACGCAGCGCAAAGCATGCCTTGCTTAGAAAGGAGTTAAGCCGTTACACTTCAAGCGCAATGTATATGCTCAACTCTTCATTGGGCTTGCTGTTTGGAATAATAGGCGCTGTGTTCTTAGCTATAAAGGCAGATGATTTGCTGAGAATTGCAAGCAAGATGGCGATAGACGAGCTATACATAGGAGTTATAGCGGCGGTTGCGTTATGTGGATTATCTACAATGAACTTGATTTCTGCGCCTTCCATTTCGCTTGAAGGCAAGAGTCTGTGGATTCCGCAATCCTTGCCCGTACCTGCAAGAGATGTGCTGCTTGCAAAAGCCAAGCTGCAGATGGTTATCTCTATTCCTGCAATGCTTATTACTCAAATAATTATTGCGTTTGCGCTGCAGCTTCCGCTTGAATACAATTTCGTGCTGTTTGCTTTGCCGTTGGTGTTTACGGTGTTTGCAGCATTTTTCGGGCTTTATATCAACCTGATGTTCCCAAAATTCGATTGGGTTTCAGAAACTGTGGCTGTCAAGCAGAGCGCAAGCATACTGCTTACCATGCTTGGTTTAACTGTGGCAGTAGTTATCCCGATAGTGCTTTATGTGTTTGTGCTTGATAAGCATATGGACATTTTTACATACACACTGCTGTTTACTGCCATATTTGGTATAGCCTCGCTTATGCTGTATCGCTATATTGATGGAAGAGGCGCAAAGCGTTTTGAAGGGCTGCAATAGTATGAAAAGCATAGTTGATGATTTATTTTCGCTGCAAGATGTTGGCTATAAGGAATTTATATCCAAGCTGGTGCCGAACATTGACTCCGAAACCATAATAGGCGTGCGCACGCCTGCCTTGCGCAAATATGCAAGCAAGCTGAATTCTTCAGAATACAAGCATGAGTTTTTGAGAGAGCTGCCGCACATGTATTATGAAGAAAACAACCTGCACGCAATGCTGATAAACAAGCTAAAAGGTATTGACGAGGTGTTGGAGCACGTAGATGCATTTTTGCCATACATCAATAATTGGGCGACCTGTGATATTCTTCCGCATAAGCTGTTTGCAGATTATCCCGAAAGAGTATATCGAAAAGCAGATAGTTGGCTAAAAAGCGAACATACATATACGGTCAGATTTGCGATAGTCACGCTTTTGAGCTTCTATTTAGATGAGCATTTCAATGAGGATATGCTATATAGATTGGCGGAAGTAAAATCAGATGAGTACTATATCAACATGGCGCTTGCGTGGTATTACAGCTTCGCGTTGATTAAGCAGTATGCGCCTACCGTAAAGCTTTTTGAAGAAAAGCGATTAGGTAAGTGGGTGCATAACAAGTCCATACAAAAAGCTATTGAAAGCTATCGCATATCACCCGAGCAAAAGCAGTATTTGCGCAGCTTAAAGCAAAAATAATTATGAAGTCTAAAAATATATTTTAGGTTTTTGAAAAATTTTTAGCCATATAGAAAATAATATGATATAATATCATATGGTTCTATGTTTAGTGATGCTTCCTGTGTTACTAACTAGCAGGAATCACGGCATGGAGCTAATTTTTTATAAAGGGGATACTACGATGTTTCAAGACAAAGTTCTCGTCTGCAAGGATTGCGGTCAGGAGTTCACTTTTACGGCAGGCGAGCAGGCGTTCTATGCTGAAAAAGGCTTTCAAAACGAACCCGCTCATTGCAGGCATTGCAGAGCAATCAGGAAAAGGCAGCCAAGGGAAAGAGTTCAGCACCAAACTGTATGTTCAAGCTGCGGCAAAACCGCTACAATACCCTTCGTTCCTAAGAATGACGCTCCCGTGTATTGCGACGCTTGTTTCAAGGCACGCAGAAGCTAATAATTGGATATACTCCGCAGTTAGTTAGGATAATTACCATTTATTAGGCAATAAACCGCTATGGTTAATACCAAGGCGGTTTTATTTTTTGCGCTTATTAGGTCTGCGCTTTTGAATATTGTATATTTGCTACGTTAAAGCTGCTGGAACTTTTTACATAATATTGACGCTTAACTTGTTTTTGCCTATAAACACTGAGGTTTTCATATTTTCAGCCGGTTTTGCAAACAATATTAAGGCGAAGCGAAGATTGACATTTCGACGAATTAGCAATATAATAGAATATTAGAAGAAATAGGCGAAAAAGGAGATAACAATGCTGGCTTTTTTTGAGTCCTTGCTGAAGGTAGTGCTCGTTCTTTTAGGAACAGTAGTACTTATTTTATTATTGAAGGGTATGGCATATGTGATGGGTGATAGAAGCTCTCAAAAAGAGAGCGAAAGGCAGCCCGGCGCAGAAGATGATGCAGCATTATACCCAAACCTTCCTAAGAATGAGCTATTGGCTATAATCGCAGCTGCAATTTCTGAACATTCAGGGGCTAAAGGGCTTCGAGTAAATTCGATAAAGCATATTAAGTCAGAATAGTAAAAGGGAGGATATATTATGCGTAAGTACAATGTAAAGCTTAACGGTCAGGTTTATGAGGTCGAGGTAGAGGAGATTCAAGAAGGCTCAGCAGCTGTTGAAAGCAAAAGCGAAGCACCAAAAGCACAGCCTAAGGTTACTCCAAGCGAGGGCGAAAGTATTTTAGCTCCTATGCCGGGCACGATTTTGCGTGTGAACATTAAAGAGGGCGACCATGTGAAGAAGAACGACTGCCTGTTCATTCTTGAAGCCATGAAGCTTGAGAACGAAATAATGGCACCGCGTGATTGTAAAATAGTATCGGTAAATGTAACGCAGGGCACATCGGTAAACGCAAAGGATTTGCTTTGCGTGATTGAGTAATTTGATAATAAATTGAAAATGAGGTGGGCAATATGAGCACGAATAAGCTATACATAACAGACACAATATTGCGCGATGCGCATCAATCGCAAGCAGCAACGAGAATGCGCACAGAGGATATGTTGCCCGCCTGTGAGATATTAGACAGCATAGGCTATTGGTCCTTGGAGTGTTGGGGCGGAGCGACTTTTGACTCCTGCTTAAGATTCTTGAATGAGGACCCTTGGGAGAGGCTTAGAATGCTTAGAAAGGCACTCCCTAATACAAGACTTCAAATGCTGTTAAGAGGGCAGAACATATTGGGCTACAAGCATTATGCCGATGATGTGTTAGAGCTGTTCTGCCGCAAAGCTATTGAGAACGGTATTGACATTATCAGAATATTTGACGCGCTTAACGATGTCAGAAATATGGAAGCGGCTATGCGCTTTACCAAGAAGTACGGCGGTATTTGCGAAGCGGCTATCAGCTATACAATCAGTCCTGTTCATAATGAAGAATACTTCGTGAACTTAGCCGTTGAGCTCGTTCAGATGGGCGCGGATACTATCTGCATTAAGGATATGGCGAATCTGCTTCTACCGCAGGCAGCATATTCGCTTGTTAAGAAGCTAAAGGAAAAAATTGATGTTCCAATACATTTGCATACGCACAATACCACAGGCACAGGCGATATGACATATTTAATGGCTGCTCAAGCCGGTGTAGATATAGTTGACTGTGCACTTTCGGCGTTCGGCAACGGTACTTCCCAGCCTGCTACTGAACCCCTTGTTGCCGCATTGAAGGGAACAGAGCGCGACACCGGGCTTGATTTGAAGTTGTTGTCTGATGCCTCAAAGCATTTCAGAAATGTTGCGCAGAAGCTGAAGCAGGAAGGCTTTTTGGATTCAAAGGTGCTGTCTGTTGATACTAATACGCTTATGTATCAGGTTCCGGGCGGTATGCTTTCAAACCTGATTTCGCAGTTAAAAGAAGCAAATGCTTCGGATAAGTACTATGATGTTTTGGCTGAAATCCCAAGAGTAAGAGAGGATTTCGGTTATCCTCCGCTTGTAACGCCTACAAGTCAGATAGTAGGTTCGCAAGCTGTTTTGAATGTGCTCGCTGGTGAGCGTTATAAGATGTTTACTAAGGAATCTAAGGCGCTATTAGCCGGCGAATACGGTGCTTTGCCCGGCAAGGTAAATGAGGAAGTCAGAAAAATGGCAATAGGCGATAGGCAGCCTATAACCGTGCGCCCTGCTGATTTGTTAGAGCCTGAGCTCGACAAGTATAAAGAAGAAATTAAGCATTTAGCAAGAAGCGAAGAAGATGTGCTCTCTTATGCGCTTTTCCCGCAAGTAGCGTTGAAGTTCTTTGAGAACAGGGAAAAGGCAAATAATGTTGATAACGCTGAAACTGCGGAAAGTGCTAAAACCCATACCGAAGATGTAATCGACTTATATGTAGAGGATTGTACAGGTAGTGGCAAGTAGAAGAATACGGTTGTTGTTGACAAATGATGATGGTATTTATTCTGAAGGGCTTTTGTCATTAGCGCGTGAACTTAAAACGGATTATGATCTCGTTGTGATTGCGCCGAACGAACAGAAAAGCGGCGCTTCACATTCTATTACGATTCACAGCAGCTTAATGGTTGAAAAGCTGTGCATATCAGGCTTAGAGGGCATACCCTGCTTCTCAGTAACAGGAACGCCTGCCGACTGCGTAAAATTAGGGCTTTCAACCCTGTGCGGCAAGGTCGATTTGGTTGTGTCGGGCATAAATCATGGCAACAACTTAGGTGCGGATACATTTTATTCGGGGACCGTTGGCGCTGCGTTTGAGGGCTGTCTTATGGGCGTGCCTTCGCTTGCGCTATCAAAGCGTGTAGCCGGCAATTATGAGTCTTATGAGCCTTCTATCAAATGGAGCAAGCATGCTCTGCGCTTTATGTGCAAGGAGATAGAGAACGGGGCAAGAACCTGCGATCTGCTTAATGTCAACTTCCCGGATTTGCCAGACTCCGAAATCAAAGGCGCAAGGTTCACGCACTTATGTTCAAATGTGTTTGAAATCGAATCATATTATAAAATAAGCGATTGCGAGTACGGAATACCAAAGTGGGGACATCCTAATTCAAACTTCGAAGACTGCGATGTGAATTGGCTGTTAGAGGGCTATGTTACAATGACGCCCTTGCAGATAGAAAGATGCAACTGCAAAGAGTTAAAGCGTTTGCAGAATATGTTTGATAAAGAGCTAATAAATGGCGACGGTTGAGCTTCATACTTATTGTAACCTCGTTGTTTTAGTGAGCAAAAGGAGCGGTCTGCAGGTTGTCTGATACTAATAAATCAGTAAAAAATGTTGCTGTAATAGGCGGCGGCGCGGCTGGCTTAATTGCAGCTTGGGCAGCCGCTAAGAATAATTCCGTTTTCTTAATTGAGCGCAATGAAAAATTAGGCAAAAAGCTCTATATTACCGGCAAGGGCAGATGCAATATCACAAATACCGATGACAAAGATGAGTTCTTCCGCTCAGTATTCCGCAATCCTAAGTTTCTATACAGCGCAATAAACGCTTTTTCAAATCAAGATATTGTCCGCCTTATCGAAGCCAACGGCGTAAAAACCAAGGTTGAAAGGGGAGGGCGCATATTTCCCGAATCCGACAAGTCGAGCGATGTTATACGCGCATTAACTAAGAATGCCGAAAAAGCAGGCGTCAATATTGCGTTGAATACGCGTGTGAAAGCAGTTAAAAAAATTGAGAATGGATTTGATATTGAGTTTTACAGCAATCCTCAGAGTATTCCTTCAAAATATGACGCTGTAATTATATGCACAGGCGGAAAGTCTTACTCTTCCACAGGCTCAACAGGCGATGGCTACGAGCTTGCAAGGTGCTTTGGGCATACTATTGTAGAGCTTAAGCCAAGCTTAACCGGACTATGCACTAATGAGCAGTGGGTGAGCGACTTGCAGGGCTTGACGCTGAAAAATGTTCAATTAACCGCATACCGTAACGGCAAGAAGATATACTCTGATATGGGCGAAATGCTTTTTACGCATTTTGGAGTTTCGGGTCCGTTGGTATTGACATTAAGCGGTCATATAGCCGATGACCCTATTGGCGTATTATTAAGCATTGATTTGAAGCCTGCACTTTCTGAAAATACTCTCGACAGGCGAATACTATCCGACTTTGATAAACATAAGCATAAGCTGTTAAAGAACGCGTTGGTTGACTTATTGCCTTCGCGTATGATTTCTGTTATTATAAACCAAAGCGGAATCAGCGCAGAAAAAAGCGTTGATGAAATTACTGCCATAGAAAGAGCAGCGCTTTTGAAAGCGTTAAAGAGCCTGCAGCTCACAGTATCGGGAACACCGCCAATACACCAGGCGATAGTAACAAGAGGCGGTGTATCGGTTAAGGAGATAGACCCGCGTACTATGGAGTCGAAATTAGTTAAGGGGCTATATTTTGCGGGCGAAGTGATTGATTGCGACGCTCAAACAGGCGGTTATAACCTGCAGATTGCTTTTTCAACAGGCTATTTGGCAGGAAGCTCAGCAAATGATTTGCAAAATGATATAGGAGAAATATGAGTAATAGGATTTCGATAGCGGTTGACGGCCCTGCTGGTTCGGGCAAAAGCACGATTTCAAAAATAATCGCTAATAAGCTTAATATACTGCATCTTGATACAGGTGCAATGTATCGGGCAGTCGCCTTAACTGCGCTGGAAAAAGGAATATCTATTTCTGATGTTAAAGCGGTAGAAGGGCTGCTAAAAGGGCTTGATATGGTCGTTACATATGAGGACGGAGTTCAGCGAATATTCGTAAACGGTATTGATGTAATGGGCAGGATACGCACCGCTGAGGTTTCAAAGGCAGCCTCGGATATTGCCGTGATCCCTGCTGTTCGTATAAAGCTGGTTGAAATTCAAAGGGCGCTTTCTGAAAAATACAGCTTGATAATCGATGGCAGAGATATTGGCTCATATGTGCTGCCCAATGCTGATTATAAGTTTTATATTACAGCGACGCCGGAGGAAAGAGCGCGCAGACGCCTTAAAGAGCAGCAGAGCAAGGGCTTAGAAACAAATAAGTCGCTTGACGAAATGGTAAAAGAGATTATTGCGCGCGACAAGACAGACAGCACGCGCGAGTTTGCGCCTTTGGTTCGCACCGAAGACGCGCACTATATTGATACTACCGATATGAGTATTGAGCAGGTTGTTTCTGCCGTGCTCGATATAATACAAAAGGGTAAGCAATGATTTACTACATAGTTAGATTATTGATTGCGCCATTGTATTTGCTTATTTGGCGTCCCAAGGTTTTTGGCAGAGAGAAGCTGCGTTTCAAAGGCGGCGCGATTATCATATCTAATCACATTACATATTTCGACCCTGTTTTGATAGCCTTTATTTCTCCGCGCGTAATACATTTCATGGCAAAGGCGGAGTTGTTTCAAAGCAAGCTTACCGCTTGGCTAATGAAAGGACTGCTTGCTTTCCCCGTAAACAGAAATTCGGCTGACCTAAAATCTATAAAGCGTGCGGCTGAAATTTTACAGCAGGGCAAGGTGTTTGGAATTTTTCCGGAAGGTACGCGCTCGGTAACGGGCAGATTAGATTCGTTGGAAAAGGGAACTGCGTTCATAGCGGTTAACTCAATGCAGCCGGTTATTCCTATATATTTGGATTCAAGAAGTCAAGGCTTGTTCAAGCGCCCGCGAGTTTTTGTAGGTGAAATGCTTGATACCGAAGCTATTTGCGCATCTATATCCCGCTCACAAGGCATTAGGCTAATGCACGAAAAGATGACCGAAGCCTTGAAAGAATTAGAGAGGAAAGCACTGCATGGAAATTAGGCTTGCTGAAAACATAGGCTTTTGCTTCGGAGTAAAACGCGCAGTAGACATGGCATTGGAAGAGCAGGCAAAGAGCGGAAAAACCATCTATACATTAGGCGAGATAATACACAACGCGTCAGTAGTTTCATACTTAAAAGAAAAATCAATAGTTGTTGTAAATGATTTAAGTGAATTGGATTCGGGTGATACTGTCGTAATCCGTTCGCATGGTGCTCCTGTTAGCATAATTGAGCAGGCAAAAGAAAGGTGCATAAATGTAATTGATGCAACCTGCCCTTATGTGAAGAAGATTCATAACATAGTGTCAAAGGCATATCAAGATGGGAAAAGAATAATAATTGCAGGGTCAAAAGAACACCCCGAGGTTATAGGAATAAATGGTCATTGCGGTTTTGAAGCAATAATTATTTCTGATATGACGCAAATACCGCAGTTAGATAAAGACGAAAGGATTTGCTTAGTAGCTCAAACTACATTTATGCGCAGCGCATATAACGAAATAGCAGAATATTTAAAAAAAAGTTTCAAAAATGTTGAAATCCACGATACGATATGCGATACGACGAAAAACAGGCAGGAGGAAGCCGAAGCTTTAAGCAAATTGTGTGATTGTGTAATTGTTATTGGCGGCAAAAACAGCTCGAATACCCAAAAATTATACAAGATATGCAAAAAAAATTGCAAAAAAACAGTATGTATTGAAAATTCCTGCGAACTAACACTTGATATTGTTAAAAACAATGGTATAATAGGTATCGTTGCGGGCGCATCAACGCCCGATTGGATGATTAGGGAGGTTATAACCAGAATGAATGAACTCGAAAAGGCAGTTGCGAATGCTAATGAAGCACAGGAAACTGCCGCTGAACCGACTGCAGAAAACACCGAAAAAGAATCTGATGGCGTTGTAGAAGCAACAGCTACAGCAGAGAAAGGTGAAACTGCAACAGCTTCTTCCGCTAATAAAGGTGGCAAGAAAAAGCCTGATGATTCAGGTGAACAGAGCTTCGCAGAAGCATTAGAAAGCGCAATGGTACGCATCAAAGATGGTCAAGTCTTAAAGGAGCGCGTCCTTGCTGTTACAGAAGATGAAGTGTGGGTAAGCATCACAGGTTACAAGTCTGATGGCTACATTCCGCGCAGTGAATTCTCTATGGACCCAAGTGTTAATCTTACAGAAGCAGTAAAGCCCGGCGATGAAATCAAGGTAGTTGTGCTCAAGGTTAACGACGGTTCGGGCAAAGGCGTATTGCTTTCGCGCTTGCCCATTGAGAAGAAAGAAAAAATCGAAGCAATGTTCAACGACGAAACGCTTGTTGGAAAAGTTATCGAGGCGCGCGTAAAAGAAGTTGTTAAGGGCGGTCTTGTTGCTTTTGCAAACGGCGTTAGGATTTTTGTTCCTGCTAAGCTCGTTGGACTTAGATATGTTAAAGATTTAGATTCCTACATTAAGAAAAAGATAAAGGTTAAGGTCATAGAAATCGACAAGCCTAAGAGGAGCCTTATAGGTTCTGCAAGAGCAATACTTGAAGAGGAGCTCGAGGAACAGCAGCGCGAGTTCTGCAGCAATCTCACAGTGGGCTCAAAGGTAAAGGGTGTTGTTAAGCGCTTCACGAAGTTTGGATATTTCGTTGACATTGGTGGCTTTGAAGGCAAAATCAGCATTCGCGATTTGAGCTGGTCGCACGTTGAGAATCCAGGCGAAATGTTCGAAGAGGGTCAGGAAATCGAAGTGGTTATACTCTCGATTGATACTGAAAAGTGCCATGTAGCATTAGGCTATAAGCAGCTTCAGCCTAAGCCAGACCCGTGGGCAGAGATAGCAGAAAAATATCCTGTTGGCTCTGTTGTTGAGGGCAAGGTTGTTAGGATACTTCCCTTCGGTGCATTTGTTCAAATCACTCCTTCAATAGATGCGCTTATTCATATTTCACATGTAGGCGCAAGACGCATTGCAAAGATTGAGGACGAGATTCATTTGGGCGATACAGTTCGCTGCAAGGTGCTTGAAATCGATGTAAACGCAAAGCGCATGAACATAAGCAGGAAAGACTTATTATTAGAAGAAAATCCTGCATTGGCTGCTGAAATCGAAAGAGAGCAGGCAGAGCGTGAGCGTGAAAGGGCTGAAAGAGCAGCGCGTCGTGCGGCATATGAGCTAAAGCGCAAGGAGCGTGAAGCTAAGGCCGAAGGTCAGGGCGAAAGCACTGAGGCTCCTGCGAGCGAGCGTCCGCGTTCCCATAAGGACGATGCCGATTATGAGCTGCCACCCGTTGAGCAGTCAACGACTTCCTTGGCAAGTCTGTTCGCAAACTTAAAGGATGTCGGAGAAGGCGAATAATTATTAAACGAATAAGCCGCTCAAATGGGCGGCTTTTTTATTATGTGCGGAGTAAATAACAATGCTGATGGTTACTTATCCTTATTGCTTTTCAAAATCTCATTGATTTTCTCAACATAAAGCGTGGTTAGGTCTTTTGCGTATTC
>DUPG01000001.1 GCA_012838425.1 Clostridiales bacterium | reverse complement strand
TGGAATTCCGCACTAAACCAAAACGGACGCGGAATGTAGAATTATGATTAGGTGCTATCAGGACAAAGGAAAAAGTTAGGTATATAATATAGCATATTTCGCCTTTCAATTTCATATGAAGAAAGGAGCATACCTATCCCATACTCCTTTTCTCATAATATTGCATTTTGCTTTTGCGCGGCAAGCCCGTACAACATACTAACAGCATTTTTTCTTTCGCCGCAGGCGTCTTCATTCACCCGCAGGGCGTATTCATCATTTCCCTACAATATACAGCAATATTTTTGTTGCGTCGCCAGTATTCACTTTTGCGTCGTTATTGAAGTCGGCGGCTTCAATGAGCCTTACAGAGCTTAATACCGTTACAGGATTAGTTTTATCGTTGTATTCATGCGCTCCATTTCCTAATTGACCAAAGCCGTTATGCCCCATGCCCAAAGCCTGCCGTTTGTTTGCAGGGCGAAGCAGTGGTCTAACCCAATGGCTATGTCGCCCATTCTGCCCGAGTAGAAATTGGGTTCATCAACCGCAATTGCGCTTGGAAGAATCAAAGCAGCTGTAATTAAAAGTACAAGTGCCAAAGCCAAGGTTTTTGATGTGCGCTTCATAATTATCCTCCTGAAAAATCATTTCGATGCAGACCTGTAAAGACTTCGAAAACGGTATATTCATCACAAGAAATGCTCTGCCATTTTATGCTATAGCGATTAGTTCATAATTGCAATACTTTTTTGCAATGTAGCGACAGCGGAACTATATAGTATTTGAAAACCCCTCTGCAATATGCTATCATACAGTATCATCTGAAAGGAAGCAGTATATTTTGCGTCAGCCGCAGAGAAAGCGTAAAAGTGGTTTAATTATTTTGATTCTCCTGTTTGCTGTTGGGGCGATAATAGCGGCTTCTATTGTCGTTCCTAAATTTACTTCGCCCATTAAAAGCGTTGTGAAGCTGCCGTTCGGCATATATTACAACTATGCCTTTACGGGGAACGGCTTCGTATATATTGAGGGCAGCAGCCTAAACTACTATTCGCTTTCGGATTCCAAGCAGAACTATTCCGTAATGCTTGAGAATACAGATGTAAAGTTAGCCGGCAGCGATTCCGTTCAGGTGGTTTATACGAATACCTCTGTGCGAATTCCTAAGAATCAGGTGAGTCTTGACCTTTCTGGAACTGTTCTATCCGTAAAATGCTATCACGGCTTTGTTGCTGTTCATATAGAGGAGAATTCGGGCGCAAGCCCTGAGAAGCCTGAAAAGATTTTAGTATACAACGCCGCGGGCGAGCAGTTAGACGAGATATTGTTTGACGGAAGAAAGCTAATAGGCTATGGCTTTTTCAGAAACACAAAGTATGACCAGCTATATACCATAGAGCTTGACTACAAGGCATCTATGCCAATAACGCTTATTTCCACATATAGCTTAACCACATCTGCTAAAACGGGCATAATCACCATTCAGAATCAGCTTGTCGAGCGTATGATTTTCACAGAAAAAAGCGTGTTCGCCGTGGGAACTAACGACATAATACGCTATGAAGCCGAGGGGCATTACGAGAGCTATCGTTTGCTGTGCTATGGATATTCGTATGTTGACAGCGCATACAGCAAGTCGAGCGCGGTTTTCTTGATGAAGGACGCTGACGACGAGGGCAGTATCCCGAAATCGGTAAGGATTTACAAGGCGGCGCAGGGCAGTATGCCCGACGATAAGCTGCAATTACTGAGCATTCCCGAAACCGCAAAGGGCGTATTTGCCATATACGACAGGGTGTATGTGTTGACGGCGAACCGCCTAAACAGGTATAGTACACAGGGCGGCGAGGACGGCTCGTATAAGCTGAGCATAGCCGTTGACGGCGCTACAAAGCTATCAGACAATAAGCTGCTTATATCAAGCGGCGCGGAGCTGTATTTAATAACGCTTAAACCGTGAGGTAGGGTATGAACCTAATTGACTTATTTGTAATTGCTGTATTGGCATTCTTTATGCTTTCGGGCATTTACCGCGGCTTCTTGCCTTCGGTGCTGCTCATAGGCGTATTCATTGTAAGCTGGGCGTGCGGAATGATATTCATGCCGCTTGTCGCCAACTCCGTAAAAAGCAATGAAACGCTTTTCAATATGCTGCTTTATTATACAGAAGGTTCAGAATTCGTGGGCGATGTTGAATTAGCGAGGAAGAATATTGACTCTTTAAGCCCTTCGCAGATTTCAGCTATTGCCGACAACCCCAAGCTTCCCTACCCCTATGCTAAGGAAATTCAAGAGAATGTCGCAAAGCAGGCATTCCGCGATATGAACATAACCACATTGGGCGACTATTACAATCAAACCATAGTGTGCGTCGCTGTCAACATACTGTCTTTTCTGTTGATATTCCTTGTAACATACATAATTTTAAGCTATGCTGTTCATGCTTTTGAATATGCGGTGCGCCTGCCTAAGCTGACGCAGTTCAATATTCCTATATCGGCAGGCTGCGGTTTTTTGAAGGGAATACTCATGCTGTTTGCTATATTTATGGTAGTTCCGCTAATTCTGATTGCCATGCAGTTCGATTTCCTGCATCAGATGCTTGACAATTCGGTTTTCGCGCCTTTCTTTTATCATATGAGCTTCCTGTTGGGGCTCATGCCGGGAGTTTAGTATGTATTTAAGCCGAGATTGGAAGGATTATGAGATAATTGCCGCCTCAAACGGTGAAAAGCTGGAGCGTTGGGGCGAAATTTTTCTGCTTCGCCCCGAGCCTCAGGCGGTGTGGGAATATCCGTACAGCTTTGACGACAAAAAGCTTCACGCGCACTATATTCGTTCGAATACAGGCGGCGGCAGGTGGGAGTATAAGAAGAATGTTCCCGAATCGTGGACAATAGGCTACAAGGATTTGCGCTTCATAGTGCGCCCTACCGGCTTCAAGCATACGGGGCTTTTTCCCGAGCAGGCTGTGAATTGGGACTTTATGCGGCAAATATGTGAAAATGCAAGGCGACCCCTCAAGGTGCTGAATCTGTTCGCTTACACAGGCGGCGCTACTGTTGCGCTTGCGGCTTCGGGTGCGCAGGTTGTGCATGTTGACGCCGCAAAGGGCATGGTTGCGTGGGCTAAGGAGAATTTAGCGGCTTCGGGATTAGCGGATAAGCCCGTGCGCTTTATTGTTGACGATTGCCTGAAATTCGTGCTTCGCGAAATACGGCGCGGCAATAAGTACGACGGTATTTTGATGGACCCGCCCTCATACGGCAGAGGCCCCAACGGCGAGGTATGGAAGATAGAGGACAACCTTTTCCCTTTGGTTTCTGAATGTGTAAAGCTGTTGAGCGACGACTGTATGTTCTTTCTTATAAATTCTTATACGACAGGCTTGGCGCCCTCTGTTTTAACAAGCGTGCTGAAATGCGCCATAAAACGCAAGGGTATAATCGAAAGCGAAGAAATTGGCCTGCCCATCACGCAAGGCAACCTGATTCTTCCCTGCGGCGCGACGGGCAGATGGATGAAAAAGAGTGTTTGAGCTTACATGAACATTCTGTATGAGGACAACCACATAATAGTAGTCGTAAAGCCTGAGAATATGCCTTCGCAGGGCGATTCCTCGGGCTCTTATGATTTGTTTAGCGCAATAAAGGACTATATAAAGGTTAAGTACGAAAAGCCCGGCGCTGTGTATTTGGGACTTGTTCACAGATTAGATAGACCTGTAACGGGCGTTATGGTATTCGCAAAGACATCAAAGGCAGCCGGCAGATTGTGCGACGACTTCAAAATCATAGGCAGCAATAAGAATGAGCGTGGCGTAAACAAGAAATACATGGCTATTGTGTGCGGCAAGCCTCCCAAGCATCAGCGTTTAGAATGCTTTATGAAAAAGGACGAGCGCACGGGCAACGCCGTATTATGCAAGGAAGGCGACGAGGGCGCGAAATACGCTTCGCTTGAGTATACGCGCGTGGCGCAGAAAAACGGATTGGCTTTATTGGATATTGCGCTTCACACAGGCAGACATCACCAGATTCGCTTTCAGTTGGCGAACGCGGGCTATCCCATATACGGCGACCACAGGTATAACCAGCAATTCATAAATGATATAAAGACGCAGATAGCCTTGCAGGCGTATTCGTTGACGCTTACACATCCCACAAAAAGGGAGCGTATGCGCTTTTGCTATGCTGTGACAAGCGGCGAATGGGAGCTGTTCTCTGATGAAATCAAGCTGCTTGCCGCAGACTGTATGCCCGTTTTCATAGACGACCAAGTAGTAGTGTTAGACAAGCAAATAGGTGTTGAGGTTGCGTATGGCGACGCGGGCGAAAATTCGTTGGAGCATAGGCTGAACAGCGCAGGCTTAGGAGCTTTTTATCCCGTACACAGATTAGATGCCACTACAAGCGGCTTAGTGCTTTTTGCGCGCAATGAGGGCGTGCGCGATACATTATTAAAGGCATTTGCGCAGGGCGAGGTTAAGAAATTCTATCGCTGTGAGGTCGTCGGCATTCCTAAAAAAGCGGAGGATACGCTAACGGCATACTTGGTTAAGAACGCAGATGAGGGCAGAGTACGCATATTTGACAAGGCTGTCGAGAACAGTCAGCAAATCATTACGAAATATAGAGTTATTGCGAAAGATAAACACACCTCAACGCTTGAGGCAGAGCTTATAACAGGCAGAACCCACCAGATAAGAGCGCACCTCGCGCATATAGGCAACCCCATAGTAGGCGACGACAAGTACGGCGACAGGGAGTTCAACAAAGCGTATAAGGCAAGCAGAATTGAACTGCGCTCGGTTAGGCTTGTGTGGGGGAAGTATGATATTAAAGCGGAATAAGGCAAAATAGTATAAAGTGAGCTTTTCATATAAACATTTCATATAATTAGCGGTGCAATCGTCCAAATATGTATAAGAATTCACAATCCGTATATTTACAATTTTGTAAAGAAGTAAGAGAATGTAAATAACTATAAAAGAAAGGAGATTTTCTATGAAAAAATTAATTTCTGTGTTAGCGTTGCGCTTGTTTTCGCGATGTGTTTCACCGCATGCCAAAAAAATGCCGATACGCCTAACAATTCGCCAAGCAACAGCGGTGAGAACACCTCTGCGCCCAACAGCACGAGTGAACCTACCGTAGAGCCAACGACTGAACCGAATTGGCGCGAGAAATATCCGCAAGAGGATATTAAGCTGATAGAGAAATTCTTTGAAATATGGAACAGTGAAGACAAGGATTTTTCAAATGTGCTCATGTATAGGGAAGCTGATGGTTCTATCCCGGACCCCGAGCACCTAAAAGCAGGCGGCTGGGCAATAGCGGACATACCTAATTTTAAGTATGCAACCAATATTGAGTTTATAGAAATAGCAGGCGAATATACGGATAAAACGAGCAACGCTTGGGAACGGTACACCGTAGTTCGTGAAAAAGACGCGCACGGAACAGTAACTCCCATATACCTTGACCCTGATTCAACAAGCATTTACTTGATAAAATTAAATGTTAAGGTTGACGAGGAGCTATACGACGACTTTTTAGAGGAATTTGAAGAACCAAGCGCGCTTATGCCTGATGTCGCTTATACTTTCATAGTGCTTACAACAATAGATAATAGCAGGCTTGTGTTCTCATTGCCGGGAGCGGATTATACAGCCGTTGAAAGCATGGGCTTTGATATTCCCGATGATGAAATGCAAAGGTGGCTTGACCGCGAAGCGCAAATTCAAAAAGATTGGGATTAAAAACAGAGTTTTCGGCAAATAATGAACGCCCCATATTATTGGGGCGTTTTTATAGTCGCAATGTAATAGAGTTTTTGCATAAATTTTATTATTTTACGCCGTGCTCCCATTGCATTTCCCGAATTATAGTATAAAACATTAGTAAACAATAAAATAAATATATGGTGAGGCTTTATATGAAAAAGATTTTATCTTTTCTATTAGTGTTTACGCTTCTGCTTTCGCTTGTGCCGATCGGCTATGCCGAAGAAGCCAGCTATGAGACAGGCGATGTGAATTGCGACTCAGTCATCAACACAGGCGAAGCGACGACAATACTCATGTATGTTGCCGGTCAGAAGAGTCTTGACGATGCGCAAAAGCTGTTAGCGGACGCGAATGGCGATGGGCGTGTAAACACGGGCTCATTCATGTTTTCAAGCAAGGCAGCAGGAGATTTAGACAGCAAATATATGTTTGCAAGCTTTGAGGTAGGCGTTGTACGCTTGTATTACCGCTAAGATGGGTGAAGCATTGGCAGAGGCGGATACGGGCGATTGCTATTACCTGTTTATAGCTATGCCGAGTATGACATGGTATTGGTTCGGCGAAGTAGAAATTGCGCTTGAAAGCGAATGAAGCGCAGTGCGAATAAGCGGGGGCACCCCCGCTTTTTTGTTTGCAGTCTATTAAGCTTTTTGAAATAACACATTATTCTTGCGGTTCATCATCGCCAACCGGATTCACATGCACCATGCAATGCTTTACCTTGGGGAAGCTATTTTCGATCTCGTCATGCACCCTATGGGCTATGTCGTGCGCCTGCTTGAAGGTAAGCTCGCCGTCAACGCCTATTTCTATGTCAATATAGATTTTATCGCCGAAAAGTCTTGTCTTTATCTGGTCAATAGACACTACTTCCGCTTGGCTTAATATCAATTCGCTAACGGCACTCGTGAAGTCCTCGTCTGTTGAATGGTCCGTCATCTTTTTTATAGCTTCTGAAAATATTTCGATAGCTATTTTGAGTATGAACAAGCAGGTAATAATGCTTGCAATGGGGTCTAACACCAATATTCCGAGCCTTGCGCCTATTATTCCCGCCAATGTGCCTATTGTGGAAATAGCGTCGGAGCGGTGGTGCTTGGCTTCGGCTAATAATATGCTGCTTTCAATGCGCATTGCGTTTATGCGCACATACCAGTACATTCCCTCTTTTATTGCGATAGTAGCTAACGCGGCGACAAGCGCCAACACTCCCGGCTTTTGCAGGCCTTGCGTGTTAACGGCGATAATTTTCTGAATGCCTGCGTAGCCGATACCTAATCCTACTCCGAATATCAGCACGGAAAGCACTATCGCGGCGACGGATTCATAGCGGTCGTGACCGTAGGGGTGCTCCTTGTCGGCTTCCTTGCAGGCGAATTTTACTCCCCATATTACTATGAGAGAGCTGAATATATCTGAGAATGACTCCGCGGCGTCGGAAATCAGCGCCTGTGAGTGCGCAAAAATCCCCGCGAACAGCTTGAACGCGGAAAGCAGCGCGTTTGCTATAATGCAGCTTGTCGTAATTTTTACGGATACCTTTTCCCTGTTGGTTTGCATATAAACCTCATATACTCGTGTTTTTGCATTCCCGCTTCGACTATAAAAAAACTGCGGGGAGCTACAACTGTCCCGCAGGAATTCTGCTGCCATAAGGCCCGGCTTCATCAGGGGCTTGCCCCAACAGCCTGCTCAGTTTGTACTGTTGACCACAATTCTCTTGTGGTGCGGTGCAAAGAGTGGTTTCACTATACAATATGCTTTATGTGTTGTCAAGTTTCCGAAAACATAGATAATATTTCGCAAAAACCTGAATAGGTATGTATAAGAAAAATTCAGGGAGGATATTATGCTTTCAAGGGAAGAATTCATCAGAGAATCGTTGGAGCTCAACCTGTTTTTCCAAAGAATTATGAAGGAGCATTTGTTCTTCATAGAAACGAGTGCGCAGCCGGTTGATTCAAGGATTAAGGCGCAGGCGGCTTCTTTACGAATGAGCTTTGCCGAGCTGTTAGCGCAGACCATTCGCGCTGCAAACGGTGTGGTTTCAGAAGCGGCTATCGGATCGAACGAGTTTGTAACACCATTCACATTAGATTCCGAGGAAACAACCGCAAGACTCACAGGCACAAGCATAAACATAACGCTTACAAGGGCGGAGTTAGAGCTTACATCAAACCGCAAGCAGTTCAACAGCTATGACGAAGTATTTATACGCGCACTAAACGGCAGAACGCTTGATGCATTAGAAAGGGTAATCAATTTTCAGAAAAGACTCATAGATATGGTTGCAAGCTGCAGCATTTTCATACCGCTGTACCCGGAGCTGTTGCGGCACATTACGCGCGAAGCCGAGCTGTATAGAAATGAGCTTAGAGCCTTGAATGAGGGTGAGCTCCCGCGCGGGCGCATATGCTTCCAAATAGATTTTTGGAACAACATAATGTTAGAGCACGCGCAGTTCATAGACGGTCTGCTGGACCCGACGGAAGAAGCCCTGAAAGCCGCGGCGCAGGGCTTTGTGGATAGATTCAGCGAGCTGATAGGAAGGTGTTCTGCGGAAAACGAATCGCGCATAGCATCGCAAAGCAGAGAAGCGGCAAAGGATATAAAAGCATACAAGGCAGCAGCGACAGAAGGGCTTTTACGGTGCAACATAGAGTCAATTATAGTTCCGCTGCTGGCAGACCATGTTTTGAGAGAGGCGAATCACTTCTTGAGAATATTGGGCTGAACCATATATGCGTGCCCCTGCAATAGCGGGGGAATTTTGCGTATAGCTTCCAAACTCTTCTTGACAGGCAATAAATTATGAATTACAATTAAATATAATAAAATTCTTGTAAATGTTTTGCCTTTCAAGACAGAAATGGAGGAGCTATGAAAACACGAGTATTCAAAGCAGTATTGCTTGCGTTGACAGTATGTATGGCAGTAAGCGTAATTGTCGGCTGTAAGGGTGCGGAAAACACAAACGGGGGTGAGCGCAAGTTTTACATTGAGCAGGTAACGCCCGTTGAGTCGCCCATAAAAGCGGATTACAGTACAGAGAGTGGCGCTTCTTTCAGGAATATTGGCGAGCTGTTTTCAAAGTCAAGCGCCGTAGTTAAGGGCAAGGTTGTGAAAACCACGGAATACAGACTATACACGGACAGAGAAGAAGGGCTTGACGAGGACGACGAAACGGACAAGTATTTCACGGCGGTTGAGCTTCGGGTAGAGAAGTTCTACGGCGGAAAAGACCTGATATACAGAGGCGAAGAAACCATAGTTTTCAAGTATGACCCTACCTCGTACGAGTATTTCGAAGCTTTGCGCAAAATAGAAGCAGGCGACGAGTGTGTTGTGTTTCTGATTGAAATTGAGGAGGGCGCTTCGGAGCAAACCGACCTGATGAAGCAGCACGTAGATTATACCTACGCAGTGATTTGTCTGAAAGAGGCCGTCGGCTATGACGCGCAACGCCTAATGAAGTTTGCGGAGGAAACAAGGGAATTTTATCAGCTTTCGGAAATTGAGAAGGTAATAAACGATAACAAGGACAAGATAAATAATTATAACTGAACGTAGAGCTGTCAGGCGGGGTAAAAACCGCCTTTTCTTTTTGGAGAATTTGAGAGAATAGAGAATATAGAGAAGAATGAAAAAAGCGTTTTCACTAATCGAGCTAATTATAGTGCTTGCAGTAATAGGCATATTGGCGGCGATACTTATACCCGTAATAAGCAATGCCGTTGATAAGGCCAACGCGAAAGCGGCATTGTCCGACGCGCGCAACGCATTAACCGGCTATGAAAGCTATGCGCAGGCAAATGAGATGAGTTCTGCCGACGTGGTGTTCATAGTGTTAAAGGCGAAACGCTTGTATGTATATGGCTTGCTTGCGGGCAGCGGAAAGCTATCGGAAAGTGTTAACAACCCGTACGAGCTTGAAAGCAAGGACAACACGGACATATCGGCAGAAGCCCAAGCGTTACTTGAAAAGCTGTTGGATAACGGCTCTGTAATACCCTCACCATCACAAAACCAAGTGAATATAACGGAAAAATTGGCTGATACGCCATGCACAGTGCAGGTGTTTTACGGCTACAGGCTGCAATCCTTTAAGGTGGAAATCTCATTTGAAAAGAGCGTATTAGATTTAGCGATAGACGATATTGAGCGGCTTACGGTGTTTACTGATCCCGAAACGGATATTGAGTTTATTTCGAGCGACCCCGAGATAGTCAGCGTTAACGAATTCGGAATAGCTACGGCAAAAGCGTTGGGAAGCGTTACGATAACCGCGACAAACGGCTTTGTTTCGGCTTATTGCAAAGTAAATGTGCTTGATTATATCGAAGCGGGTACGTTGGAGGAGCTAAAGCACCTGTTTGAAAATACGGGTACGCAGACGGTGTTTATCAGGATAATAAACAGCTATGGGTTTGGTGATGTGTCGCTGCTTCCGCTTTGCGTTCCCGAAAACAAGTATGTACGCGTTGATTTTTCCGATGTGTGCCTGTGGCTTGATTTTAACTCAAACGAGCTTCCGGACTGCGTAATAAAAAATCTCGGCGGGAAGCTCATGCTTGAGAATAAAGCGGTGCCCGCGTTTTTCGGCGGAATACATATAGATATAAACGTGCCCGACCCGGTTATAAATGATGAGTATTTTTCAATATTAAAGAATGAAACGGGCACATTGATTATAAGCAATCAATCGGTAAGTCATTTCAGTTTATATTCAGAGGAGTTAGGCGACAGGTTTTTCACTGTATACAACCGCGATAAGCTGTTTATATATGGTTACGATAGCGACCCGGTTTCATACAATCCGCCGGGAGTAAAGAGTACTTTTCTGCGGAACGCAAGCGGAGCGCACGCAACCCTTAGAAATATGCTGTGCTACGGAACTATCATAAACGAGGGCGCATTGGATATGCGTAATTGCAGGTTCTTCTTTTACGATAAATGCCTGATAAACACAGGCGACGTACAAATTATTCAGGAGTGCGAGATAGTAAACGGCAGCTTTTTTTCGGATTCTGATTCCGCCTGCATAGAGAATTACGGCAATATAGGCGATATAATTAACAGCGTATTTTTCGTGAATAACGGAACAGTGCTTAAGCTAATAGGCGGTGAGGCGAACAGCATTAAGAATTGCCAGCTATGCGGAGGGGATAACTTAATTGAGGTATCGGCGGACTTTACGCTTAAAACCAAGCTTACTGACGGCATGTATTTCCGCCCGGTTCCCGAAGCGCTTATTGCAAGCGGCTATGCGTGCATTGAGTATGACGGGTATTATTATGTGGTGAAGCAATCAGATTGATGGGGCACAGTTAAGGATTTTGTAATATATTTTGCGAAATCGTCATTTATTTACTACCGTGATAAAAAATTGGCTGAAAAGTAGAATATTAACAGAATATATTATAAGAGGTGATACCATTGGGCTATTTAATCGCTGAAATTGATTAATGTACTGTTTAGTGGTTACACGCATGTAAAGGGCTAAAATTAAGTATGGAGGTAAATTAAGAAACGCATTTTATCAATATTTATTTTGATTGTTGTATTAATGTCATTTGCAGCAAGTCCTATTGCAAGCTCATTGTCTCTTTATGACCCGTCAACATATGAGCTTTGGGTAAAAAGAAGCGATGGAAAGCATATGTGACCGTTTCCGCAATCGTGGGAGAGGGTAATATGAAACGCGCTTTTTCAATAGTAGAGCTAATAATTGTAATTGTGGTAATAGGCATTTTCGCTGCGATACTTTTTCCCGTTATGTCGAACATAATCGACAGCGCTAATGCCAAATCCGCGCTTTCTGATGATAAGAATACGCTGACAAATTATGTTGCGTATTGTGAAAGCAATCAAAAACCTCAGCGGAACACCTGCTTCATAGCGCAAAAAGCCAAGGCGCACTATGCTTTCGGTTGTTTTAAGGGCGTAAACGAGCATATAGAGAGCAAAAATAACCCCTATAAAGCCGATAGCCTTCAAGACGCGGTGAATATGCTTATAGATACGGAGTCAATGGTTCAGCTTGGCGCGGGCTCTAAGAATATCACGAATATACTGCCCGAGGTTCCCGAAAACGTGCTTGTATATGAGGGCTACAGCCTTACCCCCATAGCCGACCAAGCGCTGCTTAGCAAAAGCCGCATAGGTCTTTATCCTACTGAAACATACACGCTTAGCACTACATTGCTTCCTGACAGGCAGGTATAGATATGTACATTGTTGAATAGGAGGTAAGTTATGAAAAGAGTAATTGCGCTAATGGTTTTGTTGACAATTTTGCTTACGGTATTCGGGTGCGCGCGTCCTGCGGACAGTGTTCCGAATCACACTATAAATTATTTCGTCAGGCGCTCTCATTTCTATAATCGATGATTGACATATCTATACAGCATGCTATAATTGGTTTATGATATATTATATTATCGGGGCAATAGTATGAAGGTACGCGTTTTTGATGGTTCAGCTTGGCGTGCATTTGCATAATATTACTAACACGCTATTTGATGTTCCGAAAATGCGCTTATATGCTAAACGCTTTTGGATAGGAGAAAAGCATGAAAAGAGTAATCGCGATAATAATTCTTTCGGTAATTCTGATGGCTGTATTCGGGTGCGCGCGTACTTCGGATAATACGCCTACGGATTCGCCCGCCGCAACGCCTCAAATCAATACTGAGGAGCCCGCAGCTACGCCAAGCCCCGAAAGAGAGCTGGTAAGCACTGAAATAATCGAGTTAGAAAGGCTTGATGTGCCCAATATCGTAGAGGGCGGGGGCAGCTTTGAGTTTCTTGACATTGAGGAGCTGTTTTCTTTATGCGGCTATGCCGTGTACTGCAAAATCGTAAGCACGCAGGAGGTTAAGATAGTATCAACGTACACAACCGGCTCCCCGAGCGAGATTTACGCAACCGTGCTTGAGGTTGAGGTAGTAAAAAACTATGGCAATAAGGATTTAGAGCATATCAAGGACGGTAAAATTCGGATTGAGTATCCCACGAGCACACACAAGCGCTATATATGCAGCGTTGATTTCAAGGCAGGCGATGAATGTATATTGCTGCTTATGGATTCAACGGCCGTGCGTCCCAATATGCCGCAAAACTATTACGAATACGTGCCGTACAGGGTGTTCGCGACAGGCGAGTTCGTTATCGAGAAAACTGAAAACGGCTTTAACGCGTTGGGGCTGATGGCGCTTTCAAAGGGAGAAACATACGCTTATATCGAATACTTGGAGTTAGACGAAAGGGGCGCCGCGTATTACAGCTTAGAGGAAGTGGAAGCAGTAATATCGGACAATATCGATAAGCTGCAAGGGCTTACATACAAGGAGTTTTTGCAAAACTATTTGATAAGACGACAGAATGCGGAGTGAGGGTGAAGGAACGATTTCGGGGCGTTGCTCCGCTTCTTTTCTTGAAAGATAAGAAGCAACAGAACAATCAATATGTATTAGAATTGCTATTACGAAGAAGCTTTGAGCAAAAAAGCATTGCTGACAGCACAAAATTTCATTTCTGATAATGTATTTCGCACCAGATAGCGAGTATTCGCCCTTGCTGTTTTCATGGCTAAGCCCTTTCATGTGCGTTCGCTTTCCGTCGCTGTCCTTTTGTGTTAGAATACATAGGGCATTTACTTGCAGAAAGGATAATGATATGTTCAAGGCTATTTGGAAATTAGGCGCGCATGACATAGAATTGGCGAAAAGCATAAGACGAGCAGTTTTTATAGAGGAAATGGGCTTGCCCGAATCAGAGGTGTTCGACGCGCGCGACGCGTATTCGGCGCATTTGGAGGTTTTTGAGGAGGACACGTTAGAGCCTATTGCGACTGCACGTATGTATCCCGACTTCGCGCGTGATAATTGCGACTGCTGCGCTGTTCCCGCAACGCATATAGGCGAAATAGCGGTTATGAAGCAGTACCGCGATACAAATCAGTATTACGACTTTGCGCTGAGAATGCTTTTATACAAGGCTCAGAGCCTCAGCGGGCAAAAGCTTGTAGCGGACATTTTCCCAAGCGAATTGCCCTTCTATGAAGCATTCGGTTTCAAAAGTACAGACGAAAACACAACTGCAGGAAAAATACGCGTGGCTGTGGATAAAGAAAAAGTGCGTATGCAGGGTGAGTGTCATACGAATTAGTAATGAGCTTATGCGCTAACCAAACTTAAAGGTCTAAGTATATTTTCCTCAAAAAAAGCAATACTGTTATTTAGGACGCGATAATTCAAAAATTGCGCTTGCCAAAAAGTGTTTATTAGTTTAGAATGGCAGAATAACACAGAAAGGTGGATATTTTATGGAAAATATGAATGAAAGAGATTATATCGAATTCGAGAGTGAAGACGGCGATACAATAAGGCTTGATGTTATTGAGTATTTCGAGCACAAGGGCAATGAGTATGTGATATTGTCAGATATGTCACAGCTTGAGGAGCATGACTTCGACAATATGTCAGAGGAAGAAATCGAGGAAGTGCTGGCAGCGCAGGAATTCTACATTCTGCAGGTAATCACAAAGGGCGATATGGAAGAATTCGTAGAGCCTGATGAAGCTATAATGGACGAATTGGTGGGAATTGCTGAGGAAATCCTCAACAGCGGCTACGAGCTTGACGAAGAGCACGATGAAGATTGCGGCTGTGGCTGCGGCTGCAAGGAATAAGCAGTGATTGTCGCGCAGGCGCAAGCCGCCTGCGCGAGCTGATATGCCGCTTATGCCGCTTGAGTGGCAAATGAACACAGTGCTTATGCACTGAATGATGACGGGCTTGCGCCTGAACGAATACATCAGCATAGCTGTTGAATTAAGACGCCCGCGGCGAAAGAAAAATATGGCTGCGTGGCTTGCTATACGCGTATATTGCATTCGCTTGGCTTTGTTGTGGTTTGAGGTATTAACATTTCGCTTGTGAACTCGTTGGCTTATTATCGCTTTGCTAATTACTCTTTTTGGTATTTCTTTGTGATTAGGATACAGAAAAAAATAACATTTTATTATAATATTGGTGTAAGCAGCAGCATAGGGTAGTGTATTTTGCGAATATGCACGAAAAAGCGGACCGAACGAAACAATATGCGGTATTTGCTTGCAAAACTAAATATTACATGTTATAGTATTTTGTTAGTTTTTAAGAACAACGGAAAGTAACGACCGGGAGGATTGTATGACAACTTTTGAGAAACTTGAAGGCAATCAAGTGAAATTTACATTTAATGTACCGCAGAGCCATGTAGAAGCGCTTATGAACGAATCGTATAAAAAGAACGCGTCGCGTTTCAATATACCGGGCTTCCGCAAGGGCAAGGCTCCGAGAGCTATGATTGAGAAGGCATACGGCGATAAGATATTCTTTGAAGATGCGCTTGAAAAGATATTCGAGCAATATTATTACGGCGCATTGGAGGCATACAAGATTATTCCTCAAAAAGAGCCTGAGATAGATATTCCGAGCATGGATACGGATAAGGACTTCGTATTCAGCGCAATAGTAGATGTTGATACCGAAAAATCCGTAATCGTAAAGACATTAGGTCAATACAAGGGAATAGAAGTGAAGAAGGCGGATTTCGCGGTTACTGATGAAATGATTGAGGAAGAGCTGAACAAGCGCAAGGAGCAGCTTAAAAAAGAGCATTCGCGTCAAATCAGCGTAGAGCGTGAAGCGAAGATAGGCGATACAGTCATAATCGACTATTCGGGCAGCGTTGACGGCGAGAAGTTCGAGGGCGGAACAGCGGAGAAGCAGTCGCTTGAATTGGGTTCAAACACATTCATTCCCGGATTCGAGGATCAGGTCGTAGGAATGAAAATAGGCGAGGAGCGCGACATTACAGTCAAGTTCCCCGACGAATACCACGCCGAGCAGTTAAAGGGCAAGGAAGCGGTTTTCGCTATAAAGCTGCACACAGTATATGAAACAGAGCATCCCGAGCTTGACGACGAGTTCGCGAAGGATACATCAGAGTTTGAAACATTCGCAGAATATGAAGCAAGCATGCGCAGCCAAATCGAAGAGGCATTGAACGCGAACGCAAAGAATGCTATGGAGGGCAACATACTCCATAAGGCGTGCGATAATTCGGAGATTATAGTTCCCGAAGCCTTCGTAAAGGCGGAAGCGCGCAAGCTTGCAGAGCAGGCAATAGCACGCATGGGCGTTCCGAATATGTCGTTAGAGCAGTTCTGCGAAATAGTTGGCGGTTCTCCCGATGAAATGATAGGACGCTTCATGGAGCAGGCAGCTGTAAACCTAAAGGTCGGCGCGCTGTTAGCGGAAGTGGCTTATGCTGAGAAGCTGACCAACGACTATGAAGCCGTAAAGGAGTACACAAAGGAGTTCGTTCGCGCATATTTTGGTCATAATATGAGCGACGAGGCTATAGACAACACGGTGGACTCTATGTTGAATTCCGAGAAGTACGATTATTTCGAGCTGAACCATAGGCTTGAAGAGGCACAGAAGCTTATAATTTCATCTGCAAATATTATTGAAGATTGAAGCCTAAGGAGGTAACATGATGAGGTTAGTGCCTACTGTAATAGAGGAAACGGGCAAGGGCGAACGCGCGTTTGACATCTATTCAAGGTTGCTGAAGGAAAGAATAATATTCCTTTCCGATGAAATCAATCAGGTAACTGCGAGCTTGGTAATCGCGCAAATGCTTTTTTTAGAAGCAGAGGACCCTGACAAGGACATAAACCTGTATATAAACAGCCCGGGCGGAAGTGTTGCTTCCGGCTTGGCTATCTACGATACTATGCAGTACCTAAAATGCGAAGTATCTACTATATGCACGGGGCTTGCGGCGTCAATGGGCGCTGTGATATTGGCGGCAGGCGCTAAGGGCAAGCGAAAGGCGCTTCCTAATTCCGAGGTGCTTATTCATCAGCCCATGGGCGGCACTCAAGGGCAGGCAACCGATATGGACATATATGTTCGCAACATATTGAAAAAGCGTCAAATGCTTAATGAAATACTGGCGCGTCATACTGGGCAGCCCATAGAGCGTATAATGAAGGACACCGAAAGGGATACTATTTTCGATGCGCTTGAAGCTAAGGAGTATGGTTTAATCGATGAAATACTGCCCCCGCGCAGATAATTTATAGCGCAAGGTGCGCGCAAGAGGTTGCAAAAAACGGTTTTTGCGCGTATTATACCAAAGATAAGGGTAGAGGAAGCCTGTACTCAATAAGGCGATACCGAAATAAAGCGAATCGAGGTGAAAAGTATGGGTAAGTCTGATGAAAATATGATACGCTGTTCCTTTTGCGGAAAAAGCGGTCATGAAGTAAACAGGATAATTGCAGGTCCCGGCGTTTACATTTGCAACGACTGTATAGAAATATGCCACGACATTGTTGCGGAGGAAGCGTCGAGCAAGGCGGACTTAGATGTAACCGATTTGCCCAAGCCTGCTGAGATAAAGGCAATACTTGACGAATATGTAATAGGGCAGGAGGATGCCAAGCGCATATTGTCAGTTGCGGTATATAATCACTACAAGCGTATAAATTCGAACACTAAATCGAAGGATTTAGAGCTGCAAAAAAGCAATATTGTAATGCTTGGTCCCACCGGTTCGGGTAAAACGCTGTTGGCGCAGACATTGGCAAAGATATTGAAGGTTCCATTCGCGATAGCCGATGCGACTACATTGACGCAGGCAGGCTATGTGGGTGAGGATGTAGAGACTATTCTTTTGAAGCTGATACAGGCTGCTGATTATGACATAGAGCTTGCGGAGCGCGGAATAATCTACATTGACGAGATAGATAAAATCGCGCGCAAGGGAGAGAACACCTCGATAACCCGCGATGTATCGGGCGAGGGCGTTCAGCAGGCGCTGTTGAAGATAATTGAGGGCACGGTATCCTCCGTTCCCCCTCAGGGCGGCAGGAAGCATCCTCAACAGGAGTTCATTCAAATAGACACTACGAACATTCTGTTCATATGCGGCGGCGCATTTTCGGGAATAGACAGCATTATAAAGAAGCGTACCGAAAAGAGAACGCTTGGCTTCGGCGCAGATGTTCAGTCGCACGAAAACAAGGATATTGGCAAGCTGTTGAAGCAGATATTGCCCGAGGACCTCTTAAAATACGGGCTTATCCCCGAGTTTATAGGCAGAGTGCCTATAATTGTAACGCTTGACCAGCTGGATAGAGATGCGCTGTTGTCAATTCTCACAGAGCCTAAGAACGCGCTTGTTCGCCAATACAAGTACCTGTTCGAGCTTGACGGCGTAGAGCTTGAGTTCGAGAAGGAAGCGTTAGAGGCGGTAGCGGATATGGCTATAGAGCGCAAAACGGGCGCGCGCGGCTTGCGGGCTATATTGGAGAATGTAATGCTTGATGTTATGTTCGAGCTGCCTTCAAGAAGCGATGTAAAGCGCTGCGTAATCACGAAGGAGGTCATCAAGAATGGCGCAAAGCCTAATCTTGTATTGACCGACCCCAATGAGCAGAACAGCGACGACGAGGGCGAAAGCGGCAAAAAGTCCGGCAAAAACGGCAAAAAGGATAAGCCGATGCTGAAAGCGGCAACCTTGTAAGCACGCGGAATGCAGAAGTATAAATGATAAATTACCGTAGGGACGCGCATTGCGCGTCCGTTTTTTTAGCGTGGAGTGTGGAGCTGGCGCGTCAATGCGCATGCAGACGTCAAGGGCGAATGAATACACGCAAAGCGCAAATGAACATGGGGATTGCACCCGAATGAAAAATGAAGTTGGCTTAGCAATCTCACCTTCACACTGATAAAATTATTTGCGCAGCGACTTTACTTCATTTTCTGGAAATCTTCTCTCCAGCGCATATATAAGTGCCTTTTTGCCTGTTTTTGTGTTCAGAGCGGTTACTCTTCTGCATTTGGGGCAGAGGTAGTATTCGTACTTGCACATATCGGGCAACAGCATTAAAAGCGCGTCGGCATTTTTATCGGCAACCGCATTGAACTGCTTTTCGGTGATTATCAAAAGCATAGATTCTTCGAGGCACTTTCCTGCTGTAATATTGTTTCCGCAAGCACACCATTCGTTAGCCATAATTCATTACCCCCGCATAATTCTTGTAAAATACATATGATTTTAGAACGGATTTAATGACACATGAAGTTAATCAAGGCTTGTAGAATATTTACTTGCAAATAGATAGAGAGCTTTTGTATTTTAGCGTGGTATTAAGTGATATTAGATTTAACTTGAAAAGAAGCATACATTTGCAACTCTATAATTTACTTGTGTTCTGCAATATCTACATACTACAAAGGCTGGTGACCCCTAATAGCATTCACGCGTTTGTGCGCCAACTCCACATTCTTAACTCGTTGCTTTCCCGGAAAAAGTACTCAATATCGCGTCATTCAGCGCTTGCGGGGCGGTTGCGGCGCCTGTAATGCGTTTCGTCAGTACATTTGAAAAAGCCAATATGCCGTCTAAAAGCTGTTCCTTTGTGAAGCGTCTTGCATTTGCGCATACCGACTTAACCGACCATTCGCTTATTTTCAAGTGCGCCGCAATATCCGCGGCCGACAAGCCCTTTTTCAAGGCATCGTGTGCGTAAAGCGTATTTTTTAGGCAGCGAACGAAGTAGCCCGCTATTCCTATTGCCTCTTCCTCAACATTCTTTCCCGACATTAAAGAATCTAACGCGCGGAAGCCTTCCCGAAAATTGCCTGCCGCGAAATAATCATACATAACATAAATCTTGTATTCGACATTGCTTATTACGACATGCGAAACCATTTCCTTGGTAATTTCGCGACCGTTGGCGTATGACAGCAGCTTGAAAAGCTCATTTTTAATAGAAAGCATATCCTTGCCGACCGTCGCCACAAAGAAACGCGCCGTATCCTTGCCTATGGGGCAGTTCGCCTTTTTCGCCTGCTGCTCTACCCACTTTATAGCGTCGCCTTCGGAAAGAATATTGAATTCGACTATCGCATTCAACTCTTTGGCCTTTTTTACGATTATAGAACGCGCGTCTGCCGTTCCACGCAAGTAAATTACCAATATTACGCTGGTTGGAAGCTCGTCAAAGTATTTCGCAAGCGCTTTCGCTTCCTGCTCCTTGAAAAGCGATTTTATTACGACCACCCTCATTCCGCCTAAAAAAGAAATGGCTTCACAGGCTGCGAACACATCGTCAAGCGTCGGATTCTCGAACACCGATACATTCAAGTCCTGCATATCGGGAACAGCAGCCGAAATAAGCGCTTTGAGAGCTTCCTCCTTTATATACTCCTCGTCGCCATGAAGCAAGTACAGATTTTTTAGCTTCCCCGCCTTTACATCAGAGAAAAACTGTGTGTAGTTCATAGAAATATTATCGAATAATCCGCCTAATTTTGCAAGCGTTTGACTATTCTAAGCGCATTATTATAATGAAGCTATGAATATTGCGCTTATTGGAAGTCGAATCGGAAAAAGTCTGTCGCCCGCTCTGTATGCCGGGCTTTTTTCGGAGCATAAAATTGACGGGAATTTCTCGCTAATTTCAATTCTGCCCGATGAGCTGCGGCACATTCGCGCAATCGTGGAGGAAAGAGATCTCAACGCCTTCGCGGTAACAATGCCATACAAGCAAGCAATAATGCAGTATTTAGATGTTATCAGCGAATCCGCGCGCGCGGCTGACAGCGTGAATTTAGTTACCATTTATAATAATGAATGGACAGGCTATTCCACTGACGGTATTGGCTTCATAAGAGGTTTGCAGGCAGATAATATTGATTTTGAGAACAGGCGTATTCTGCTATACGGTTCGGGAGGTGCCGCAAGCGCCTTGCTAAGCGAATTAAAAAAGCACACTAAGCACATTTCGATTTGCGGGCGCAACGCCAAGAAAGCGGCAGAGCTGGCAGATAGGTTCGGTGTGCGGCTTGCCGATGCTTTTTCCCCGCACGACATATTCATAAACGCAACACCATTGGGCAGTGCGGGCTATGACGACTTCGCGAATTTCGATTTTGTTAAGAATTTCGATACAGTATGCGATTTAGTGTATTCCCCGAAAAAGACAAAGCTTCTCAAAGCCGCAGAAGCGCAGGGCAAGCGCATACAAAACGGCCTGCCTATGCTGAGAGAGCAGGCGAGAGTTGCGTTTGGGATTTGCCGCCGCGAATCGTGAAATATCCAGCAGGCATAAAATATTGCGCCTTGCACAATATGCATTTATCATTATACATTTTGCGTTATTCATTTCGCGTTTTGCGCAAAGCGAGCTAACCTCACACTAAAAATATATAATTTTTCCCCAAAAATTTTTCAAAAAACGCTTGCACACGCTTTTCCCTTATGGTATCATAACCAAGCGTGCATTTTATGCACACCTTCGTGAGAGGTTGCCGGTGGCCATCCGGGTAATTCTCACAAAACTAAGGGGCAGAAACCCCGTGTAAAAAATTAGCATGAAACACACGGGGCAGTGTATGCCGAATAAAATAGGAGGAATAAAAATGGCAAACCAAAGGATACGCATTAAGCTCAAGGCGTATGAGCACGCGCTGATCGACGCATCCGCGGCAAAGATAGTCGATACAGCACGCAGAACAGGCGCCGCGGTATCTGGTCCTATACCGCTGCCTACGGAGAAGGAAATTATAACTATACTCCGTTCACCACACAAACATAAGGACAGCCGCGAACAATTCGAAATGCGCACGCACAAGCGTTTGATCGACATCATAGAGCCGTCATCAAAAACAGTTGACGCACTTATGAAGTTAGATTTGCCCGCTGGCGTTGACATTGAAATAAAGCTGTAAGGGGGAGGTGCGATTATGAAAAAGGCTATTATTGCAAGAAAAGTTGGCATGATGCAGATGTTTCGTGAAGATGGCACAATGATTCCCGTAACAGTGTTGCAGGCAGGACCATGCTCTGTTGTTCAGGTTAAAACAGTTGAGAGCGACGGTTATAACGCGGTGCAGTTAGGCTTCGCGCCCGTTCGTGAAAAGCTCGTTACCAAGCCCATGAAGGGTCATTTTGAGAAGGCCGGATTGAAGCAGTACTTCCGTTATCTGCGCGAGTTCAGGCTCGACGACGCAGCTAACTATGAGTTAGGCAGCGAAATCACAGCGGATATGTTTGAGGCTGGCGATAAGGTTGATGTTACCGGCACTTCAAAGGGTAAGGGCTATGCAGGCGTTATAAAGAGGCATAATCAGAGCAGAGGCAGAATGTCGCATGGCTCGGGCTTCCATAGGGGCGTTGGCTCAATGAGCGCTAACACATACCCCGGCGAAGTATTCAAGACTAAGAATCTCCCCGGCCATATGGGATGTGAAAGAGTAACTGTGCAGAACCTCGAAGTGATTCGTGTTGATAAAGAGCGCAACCTGCTTTTGGTGCATGGAGCTGTTCCGGGCGCTAAAAAGGGTCTTGTTCTCGTAAAGAACACCGTCAAGGGTTGAGGATTAGAGGAAGGAGGAAACATAGATGCCGACAGTAGCATTGTTAGATATGACAGGCAAGAAAATCGGTGATATTGAGCTGAACGATTACCTGTTCGGAATTACGCCCAATGTCCATGTAATGCACCTGGTCGTTAAGGCGCACTTGGCTAACAGACGCCAGGGCACACAAAGCGCATTAACGCGTTCAGAGGTTCGTGGCGGCGGCAAAAAGCCTTGGAGGCAAAAGGGAACAGGCAGAGCGCGTCATGGCTCAATTCGTGCGCCTCAATGGAGGCACGGCGGCGTTGTATTTGCGCCGAAGCCGCGCGACTACCGCATGAGCATTAACAAAAAGGTTAGGCGTTTAGCATTGAGAAGCGCTTTATCCTCGAAGGTTATCAGCGAATCAATAATCGTATTGGATAATCTTGATATCAAGGAAGCAAAAACACGCGAAATGGCGAAGGTGCTTGAAGCATTGAACACCAACAACGCTCTCATAGTGCTTCCTGAAAAAACAGAAAAGGTTGAGTTGGCTGCGAGAAACATACCCCATATTGAAACTACTCTCGTTAGCACCTTGAATGTTTACGACATTTTGAAGCATAAGCAAGTTATCTTGACAAAAGACGCGCTTGCTAAGGTCGAGGAGGTTTACGTACAATGACAAGTCCGTATGACATTATCATAAAGCCCGTTCTCACAGAGAAGAGCTATGACACTATTTCTATGAGGAAGTATTGCTTCATAGTTGATAAGAGGGCATCAAAGGATGAAATCAAGCAGGCTATCGAGCAGATTTTCAATGTTCAGGTTGAAAAGGTTAACACGATAAATCAGCTTGGCAAAATGAAGCGTCAAGGCAGATTTGTTGGGCGTAGAGCTTCAACAAAGAAAGCATATGTGCAATTAAAGGAATCGTCAAAGGGTATAGACTTCTTTGACAGCCTGTCGCAGTAAGGAGAGGGAACCATGGCTATAAGAAAGATTAAACCTACTACTCCGGGTCAGCGTTTTATGACGGTGTCCGAGTATAATGAAATCACTACCACTACCCCTGAGAAGTCCTTGCTTGAGATTTTGAAGAAGAAGGGCGGCAGAAACCATTCCGGTAAGATTACAGTTCGTCATCAGGGCGGCGGTGCAAAGCGCAAGTATCGTATTATAGACTTCAAGCGCAACAAGCACAACATACCCGCTAAGGTTGCTACAATAGAGTACGACCCCAACCGCTCGGCTAATATAGCACTTCTTCACTATGTAGACGGTGAAAAGCGCTACATCATAGCTCCCTTGGGCTTGCAGGTAGGAGATACAGTCGTTTCAGGCGAAAGCGCCGACATCAAGGTCGGAAACGCGCTTCCTATCGCTAACATACCCGTAGGCACTATGATTCACTGCATAGAGCTGAAGCCCGGCAAGGGTGCTCAGCTGGTACGCAGCGCAGGCAGTGCTGCTCAGCTTATGGCTAAGGAAGGCAAGTATGCTCAGGTACGCTTGCCCTCAGGCGAAGTGCGACTCGTTCCTATGAACGCAATGGCAACCATAGGTCAGGTTGGCAATCAAGAGCACGCAAACATAGTACTCGGCAAGGCTGGCAGAAAGCGTCATATGGGCATTCGTCCTACCGTTCGCGGTTCGGCGATGAATCCCGTTGACCACCCGCACGGCGGCGGTGAAGGCAAGAGCCCCATCGGTCGTCCTGGTCCTGTTACTCCCTGGGGTAAGCCTGCATTGGGTTATAAGACCAGAAAGACTAAGAATGTCAATGATAAGTTCATAGTCCGTCGCAGAGGCGGTATGTAATACGGAAAGGAGTAAAGCATGAGTAGGTCAACAAAGAAAGGGCCATATGTTGAAGAGCGTCTGTTGAATCGCATACAGGCCATGAATTCAGGCGGCAAGAAGACAGTAGTAAAAACATGGTCGCGTGCTTCCACGATATTTCCTGAGATGGTAAGCCACACGATTGCCGTTCACGACGGAAGGAAGCATGTGCCGATATATATTACTGAAGAGATGGTAGGACATAAGTTAGGCGAGTTTGCTCCCACACGCACATTCCGTGGGCATAAGGGCTCAGAGAAGTCCACTCGCGGGAAGTAAGGAGGCGTAGAAAATGGCACTAAATCAAAAATTAAGAGCACAGCGTCGTAGAGAGAATGCTGATAGGCGTCCGCGCGCTACTGCGAAGTACATTCGCATTTCCTCCCGCAAGGTGAAGGTTGTCATAGACCTCATTCGCGGCAAGAAGGTCAACGAAGCGCGAGCTATACTTCAATTCACGCCCAAGGCTGCTGCTTTGCCGGTGCTGAAGGTGTTGAATTCGGCAATAGCGAATGCAGAGAACAACCTAAATCTTTCGGCTGATAACCTTTATGTTGCAGAAACATTTGCAAATCAGGGTCCCACGCTTAAGAGATTCAGGGCGCGTGCAAGGGGCAGTGCTGCGCGTATTTTGAAGCGCACAAGCCATATCACGATAATTCTTGATACGGCAAACTAACAGGAGGTAGAAGAATGGGACAAAAAGTACATCCAAACGGCTTGAGAGTCGGTGTTATCAGGGACTGGAATACCCGTTGGTATGCTTCCAAAAAGGATTTTGCCGACTATCTTATCGAGGACAAGAAGATAAGAGAGCATATCAAGAAGACATATTACAGCGCAGCAATCTCAAAGATTGATATTGAGCGCGCATCGAACAAGGCAACTGTAAGCATTCACACTGCACGCCCCGGTGTATTGCTTGGAAAAGGCGGCGTAGGCGTTGATACCATTAAAGAAGAGGTTTCAAAGATTACAGGCAAGCCCGTAAGCATCAATATAATTGAAGTTCGCAACCCCGATACGAACGCTCAGTTAATAGCTGAGAATATAGCAAGCCAGCTTGAGAAGCGCATATCATATCGCCGCGCTATGAAGCAGGCTATGACAAGAGCCATGAAGGCAGGAGCAAAGGGTATAAAGGTTATGTGCTCGGGTCGCTTAGGCGGCGCGGAAATCGCAAGGTCCGAGCATTACCATGAGGGTTCAATACCATTACAGACAATAAGAGCGGACATCGACTACGGCTTCGCAGAGGCACACACCACTTACGGCCGTATAGGTGTAAAGACTTGGATTTATAAGGGTGAGGTTTTAGGTGGCAAAGCGCCTCAGCAGGAGATAGAAAGACCTAAGGAGAGAAGACCTCGCAAGTCCCGCAGGGAAGGAGGAAGGCAATAATGTTAATGCCCAAAAGAGTGAAGTACAGGAGAGTTCACCGCGGTCGTATGAAGGGCAAGGCTTCACGCGGAAATGTTATTTGCTATGGCGAAATGGGCTTGGTAGCAGCAGAACCCGCATGGGTAACAAGCAACCAGATAGAAGCCGCTCGTATTGCGATGACTCGTTTCATCAAGCGTGGCGGTAAGGTTTGGATAAAGATATTCCCCGATAAGCCCGTTACTGAGAAGCCCGCCGAAACCCGTATGGGAAGCGGTAAAGGTTCACCCGAATACTGGGTAGCCGTAGTTAAGCCGGGCAGAGTAATGTTCGAAATTGGCGGCGTTGAGGAAGACATAATGAAGGAAGCATTGAGATTAGCTATGCACAAGCTTCCCCTCAAATGCAAAATAGTCCACAGGGACAGCTTGAATGTAGGCGGTGATGTAGAATGAAACTGAAAATGAGCGAATTGAGAAAACTCAAGGATTCCGAGCTTGCACTTCGTGAGAAGGAATTGAAGGAAGAGCTGTTCAACCTTCGTTTTCAGCTTGCTACGGGTCAATTGACCAACACTATGAAGATTTCAGAATGCAAGCGCAATATAGCCCGCGTTAAGACTTTGATTTCAGAGCGCGTGCGTGAAGCTGCGAAGTCTGAGGCGAAAGGAGTAAACTGAGATGACACTGCAAAGAGGTTACCGCAAAACTCGCATAGGCATAGTAGTAAGCGATAAGATGGAAAAGACGATAGTCGTCGCCACGAAAACCAAGGTGCGTCATCCCTTGTACGGCAAGATGATTAACCGCACAAAGAAGTTTATGGCGCATGACGAGGAAAATACATGCCAAGTAGGCGATACAGTAAAGATTATGGAAACACGCCCCATGAGCAAGCATAAGCGCTGGCGTGTTGTAGAAATCGTCGAGAAGGCTAAGTAAGGAGGACAGCACAATGATACAACCACAAACCAGACTAAAGGTCGCAGACAACAGCGGTGCAAAAGAAATTATGTGCATCAAGGTTCTTGGCGGTTCAGGCCGCAAGTATGCGAACATTGGTGATGTTATTGTTGCCTCCGTAAAGAGCGCTTCCCCTGGCGGCGCTGTTAAGAAAAAGGATGTAGTAAAAGCGGTTATAGTTCGCTCAGTCAGCGGCGTATATCGCAGCGACGGCAGCTTCATACGCTTCGACGACAACGCAGCAGTAATAATCAATGACGCAAAGCAGCCCAAGGGCACGCGTATTTTCGGGCCTGTCGCAAGAGAATTGCGCGAAAAGGATTACATGAAGATTGTATCCTTGGCACCTGAAGTGCTTTGATGGAGGTAAACCATGAATAACAAGCTAAGAATCAAAAGCGGCGATACCGTAGTGATTATAAGCGGCGAGGATAAGGGTAAAAAGGGCAAGGTTTTGACCGCATACCCCGCTGAAAGACGCATTATAGTTCAAAACGCCAACATGATAATTCGCCACACAAGGCCTCGCAAGCAGGGCGAGCAGGGCGGCCGTATCGAAAAGGAAGCACCCATACATGTATCCAATGTGATGCTTATATGTCCCAAGTGCTCAAAGCCCACACGCGTAGGCTATGCCTTCGATGAGAACGGCAAGAAGCATCGCGCTTGCAAGAAGTGCAATAAGAACATTGATTGAGAAGGGAGATAGTTATGGCAAAGAAACAAGAAGCCCAGGCAGCTGAACAGCCTAAGAAAAAGAAGCAGCAGAACGAAGAACAATTAGCTGGCTTTTCTGCTCCCGCTCGATTGAGGGAAAAGTATAAGAATGAGGTTATACCTTATTTGATTGAGAAGTTTGGCTATAAGAATGTTATGGAAGTGCCGAAGCTCGAAAAAATCGTCGTAAACATGGGCTTAGGCGCCGACAAGGACAATCCTAAGGGAATCGAAGCCGCAGTTAACGAGCTTACGCTAATAACAGGTCAGAAGCCTGTTATCACAAAGGCTAAGAAGTCCATTGCTAACTTCAAGCTCCGCGCCGGTATGAATGTTGGCGCAAAGGTTACACTTCGCGGCGACAGAATGTTCTACTTCGCGGATAAGCTGATGAACATAGTGCTTCCTCGCGTTAGAGACTTCGCCGGCGTTTCACCCAACAGCTTTGACGGCAGGGGCAACTATTCAATAGGCTTGAAGGAGCAGTTGATATTCCCCGAAATCAATTATGACGATGTTGAAAAGGTTCGCGGCATGGATATTATTTTCGTAACCACCGCTAAGACCGACGAAGAGGCCAAAGAGCTGCTCAACGCATTGGGTATGCCCTTTGCACAGGCATAATAGGAGGTAACAATCGTGGCAAAAGTCAGCATGAAAATAAAACAACAGCGTAAGCCGAAGTTCAGCACCCGCAGCTATACGAGATGCCGCATTTGCGGTCGTCCGCACGCAGTTCTGCGTAAGTTCGGCATATGCCGCATATGCTTCCGCGAATTGGCATACAAGGGCGAAATACCCGGCGTGCGCAAGGCAAGCTGGTAAGTAATCAAGGAGGAAATATTATGGTAACTACAGACCCCATTGCAGATATGCTTACTCGCATTCGCAACGCCCTCGTTGCAAGGCATGAGGAAGTTTCGATACCTTTTTCAAACTTAAAGCAGTCAATAGCACAAATCCTTTTGGACGAAGGCTATATCAAGGACTTCAAGCTGGTTGAGGAAGGCTCAATTAAGAACATAGTGATTAAGCTTAAGTACGCGAACCGCACACCTGTTATATCAGGCTTGAAGCGCATAAGCAAACCCGGCTTGCGTGTTTATGCAAGAAAGGATAAGATTCCAAAGGTGCTTAACGGCTTGGGAATCGCTATCATTTCAACTTCACGAGGCATTATGACGGACCGTCAGGCAAGGCACAGCGCTATAGGCGGCGAAGTCTTAGCATACATTTGGTAATTCAGGAGGTGTAATTATGTCAAGAATCGGAAAACTTCCGATAACCATTCCAGGCGGAGTGACAATTACGGTTTCAGACGACCGCACCGTTACAGTTAAGGGTCCCAAAGGGGAGCTTAGCGAGAAGATTTCACCGCTTATCGGGCTTGAAATTGACAACGGCGTTGTTAGAGTAACCCGCAGCTCAGATGATAAGCAGCATCGCTCATTGCATGGGCTTTCACGCACGCTTATTAACAATATGGTAGTCGGCGTAACGCAGGGCTTCCAAAAAGACCTTGAAATCGTGGGTACCGGTTACAGGGCGCAGCTTC
Source organism: Clostridiales bacterium (assembly GCA_012838425.1). Taxonomy (GTDB): domain Bacteria; phylum Bacillota; class Clostridia; order Christensenellales; family CAG-138; genus DUPG01. The sequence continues at coordinate 84,953 of DUPG01000001.1, read as the reverse complement.
AGGGCACCAAGTTAGTTCTTAACCTGGGCTATTCACATCCTGTAGAGTTCGACCCTCCAAAGGGCATACAGTTTGAAGTACCTGCCCCGAACAAAATCTCAGTAAAGGGTATAAATAAGCAGCAGGTTGGCCAGATTGCAGCGGACATCAGAGCGAAGCGTGAGCCTGAACCCTACAAGGGCAAGGGTATTCGCTATGCTAATGAGAATGTACGCCGCAAGGAAGGCAAAACAGCTAAGTAAGGGGAGAGGAGAACGGTATGATTAAACTTATAAACAAAAATGCTGTGCGCAAGGCTCGCCATAGGCGCATGCGTAATCAGTTGACAGGAACAACCGAAAGACCGCGTTTGAATGTTTATCGTTCGCTTTCGCACATATACGCTCAGATAATTGACGACACAGTCGGCACTGGCGTTACATTGGTTTCCGCTTCAACGCTTGACCCCGAAGTCAAGGCTCAGCTTGAAGGCAAGACCAAGAAGGAAGCAGCAGAAATCACAGGCGAAGTTTTAGGTAAGCGCGCTATTGAAAAAGGAATCACCAAGGTTGTATTCGACCGCGGCGGCTATCGCTACATGGGCAGAGTTGAGGCGTTAGCAAACGGCGCACGCAAAGCCGGCCTTGATTTCTAATAGGAGGTATTACACAATGCAGAATAACAGAATTGATGCTTCAACTCTTGATTTGAAAGAAAAGATGGTCGCTATCAACCGCGTTGCTAAGGTTGTTAAGGGCGGTAGAAACTTCCGCTTCACAGCGCTCATGGTAGTAGGCGACGAAAACGGTCATGTAGGCATTGGCTTGGGCAAAGCAGCCGAGATTCCCGAAGCAGTAAGGAAGGGCGTAGAGGACGCGAAGCGCAACATGATAGCAGTACCTATTGTAGGCACTACAATACCTCATGAGGTTGAGGGAAGATTCAGCAAGGGTCATGTAAGAATGCTCCCCGCTGAAGAAGGTACTGGCGTTATCGCCGGCGGTCCCGTTCGCGCGGTTCTTGAGCTGGCTGGAATCAAGGATATTCGCACAAAGAGCTTTGGTACAAACAATCCTATAAACTGCGCAAAAGCAACTCTTGACGGCTTGAAGCAGCTTCGCACCGCGGAGGAAATAGCTCGCATGCGCGGCAAGACAGTCGCAGAGATAATGGATTGACGGAGGGAACAGTATGGCTAATTTGAAGATAACGCTTAAAAAAAGCACCATAGGCTGTCCGAAGGACCAGGTGGCTACCGTTAAGGCATTGGGCTTAAAGAAGCTCAATCACTCGGTAATTCAACCTGATAATGACTGCATTCGTGGCATGATATTCAAGGTTCGCCACTTGGTAGTCGTTGAACAGGCATAACCTTAGGAGGTAAGTATGAGATTACATGAAATAGGACCTGCCGAGGGTTCGGTATTCAAGAAAAAGAGAGTCGGTCGCGGTACCGGCTCAGGTATGGGCAAGACTGCCACAATGGGTCATAAGGGTCAGAAGGCTCGCAGCGGCAGCAAGAAGAACGGCTTCGAAGGCGGTCAGATGCCATTGACGCGCCGTTTGCCCAAGCGCGGCTTTACAAACATATTTGCCAAGGTTTACAATGTAATCAATGTTTCAGATTTGAATAATTTAGAGGACGGAACAGTGGTTACACAACAGCTCCTTTATGAGATGCGTATAATCAAGAAGATGGAAAAAGACGGCTTGAAGGTTTTAGGCAGGGGTGAGCTTACAAAGCGTTTGGATGTTAAGGCTGCCAAGTTCTCAAAGTCAGCAATAGAAGCTATTACAGCATGCGGCGGGACATTTGAGGTGGTCTAATGTTTAGAACATTAGTAAACGCATGGAAGGTTCGCGATATTCGCACTAAAATCCTCTTTACCGTGCTGCTATTCGTTATTTACAGACTCGGCGCGTTTATACCCGTGCCGGGTGTTAATGTAAGCTTTATAGCAGAGCAGGTAAAGAATTTAGAGATTTTAGGCTTTTTGAACTTGTTTTCAGGCGGCTCGTTTAGTTCGTTCTCCATCTTCGCAATGGGTGTTTCACCCTACATCACTGCTTCGATTATAGTACAGCTTATCACAATAGCGTTCCCCAAGCTTGAAGAAATGGCTAAGGACGAGGACGGTAAGAAAAAAATCGAGCAGATTACAAGGTACACCGGTATTGGTTTAGCAATGGTACAGTGTATTGGTATTATAGCAAGCATGGGTTCGCAGGCTGTTGTAAGCACAAGCTTCTGGAACTATGCCCGCATAACAATAACCTGTACAGCAGGCACAGCGCTCTTAATATGGCTGGGCGAACGCATTACCGAAAAGGGAATCGGCAACGGTATATCGATGCTGATATTCGCATCAATAGTATCGCAGGTTCCCACAGTCGTTTACACCATTTTTGCTGGTGTTTTCAATGTCGTTCCCGGTACATCATATATGTATAGCTGGACAATAATACCCATTGTTGTAGCAATAGTTTCAATATTGATTATGGGTGTTGTGGCTGTTGACAAGGCAGAGCGCAAAATACCCGTACAGTATGCAAAAAAGGTTGTAGGCAACAAGATGTACGGCGGACAATCCACATACTTGCCCATCAAGGCGAACGCAAACGGCGTTATGCCCCTCATATTCGCCATGACCATAATTCAGTTCCCGGGAATGATAGCGCAGATATTCCCCGGAAAATTCCAAACATTCTGGAAAACATGGTTCGGGCAGGGCGAGATACTGTATTATGTGGTATATGCGCTGCTTATATTAGGATTTGCATACTTCTACACCACTATTTCATTCAATACTGTTGAAATTTCAAGAAACCTTCAGAAGAATGGCGGATTCATACCCGGTATTCGCGCAGGCAAGCCCACAAGCGACTATTTGAACAGGATTTCAAAGCGCTTGACACTTTTCGGCGCACTGTTCCTGATGTTAGTCGCGACGGTACCTTCAATATTATTGGCATTGTTCGATATCGATGTGCTGTCGGCATTCGGTCCTACAAGCTTGCTGATTATGGTAAGCGTAGCGCTTGAAACGACCGCACAGCTTGAATCCTTGATGCTGATGCGCCACTATAAAGGTTTCTTAGGTTGAGGTAGCAGGTGAATTTAGTTTTCTTAGGGCCGCCGGGAGTCGGAAAAGGCTCCTTGGCGGTAAGGATAGCAAGCGAGTATAATTTGCTGCATATCTCCACAGGGGATATGCTTAGGGCTGAGATTGCGGCAGGCACCGAGCTTGGCAGATTAGCGGAAAAATATATAAATGATGGAAACTTGGTGCCGGATTCAGTTATAATAGATATGCTATTGGCAAAGCTTGAGTCTGAGTCTGCAAGCAACGGATACATTTTAGACGGCTTCCCGCGGACTCTGAATCAGGCAAGAGAGCTGGATAAGCATGTGCGCATAGACGCCGCTATCAGCTTAGAGGCTCCCGAAGCCGTGCTGCTTGATAGAATCGCTAACAGAAGAGTATGCCCCGCGTGCGGCAAAGGGCATATAGCCCATAAGATGAATGGCCGTCTCTGCGATTGCGGAGCTGAGGTTGTAACGCGTGACGACGATAAGGCTGAGGTTGCAAAAGCAAGGCTTGAAACGCACAACAGGCTGACAGCGCCCGTGCTTGATTACTACAAGGATACGGGCAAGCTGATAAGCGTTGACGCTAACGACACCATGGAGGGCGTAGCGAATAAGGTTCAGCGCATATTGGAGGAATTGGGGCGTTGATAACAATCAAGACCAAATCAGAAATAGCTCAGATGCAGAAGGCTTGCACAATAGTTGAGAGAACGCTTTTGCTCCTGAGAGATATGGTCGAGGTTGGAGTAACGACCGAGCAAATGGATAAGGAAGCTAAGAAGTTCATTGAGAGCTTCGGCGCAACACCTTCATTTTTGAACTATAACGGCTACCCCAAAAGCGTGTGCATATCCGTTAACGATCAGGTTGTGCATGGTATACCCGACGGCTGTAAGCTCCGTCGCGGCGACATAGTCAGCTGTGATGTAGGCGCGTATTTTGAGGGCTATCATGGCGACGCGGCACGCACATACATAGTGGGCGATACGAGCGAGGAAGCCAAGCAGCTTATAAAAGTAACGCGCGAGAGCTTTTTCAAGGGCATTGAGTATGCGCGTGCGGGAAACAGGATATCCGATATTTCGAAGGCCATACAGGCGCACGCCGAGAGCTATGGCTACGGAGTAGTAAGGGAGCTGATAGGGCACGGCATAGGCACAAAGCTGCATGAAAAGCCCGACATTCCCAATTTCTATGACCCGCGCATGGGCTTAGGCGCAAAGCTTTTAGAGGGCATGACCTTAGCGGTAGAACCTATGATAAATATGGGCAGCGAAAAGGTATATGTGTTGGAAAACGGCTGGACTGTTTTAACCTATGACGGTAGTCTTAGCGCGCATTATGAGAACACAATAGCTATTACCGACGGCGAACCCATTATAATGACAATGCAGCTGGAGGATTTTTAATGGATTGCGACTATGATTATATAGGCTATGTGGCTTTATCTCTGTCGGGCAGGGATAAGAAGCGGCACTTTATAGTTGTAGCGCAGGAGCCAAACTTCGTGTTCTTAGCCGATGGCGAAACACGCCGGCTTGAAAGGCCGAAGAAGAAAAAGCTGAAGCATGTTAAAATTCTTTCAATGCAATCAGAGGCTATAAGGGAAATGCTGAAAAGCAATCCCAAGCGGCTTCTTAACAGCGATATATATAAAGCATTAGAAGAAATGGGATTTGGGAGGTAGAGTGCTTGTCTAAGCAAGATGTAATTGAAGTTGAAGGTGTAGTAACCGATACTTTTCCGAACGCTACTTTTGAGGTAGAGTTGGATAATGGCCACAAGGTGTTGGCGCATATTTCAGGCAAACTGCGTATGCACTACATCAAGATACTTACAGGCGACAGAGTTGTCGTTGAAATATCGCCTTATGATTTGACGCGTGGCAGAATCACCTGGCGAAAGAAGTAAAAGCGATAATAGTAAAAGGAGAAGCAATTATGAAAGTTAAGCCATCAGTTAAAGCAATATGCAGCAAGTGCAAAATAATTCGCCGCAAGGGCAGAGTAATGGTTATTTGTGAGAACCCTAAGCACAAGCAGAAGCAGGGCTGACACAAATAATATATTTTAGCAAAACTTGCAAGCGAAAAATTATTGTACTATAATAGGAACTTGCGAATTGTAAACCGTCAAGGCGGCTGGCTCGCTTTTTGCGTGCAATTGGCGGTTGTAAATAAAAAAATAATCTTATATGGAGGGAAACAAATTATATGGCACGTATTTCCGGTGTTGACTTACCAAGGGAAAAGCGAGTCGAAATCGGTTTGACCTATATTTACGGCATAGGTCGAAAGACGGCACTCGAGATTTTAGCAGCAACCGGCGTAAACCCGGATACGCGAGTTAGGGATTTATCCGAGAGCGATACAAACAAGCTCAGGGAGTATATCGACCATAACTTGAAGGTTGAGGGCGATTTGAGGCGTGAGGTCTCATTGAACATTAAGCGCTTGATGGAAATCGGCTGCTACCGCGGTATTCGTCATAGGAAGGGCTTGCCTGTCAGAGGGCAAAGCACAAAGCAGAATGCGCGCACCCGCAAAGGTCCCAGACCCCGAATAAAAAGAAAGGAGAAACAAAATAAAGCAGAATGCGCGCACCCGCAAAGGTCCCAGGCGTGCGGCAGTAGGCAAAAAGAAGTAAGGAGGTAATGAGTAATGGCAAAAGGCAAAATTAAAAAAGCCACTACAAGAAAGCGTCGTGAGAAGAAGAACATTGAGCGTGGCGCTGCACATATTCGTTCTTCCTTCAATAATACGATGGTAACAATAACAGATATAAACGGCAATGCTATAGCTTGGGCGTCTGCCGGCGGTTTGGGCTTCAGAGGGTCAAGGAAGAGCACTCCCTATGCGGCGCAGATGGCAGCAGAAACAGCAGCCAAGAAGTCAATGGAGCATGGGCTCAAATCCGTTGAGGTTTATGTAAAGGGTCCCGGTTCTGGCAGAGAGGCTGCAATTCGCGCGCTGGCTTCCGCAGGCTTGAGCATCAGCATGATTAAGGATGTAACACCCATACCTCATAATGGTTGTCGTCCGCCAAAGCGTAGAAGGGTTTAAGGAGGCTCGAATATGGCAAGATATAATAGTTCAGTTTGCAGATTATGCCGCAGGGAAGGCACAAAGCTGTTCTTGAAGGGAGACCGCTGCTTTACAGCTAACTGCTCGGTATCAAAGCGCGGCACAGCCCCCGGTCAGCATGGTGTAGCCCGTAGAAGAAAGCAATCTGAATACGGCATACAGCTTCGTGAAAAGCAAAAGTGCAGGAGAGCTTACGGTGTATTAGAAAGCCAATTCAGGAAATACTATGAAATGGCTTCAAATATGCGCGGCGTTACAGGCGAGAACCTGCTCATACTCTTAGAGCGCAGACTCGACAATGTAGTATATCGCATGGGTATAGCAAAGAGCCGTCCTATGGCACGCCAGATTGTAGGTCATGGACATATTTTAGTAGATGGCAAGAAGGTCGATATTCCTTCATACTTGGTAAAGCCCGGTCAGGTAATATCCATTAAGGATACGAGCCGCGACAATGCTTACTTCAAGTGGCTGCGCGAGAACGGCGTAGCAGGCGAAACGCATAATTGGCTTGAATTTGATGTTGACAGCCTTACAGGCAAGGTTATTAAGCTGCCTGAGCGTGAAGATATAGACTTGACAATTGAGGAACACCTCATAGTTGAGTACTATTCAAGGTAAGCGCACCCTAAAAAGATTATTAAAGGGGGATTTATATGTTGGAAGAAAGAAAATTAGAGGGCGTGTTCAGTATAGATGTTCAAAAGCCTTCGATTGATATTGTCGAATGCACCGAGAATTACGGGAAGGTCGTAGTAACTCCGCTTGACAGGGGCTTAGGCACTACCTTGGGCAACGCATTGCGCCGTGTGCTCATTTCGTCGCTGCCCGGCTGTGCTGTATCCTCTGTTAAGATTGACGGCGTGCTGCATGAGTTCTCAACCATAGAGGGCGTAAAGGAGGATGTTACTGAAATAGTTCTTAACCTCAAGCAGCTTCATCCCAAGCTGTATTGCCCCGAGAGCGAAAAGATAGTGCGCATAAACGCTACGGGTCCTAAGGTTGTAACCGCAAACGACATTATCCATGATGCCGATGTTGAAATAATAAATCCCGACTTGGTAATCGCAACTCTGAATGACGGTGCGTATTTAGGTATGGAGATTGTTATTTCAAAGGGCAAGGGCTATGTTCCCGCAGCTCAAAACAAGTTAAAGACCAACATAATAGGTCAAATAGCAATCGACTCTTTATTCACGCCTATTGAAAAGGTAAACTTCACAGTAGAGCCGACGCGCGTAGGTCAAAGTATTGACCACGACAAGCTGACTCTTGAGGTATGGACGAATGGCACAATCAAGCCCGACGCGGCAGTAAGCAACGCCGCAAAGCAGCTCAGCGACTATATGACTCTGTTCATAAACTTGGCTGATCATGTTCAGGGTATTGAGATGACAGAAGAAAAGGAAGAAACCAAGAAGAATCGCTTGTTGGATATGACAATCGAGGAATTGGAGCTTTCCGTGCGTTCATTCAACTGCTTGAAGCGCGCAGGCATACATACGGTCGGCGAATTGACCCAGCGCGACGAAAGCGATATGTTAAGAGTCAGAAACTTGGGGCGCAAGTCGCTCGAGGAAGTTCAGCAGAAGCTCGCATCCTTAGGGCTTAAGCTAAAAGACAGCAGTGATTAACAAATAATATAGGAGGATAAATTTATGCCCAATCGCAAATTAGGCAGACCGTCGGACCAGCGTAGAGCAATATTGAGAAATCTCTCAACAGCGTTAATTATGCATGGTCGCGTCGTAACTACCGAAGCAAGAGCAAAGGAAATAAGACCTATTGTTGAAAAGATAATTTCTTTAGCTGTAAGAGAGTATAAGAACTCAGAAACAGTTACAAAGAAAAGGATAGTTACAGATAAGAAGAATCAACGCGTAGAGCAGGAAGTACAGGTCATAAGAGACCTGCCCTCAAAGCTGCACGCACGCAGAATGATTATGGCTTATCTGTATGATGTTCCGATTCCTAAGCTCGAAGGCGAATCGAAGTCCGAATACAAGGCGCGCACAAAGGATAGAAGGCACCCTGTAATCGAGAAGCTGTTCCGCGATATAGCCCCCCGCTATGAAGGCAGAAACGGCGGCTACACCAGAATAGCCAAGTTAGGTCCGCGCAGGGGCGACGCAGCAGAGATGGCTGTTATCGAACTTGTTTAATTAAAATTTCACAAAGTTAAAGCCAGCGGCAAAATGCTGTTGGCTTTTTTTGTTTTTATGGTATAATATAGAAAGAGGTGAGTATGGCGTACGAAGAAAAAATAAGGCGACTGCGTGAAATAGTAAGGCTGCTTTCCGAAGGTAAGATGCCCCTGGAGGATATGGTGGCACTATATACCGAAGGAATGGAGCTTGTGAAGGAGTGTGGCGAAATCTTAACCGCATACGAAGGCAAAATTGAGGAAGTACGACAGGCATACCAGCAGAAAGATGAGCAATGATTTTCCGGTTCGGCTTGAATTTTACAAAAACATAGCCAACGAAACGCTTGACGCGATATTCGAATCAAAGCCCATAATTCCTGAATTAAAACAGGCAATGGAGTACAGCGTAACTCTTGGCGGCAAACGCTTGCGCCCTGCGTTATGCTATTCTGTATGGGAAATGCTTGGCGGCGACCTGAAAAGCACAACGGCTGTTAGCGCAATAAGGCTCATAGGCGCTGCGATAGAGCTTATACACACATATTCTTTAATACATGACGATTTGCCCTGCATGGATGATGACGATTTCAGGCGCGGCAAACCCTCAAATCACAAGGTGTTCGGCGAAGCAATGGCGGTTTTGGCTGGCGACGCGCTTCTCAACTTAGCATACGAGGTGCTTTTTGATGTATGCAGGCAGGAAAAAACAATTCAAGCCATAAAAGCGGCACAGCTTATAGCGGCCTGCGCGGGTTCGCAGGGCATGGTGGCGGGGCAGGCGCTTGACATGAGCTCAAAGAGCTCGAATGATGAGGAGCTGCTGAACACTATTCACAGCTTAAAGACAGGCATGCTGTTTCGCGCGTCAATATTGAGCGCGGCTGAGCTTTATGGCATCAGCGGAGAAAAATACGCAGAATTAGACCGCTTTGCGCACGATTTCGGATTATTGTTTCAGATTACAGACGATTTATTAGATGTATGCGGCAGTAAGGAGGAGCTTGGTAAAACAACAGGTAAGGACGAGGCGGCAGGCAAGCTGACATATGCTACGGTTTACGGAGTCAACGAAGCGCAAGTCCGCGCAGAAAGCATAGCAAGCAGCGCAAAAGCACATATTTCTCACTTTGACAATAACGATTTTCTAATTGAGTTGGTCGAACAAACGCTTACACGCGCAAAATAAACAAAAGAAAAAGGAGTTGAGATAGTTGAAAATGACGACAAGGCGCAAAGCTCTATTTTTGGTGGTATTAGTTCTTGTAATTCTGATCACCTCATCAGGCTGCGGAATCAAGGCGATAGAGGGCAAACCCTTACCGACAGTTTCAAAAACCACACCAAGACCAATTGCCTCGCTTCCCCCCGTTGTCAAAGAAATGCACGCGTATTTCTTGGATGTGGGGCAGGGCGACAGCATATTGCTTGTATCGCCCAATGACAAAACAATGCTTATTGACGCCGGCACTTCAAAATCATACGAAATCATACAAGACAAGCTACAAGAGCTTGAAATCGAAAAATTAGACTGTGTAATAGCCACACATCCCCACGCAGACCACATAGGCAGCATGACGAGCATAATTGAGAATTACGAAATCGAATCCTTCTATCTTCCCGAATGCGACACCGAAACAAAGACATATGCGAATATGATGAATGCCCTTGATGAAAAGGATATAGAGTATCAGTACCTTTATGCCAATCTGGAGGTTCCATGGGATGAGGAGGTAGAGGTTCGTGTGCTATCACCGGTTCAGGGCGTAAATTACGGGGCAATAATCAACAATTACAGCATTATGCTGCATATCACATACGGCGAAACCTCAATGCTGCTTGCCGGCGACGCTGAAAAGAAGGCGGAGCAAAAGGTGCTTGAAACATTCGAGAGTATACAGGCTGATGTTCTGAAAGCAGGGCATCACGGCTCTGATACCTCGTCTACGCGTGACTTCATAGAAGCGGTAAGCCCCGAGTTGGTTATAATTTCAGTCGGCGCAGATAATAAATACGACCACCCAAGCAAAAAGACAATGGATTTGTTCGAAGAATTGGGTATTCAGGTTATGCGCACGGATTTAGACGGAACCATACATCTCATATTCAGCGGGCTGGGTTACAAGGTTGCAGAGGAGCTTGAGGAAGTAGAGGAATAGGCTATATCAGTGCGGAGTGTAGAGAGGAGTGCGGAGTTATCCGAACAGTGCGCGAATGAATACAATGCTTCGCATTGAATGAATATGGGGCTGTGTTCAAACGAAAAATGACCAATAACGAGGGCGCATTATGCGTCCTTTTTGTATGAAACGCAGAAAATACTGACTGCTTCCATTATGTTCGTATTCGCAAAAATTTTTATCTCACACCACTTGACAAGCGAACAAATGTTCTGTTATAATGTTTATGATGGATAAAGTGTGCTTAGCGCAATTTCGGTTTTCAAGTACAAAACGCGGCATGAAAAAGAGATTTCTCATTTTATTTTAACACTTCCCCCACTCCCGCAGGCTCATTATGAGCCTTTTTTAATTGCTTCGAAAGGAGGACTAAATGAAGCTTACAGAGATTTTCAACAGGGCAAAGGAAAAGCCCCAGCTTGACGAAAAAGACGCCCAAGTAGCCCGGTTAGCCGCCAATGTCGTAAAGACGCTTGAGAGGTACAAGGCGGAAAACAGGTTAATATTCGAGTTAAACGAGTACATTAACTCCGAAGAATTCCTATCGCTTGTGAAGGAGTATGATGTTCCGGCCGCTATACGCATATTCGAGGCAGAAAAGCGCCTTGAAAAAGCGCATGAGGAGGGCAGACTCAGTGCGGTTGAGGAAATATACAGGCGCAAGGAGTTCCCAAGAGCCATGAAAACAGGCAAGCCGCAATCCGTTCATGTGGATTTCTCAAAAATCTCAAAGGAGGAGTTCGAAAGAATCAAAAAGCAGCTTGAAAACGGCTAAATCCTAATAATATAAGCACACTATCCAATCAAAAAATAAGAAAGGCAGAAAGATATGAATACAACGACATCAACAACCCTAACAACAAAGCTGAACAAAACATTTTACGACAGACAGCTTTTAGAAAGCGCAAAAACGCGCTTCGTGTTCGCAAAGTACGGTCAGAAGCGTTCCATTCCTAAGAACAGCGGCAAGACTGTGGAGTTCAGACGCTGGAATCTATTCGACCCGTCAAAAGTAATGGGCGGATTGGAGGAAGGCGTAACTCCCGAGAGCCAAGCGCTTTCGCAGACCTCCGTTCAAGCGACAGTTTCACAGTACGGCGCATATGTAGAGGTAAGCGACCTGTTGGACCTCACAGGCTATGACAGAGTGATAGCCGACAGCGCGGAGCTTTTAGGCGAACAGCTTGGCACGGTAATAGAGTGGATCACGCGTGACGAAATATGCTCCGGCAGCAATGTTCAGTATGCGAACGGCAAGCAGAGCCGTGACGCCTTGACAAGCAGCGACAAGCTGACAGTTACAGAGATAAGAAAAGCGGTTAGAACCCTCAAGAACGCAAAGGCGCGTATGTTCTCCGACGGGCGCAATCCGCACTTCATCTGCATATGCTCACCCGAAGCGACATTCGACCTGCAAAGCGACTCAAACTGGCAGGATGTAAGCAAGTATTCAAACGCAGAGCAAATATACTCGGGCGAAATAGGCAGGCTGTATGGCGTAGTGTTTGTGGAAAGTACAGAAGCCAAGGTGTTCACGCCCAGCATTCGCCGCTCAGTTGCGATAGGCAGCACCGCCACGCAGATAGTGCTCGATAAGGCGCTGACAGCCGCGCAGATTGAGTATCTGAAAACCGAAGGCGCGACAATAAGCATAGGAAGCAATAAGAATTTAGCGGTTGATGTTGACGCGCTCGAAGAAGACGCCGAGGTTATAGTGCTTTTAGAGGCGCTTGACGCTGTTCCCCAAGTAGGCGCAGCAATAATCAGCGATGACGCAGGCGCAAGCGGAGCGGAGGTCCACGCGACAGTTGTTTTCGGCAAGGACGCCTACGGTATTATCGATGTAACAGGCGCGGGCGGTATGCAGACAATTATAAAGCCCTGCGGCTCAGCAGGCACAGCCGACCCCTTGAATCAACGCGCGACGGTAGGCGCAAAGGTAGCAGCCTTCGCGGCAAAAAGGCTTAACGATTTGTGGATTGTGCGTATAGAGCATGGTGTAAGCGCGTAAAGGGCGCTTTGCGCGCATGAAGACGCCTGCGGCAAATGAAGACACGCTTCGCATTGAACGAAGACGGGCTGCGCCCGAATGAGCATTTATGAGTGTGGAGTGCGCAATAAAAAAACTCAGAATAAATCCATGCTTGTTACTTCTCTAAATTGCATATAAGCGCACCTGATTACCGCAAAGCGCATAATTTTCTAATAGATTTTGTGTTTTTTCTCCCTAAATATAGAGCTGGGCGTACCTGCGTGTACGCCCGTTCACCTATCAAAGCCTTGTTTCCCCCAAAAAAATTTATTCACTTCGCGCAGCGAAATTTCATGCTGCTATAAGTGCAATATTTAATGATTCGCATAAGCGAATTATTTCATATACGAAGCATTTTCATTTTTTGAGTACTGGCTAACAGCGCTTAAAAAACATCAAGGAGGTTTTTATGTATATCACAGAAAAAGAAATCAAGCCCGAAGCACCCTATGTAGAGTTAATCATAGAAGGCGACCCCGGCGACGCATGGGAGGGCGGCATAAACGGCAGATTTTACAGAATTTCGCGCGGAGTGCCTGTGCGCGTTCCGCTCAGCTTGGCAAAGCTCATATACTCAAACGCACGCGTAAAGGTGCTGTCGAAATCGCTATACGACGACTATAAGACGGAAAGCGGCAAGTGCCTCAACTCTAAGAAAACGAGGGCGAAATCATGACATTGCGCGAGATTATAGAAGCCGCGCTGTTGCAGTTAGGCAGGGGAAGCGACTCTGCCTCGGTTGACAAGTGGAAAGCCAAGCTAACCGTATTCGTGAACGACGCCATACGCGATATAGCAACCGCCTTTCCGCTTATACGAACCGAAAGCGCAAGAATAGTAGGCACTACCGTTGACCTATCGCAATTAGACCGCCTTTGCATGAAGGTAGTGGGCGTTTCGCAGGAGGGCTTTCCGCTGAACTATTCTGTAAATGAAGCTGCGGGCATTGTTTCCGTGCGCGGAGTTGGGAATGTTGATGTTACATATCGTTATGTTCCCAATGTTATCACTGCGCTTGAAAGCTCGCCCGAGGTACCCGAACAGTTGCATGGCTTAATAGTTATATATGCGGTTGCGCGTGAGAGAATGTCGGGCGATAAGGCAACGCAGAGCGGAGCCAACATATATTTGCAGATGTATGAAACCGCAAAGGCAAGGTTCATATCCGCTTTCAGAGAGGGGAGGACAATAGAGAACATCTATTGAAGCGAGTGAGGTGAAAATATGCTGTATCAATACAAAATAGACCGGTTCTTAGGCATAGACCAGTCCTGCGATGAGAACATACTGCACCCAAGCTTCTCCCCCGACGCAGTAAACATGAATACAGACGACGGCAACCTCTCCGTAGCTAAGGGATTTGTGCGCCACATAATAGCACAAGTCCCCGGGGAGGGTGATATTCACAGGCTCGTCATATTCAAGCGCAAGGAGGGCGATATTTTCTTGGTGTTCTGCTCCGACGCAATATACGCAAGCACTAACGGGCTGTGGGTAAAGGCGTATGAGTTCACTCCTGCTTTGGAGGACTATGAGTTCGACACAGTCGAGGTAAGCATCAACAATACCGATTACCTGCTCATAGCCAATGGCGAAACGCAAATGCTCAAATATGATGGCGACAGCTTTTATAGCTTCGGAAGCGCGGAAAATCAATCCGATATACCCGTGCGCTATTTGGCATTGTATAAGAACAGGCTTTTTTCCGCAGGCAACAAGGACTATCCCAACAGGCTGTATTATTCAAAGCTGCCCGGCGGCAACAGAAGCATAGAGGATTGGGGCTATGATGAGGCCTCTCCAAATGTAGAGGGCGGGCATATAGAGGTAGGCGATTTCGATTCCGACCCCATTATTGCGCTGACAGCATTGTCGAGCCAGCTTCTCATATTTAAGAAGCACAGCATATACAGGCTGTACGGCGACAAGCCTTCGAATTTCGTGTTAGAGCAGGTAGAAGCTGATTCGGAATATGTCAGCCACACTTCAATAGTGCATTATTCCGATGTTGCGTATTACTTTACGAATTCGGGGCTTAATGTGTTTGACGGCGTAAACGCAAGGCTGAGCAGCGACGCCATGAAGATAAAGAACATTATGAACGGCGCAAACACGCGCAACACAAGGGGTGTAAGGGCAAAGAACAAGCTGTACTTCACAATCAAGAAGGGCAGCAACACAGAGCTCATAGAGTACGACCTCAACCGCCGTACATATATGCGCAGAAACGGCTTTGAAGTAATAGACATGGTGCAGAAGGACAATATAGTCTTTTTTATAAATTCGTCAAGGCATATATGCAGATTGGATTACGGCAACACCTATGCAGGCGAGCCGATAGTGGCATATTGGCGCACACCTATAACGGACTTGGGCGAAAAATCAACAATAAAGCAGTTTGATGAGCTGTATTTGAGAGGAAGCGGCACGAGCCTATCCCTCACAACCTATACAGGAGGCTTTGAGAGGGAGCACATAATCACAAATCTCAACGACGAGGTAGCAGAGGTGCCGCTTATAGATGAAGGGCGCACAATAGGTCTGAAAATCGCCAACAGCGAAGGCAGCAGCTTTCAGATAAAGGGCGGAATGGAGCTGCACTTGAAGGTACGGGGGAGGTGCAAGTAATGAAAGCGTTGCATTATATAGCCTTGTCGCCCGACGACACTGTGCAGTCGAATGAAATTGACAAGGCATTGTGGTATAAGGCGAACGAAAGCAGGCTTAATCAGAACTTCACAAGCATATTCAAGCAGCTGGAGGAGTTAGAGGAGCTGCTTTCACAGCTGCAAGCATCGTTGAACAGAGAATAGAGATTAAACAGGAGGAAGTATGAAATATTATGTTGATGGCTACACGCCGCCGGAGGATGTAATGTCCTATGAAGATGTAAAGCGCTATCAGAAGCTGTTGGGCGTAGAGGTTGACGGCATATGGGGCAAGAAAACTCAAGCGGCGTATGAAAAATATTTGATGGAAAAGAACAAGCAGAACGATAATGAGGGCTATCCCTTCGGGAGCGGCGTTGACTGGGAGGCTATCTCTAAGAAGCTCACAGAATACTTTTCGAATGTTATGCGCCCCACAATAGATGCTGCTATTGAGAAGCGAAAAGCGGCGTCGGACACATTCGAAGCTGAGTTAGACGCCGACTCATACGCGCGCGGAATGGGCGGCTCGACATTTGTTTCTTCTATGAAAGCAAGGCAGGAGGAAAGCGAGCAGGACGATATAGCGTATCTTGAAAGCGAATACTCACAGGCTTTGGCGGCGCAGGTGTATGACTCCTTGATGAAGTTAGGCTCAATGTACGCAGAGCAGAAGATGAAGCAGGAGGAGCTTGAGCTTCAGCGTGAAAAAATGCGCCAGGAAAGAGAGATGTTTGAGGAACAGCTAAGAGCAAAGGAAAGAAGTGCCGCAAAGCAAAATGACAGCGCATATTTTTCGGGCTTGAAGTACTCCGACTATGAGCGGTATATAGACAGCTTAGGCGCGCAGGCGGAAGATTTCTTCTTGTCGCAGCATGAGTATTGGCGCTATATTCGCGCGCAGGCGAAGCTTGATTTAGGCGAATCGGGCTACAATCAGCTATATAACAGCTTTATGCAGTCCCGGCAGGCTAAGAACGACAGAGGAAGAGATAAGTATGACAATGTTGAAGAGCTATACTAAGTGAAAGGGGAATGTATATGGTTAATAAATTTATTGCTTGGCTGAAACAGCAGGTAGGCAGCATATATGTTTGGGGCGCGCAGGGTGAGGTAGGCTTCAATGAGGATTGGATAAGAAAGCGCGAAACCAGTGAGGAAAACGCAAAGCGCGCAATAAGCTTTTTCAGAAAGCAGCTTTCTAAGGGTATACTTGATGTAAAGGCGTATGACTGCTCGGGTCTTTTAGTGCGCTTTTTCCTTGATAATTCAATAATTCATTCGGATATGAGCGCTAAGGGGCTGTATAGCTTCTGCAAAAAGATAAAGGAATCGGATTTGCAGGCCGGCGACCTCGTTTTTCGGCATGATGGAACTAAAATACACCATGTCGGCGTATATATAGGTGATGGCTTGGTGATTCATGCGAAGGGGCGCGATGTAGGCGTAGTGTGTGAACGCTATTCCGAAAACGGTACTGGCTATTGGACGCATTTCGGCAGAATGGAGTCGCTTTCGAACAGAAAGGAAATGCAGTTCCCAAGGCTTATGAGGTATGGCGGTAAGACCTACTGCAATTTGCGCAGCGTTCCGTATGTAACCAACAGCAATACCGTAATAGGTAAGGTAAGCGCAGGCGATACTGTGCTGGTGCTGGGAATAGACAGCTCGCAATGGGCGGAGGTCATCAAAAAGGACGATTCTAAGGAAAGCGGCTTCGTGCGCGGCTACTGCATAGCCAACTACTTGGAATCGGCATAAAGAATGGGGTGAGTAAATGAATATAAGTTCAACCTTTAAGCTCGTGATAGCAGGCATTGGCGGCATATTAGCCTACCTGTTCGGTCCTTGGGACGCGCTGATAATAGGCATGGTGGTAATGTTATCGCTCGATTATGTAACAGGCGTAATAGCCGCGGCTATCAGGGGAGAGCTAAACTCAAAGGTAGGCTTTATAGGCCTGCTTAAAAAGGTAGTGATACTCGTAATAATCGCAGTAGCGTCAATAATAGACAGGCTTATACCTGATGCGAACAGCGCAATACGCTCGGCAGTAATTATGTTCTACATATTGAACGAAGCGCTGAGCATATTGGAGAACGCAGGCGAAATAGGAATACCGCTGCCTAAGAAGCTGAAGCAGGCTATTGAAGTGCTTAAAGAGTAGCGTTGAGTTAGGAATGAGGCGTTGGCGCTATGGGCGCATGAAGATGCCAAAGGCGCATGAAAATAGGCGGCTATGCCGCCTTCATTCCAGCGTGAAACACTGTCTTCACGCGGCGACTTATGTCGCCGCCTCACAGCATTATGCACACCAAGTTGTTGCACCTTTCGTTTACAATGCGCTGCACCATATCCCTAAGCTGCATACGCACCTCATCGGGTAGCTGGTTTATCTTCGAATACAGCCCGCTGCATACAAGGTCATACAGCGGCTTGCCGAATATGTTGGTTTGCCAAATCTTATCAGGCTCTTTTTCAAAAGTGTCTGTAAGGTACTTAACAAGCTCTTCAGACTGCTCCTCCGTACCTACGAGCGGGGCTATTTCAGAATCCATATTCACGCGTATAAGGTGCAGGCCTGTGGCGTTAGCCTTTAACCTTACGCCGAACCTGTTGCCTTGACGGACTATTTCTGGCTCCTCAAGCGTCAACTCATTCATATCGGGAGGAACCAAACCATAGCCTGTGCGCTCAACCTCTATAAGCGCCTCCTGCATTCTGTCATACGCGCGCTTTGCTACTATGAAATCCTTTAGCGTGGATATAAGATGGTATTCGTCTTTGATTTCATAGCCGCATTCTTCACTTAGCACATTGTAGAAAACATGCTCTTTGGGGGTGAGCGTGTATTCAAGCGTGCCTGTGGCGGGGTCAATATTTGTTAAGGCAAGCGCGTAGAAGTCGTCGTTCTCCGGAATGCTGTCAAGCAGGCATTGAGTATCGCGCATTTTGTTTATGTTGGGCATAGCACCCCTGATTGCCTCTGCTATTTTTGCATTTAGAGGATTCTCAATACCCAAGGCGCGTATGAATGGCGGAACATTCACAATTAGCTGGCGTATGGGCAGCTCGAACAATATGCTCTCTAAAAGGTCTGTTATGTCATTAACAGTCATATTCATTACATCAAGAGCGACTGTACGGGTTTCATATTTCGCTTCAAGCGAACCGCGCAGGGCTTCGGCGTCCTCAGAGTACGGGTTTCGAGAGTTCAGCACAATTATAAAGGGCTTGTTTTGCTCCTTCATCTTGGCTATAACTCTTTCTTCGGCTGAAACATACGCGCCGCGCGGAATGTCTGTAATTGTGCCGTCGGTGGTTACTACAATTCCTATTGTGGAATGCTCCTGAATAACCTTTGTAGTGCCTATTTCCGCCGCCTGCTCAAATGGGATTTCGTAATCGAACCATGGCGTAATAACCATGCGCTCTCTGTCGCCCTCGGCTTGCCCTAACGCTTCGGGAATCATGTAGCCCACGCAGTCCACCATGCGAACATTCATGTTGAACATGGTAGAATCGTCTGAAAGCGTTATGGTAGCGGCTTCGTTGGGAACGAATTTCGGCTGTGTTGTCATAACGGTCTTGCCCGATGCGCTTTGCGGAAGCTCATCGTTGACTCTCTGCCTGTCGTATTCGTTCTGAATATTAGGTACGACAAGAAGCTCCATAAACCTGCGTATGAATGTCGATTTGCCCGTTCTCACCGCACCGACGACCCCGAAATATATGTCGCCCCCCGTGCGCGTCGCTATGTCGCGGTATATATCTATCCTCGTTTCAGCCATGAGTTTTCTCCTCCATATTCGGCTTTTTGGTTTCGCTATAATGTTTATGCGGATAAGCAAAGTTTATTACAATACATAATGTTTAATAGCTTCGCGCAAGCGAAACATCATGGCGAAGCCATTTAATGCTGCGCGTAAGCGCAATATTTCACAATTCGCGCTATGCGCATGACTTCAGGGAGGTAAAATGCGAACATTAAAGCTAACCGGCGCGCCTAACAAAAAGCAGCTTGCGTTTTTCAGGTCAAAAGCAAGGCATACGGCGTACGGCGGGGCAAGGGGCGGAGGCAAAAGCTGGGCTATGCGCAGAAAATTCGTAATGCTTGCGCTGAGATACAAGGGGCTTAACCTTTTACTATTAAGAAGAACATTGCCCGAGCTGCGCGAAAACCATGTAATACCCTTGTTGAAGGAGCTGAATGGCTTTTGCAACTACAAGGCTACCGAAAGGGTGTTCGAGTTTCCGAATGGCTCACGCATAAAGCTTGGCTATTGCGACAGCGCAAACGACATATATCAGTATCAGGGTCAGGAATACGATTGCATAGGCTTAGAGGAAGCCACGCACTTCACGGAGGAGCAGATGCAGTTCTTAACCACCTGCAACAGAAGCACGCGCACAGATTTTTCGCCGCGTATGTACTACACCACAAACCCCGGAAATGTGGGCCACGGGTGGGTGAAGCGGCTTTTTATAGACAGGGAATACACAGCGTTTGAAAATCCAAGCGACTATTTGTTTATACCTGCAAGGGTGTATGACAATCAAGTGCTTATGAAAGCTAACCCCGAATATGTGCGCACATTGGAAGCGCTGCCCGATGATTTGAAGCGTGCGCACCTGTACGGCGACTGGGATGTGTTCGCAGGGCAGTACTTCAAGGAGTTTTCGCGCGAAAAGCATGTCATAGAGCCTTTTTCGCTGCCAAGCTATTACAAGCGCTTTTGTTCTATGGACTGGGGCTACAACGACCCCTGCTGCGTGCTTTGGCATTGCGTGGATACAGAAGGCAGAATCTATACTTATCGAGAGCTGTATGTGCGTCACAATAGGGCTGATGAGGTTGCAAAGCGCATAATAGAGCTGTCGGAGGGTGAGAGCATAAGCTACACGGTAGCATCTCCTGATATGTGGCAGAAGCGCGGAATACTGGCGGCGCAGGGAGGCTTCGAGGGCGAATCCATAGCCGATGTGTTTCAAAATGCCGGTGTTCCCTTAACCCCTGCGGATAATTCAAGAGTAGCAGGCTGGCAAAAGGTGCGCGCGTACTTGGCAGATGCGCCCGACGGCAAGCCTCTCTGGCAGGTGTTCTCAACCTGTATGAACCTTATAAAGACCCTGCCCGCGCTAACCTATGATTCGCATAATGTCGAGGACGCTTTCGGTATAGACGACCATGCGCCCGAAGCGTTGAGATACGGGCTTATGTCGCGACCCGGCAAAACAAGAGTTCAAACCAAAACAGTAAAGTGCTATGACCCGTTAGATACAGACGAGCCATTATCAAGCAGCTTTTTTGGAATATAGGCGGTATCGCCATTACAAAAATCATCAGGGCGAAAAGCCCTTATTTTTTAGGAGGAATTATGAGAATCGGAAACGGACCCTTAATACCCACGCCAAACGATGTTAACCCCGATATAGCAGGCGGAGGCACCACGCTTTCAATAGGCAAGGCGACAACAAACGCAAGCTCCCTTGCAGGACAGGGGAGCATGGGGAAGACTTCGACAGGCTCAATACACAGCAAGCAGGCGGATATAGATTACATATACGCGCTTTTCGATGAATATTCAAACGCCTATGCTTTAGAATGGCAAAGGTTTGAGAGAGCGGAAAAGCTGTATCATGGCTTGCACTGGGAGGATATTCCCTATAACGACGCGCTTGAGCCCCGCCCCGTAACCCCAATAATTCAGGCGACTATTGAAAGTGTGCGCGCCGAATTGCAGGATTGGTATCCGCAAGCCATCATAACAGCCGACGAACCCGAATATGCCGAAGCCGCAAACGCGCTTACAGCAGTAATCTCCGAGAATCATATAGGCTGCAACTATGAGCGCGAATACGAAAAAGCCATTCACGACCTTTTAGTAGGCGGAACAATGATACAGGAGGTAGGCTTTGACCCCGACAGCAACTGGGGGCTTGGCGCCGCGTATATTCGTCATGTTGACAACAGGTGCATTATGTTTGACCCTAACGCCTCAACGGTTGACGAATGCCGCGCTATAATCAAGTTCAGCGTTCACCCTATAAGCTGGTATTATGAGCATTACCCCAAGCACGCAATAAAAATGGTGGCTGACGAGATTGCCTTAGCTGCGAATACCTCAGAGGAAAGCGCGGTGCTCATAGAGTTCTGGAAAAGGGAGTATGACGCGGTACGCTGCCGCTACAATGTTCATATGATTAAGGTTGCCGGCAGGGTAGTATTGGAGGATAGCCGCGAAACATACGAATATGGGCTTTTTGCGCATGGCAGGTATCCTTTTGTGGTAACTGCGCTTTTCCCGCGTAAGGGCTGCATATTGGGCTACGGCTTCTGCGATGTGTTCGAACAGCAGCAAAGGCTTTCGGATAAGTTAGACCAAATAGTTATCAAAAACGCGCTTATGGCATCGCATAACAAGCTGCTCGTAAGCTCCGCATCGGGCTTTGATATAAACGACCTTTGCAACTGGTCAAAGCAGGTGCATACGGGCGAGAACATAAACGGCATAAAGTGGTTCTCAACCGCTCCGCTGCCGGGCTATATAATCGAATACATAGAGCGTATGCGCGGCAATGTGAAGGAGGAATCGGGCGCGAATGAGTTCTCACGCGGCTCAACTGCTAATGGCGTAACAGCGGCTTCAGCAATAATGGCGTTGCAGGAGATGAGCAACAAGCGCTCCCGTATGATAGCGAAAAGCGTTCACTCATCATTCGCAGAAGCAGTTCGCATGGAAATTGAGGTAGAAAGGGAGTACGCGGTATTTTCACGCCCCGTATATGTGAACAGCATCAAGGTTGCGTATTCGAGCGACATATTCAGGGATATTGACGACTACCCCTTAGAGTTCAAGGTAAGCGTAAAGGTGCAGAGGGAGAGCCGATTCTCCGTTATGGCGCACAACGAAACAGTGTTCAAGCTGGTGCAGATGGGCATGATTACTCCGCAGATTGGCTTGGAAATGCTGATATTCGACGGTAAGGAAGAAGCATTGGCGAAAATGCGGCAGTTAAACGGTGAAAACGGAGAAGTGAATGAGCAGCGATAACGCAAGCAAGTATCAAAGCATATTGCAGGAGCTGTACGCAATCTGCACGGACAGCGAAAACAAACCGTCGGACAGAATTGCCGCCGCAAAGCTGCTGCTTGACTACATAAAGGAAAACAGCGATTCAAACGAAATTCGTGTAGTGTTTGACGGAATAGAGCAGGAGTTGAGCGAGTGAAGTGCGTGCTTAGGCACGCAATGAAGACGCCTGCGGCGAATGAAGACGGGCTGTGCCCGAATGAAGACACGCTTCGCGTGAATGAAGACGCCTGTGGCGAATGAAGATGCTCCTGCGGAGCAAATGAATACATGCTTTGCGTGCATGAAGACGCATAGTGGCGAATAAATACATGCTTTGCGTGCATGAAGACGCATAGTGGCGAATGAATACATGCTTTGCGTGCATGAAGACGCATAGTGGCGAATGAAAACGCGCTTTACGTGAATGAATATGCTTTTGTGCATAAAAATAGGCGGCTTTGCCGCCTTCATTCAGCGTGAAACGCTGTCTTTATGCACGCTTTGCGCCTTTACACTTTAATAAACCTTCCGCCCGCTTCGCCTATAATTTCGCTGTCCTTCATAATGGTTTTTCCTCGCAGTATGGTTTCAACGGGTTTGCCCTTTAATTTACGCCCGTTGAATGGCGACAGCTTTACCTTTGAGTGTATGTTCTCCTGCTTAAACTCGTATTCGTGGTCGAAGTCTATTATCACCAGGTCCGCGTCTGTGCCTATTTCCAATGAGCCCTTTTGCGGATACAGCCCATACAGCTTTGCAGGATTTTCGCTTAAAAGCTTAGCAAGCTGATTTTCGGTGATTTTGCCCTCTGATACCGCGTTTATCATAAGCAGTCCTAATGTTTCGACGCCTGCGTTGCCTGAGGGAGAGTCGAACAGCCCCTTTTGCTTTTCTTCGGCTGTGTGCGGCGCATGGTCTGAGCTTACATGAGCTATGGTACCGTCGCGCAGACCCTCCCACAGCGGCGCCTGATTGAACTTCTCGCGAACCAGCGGGAACCACTTCATATACGCGCCCAATGTGTCGCCATGCTCCTCGGCGGAAAGCTCTAAATAGTGCGGGCAGGTTTCGGCGGTAACACTCTTGCCCTGCTTCTGTGCCTGCCTTATTATATCTACGCTGTCGCCGACTGATAAGTGATGAATATGCAGGCGAAGTCCGCATTCATGCGCATATGCTATTGCGCTTTGAATAATGGTCGTTTCGCATATAGCCGGGCGCATTTTCAACAAATCGGCATATGTTCTGCCGCTTTGCGCCAGCACCTTTTTTGATTCGTGCCTTATTATCTCAAAATCCTCTGCGTGTATGCCCAACAGCTTGCCTGTTTTGGCTACGCTTTGGAACATATCGCGTATCTGACCTCTGTGCATGGGCGGCGCAATATCGTCCGCGCCCTCCTTGTAGTTGTATATGAGCTGATAATTCTTCTTATCAACAGCATAGCCCCAGAAGTACTTGAAGCCCACTACGCCTGCCTTCGCCAGGTCATCAAGCGCGTGCTCGTTTACTTCGCCCAACGCTATGCCCCATACGCAGTAGTCAACATATGCTTTTTTCGATACGCACTCTATGAAGGATTCAAGCATTTCGACATTGTATATAGCGGGATTGCAGTTCGGCATTTCGAATATTGTCGTGATTCCGCCAGCCGCAGCCGCCTTTGTGGAATATGAGAAGTCCTCCTTCTGATACGCGCCATGTATGCCGTCGCGCGAATGAACATGCGTGTCTATGAAGCCCGACATTACGGTTTTTCCGCTCGCGTCGGTTACCTCGTCCGCCTCTAACACCTCTTTTGAAATCAAGGCTATTTTACCGTCTTTTATGTATATGTTTGCTAAATAGCTTTCGTTTCCAGTAACTATATTGCCGTTAATGATTGCTCTTTCAAATGCCATTCTATCACCCCTTTTTGTTTTCCTTATCTAATATCATATTACCTTATTATACCCTGTGCTCGCCAGTGCAAATTAAACGGGGGAATATCCCCCGCAAATTTTCCATAAGCCCCGCAGGGGCGATATACTTGCGCGCAGCCCGTCTTTATTCAGCGGCAACGCGCGGATAGCTCCATACTTACATATTATATGGAGTAGCAGATATTATGCCTGCCCGTTACAAGCCCTAACAGCGCCATTCTCAGATACATACCGTTGCTTGCCTGACGGAAGTACGCCGAGCCCTCGTATGTGTCAAGCTCTGTGGCAATTTCGTCAACGCGCGGCAGGGGGTGCATTATTGT
Organism: Clostridiales bacterium; assembly: GCA_012838425.1. Lineage (GTDB taxonomy): Bacteria > Bacillota > Clostridia > Christensenellales > CAG-138 > DUPG01. The sequence continues at coordinate 60,477 of DUPG01000001.1, read as the reverse complement.
TATGCCCGGCTTTGCGTATTTAAGCAGGTCGTTGTTGAGTATGTATGAGCCCTTGCATTTCTCGTATTCTTCAACGCTCGGGAATCTCTCTCTCTGAACGCGCGTTACATACACTATATCGCTTTGAGAAAGTGCGTACTTGATGTCGTCGGTTTCCTCTATGTCAGCACCTCTGCTTTTTAGCTCTGCTGTAATTTCCTCGGGCATTCTCAGGCTTTCGGGTGAAACGAATATCATTTTGTTGTTGAACTGCTGCATCAGATAGCCTAAGCTGTGTACCGTTCTGCCATACTTCAGGTCGCCTAAGAAGGTTATTGTCTGCCCGCCTATATGCCCTTTTTCCTTGCGAATCGTGTATATGTCAAGCAATGCTTGCGTGGGGTGCTGCGAGGTACCGTCGCCGCCGTTTATTACAGGGTGAACAGCTACCTCCGCCGCGCGTGCTGCCGAACCCGAAACGGGGTGGCGCATTACTATACAGTCGCAATAACCGTCAACAGTCAGTATTGTATCCTCCAAAGATTCGCCCTTGGCTATAGATGAGTTCGCAGGCTCTGCCATAGAAGCCACCCTTGCGCCCAGCCTGTTTATAGCCGCTTCGAATGACAGCCTTGTCCTCGTGCTTGGCTCAAAAAAGAGGGTAGCAACTACCAAGCCCTCTAAATCCTTAATGATTTCCCCTCGCTTTACGCGCATTTCATAGTAAGAAGCTGTTTCCATAATGACATTCAATTCCTGATTAGAAAACTGAAAGCCATTCAGTATGTCTTTCCCCTTAAAATCTATTGTCATATACTTCTCCCTCCAAAATTTTTTCTATTTTAATATCCTCAAAATTAGTTGTCAAGCATTTTGTTGCTCCATCACTTAATATATAATAAAGGAATAAATTTCATTTGTAAAGAAGGATCAAACATTCATTGAAATATGCGGGTTTGTGTGATAAAATGCAGAATAGAGGTGAACTATGAGAACCGAAACCAAGCGTAAAGCCGATATTTTAATTGAAAACCGCAACATATTAAAAGGCGCCTTCAAAACTGCGGGCATATGCAGGATTTTATTAGGCGCAAGCTATGCCGCGAACCAAAATAAGCTCATAGATATTCAAAGGGTGCATGAGTGCAGGGGCTATATTCGTCAAGCTTCGGGCAGGTTCTCATACTTTAATTCGATAAGCTCGCTTGAGTTGGCAGTTCGCCTGTCTTTTTCAGAAGATTATCAGGCTGAATTCAATAATATTCTGAATACATATGATGATTTGAAACGAACCTTCAAGCGCAGCATATTCCTTCCTCAGCTTGCTGTATTGTTCAACGATAAGCCAAACGCGCAGGAGCTTATTCTGAGAACTGAGGATATTTTTTCCTCAATGCGCAAGGAACACCCGTGGCTCACCAACATTTCGCATATTACATACGCGGGGCTGCTTGCCTTGTGCGAAAAGGATTGGCGAAGCATGCTAATAGATGCCGAAGATGTGTTTGCGATGATTAAGCGCAGGTTCTTCCTTGCTGAGCCGGCATTGCTATTAAGCTATGTGCTTGCAATGTATGACGCCGTTCCCGATGTGAAAGCGCAAAACGCTATGGATTTCTTCAGCGCGTTCTCGCAGCACAGGCTGAAATATGGTACGGTTGTAGAGCTCCCCACTCTCGGAATATTCGCAAATGCGTGCCATGGAAAAGACATAGGCGAAGCAGTAAGCGAAATTATAGAAGTTTATCACTACTTGCTTGAACATAAGGGCTTTGGCAGGTTTTCGCTAAGCATACCGCATAGGCTTATGCTGGCCTGCATGATAGTATTGGATGACGACGCAGGCAGAATAAACGCATTGCCCTTCAATGAGCTGTTTTCGCAGCTATATACTACCTTTTCAATAATTGTTTGCTCGCAGCAGGGGGATTAAGAACAGGCACAATTAAAAATAAGGCGGCACACACCGCCTTTAATTATGCCTACTATTATATTATGTAGGCGACGCTTGATTATCTTGGTCTAACAGCTGCCCGCTGGGAGTTACGAATACTGTATTCGTGTTTGCTCCGTCTAAGAATGTTACCTCATATACCTGCTGGTTCAGGTGCAGCGCATGAGTAACGCTTTGAATCTGCGCATTCGGGTACTGTGCCTTAACAGCGTTCACTATTTCGGGAACTGTGTCGGGGTCAACTACTGTTCCTTCCATGAAGTTAGGTATTTCGTCGCCTGTCGGTGCGGGAGATTCGCCGCCTTCGCCCGGAGTCATATCAGGTGATAAGTCAGGCGACATTCCGGCAGTAAGCCCCGGTGAGCCGTTCGCTCCTCCTGTTGGTGAGGGTGTGGGAGACATGGGCTCGCATCCGAAAAACAACGCGATTACCACTGCCACAAATAGCAGCATAACAAGTTTTTTAGCGAATGTTTTCATATTATTTATTCCTCCAAATCATTTTCGTCTAACGCTACCGCGATTGACCTCTACTCTATTATTCCCGCAAATAATAGGAATATTCACACAAAGCATAATTCATATGATGATATGCACAATAGCTTCATTGTTACCATTCAAGCACAAATTTATTAAAATTGAATCAAATTTCGTATGAAATATATAATGATACAAAAAATTTACAAATTAGCATAGGCAAATTATATAATAATTTTCAAAACAATGCTTGACACAAGAAATTCATTGTTGTAGAATAGCAACATACAAGGCGCTATCCATTTCTTTGGAAGCGTCAAAAAAAACGTAAAAGGAGACACAACTATGAAAAAGACAATTGCATTAGCAATCGTGCTTGCACTTGTATTCGCATTTGCGGCACCTGCACTCGCAGAGACTGAGAATCCCAATCCGGTAAGACCTGTTGTCTTCACATCAGAAGCTACATTGACAGAACAAAATCAAGTTCTCGTTATGGTTTCAATCAGCGCTGACGCTGCATTTGCATCAGGTCTTGTGCATCTTTCATTCCCCACAGGCGTTCTGAAGTATGTTAAGATCCAGAAGACTGATATCGACTTGGGGCTCATGCAAGCTAACGGCGAAGATGATGGTATCGTTAAGGTAGCTTTCGCTAACGCAGAAGAGCAAAATGCTGGCGGCGAAATGCTCGGCTTCGTATTCGACTTGGTAGATCCTGAGTTCAAAGGCACGATCGATTTCGAACTCGAGGTTGTAGAGCTCATTGAGATCGACACATTAACTGAGATCGAAACTCAGGCAACAGGCTGCTCAATCGAGATCAAGGGCGAAGAACCCACAGATGACCCCACAGATGACCCCACAGATGACCCCACTGATGAACCCACAGATGATCCCACTGATGAACCCACAGATGAACCCACTGATGAACCCACAGAAACAGACGAACCCACAACTCCTGTAACTGGTGGCATGACACTCGTTTCAGTAGCAATCATCAGCGCAGTTGCTGGTTTGGGCGCTCTCACACTTCGCAAGAAGGACTAATTTAGAGTAGAATAACAGTCAAAACGCCTTCGTAATGAGGGCGTTTTTATTTTTGGAAGAGCGCATATTTGTTTTGAGTGTTGAGTGTGAAATATGGAGTTTGTTGCCTGTGGCGAGTGAAATATAGCAGGTTGCAACTTGATTGTAAATTTTAATTTTCCACTCGACACTATAGCTTGCTGTTATATTCATTTGCCTTAGGCATCTAATTGAGCGGCAGCACCGCTACCCTTTGACAATCCCACACTATTCATTTTAAGTACCAATCATTGTTAAATTTACAGAAAGTTCATAAATATATATTGCATTTCGATTGACTCAATAATATATAGGGTATACAATGAAGGCGACAACCAAATCTTGGCAGTGTCAAATCAAAAAAACGGGGGGCTTTTATGAAAAAGATCATTTTAATGGCGTTGTTGTTCGTATTCATTCTCGCGTTTACAACATCTGCCTTGGCGAAAGCAGTTCGCCCGGTAGTGTTCACATGCAACGCGGTGCTTAACGAGCAGAAGCAAATCGTACTCACGCTTTCGGTCTCTGAAAACGGCGATTTCGTGTCGGGGTTTTTTGAAATCACATTCGCCACAGGCATAATCAAGTTCATTGAGGTTCAGAAAACCGACATAGGCGTTGACTTAGTCGAAACCGCTGGCGATGAAGACGGCAGGGTCAAGGTCGCGTTTGCCGACGATGAAGCAATCAATGCGGGCGGCGAGTTCATGCGCTTACTATTTGACCTCAATGACCCCGGGTTTGAGGGTTACATTGTTTTCGGACTGAAATTCCACGAGCTAATCGATACGGACACGGTTTCGAAAGTTCGAACAGAGGCATATGGCTGCACAATCGCTGTCGGCGAAAATCCTCAAGAGACATTCGCACCGCCTACACCTCCGCCAACACCGCAGTCAACGCCTACAACGACGTATGCTGTAACCAATTCGCCCGCAAATCCGTCGAACACGCCTAATTATGAATCACCCACGCCCGCAGGGGAAACATCCCCTTCGCCAGCAGCTACTGACTTCCCGGATGTTCCAGAGAGCGAAGCTCCAGACGGCGAGGCTCCGGTTCCTTCAGAAACGAATGAAGAGCCAGTGCCGCCTGTTACAGGTGATATGACGCTGCTTGTTGTATCAGTTTTTAGCGGAATAGCAGGCTTAGGCGCAGTCGCACTACGCAAGAAAGAGCAATAATAGATGAATGTAGAGAATTATGAAAAAGTTAATTTCTACACTAATAGTACTTGTATTTGTATTCGCATTCGCTTCACCGGCTTTTGCGGAACCGGTTCGCCCGGTAGTGTTCACAACTGAGGCCGAGCTGACCGCGGCAAACCAGATTATAGTAACGATTTCGGTATCTGAGAACGGTGCGTTTACATCGGGCGCATTGAAGCTCAAATACGATGATGAAATACTGCAATATGCGACTTATATAGAATGCGATTTTGACTATGGAGTTTTTGGTGTGAATGGTAATTACAACAGCTCGGTAATGTTTGCGTTCGCTAACATTGTTGAATTTAATGAGGGCGGCGAGTTTATTAAATTTGTGTTTGATTTCGTTGACCCTATGTTTGTAGGGATAATAGATTTTGAACTCGAAGTCAGGGAGCTAATTGAAAAGGATACAATTACGCTGATTGAAACTGAAGCAGCAGGCTGTTCAATTGAAGTGAATGAGCATCCTGAGCCCTCAGAAGCGCCGATCACACCATTCCCGCCCACGTCTGAACCGACTTATGTGCCAATACCTACCACTCCTTCTGTGGAGGTTTCGCCCTCGCCGGATGATGATGGCAACTCAACACATATACCGGAGTATGACCCGAATCCTCCGCAAACAGGCGGCATTACATTGGCATTTGCAGCAGTCGTCAGCGCGGCCGCCGGAATAGGCGCATTAACCCTGCGTAAAAAAGTGTAGTCAAGCAGTAGAATAGGCAAATAAAATTCAAAACGGCGCATCAAAAGGTGCGCCGCTTCTTTTTGGATTTTAATATTGTAGGGAGTTTCATTCAGCGATATCTCCTTTGTCAATATGCGTGCCGACTCCACACTCCGCACCGAAAACTCATCATTCACTTGCAGGTGTATTCATGCGCGCTCGCGTGCCAATTCCATACTCACACTATTTAACGAATATAACATGCTCCATATCAAATTCATGCGGTGCTTTTTCCATCGCTTTATGACCAATAGCTATTGAGGTTTCGAACTCCAGCTCCTTGGGCATTCCCAATCTTTCCTTGAAGTATTCGCGGCGAGGCCCCGTGAAAGCCATTGCGGGCATTCCTAATATTACCGAATCAAGCCCCATCGATTTCGCGGCTAAGCTCAGCGTCGCAACCGCAATTCCTGCGTCGACCGCGCTGTACTTGTTGCTCTTGTCAACAGCCACAACGACCAATAATGGCGCATCGTAAATGACCTTTTCGTTGCGCTCCTTCGTGCGCTGAATCATCAGCTCGTCGCCGGAAGCGTATATTATGTTCACGACCTCGCGCTCGATTTCGTTTATAAGCACCTTGTTCGTTATAAAGTAAAAACGCCTTGTTTGAATGTTTCGCGCGGTAGGAGCGGCCAATGCGCATTTTGCAAGCGTTTCAAGCTCACTCTCAGTCAACGGCTCACTTGAATACGCCCTTATTGACGCCCTCTCAAATATTGTCTTAATGGTTTCGTTCATAGCGCACCTCCAATTCTTAGTATATTAACTTTACCAAACAATAAAAGTCTAAGCAAATTTTGATTTTGATTGCTTATAAACATCAGTGCGAAAAGAGTGAATTGCCGCTTATTCTGTGAAAACCGGCATAGCAGGGCACATTATTTAAGGAGTATGCTCATCTGAAATTATCGTCAAATATTCAGTGTTACTCATCGAAAACTTATCCGTGCAGCTTCAAAAGCTTTCCCATCAATGCCAAATCTCATTCCTTGCAAAATTTTCACGCGCGTTCTATAATTATTGTAGATAAAATAAAAAGAGGTACAAATGGCGCAGAACAATTATTACGAAATAGAACGCAGCAGGCGATTGAGCATACTTGAGCAGGATATAAAAAACAACGACCTAATATTTATAGACACCTGTGCGGTGATGGACCCGTTTTTCCCCGACTTTTTGTCGAATGTAATTCCTATTTTGATTCGCGAAAACAAGCAGATAATAGTTTTAAGAACAGTATTATTAGAGTTGCGCAAGAAGTTAGAGCAGATGCGCGCGTCGAGCCTTGCCGAAGATATAAAAATCGAAGCACGCGCATATATGGGCTTGTATGCACTTAACAAGCTCATAGAGTACAAGCTTTTATGCTACGACGAAAAGGAAGACGACATAGCCGATCATTCTTTTGAAGACCTGTTCATAACATTACGCCGTGAACACAAAATTCTTCTTATAACGCAAGATAAGAATCTGACCGCAAATATCCTTTCATTTAATAATAATGAAGCTGTGCGAGGCAAGCCCATATCGGTAAAGATGATAAATAACTGGGGATTTTTAGAGGTTCGCACGCCGAGCGGAAGGCAAGAGCACTTGGACAATCGCCAAAGGAAGGCGACTGCATACAAGCCGCCTGTGCATGTTCCGCAGCACAAAGCGCAGCATATTCCCCAAGCGCATAATCCGTCTGTTGCTAATAATCAAGCCGCAACGAAGGTTATAGCGCAAAGCGAATCCGATGCTCAAAGCGAAGAAATCGCAACAGTACAAACCTTGAGCGAGCTTTATGAGCCTAAGCCGACAGTAAAGGCAAAGCCTGCTCAGAAAGCTGCTGTTAAAAAAGGCGGATTCGGCTTCGGGCAGGTGTTCACAGCATCGGAAGCCAATAAGCAGCAGGGCAACACCGTAACAGTTTCGGAGGATTTCGTGGCAGTTGAGTCCATTGCGCGCCCCGACATAGTCGCCGTAACAATTAAAGACGGCGTAACGCGCATATTGCCCCGCGCGTTTGACGGCTGTACGCGCTTGGAGAGAGTTTCAATTCCCCGAAGCGTAACTGCGATAGACGATACAGCCTTTGCGAAGGTCAAAAATGCAGTAATACACTGCGAAAAGGACTCATTTGCTCACCGGTTCGCAATAAGCAAGGGAATACAGTTCAAATTGAAGGATTGATACAGAATGGCAGTATTAACAGCGGAGGGTAACGCTCCGCTGTTGTTTTTTGCGCAAATGGAATACCCTGCGAATATGAAATATCTCACTTTGTGTAACTTGAAATAGTTATGCCATAACATCATACTATATTCCAAGTGTTTCTGCGTTTATGCAATATATGCACACTAATAAAGCTTCATTCGGCAACGCCGCTGTATTCATGTGCGTCTTGCGCCACTACACTCCGCACCCATAACTCACGCCACATTCTCCGCATATTATACGAATCTTTTCCTCAAATTATGTTCTTCGTGGACAATTCAAGCAAAATGCGACAAAAATGTAATAAATTGCAAGTAAAAGCGAAGGAAATTACACGATATATAATTTTCGTCATAAGACCTATTGCGAGCGTCATTTGTTATGAAAATAATCTGAAAAAAATCAAATTAAGTGTTGCACAAAGCATATAAATAGTGTATCATATACTTGATTCAATGGGGAATACTCAGTGTACCCATTCAAAAAATTATTAGGAGGAAACAAGTAATGAAGAGACTAATTGCTATCGCACTCGTGCTTTCATTCTTGATTGCATTCGTGCCAACAGCTTTCGCAGCATCTCCGGCAAAGTCGTTCGAGAGACAGCCTATCGAAAGCAACGTTATTGATCGTGGCGAAATCAATACAGAGCTAAACAACGACCGCAAAGTCAACACAAAGGTTAGCAACGATTTTTCAAACATCAATAAATCAAAGATGGTTATGAAGGAAGCTGACCTTGAAATCAACGCAGGCTGGCTAGATAGCCCCTATTTCGGCATTGAGCCCATGGAGCCCGTTGACACTCTCCTGAGCGGCTACTATTTAACTCTTGCTGACGGTGATTTCTCAATAGCTGATGACTTCTTCACAAGCCAGTCAAACTACGGTATGCTTTTCTCAGTATTGGATCCCAATGCTGAAAACACCCGCAGAGTATTTGAGAAGGGCGAGAGCTTCTTCTTCAACTTTGACATCATAAAGAGCTTCAATGATTCAACCGGTGAAATCACATACCTCGATAAGGATGTTGCATTGGGCGTTTACATGTTCGCTGGCACAATGGAAGAGTTCCAGGGCGATGGTATCAAGATGAGCGGTTCATGGCTGGCTACAAACAGCATCAGCGTTAAGGTTACTGCTCCCGAAGATGATTTCTTCTATATCTTCTACATCGCTATAATGGACACTTCTTTGACACAGTTCGGTGGCTGGATGTCAATCGCTGAATATGAGAAGGACAATAAGGACCTCGTAGCAGCTAAGACGATTAAGCCCGGTGAAAGAGTACAAACCACATTGGGCGGCGCTGAGACAGTTGAGTTCTTAACACCCAACTTCGTCCCCACATATGGTGTTGCTTACAAAGTTGAGTTTGAAGAGGGCGACCTGTTCGCAGCAGTATTAGACAGCCAAGACAACTTGGGTGGCAGACTGTACCTCGCTGACGAAAATATGGACATTATCGGCGAAACATACATTGGCGCTGGCGCAGTTGCAAATGGTGTTGAATATGCTGATTGTCCGTTACCCATTTTGATCACACACAAGGGCACATACCACATCATATTGGCAGGCTTCTATCTTGCTGATGAGGGTCATATCGAATTCTCAATCGTTGATTTCGAAAGCATTTATACACCCTTGAACCGCAAGACTCATACAATCGACCTGTCACAGCTCGGCACAGAGGATTACATTGATCCCGAAGAGCGTTGGGGCTACCTCTGGCATGCAGAGTACAGGGTAGGCGAATTGCTTCTCGTATATCCTGACTACTATGTAATCAAGGGCACTAACGAAGATGTATTCTGCGATGTTTATGACGGCGCATACATTACACTCGATAATGCTAAGATCGGTTCAATTTGGATCTCCAACAGCTGGGCATCTGTAACAATTGAATCAAAGGGCAACAGCTCAATTAAGGATTATGGCCTTATCAACTACACAATGTACAACTACGAAGGCTACAATGCAGGTATCTACTTCACAGGTGATAGCTTGACAATTGAAGGTCCTCTCGGCGCATTGTTCGATAATGCTCCTATCCATGTATACTGCAAGACATTCAAGTGTGTTGCAACAGGCTTGCAAGGCTCATACTCAATAGCTATGTGGTCAACAGGCATTCTCAACACCGATGTAACATTGGGCAAGAATCCCAAGTTCGACGGCAGCAACAGAGAGTGCACACTCATGCACGATTCAAACGGCTGGTTCAAAGCTGGTTGGACAGTATCTGAGCATGAAGAAGTTTACCACTATGGCGGCGGCAGCCCTGACTGGTACTACATTGCTGCTGAGTTCACACTCACAACCGACGGTTATGGTCCCAGCGTATTGATTGGTGACGCTAACCAGGACGGTAATGTTAACTCGGGCGACGCAGTTGCAATTCTCCGTCACATGACTGGTGGTAACCCCTTGAGCGGTGATGCATTAGTAGCAGCTGACTTCAACCAGGACGGCAAGGTTAACACAGGTGACGCAACCTCTATATTGAGGTTCATGGTAAGCGGTAACTAATTAAAGACCATTAGATTTTAGAGAGTGCGATAAGGAGTTTAGTTCAATGCCGCGTAAGGCTTGGGTTAAACTCCTACGCTTATTTTAAGGATACGGAGGAAGAAACGATGAAAAGATTTTTTGCTTTTGCGCTTGCAGTATTGTTTGCTGCAATGCTATTGCCGCATAATGCAATTGCTTCGTCTTACAGCACGGTAATATTCAATTCGAATGCGTACTATAAGAATGGGCTTATAAATGTAGATATTACAATCAGCCCTGATTCAAGAGCCGCAAGCGGCGCGTTAGTTTTGAAATACGACTCGAACTTGCTCAAATATTCGAAATACGCGAAAACAGCTGTAAACTTAGGACTTGTAGTTGTAAATGCGCCGGACAGTTCAACAGGCGTTCCCGGTGAATTCCGCTTCTCATTCGCTAACACAGAGGAAATAGTTGATGGCGGCGTTATTATGACTATTTCCTTTTCACACTTGAAGGCTTTTGATAAAACAGACTTTGAATTGAGCTGCTTAGAATTAGTTGCAACCGATACAACGACGCAAATTCCGTTCAAAACCTTCGGCTGCACTTTTTATTATAACGAGATAGTCAATCCCGGTAGCGTAGTAACATTTACCACAAATGCGTACTACAAAAACGGGCTTGTAAATGTCGATATAGTAATAAGCGAAAACTCGCAGGCGGCAAGCGGCGTGCTCGTGTTATTATTCAACGACGAAGTTTTAGACTACACAAAGCACACGCTCACCGCAATTTCGCTGGGCTTGGTAATGGCGAATCCGCCTAACTCATCAACAGGCACGCCGGGCGAATTCAAATTCGGCTTTGCAAACACAGAAGCCATAATACAGGGCGGAACTATAATGACTGTTTCATTCTCAATAGCCAAGCAGTTCGATGTGGTTGCGTTCGATCTGCTTTGCAATGAGCTTATTATGGAAGATACCTACACTGAGCTGAATGTTAAGACTTACGGCTGCACATTCGAATCGCAGGCAGCACAAACGCACACCGTCAGGTTCTTAGATTATGACGGAAAGCTGTTGGCAAAGGTAACAGTTGAGCATGGTCAGGACGCGACACCGCCCGCAGATCCGCAGAGAGCCGGCTATGCCTTCATAGGCTGGGACGGCAACTATACGAATGTTACTGAGGACAGGGACATCTACGCTATGTACCGTCAATTAGGCGATATACAGGGCGATGGCAAGGTAAATACAGGCGACGCGACAGCGATATTGCGCTACTTGGTTGGTACAATGCAGCTTGATGATGCGTCACTGAAGGCAGCGGACTTCAATGGCGACGGCAAGGTCAATAGCGGTGATGTAACCGCCATATTGAAGTACATGGTCAACAAGTAATACTAACCGGAATGTAGCTGTTCCTATATCAGTCTGCACAAAACACTTCCTTTTTGCGAGGTTTGTTTGTGCTGGCAAAGAACACAATTTATAATGCAGCAAAGCGGCGCATATGCGTCGTTTTGCGTTGGGGAAAGCCAATCGGGTGTAATCAGTCAGGAAGAAAATATGTGATGCCGGCGCAAAATACAAGGGCTGGGTGCTGCACTGAAAAAATCGCATAAGCGTATTTGCGTGAGAATCGCTTTCAATCGAAAACAGCAGGTACAAACAGTCGCACAACTTAACAATTGTTTTAACAAATAAGACGGAAAAATTACTATTAACATTCCATGCTACGCAAGTGTGAAGAAAACAAATATTTACACTATTTTGCTAATCGTTGTTGAAAGTTGAACTGGCAAGGAGTACAATATTAGTGGTGGCTAAATGAATCAAATACTAAATATAGACTTAATAGGTGAAAAATGAATCAAGATGATATAAGTAGATATTTATTCTATAGTAAAGAGTTTTTAGAGCTTGATCCCGAGCAAAGGCTGAAGTATGTATTATCGCTGTTTGTTGCAGAGCAAGAGGATGCGGAGCTTCTACAAGCAAGGGGTTTTCGCTTTGAACCGCCTGCAAAATGGCAGGGTCAGCAGACATATGACGCTTTAGTTATAGCTATGCAATGCGCTAAGGCAAAATTGGCGAGGCAAAAAGAGGGCGCCGGCGGCGTGGAAGGTGTTTGCAGCAATGCTGGCGAATGTCCTGTAGAGGAGTTCAAGAAATCCCCGCGTGAGTTGTCTTTTGCGGAGTATTCCTCGATGAATTGCAGCGGCAATGACAGAGAAGCCTGCATGGCATTCTGCAAGCATTGCTCAAGCCTTTATTTATTGACAATGCGCACTATCAACAGCTTGCGGGTATCCGTTAAGCAGTGATTATTGACACGCTATTTGATTTAATACTGGTAAACTAAGCTCCCCGCTCAAATGCGGGGATTTTTTACATATTTGCATGGTGCTTGGCGCGAAAAAATACTTGTCCTCAATAGCATACAGGGTAAAAACAGATACCCGTTTACACATTTCTATTATATTAGAGTGCCAATTTTTCTGTAAGCTAACGCATTTTGTGAGCTTAGCCTAAATAAAAAGGGCCGCTTATGCAGCCCTAATAATGTGATTTAACCTTACTCGCCGGAAGGCATAAACAGATCTCTTATCCAAGAAATTGACAGAAGCTTGAACATAACCTCTGTTGTCAAGTCGTTCAGTTCTTTATCGCTCAATGACGAGAAATCCTTGGGTGTGCCTGTGGGTGCCTCGAACTTGGTAGGCGCGTCGCTTATTGCTATGTTCATGGTGAACGAAATATCCTTCGTAGGAACTGAAACCTCTACAATAATGTCTGTGCCATTTGTGCCGGCCTTTACTTCAGCATCGGCAGTCAGCGTGTCGCCGTCAATATCTAATGTAAGCTTGTAATTGCCAAAGCATAAGCCCTGCTTTGACTTTTGCGCCTCGTCGTATGAGAACTCGACTTTAATAATTTCGTCCTGCTTCATGTTTACGGTAAAGCTGCCCTCATGCTTTGTGCCGGACATATTGTCTATAAAGTCAAGTGTTCCTTCTTCTTCGCCATCAATGGTTAAGCGCCACTGTGTTTTTTGAGAATCAGAAGCTATCTCCACGCGCAACAGGTTAGTTGAATCATCGTCATCTGTTTCGACCAATTCGAACAACACGATTTTGCCCTTGCTGATTGCGAACCTGAATGTCGCGTCGTCCTCTGCCAAATACTCTGCGGTTTCATCAACCTTGGCCTTTGCCTTCGTAAGCGCTTCTTCATAATTAGCAGCAGGCTTAGGCTTTGCTTCGGTATAAGGTGAATTCGGATCCCATGTTACGTCATTACTGGAAGAAAAACCATTGAAAAATGGATACAGCGCGTTGCCTACTTTTTTCGCGGTTTCGTCGGTTGATAGGTAGTCAAGCATATCGTTAAGAATGGCTTTGTAGTCCTCAGCGGTGAAATATATAGTGTAGGTGTCTGCATTCATAGCTTCTTCGAAAACCGTAACCTCAGCGTTGCGCTCAATGGTCAGGTTCTCCTCTGTCATGTGTAAGAAAACTATGCCCATGAGATGATTAGCGACTGTTCTTGCTTCCTCGGGGTTAATCGGCTCGGTGGGCAAAGAAGTATAGTCAAGGTCTGTGTTCTCTGATAGGTCTTCAAAAGTAAAAGAATAGGTGTCCCTGAACAAAGATGAAGATATTACTGTCATTTTGTCAACCAAGCTGCTGAGAGCAACTATTGAAACAGGCTCCTCATTATTGTAGCTTACTTCAACTCCGATAAGACTCTCATCTTTTGTAGTGCTTAGACCAAATATGATTTGCAGGTTGATTAATATCTCGTTCAGCTGCTCATCGCCTAACGAAACATCTGAAAAAGTTATCGTGCAATCGGTCGAAAAGCCTTCTGGGTAAGACTGTTCCAATTCGGCGTTCGCTTCTTCAATCTGCTTAAATGTCGAGTTAACCGAATCGGTGAGCTTAGATTCAAGATATTCCTTTGACGCCTTCTGCACGCAGCCTAATGGAGCGGCAAGTGAAGCGATAAGCAGAATTGTGAGCAAAAAAATACCGATAAGCTTGAAAAATTTTCTTTTCATAAAAAATCCTTTCCGCATTGACGTAAAAAATGCATAAAATACAATAAGATATTATAGTTTGATTCACAGGAAAAAGTCAAGCAAAACAATCGTAAATATTTGAATGGCGCAACAAAAACTGTTATAATTACAAGGTTGCTGGTATAATGTATTAAGGTAACATCTGAAAGGACATTAGTGCGTGGAGAGCAAGCCCAAGAAAACCAAATCATTTGTAATGGGTGCAGCCGTATTAGGCATTGCGGGGCTGTTAGCAAAGATAATAGGCGCGGTATACAGAATCCCATTAGCAAGCATATTGCAGAATGAGGGAATGTCATTATACGAAATCGCCTATCCGTATTACTCATGGCTGTTGGTCATATCGTCTGCAGGGCTTCCCACAGCAATATCAAAAATGGTTTCCGAGCGCATAACAAAGGGCGACTATTCAGGCGCAAAGAAGGTTTTTCGCGTAGCCTTCCAAATGCTTGTGATAATCGGAATAGCAACAGCGGCCATAATGTTTCTGCTGTCGGGCGCATTGGCGAGCCTTTCAGGCTTGAAGGACGCAAGGCTTTCATTCATAGCCCTATCGCCTGCATTATTCTTCGTGTCAATAATGTGCGCATACAGGGGATATTTGCAGGGAATGCAGCATATGGGCGGCACAGCCTTGTCACAGATAATAGAGCAGGTAATAAAGCTGCTATTCGGCTTCACGCTTGCAAGGGCTTTAATGCCAAGGGGCGTGGAATATGCCGCGATGGGCGCCTTGCTTGGCGTATCAATCTCCGAAGCAATTGCGCTGTTAGCTATTATCTGGTATTACAACATAAAGAAAGCACAAATAAGCAGAGAGCAAAAGCAGACTGATAAGTTCAAGCCCGAGCGCAGAAAGAGCATAGTGCAATCGCTGCTTATATTGGCTATTCCCATAACCGTCGGCGCGTCTATAATGCCGCTTACAGGCATTGCAGACAGTGCCCTGATAATAAACACGCTAACAAAAACAGGCTTCACGCTTGAGGTCGCGAAGGGCTATTACGCCATATTGCGAAGCAATGTAACAGTGCTGATAAATATGCCGGCTGTGTTGACGGTTGCGCTGGCCATGAGCCTTGTTCCCGCAATATCGGGCGCAAGGGCGAAAAGGGATATACGCGGGGTTGTAGCGGCTTCAAAAACCGGCTTGAAGCTATCGCTAATAATAGGCTTGCCCTGCGCGGTCGGGCTGTTTCTTTTGGGCAGACCCATTATAGCCATGCTGTTCAGCTATTTGACGCCCGAGCAATTAGATGTCGCCGAAAGTCTTATGCGCACAGCCGCAATAGGAGTGCTTTTCTTATCGGTAGTGCAGGCGGTAACGGGAGTTCTGCAAGGGCTTAACCGTCCTCTTGTTCCTGTTATAAATTTATTCCTGGGCGGAGTGCTGAAGGTAATAACCATGATTATTCTAATGCGTATCCCTTCAATAAATATTCAGGGCGCGGCTATATCGACAGTTGCCTGCTACGCGCTGGCGGCAACGCTGGATGTTTGGGTGCTGACGCGTGTAACCCGTATGAAGATAGATATTTACGATATGTTCATTAAACCGATATTGGCTTCATTATTTATGGGAATATTCGTTTACGCTGCGTACAGGGTGCTTACACAAGCAGGGCATGGCATGCTGGCGACTCTCGCTTCCGTCGCGGTAGGCGTAGTTGTGTATGGAGCTTGCGTGGTGGCTTTCAGATTATTCTCAAAAGCAGACCTTGAATTCATACCCGGCGGAAGAAAACTTAGAAGGTTGATGTACAGAGATGACGATTGACGGACTAACGCTCAGCGCCTGTGTTAAGGAGCTGAACAGCACGCTGATAAACAGCAGAATAGATAAGATAAATCAGCCCGAAGCGCATGAAATCGTGCTGTCTATACGATTAAGGGCAAGCAATAAATTAGTAATCATTTCAACCGACGCGCAAAGGTGCCGCGTTCATATAACCGATGTAAAGAAGCCCAATCCCATAGACGCGCCCATGTTCTGCATGCTTTTGAGAAAGCACCTTACGGGCGGGCGCATAAAGTCTGTGTATCAGGTTAATTCAGACAGGATTGTGGTATTCGAAATAGAATCCATGAGCGAGCTTTACGAGGTAAACAGCTACAAGCTCATATGCGAGATTATGGGCAGGCAGTCAAATGTGATATTGACAAATGAGCAGGGCATTATTATAGACAGCCTGCGCAGGGTAGGCATAAGCCAGTCTATGACGCGCCCGCTTTTGCCGAATATAGAGTACCAGCTTCCCCCCACAGCCAAGAAAATTGACCCAAAAGTCTGTGCGTATGAGGATTTCTTATCCGTACTCAGCAAGGCGGCGCAAGGCAGGGCGGACAGGCTTTTATCCGACAGCTTTTACGGAATAGCACCCGTAATAGCAGGGCTTTTCATTGAGAAAACAGGAATTGACATGACGCATATTGAGGAGTTTACTCCATCTGAAAAAGAGCTGTTAGCGAAATCCTTGTATGAGTTTTATAAAAGCGAGCAGTTCACGCCCTGCATAATTTATGAGGAGGTAGGGGACAGGCTGTCTCCCAAGCTGATGTGTCCATTTGTGCCGGCATTGCCCGAGCGTCTGTATAGGCGGTTTGCTTCACCAAGCGAAATGCTTAACGAGTTTTACAGCAAAACCGAAAAAGAAGAATTTATTAAAAACAAAAGCGCCACAATACGCAACACGATAAAGCGGCATATAGAAAGGCTTTACAGAAAGAAAGCCATACACGAGGAAACCATAAGCAAAGAGCAGGCGGCGGAGCGATACAGGCTTTTCGGCGAGCTTATAACAGCTAACCTTTATCAGATAAAGGCGGGACAGGCGAGCATTATAGTTCCGAATTACTATACAGAAAATGAGCCGGTCGAAATTCCGTTTGATGTAACATTAACGCCCGTTCAGAACGCAAACAGGTATTACAAGCTGTATAACAAGGCGAAAACGGCTAAGGAAAACGCTATAAAAATGCTGAAGGAGGTTGATGAGGAGTTAGAGTACCTCACCAATCAGCTTAACAATATCGATATGGCGGAGAGCTTAGACGAAATACGAGAGATTCACGACGAGCTTGCGGAATTGAACTACATTCGCCCGCAAAAAACCAAGAGCGGCAAGCTGATAAGGCAGCAGAGAAGCGAATTAAACATACACCGAGAGATTTCACCCGACGGATTCGCGGTGTTGGTAGGCAAAAACAACAAGCAGAATGACTACATAACGCAGAGGTTAGCAAAGCCCAACGACATATGGCTGCATATAAAGGACTTTCCCGGCGGTCATGTGGTAATACAGACTAACGATTCAGAGGTGCCCGACACCACGCTTGAATTCGCCGCAAGATTGGCGTATAAGTATTCGTCGCAGAAAAACAGCGGTCAGGCGTTTATAGACTATACGCTAAGAAAATATGTGAAAAAGCCAAGCAATGCCCTGCCCGGAAAGGTGTATTACACGAATTACAAAACGATTCTTATAAAAGAGTGAGGAGTGTGGAGTGTGCGTGAGGAGCGCGTATGACGACGCCTGCGGCGAGTAAATACAATGCTTTGCGTTGAATGAGTTATATTGTAGGGACGCGCATTGCGCGTCAGTTTTTATAATGCAACCGCATTGCCAAGCAATTCCATGTTGCGCGTAAGCGTTCACGGGGTTTTCCCCTGCACCCCACTGCCTTCCTTGAAAGAAATGCGGATAATTTCACACTTCACACTGAACCAATATTTGCGGTATCCTGCGCAAGCTCATTTCCATAGCTTCTTTCAAAACCGGGTTGTAAATCACGCTTGCGGGGTGGTACATGGGGTACAGTATGAAATCAAACCCATTTGCGCATATGCTGTGAGGTACGCCTTGAATTTCTTTAAGCGCGGTGAATGACAAATCCGCTTGTGTCAGCTTCATAACAGCAGTTAGCGCGGTTTTGCCCAATGTTATAACGAATTTTGGCTGTATTAGCTCTATCTCTCTTTTTAGAACATATAATGAGGAGTCTATCTCTTTTACAGTCGGCGTGCGGTTTGAAATGCTGCTTTTCGCAATTCGTATTGGTCGGAATTTCACCGCGTTTGTGATAAACAGCTGCTCTCTTTTCAGGCTGGCTAATTCAAGCATTTCGTTAAGCTGCTTACCGGCTTTGCCAACGAATGCCCTGCCCTGTTCGGCTTCGTTTTTGCCCGGCGCTTCGCCTATAAGCATGATTTTTGAGTTTATATCACCTTCTCCGAATACGGGAGAGGCATAATCGCCCAAGCTATCGTAAAAAGACCGCAATCGCCTGCGCTCCTGCTCGTATAGCTCTGAAAATTCGTTCGTTAGCTCATTCATCGGCGTAACCTGTGTGTTTAACTATCAGCTCAAATCTATCCCCGTATATTCAAGGAATGTATTTATTAACAGCTGCATTTGCAGGCGTATCGCCATATCGTTCCGCCTGTCAATAGCTGAGTTCAGTGCTGATATCGCGTTGTTCAGCAGGCGTATCTGCTCCTCGGTAAGTCCGCTGTCGGGGTCGGCAATATGCTCCTCAACCTTTGCTATCAATGCGCGTGCTGCGGCTATCAGCTCATTCAGCGCGGCGTCGGGGTTGCCCTGCTGCTTATGAGTGGTGCAGAAGTGCCCGGCCCCTGTGAAGGAATCTATGGGTTCATCTGTGAAAATGCAGTTTTTGAAAATTCCCCTTATGTAAGACAAATTGAAGCGCATAAGCGGCGATGTGCTTGGTATCAGCACATATGAGCGAATAACAGTGTCAGGACAGTTCGGCGTGGCTATTTGCTCTGTTTCCGTGCAGGTGGGAAGCTGTATGTGCATATTGCAGGTTTCCTTAGGAACATTCTCCTTCGTAAACCAGTCGGTTATAGGCTTGTGGTCGGGGTCTGCGTGGCAAGCGTCTGTAGCCAGCAAGCCTGAAACCGAGCAAACCGTTCTGCGCACCAAGCCCAGCGATTCGGGGGTTACATCTAATATCGGCTTATCCTCTAAGCCCTCGTGTATGCGCTCCATATAGTTCTTGAATAGAGGTGCTGCGTATCGTCCGCCCGAAGCTGCGCTCCTCAATACATTCTGCGGATAGTCATGCCCAATCCATACGGAAGAAGCATAGTACGGCGTAATGCCTGAGAAGCATACGGAGGAATAATCTGAGTTAGTACCTGTTTTTCCCGCTACTGTCATTCCCGGAATCCTTGCTCTTGTGCCTGTGCCCGAGGTTACAACATCCTTCATCATATCAGCCAAAAGATATGCTGTGGATTCCGAGAACACGCGGCGCGTTTCGCGTATGGTGGCGGCGTCTAATATTACTCTGCCGTTAGAATCGGTAACCTTCGTAAAGGATAGCGGCTGAATATACACGCCGTTGTTAGCGATTGTAGCGAAGGCGGCCGTCATCTGAATAGGAGTTATGCCCGTTGTACCTAATGCGAGGCCCGGACCGTCGGCATTTATGTTTTCCTCGGGAATGCCTAATTTAATTAGATACTCTTTTGCTTTCTCAATGCCTACATACTCCATTAAGATTCTTGCAGCGACAACATTCAGAGATGAGCGCACGCCCCTTCTCACAGTAACGACATCTATTTCCGTATTACCCAATGAGGGATAGCCCTTGTCGGTGTTCCAGCCGTCTATTCTGCCGGGAATGTTATACGCTATTGTTGCAGGCGATAAGCCCATATCAAGCGCAGGTCCATACACAGCTATAGGCTTTATAGACGAGCCTACCTGCAAAGCGCTCATGTACGCCCTGTTCCATACCTTCTGCTGTTCGGGGCGATCCCTGCCGCCTACAAGGGCAACTATATTGCCCGTATTGTGATCTATTATTACCGCGGCGCATTGGGGCTGAATTATCTTCGTGATAGAACCGTCGGGGTTCTCCTGCTCAAGCACGGAAGCAGACGATTTTTTCAGCTCCGGATAGTTGTCGTAATTCTCTACCTCATATTCAAGAATCCTCTGAATATCCGTATCGAGAGTCGTATATATGTTGTAGCCGCCTGTGCGGATTTCGGTTTCAATAATGTTTCTGTTCGCCTTGGTGTCCAAAAGCCCGCGCTGCTTCAGCATATTGGTTACTACATCATACAGCGCGTATTCAACGAAGTACGCCATTTCATAAACGCCCTCTTTATTCGAGTGCTCAAGTATGGTTACTGTGTCGTTGAGTGCGGCGTTCTTCTGCTCAAGCGTTATGAAGCCTGCGTTATACATCATCATAAGCACATTATCTGTTCTTGCATTGGTGCGCCACATAGAGTTTTCGCCCGTTTCGGGGTCTATGCGGTCATAGGTGTTTAGGCGCGGATTGAATGAGTTGGGCTTTTGAATCATACCCGCAAGCATTGCGCATTCTCTTATCGTAAGCTCATTCAGCTCCTTGCCGAAATAGTCCTTGGCGGCGGATTTCACGCCATAGTTTGAACCGCCCAAATATACTTGGTTGAGATACGCCTCTAATATTGCGTCCTTGTCTGTTATTTTTTCAAGCTGAACAGCTAAGTACGCTTCTTGAATTTTGCGCTTGTAGGATTGAACATCAGTCAAAATAGTGTTCTTTACTAACTGCTGTGTTATTGTGCTTCCGCCATGCGTATCCTGATTTCTGAATGTGTTTACGACAGCGGATATTAGGCGCTTATAGTCAACACCCTCATGCTTGTAGAAGCGCACATCCTCAATAGCTACGACCGCGTTTTTAAGCATATCGGGAATTTCGTCTATGCTTGCCCATTCCCTGTACTGCATTCCTGCGAATGTCGTTATAAGCTCTCCGTTAGCATCGTATATATATGAGTTCTTTGACGAGCTTGTGAGCCTTGATATATCGAGCATAGGTGTAGTGTCTATATACGCCTTAGCGACGCCCAATAAAAGCCCCATGCCCGTTGCGCCTGCGAGAATAACTATTACAGCTATGACCTTCAAGGTGGTGAAAAGCACGCTCAGCGCGAATGAACGCGGCTTGTCGTTTTTCTTAAACATTGTGTGTGGAGTGGCTTTCTTTTTCGTTTGTGTCGTGTTCTGCATTTCCATAGTGTGCTGTTCCTCATTCAGTTGCAGCAGCGAGCGGTCAAAGCGCTTTGTAAGCTCCGCGTCGTCATTGCTGCGCTTGGTGATTTTCAACCATATTTCCCGGGAAATACTCCTTATTTTCGCAACTGCTTTTAATACGAATCTCTTTATACTGGAATATACGCGCTTGGCGACTGATTTTATTTTAGCAAAAACGGTGTTCATCACCGATACTCCTTTACTCAATATGTCGGTACTGCTTTATCGACCTTGAATTATAACATATATACGATTTACAGTGCAAATAAACCCATACGGTAAAATTTGTACGGTGCTAACGGCATATTTTTTTGCATTTCTCCTTTACAAAAGGCAAAAAATCTGTTACAATATGGAACGGTGTTCTATATGGCATCACGCGCAAGTCAAATATTGACCTGTGTAGCAATATAACCATATTTAGGGGGAATTTATGAAGAATTATTCGGCAAACAAAATTCGCAATGTCGGTGTTTTCGGGCACAGCGGCGAAGGAAAGACGACTCTCGTTGAGGCAATGCTTTTCAACGCAGGAGTAACAGATCGTATGGGCCGCGTGGAAGACGGCTCAACAGTAACAGACTATGACCCGGAAGAAATTAAGCGCATGATTTCGATAAATGCGGCAGTCGCGCCAATAGAATGGCTTGATACGAAGATAAATCTGGTTGACGCGCCCGGCGATTTCGACTTTTTTGCCGAGGTTATTGAGGCTATGGCGTTGACGGATTCGGCTATTATCGTAACTTCTGCTGTTTCAGGCCCCTCAGTAGGTACTGAAAAGATGATGTTAACCTGCAAGAAGGAACAGAAGCCGCACATGATGGTAGTAAACCAAATAGATAAGGAAAATGCGAACTTCGAAAAGGTCGTAAAGACAAGTCAGGAATTATTCGGTCCCTCCGTTGTTCCTATTCAGCTTCCCATCATGGAAGGCACTAACTTCAAGGGCTATGTAGATATAGTTGCTATGAAGGCATACCTGTTCGACGGCAAGGGCGAAAAGGAAGTCGACATTCCAAACGATTTGAAGGCAAGCGCGGAGGAAGCGTATGAAGCGCTGGTAGAGGCCGCAGCCGCTGCAGACGATGAGCTTATGGAAAAGTATTTCGACGCTGGCGAGCTCACCGCAGACGAGATGAAGATAGGTCTTGCAAAGGGCATTAACGAAGGCTCAATAGTGCCTGTATGCGTATGCTCCGCAGCGCTTAACCTGGGCGTTAATACATTGCTGAACAACATGATTCACTATCTACCCACAGCGGATATGGCAAAGGTTCCCGCCGCTGTAAACGCAAAGACAAATGAGCCCGTTGAGGTTAAGATTGACACCGAAGGCAAGTTAGCGGCAAGAGTTATAAAGACAGTTGCGGACCCCTTCGTAGGCAAGATTTCGATAATCAGAGTATATTCAGGCACATTGAGTGCGGACTTGGCGGCATACAATCCCACTGTTGAGAAGTCAGAAAAGTCCGGCGCAGTATATGTAATGCGCGGCAAGAAGCTCATAGATACAGATAAGATTACAGCGGGCGACATAGGCGCTATGGCGAAGCTGCAGTTCACAAACACCGGAGACTCATTGACAGACACCGGCGTTCCTGTGAAATTCGACGCGCTGAAGTTCCCTGAACCCTGCCTGTCGCTTGCGATAAGCGCTAAGAAGCAGGGCGAGGAGGACAAGGTTTTCGCAGGCTTGAACAGGCTGCTTGAAGAAGAACCCGCTATGGCAATAGAGAAGAACATTGAAACAGGCGATGTGCTTATTCGCGGAATGGGCGAGAAGCATATCGACGTTATCTGCTCAAAGCTGAGAAACAAGTTCAAGGTAGAAGCACAGCTTGCAGACCCGAAGGTTCCCTATCGCGAGACTATCCGCTCAACTGCCGAAGCAGAAGGTAAGCATAAGAAGCAATCAGGCGGCGCAGGTCAGTTCGGCGTTGTTCAAATAAGGTTCGAGCCTTTGGCAGATGGCGAATTCGAGTTCGTGAACGCAATAGTCGGCGGCGTTGTTCCAAAGGAATTCATACCCGCTGTTGAAAAGGGCTTGAGAGAAGCTATGCAGAGGGGCGTATTGGCAGGCTATCCCATGACGGGCTTGAAGGCTACATTGTATGACGGCAAGTATCACCCCGTTGACTCAAAGGAAGTCGCGTTCAAGTCTGCTGCAAGGCTTTCATATAAAGCAGGCTGCGCAAAGGCAAACCCTGTTTTGATAGAGCCCATTTACCGTTACAATATCCATGTGCCCAATGAGTACACAGGCGATATTATGGGCGATATAAGCCGCAGACGCGGTCGCGTGCTGGGTATGTCCCCGCATCCCGAGGGAGGTCAGATAGTAGAAGCGGAAGCACCCTTGGCGGAAATGTTCAAGTATGCGACGGATCTGCGCTCAATGACGCAGGCGCGCGGCACGTTCACCTCTGAGCTTGTAAGGTATGAGGAGGTCCCCGCAAACATAGCTCAGAAGATTATAGAGCAGGCAAAGCGCGAAGACGACGACGAAGAATAATGCTTGCTTCAAAGGGGGGTATATTTGCCCCCTTTTTATCCATATTATTGTAAAAATTGGGCAGTAAATAGGGATTGTTTATTGACACATAAAAAAATCAATGATACCATATTTACAATAATGTAGAATTGCTTAGAAGTACATACGGAGGATTGGTGCTGATATATGTTTGAGTTTATGATAGTGCTCATTGCTGTTGTTGCCGCAATGGTCGCAATTATAGTGAATAGAAGGTCTTTAATCGCCTGTATAGTCATTACGGCGACTGCTTCATTCCTATGCTTAGGCTTCCTCCTGTTGTACTCTAATGCTCAGAAATTCGGCTCTTACTCAAGCTTGTTAAAAGTTACTATAATCGGCTCATGTGTACTGATAATGGTACTATTGGCCGTAACATATGTAGGAGTAAAAATGTATTTCAGAAAGACAAAGTCAGAAGAAACAGAAGCTACAGTATCTTGCGAAGCGGGAGCCACGCAAAAGCCTGCTTCTCAAACCAATCTGAAAACTATTTTTGCAAATCTGTTTGGCAAGCCGCAGGAGGCTCAGATTGAAGAACCCAAGGTTGTTGTACCGCGTGTAAGCGTTCAGCCTATTGAGTATAAAAAGGCTGTTATACCTACGCCCGAGATGATTGCAAAGGTAGTTGCAGAGAGAGGCGCAAAGGAAAAGCAAGCCGAAACACCGGTAGAAAAGCCCGCAGCCGCTGCAAAGCCCGCCTTGGAAAAGCCCGCGGAGAAGCCTGCGGACCCGTTCTTCGAAAGAGCGCTGCAAAAGGCACAAGCCTACAAGGAAGCAGGTTATTTCGAGCTGGCAGAGCAGGTATATACGCTTTGTCTTGAAAAATGCACCGACAGAGAGCATATACAAGAGCTTCAAATGCTCATCAAAGCGTGCAAGGAAGTCATCATCACTCAAAAGAGCATGGCGCAGAAGGCGCAAGCTGTGCTCAACAGGATGTTAGAGAAGGCACAGGCCTTCAGAGAGGCAAAGCAGTACTTGTTGGCTGAACAGATGTACGAAACGTATATTGAGCGCTGCGAGGATACCGCGTCGCGTATTGACGCCGAGGTAAAGCGTTTGGAAGTATGCGTGCTGCAGGGCAATGTTGAGCGCGCGGAGAATCAGCTCAACCACCTATTATCGAAGCTGCGTTCGGGCGAATATACGCTGAATCAGGAACAGAAGCAGTCTTTGGCTGAATCAAGACTGAGATTTATGGAGTTAAAAAGGTAATATTGTGGAATGCGTGAACGCAAACATCAAAGCGAGTTAAGGCTGTTTTTGGTCAATACCTCAATCATTGTGATTGCGGTATGCTTGCTTTCTGTTGTTTGCCTGACCACAATAGCGAACGACCTGAAAAATTCCCAAGTATTTACCTCAAATATAGTTGTTGACGGTGTTCCGCTTTCCGGTATGACATATCAGGAAGCGAAGGTGCTCCTTGAAAAGCGATTCTCTGAGAACATAAACGCAATCTCAGTGAAACTCAAATATGCAGGACAAGCTTTCACGCTAAAGGGTCAAGAGCTTGGCTTTATATCAAATATTGAAGAGGTATTAGATTCCGCCGCTAAGCTGGGCAAGCAAAGCTCACCCTATGCGCAAGAGGCTTCGCAGGAAGCGCATATGCTCAACACAGAGCTTACAATAGACTTAGATGTTTTGCAGCAAAGCATAGAAAACTCCTGTGCGAGCGTGAATGTAGAGCCGGTAAACGCCGAAGCGATATTCAATGCCGCAACACGCACATTCACTTATAAAGACGGTAAAAAGGGTATTAGATTAGAAGCGGAGCAGACAGCTGTTAAGCTCTGCGAAAGGCTTGTTAAGGGCGACTTTTCCGATTTTGAGCTTATCACTTCGACCTATGACCCCGAATACACATTGAGCGAATTGAAGGCAAATACCGTTAAAATTGCGGAGTATTCGTCAATCACTTCAAACAACTACAACCGCAATAACAATATTCAGTTAATGTGCAATTATGTGAACGGTATTGTGCTGCAGCCGAATGAGATTCTCTCAATCAACGAGCTTGTGGGCGAGCGCACTGCCGATAAGGGCTTTCTCCCCGCACCCGCAATAATGGACGGTAAGCGCCTTGAAAACGACCTTGGCGGCGGCATATGTCAGCTGTCTGGCACTCTGTATAACGCTGCGCTTTGGGCTAATATGAACATAGTCGAGCGCTGGCCGCACTCATGGCCTTCGGATTACTTGGAAATAGGGCTTGATTCGACGCTTGACTGGAACACGAAGAAGGACCTGAAGATACAGAATATGTCCGATTACCCCATATATATTGCGGCATGGCTTGAAAAGCGCGACTTGTCCGCATCAAACAAGCTAAATGTTGAGATTTACGGTCAGCCCTTGCCGGAGGGCGTAACAATAGATATTCGCTCAGAGATATTGGAAACTATTGAGCCTCAGCCCGACTACAAAAAGTATGTAAGCACACTAAAGCCCGGGCAGAAAAAGGTGATAATTGTTTCAAGAAAAGGATATAGGACTTGCGTTTGGCGAGATTTCTATTATAATGGTATTTTGATAGACTCGGAAATCATAGGCACGAGCTATTACAGACCGATACAGGGCGAGGTTGAGATAGGCATTACGCCGGAATCCACGCCTACCCCATATATAGAACCTACAAGAGAGCCGGAGCCGACACCGGAGCCGGAGCCGACAGTTGCTCCGCTGGATCCGCCGCAGGCACCGGGTGAAGCACCGTAATAATTGCGTTAATACGCATTTATATACAAAACTTTTTTATCGAATTTAGGAGGTATTAAAAATGAAGCAAACCAAACAGGTATTGGGTCTTCCCGTAATGGGCATGAAAGAGGGCGTTACTCAGGGTATAGCCGTTGATTTCGTTATAGATGCGGAAGCGAAGAAGGTGCGCTACATCATACTTAAAAACGAAATAGGATATGGCTTCCGTGTATTGGCGGTTGAAGATATAGCCGGTATTGGTACAGACTATATCATGACCTCAACTGTTCAGAATGTTAAGAAGCTTTTCGACAGCCCCGAGCTTTTGCAAGAGATGGAAGCAGCACTGTACGGCTCAGACATATTGGGCGCTAAGGTTCTCTCAGTTGTTGGCAATGTGCTTCCCAATGTTAAAGAAATGGTGTTCGACGAAAAGACAGGCGATATTGACAGCCTGATTTTAGCGAACGGCAAGGATTACTTGGCAAGCGTTATAGCTACACTTGCAAGAGATGTTGTGTTCTTAGACATTATGGAACAGCCCGACCCCGATTTCTACTTTGAGCCCGAAGTAGAAGCAGTTGAGGAAACCAAGCTTGAAGAAGTAAAGCCCGTTGAAGCAAAGCCCGCAGAGGTTAAGGCTGAAGCAGTCGAAGAAAAAGCAGAGGAAGCCCCTGAGAAGCCCGAGCTTTCTGCTTATGCTAAGGCGCAGAGAGAGTTCCTGTTGGGTCATAAGGTAGTTCTTGATATAATCGACAAGCATGGCAAGGTCGTTATAGCACAGGGAACAGTAGTTACAGATGAAGTTATAGAGTACGCAGAGAAGATGGATGTTTCTGCGGATCTGGCACTTAATGTAGACTAAATTTGCTTCAATGAGATATTGCCAAGCAGGGTATTAAAAGTACCTTGCTTGGTGTTGTCTAAATTTGAAAGAAATGAAAATAGAGCGAAGAACATACAATATTGCATATCTGATACTAAGCGGAATAATAATCCTATTCTCGCTTTTCTTTTTATATAAGAATGGCTATAAGCTGTTCGATATTTTTGTCGCTCTAATCGCGTTGGCACTGTTTTTACTTATACTACATGAAGCTATACGAAAGCTGATTATATACTGGTCATCGCCGCCTGTAACCAATCCGCTCCTATTAAAGCAAAAGCCGCGCAGCTCAATAAAAGCATGGGCAAAAATTGCCGGCTTCGTGCTTGTGTTTCACTTGTTGAATCTAATTGTCGCCTATGCGGTTGCAAGGCTGACCGGCAGGCTAAATACGGGCTTTTTTGACAGCCTGTATTCGATATGGTCAAAGTGCGGCATAGATTCGCCAAGCTACTTAGGCATAGCGGAAAACTGGTATGTAACAGAGGGCGACCCCATGTACCATATCGTGTTCTTCCCATTCTATCCGATAGTAATAAAATTATTCTCCTTTGTGTTTAAGGATTACTTCGTATCAGCGCTTATTGTATCAATAGCTTCGTCAATAGGCATGGCAATTACAGGCTATGAGCTTGTACGCCATGAATATTCAAATAAAACAGCCAAGCATTTCGTAATTGCCACATTTTTACTTATGGGCTCATTTTTCTATACAGCAGCTATGACGGAATCGCTGTTTATGTTCCTGTGCTTGCTGTGCTTGTACTTCACAAAGAAGCGCAATTTTGCCGCGGCAGGTATTTTCGGCGCTCTGGCGGCATTTACGCGTTCTCCGGGCATGCTTCTCATGGTTCCTGTCGGGATAGAGTATGTAAAAATGCTCATAGAAAAGGTGAAATATAAGGCGGGATATTCATACGCAAAGCTAATTGTCAGCGCATTATTCGTGCTGTTTATATCAAGCGGTTTATTGGTGTATCTCTATATAAACTACAAGGTATGGGGCAACCCGTTGCAGTTCTCGATATTCCAAAGAGAGCATTGGGGGCAGAAGATGGGCTATTTCGTGAGAACAATTGCTATGATTTCAGGCAACTTCTGCGGCAAGGTGGCGGAGCTAAACTCTTCCTCTGCTATATGGGACTATAAAACAGCCTTTGCGCTGTGGCTTCCCGAGCTTATCGCGATATTCGGAGGCTTAGGCGCAATAGCGTATGTCCGCAGGAAAATCAACGCGAAATACCTGTGCTATTTCTTGGTTTACTTCATGTTTACGATAGGCGCGACATGGCTTTTATCTGCGCCGCGCTACTTAATGGCTTCGGCAGTGCTTCCCTTAGGATTAGCGCTCATACTCAGCACAAAAAAGCATAAAACAGTCGTTATCGGCGTAATGGCTGTGCTCAATATAGCTTATTTAATACTATTCGCATGGTCATCACCTATTTATTGATTAGGAGGTTATTATGAAAGGAATTCTTGTAGTAATCGATATGCAGAACGATTTTATCAGCGGCGCGTTAGGCTCAAAATCTGCGCAAGCTATTGTTGAGAATGCGCGTAATAAGATTAAGGCGCACAATGGCATGGTTGTGTTCACGCGTGACACGCACACAGACGATTATATGAACACGCAAGAGGGTCGTAGCTTGCCCGTAAAGCATTGCATTTCAGGCACAAAGGGCTGGGAAATTGCCCCCGAATTGCAGGAGGTTATGCAAAAAGACGCGCTTATTGTTGACAAGCCTGCGTTTGGCTCATTCGAACTCGTAGATGTATTGAAAAAGCACATTAAGCCCGAAACCGAGATAGAGCTAATAGGCATAGCTACCGACATTTGCGTAATATCAAACGCTTTGATTCTCAAAGCGGCATTCCCGGAGAATAAAATAATAGTTGATAGCTCCTGCTGCGCCGGGATAACCGAGGAAGGACATAACGCAGCGCTGTCAGTAATGCTCACCTGTCAAATAGAGGTAGTGTAATGCGCTTGACAAAAGGTTCTTAAAAGTATATATGTTAAGTAATTATATTAAGAAAGGAGTTTGGTATGGTAAATATTAGCACGGACAGTACCTGCGATTTGCCGCAAAGCATATTCGAAGCATACAATATCGGGCTGCTGCCGCTTACAATAAACTGTGGCGACAAGAGCTATAAGGACGGCGTTGATATGTCCCCCGACGATGTTTACAAGTATGTCGAGCGGGACAACTTAATGTGTACGACAGCCGCTATAAACACATTCGAATATGAAGAGCATTTCAAAAATGCGCTGCAAGGCTATGACGCTGTTGTTCATTTCTGCATAAGCGCGGATATGTCGGCATGCTATCAAAATGCGCTATTAGCTTCAGAGCAGTTTGAGAATGTGTATGTAATCGATGCGCGCAACCTTTCCTCAGGAATAGGCCTGCTGGTGTTCGAGGCTGCTGAAATGGCAAAGGCGGGCAAGTCGGCATCAGAGATTTTAGCGCGTATTCAGGAGATTACGAACAAGGTTGACGCGAGCTTCGTGGTAGAAACAATGGACTATCTGAAGCGCGGCGGAAGGTGCACAGCGTTGCAGGCATTCGGCGCGGCAGTTTTGAAAATCAAGCCCTGCATAGCCGTTATAGACGGTAAAATGACAGTTGCCACAACATACAGAGGCTCAATGGAGCGCTGCTTGAAGGCATATGTTAAGGAAAGGCTTGAGAATCAGCAAGTGGATACACGCCGCATATTCATTACCCATTCGGGCGTTACCGACGAAACCGTAGCACTCGTCAAGGAAGAGATAAGCAAGTACCAGCAGTTCGACGAGGTTTATGTAACCCGCGCAAGCTGCACAATATCCTGCCATTGCGGACCGGGAACATTGGGTATTCTGTTTATAAGAAAATAGTCATACGCAATCATTCGGGGCATTCGCCCCGTTTTTTATTTTGCGATTATTTGTGGGGTTTCACCCCACACCCCACTACTTTTCTTGCAAGAAGGTGGCAAACCACCGCAGCAGCAAAAGAACAAGTAACTTATCAACAATTAGCGGCGCAAGCAATATTTGCTGTTCGCGATAGCGAACCACACTCCACTACTTTTCTTAAACGAAGGTGGCTTGCCACCGCAGCAGCAAAAGAACAAGCTATTCTTTACTTAATAATTAAAACAGAATGCGGGCGCAATGCGCGCCCCTGTGCAGTAATTGTTCAGTCATAGCCCGTCTTCATTCACGCGAAGCGTGTATTCATGGCGCACCTGTGTGCCTAAACATTTTGCCATTTGTATTTTCATTTTTGATATGCTACCATATATGCGATTAGGAGTGAACTATGGAGCATTATAAGATAGAAGGTGGACATCCACTAAGAGGAAAAGTAACTATTAGCGGAGCGAAAAACGCAGCGGTGGCCATTATACCCGCCGTTATTTTATGCAACAGCGCGTGCAGGCTTGAGAATATTCCGAATATAGAAGATGTTGCTATATTGCGCAATATCTTATCAAGCTTAGGCGCTGAGGTTGATTTTTCCGATAATGTATTCACCGCAAACCCTGTTACTATACATACAAACGAAGCGCTGTCGGAGGATATGACAAAGCTGCGCGCTTCGTATTATCTTTTGGGCGCACTGCTTGGCAGATACGGCTATGCAAAGATAGCCTATCCGGGCGGCTGCGCTATAGGCGAGCGTCCCATAGACCTGCATATTAAGGGCTTGAGCAGGCTCGGCGCAGTCATAGATTTCGATAAAGCCAATGGCATAATAACTGCTAAGGCGCATACGCTGGTTGGCGCAGAGATATATCTTGACAAGGCAAGCGTCGGCGCGACAATCAATATTATGCTGGCGGCAAGCTGTGCTGAGGGCACAACAGAAATTCACAATGCCGCGAAGGAGCCTCATGTGGTTGATGTGGCGAACTTCTTAAATATGTGCGGCGCAAGAATAAAGGGCGCAGGTACCGACACTATCCGTATTGTGGGAGTGGGTCGCGGTAATCTGCATGGCTGTTCGTATGCCATTATTCCCGACCAGATAGAAGCAGGTACATTCATGATTGCGGCGGCGGCAACGGGTGGCGAAGTAGTTATTAAGAACATAATCCCTGCGCACTTAGAGGCAATAACCGCAAAGCTCATGGAGGCAGGCGTCAGCGTTGACCCGGCAATAGAGGGAAACGACTATATTCTGAATGTCGCCTCTACAATGCGTCCCCGCCCTTTACGAATTGAAACCTGCACCTATCCGGGCTTCCCTACTGATTTGCAGCAGCCCATGATGGCATTTCTATCAACTGCAAGGGGCGAAAGCATAATCATAGACAAGATATTCACCGAAAGGTTCAAACATGTAAACGAATTGAACAAGATGGGTGCGAATATGCGCGTTTTGGGCAATGGCAAGGCTGAAATTATAGGAGTTGAGTCCTTGCATGGCGCAGATATTTACGCGACTGATCTCCGCGCGGGCGCTGCGCTTATTATTGCCGCGCTTATGGCTAAGGGTGAAACGCGCGTGTATAATCTGCACTATACGGACAGGGGCTACGAGAATTTAGAGGAAAAGCTAAAAGCCTTAGGCGCAAGAATAAAGAGGGTAAATTGATGCGAAGTATTGATTTTTTCGGAACCATAGGACCTGCGTGCAGCGCGGTCGAAACGCTTGTCGCTTTAATAAATGCGGGAATGACGGGAGTGAGGATAAACAATTCTCATTCCCGTTTAGTTGATTGCAAGAAGTATATTGAGGCTATAAGGCGGGCTATGGAGCTTGCGGGAAAGCCGCAAAAGGTTCTTATGGACCTGCAAGGCTCGGAGTTGAGGATATGCAGCCTAACCGAGCCATTTTTATTAAAGGCGCATGAAGCTGTGCAGATAGTCAGCCAACAGGCAAGCGGCAAGAAGCAGGTGCCTGTGCCTAAGGAGCTGTTTGAAGCATTGCAGAAAAGCTTAGTGCCATTGCTCTTAGATGATGGGCTGATCAGATTAGAACCCGTAAGCAATGCGGGTGAATACTTGGAATATCGTGCGCAGAATGACTGTGTGATTCGTCCCCATAAGAGCATTTCGTGCGATATAGAGGTAGAGCTGCCCATAATATGCGAGGCGGACAGGCTTGACCTTGAATTCGCAAAAGAAACAGGCATAATTTACGGCGTAATGGTGCCATTTGTGCAGAAAGCCGATGATGTAATATATGTTCGTGATGTGCTAAAAAGCATAGGTGCGGATAATTTCAAGATATACGCGAAAATCGAAAGCAGAGTAGGCGTTGAGAACATAAACAGCATAATTCCGCATTGCGATTACGTGGTTATAGCCCGTGGCGATTTAGGTATGCACATTCCGCTTTTTGATATTCCAAAAACTCAGAAGCATATAGCCAACGCCTGCAACGCGCAGGGCAGGGAGTTCTTGGTCGTTACTCAAATGCTGCATTCTATGCTCTCTCAGCCTGTACCCACGCGCGCGGAGGTATGTGATATATACAACGCAATATGCGACGGCGCGTCGGCGCTTATGCTTACAGGCGAAACAGCCATAGGCAAGTATCCTGTTGATAGTATGAAGTATCTTGTAAGCACAGCAAACACAGCCTTGGAGTAAAATTTACTTATAGTTCATAAACGCGGTTTGAAAGCGTTTTTTCGCTATGATATAATTTTTTATGTGTGAAGCATCAGAATGCACAGAATGAAACAATGAATAAGTGTAATTCTGCGCAAGGATTTTTTGCCGTAAGGCATTTATTGGGTGATACTATGTGGTGTAAAAAAATAACATATATGCTAATTGCGCTTGCTATTGTGCTGGCGGCGGTATGCGTTAAAACTAATGCAAATGCCGCTTCGGTGCAGTATGGCACGGTTACGGGCAACGACGCTAATTTGCGCACAGAGCCGGATTTAGGCAGCGACATATTAGCCAAAATGCCCATAAGCGCGCGCGTCAGCGTGCTGGAGTATAAGGACAACTGGTACAAGGTTGTCTATTCAAACGGCACAGAGGATATAACGGGCTATGTGCGTTCAGATTTGCTTTTTGTGAATACAGAAGGCACGCGAACCGCCTATGTAACGGAAGACGATGTGAAATTGCGCGGAGGCGCCGGCACTTCTTCGTATATAATTACGAAGCTGAAAGCGGGTCAGCCTGTAAAAATAAAGGCGATGGTGTCGGGCTGGTATTTATGCGTAGTCGGCAGCAATATTGGCTATGTGCATAGGGATTATCTATCGGTATCAAGACCGGGCAGCACTACATTAGAACGCCTGCTTATGCCCGGAATGTCCGGCATAGAGGTTCAGCGCCTGCAAAACGCCCTGTATGACAGGGGCTTTTTGAGTGTCGTTGATATTACATCGTACTATGGCTCAAAAACGCGTTCCGCTGTCGCTGCGTTCCAATCCGCCTGCGGCTTGACGAGCGATGGTATAGCAGGCGACGCGACCATAGCTTCGCTTTATGATGAAGCAAATACGGTAACCTCCGAAAACGCCATGTTCAACAGAGTGAAGGGCACAGTCGAGCTGTTGGACTGGTTCGAGGGCGGCTCATCATGGCTTAAAAAGGGCGCGTACTTCACTATAATTGATGTAAAAACGGGTATGAGCTTCCAAGCAAGGCGCTTCGGCGGCTGGTATCATGCGGATTCCGAGCCGGTAACAGCGCAGGACACAGCCATTATGAAGGCGATTTCGGGCGGCTCATGGTCGTGGAACAGGCGTGCGATATGGGTTTACTATAACGGAAAAACAGTTGCCGCAAGTATGCACACAATGCCCCACATGGCAAACCCGACAAGAAGCAATAATTTCGATGGGCATTTCTGCGTGCATTTATTAAATTCCAAGGTGCATGAAACATCAAGGGCTTGCCCGCGCCACCAAGCATGCGTAATGCAGGCATATAATGCAGGCAAGGCGGATTGATGAATATACATATACTTGTAGGCAATATAGTACTGCCTTAGCGATATTATGGCATAGGGCGGTATAATTGCCTATTTTGCAAAGGAGATATATGTCAGATTACTCAGCAAAAGATTTACAGGTTATGGAGGGGCTTGACGCTGTTCGCAAACGCCCGGGAATGTACATAGGCTCAACGGGAGTACGCGGACTGCACCAGCTGCTATGGGAAATAGTTGACAATGCGGTAGATGAAGCCGCAAACGGTTACGCAGACGAGATAACCGTTCAGCTGTTGCCCGACAATTCTGTGATTGTAGAGGATAACGGCAGGGGAATTCCCCCGGATACGCACGACAAATTAGGCGTATCGGGTGTTGAGGTGGTATTTACCCAGCTGCACGCGGGCGGCAAGTTCGATAATCACGCGTACAGCTATTCGGGCGGTCTGCACGGCGTAGGCGCGGCTGTCGTTAATGCGCTTTCCGAGTTCGTAATAGTCGAGGTAGCTGTAAATGGCAAGCTGTACCGCCAAGAATTCAAAAGCTTTTTAGGCGACGACAATAAAATTCACTCAGGCAAGCCCGTAACGCCCTTGCAGGAGGTGGGCAGAACGCGCAAAACAGGCTCAAAGGTGCATTTCTTGCCCGATAAGCGCGTGTTCGAAACACTGCACATGAATTATGATACTGTGAATAGAAGAATCCGCGAGCTTGCTTTCTTGAACAAGGGCATAAAGTTCAATCTCATAGATTCGCGGGAGCGCGGCAACAGGAAAGAGGCGTACTATTGCTTTGAAGGCGGCATAGCCGATTTCGTCGCGCTGTTGAATACGGATAAGAACACGCTGTACGAGTCGCCCATAGTGCTTTCGGGCAAGTCGGGCAGCATCATTGTAGATATTGCTATACAGCATAATGACGGTTATACGGATTCGGTTTTTTCTTATGTAAACAACATATCGACCACAGAGGGCGGCACTCACGAAACGGGCTTCAAGACTGCGTATTCTAAGGTGCTTAACGAGTATTGCCGCAACAATGGGCTTTTGAAGGATAAGGACGCCTCATTGCAGTTCGATGATTTCAGAGAGGGGCTAACCGCTGTAATTTCTTTGAAGATGCAGAATGTGCAGTTCGAGGGGCAAACAAAAACAAAGTTAGGCAATACCGAAGCGCGCCCTGCGGTTGAAGCGGTTGTAACCGAGCAGCTGACCAAGTTCTTAGAGGACTTGAAGAATATGCAGGTGAGCCAATCCATAGCCCAAAAGGCATTGGCTGCTGCAAAAGCGCGTGAAGCCGCAAGGAAAGCCCGCAACTTAGCAAGAGACAAGAACAAGCTTGAAAATGAGCCGCTTGTAGGCAAGCTTGCAAGCTGTATAGGCAGGGATTACGAGATAAATGAGCTGTTCATAGTAGAGGGCGATTCGGCAGGCGGCAGCGCCAAGCAGGGCAGGGACAGGCGTTTTCAAGCCATACTGCCTCTAAGGGGCAAGCCTCAGAATGTAGAGAAAAAGAGCATAGACGAGGTGCTGGCAAACGAGGAATATCGTTCAATAATTACTGCTCTGGGCACAAGCTTCGGCAGCAATTTCGATAAGAGCTCACTTAAATACAACAAGGTCATAATACTTTCCGATGCGGATCAGGACGGTGCGCATATACGCGCTATATTATTGACTTTCTTCTACCGCTATATGAAGGAGCTGATTTTAGACGGGCATGTTTATATAGGTCTGCCCCCGCTATACAAGGTAGAGTACGGCAAGCAGGTGAAATATCTGTATTCAGATGAGGAGCTGGCCGCTTTCACAGCCAATCTGAAGGACTATTCGCTTCAACGCTACAAGGGCTTGGGCGAGATGAATCCCGAGCAGCTATGGGATACCACAATGAACCCCAATAACCGTTCGCTCTTACAGGTAACCATAGAGGACGCGGCGGAGGCTGAAAGGCGTTTAACCGTGCTGATGGGCGACAAGGTTGAGCCGAGAAAGGAATACATAAAGCAATACGCAGATTTCGATAATTAAAGGAAGTACACATGGCAAAGAAAACACTTATTCCGGAAAACATAGGCGAAAAAATAATTCAAAAGCCATTGGAGGATTGCCTGCACGATTCAATGCTGCCCTATGCTAAGCATGTTATATTGGATAGAGCATTGCCGCGCATAGAGGACGGTCTAAAGCCTGTGCAAAGGCGAATTCTTTACACAATGCACGAGTTAGGGCTTAATCCCGACAAGCCGTATAGAAAGAGCGCGCGCGTAGTCGGCGACTGCTTGGGCAAGTACCACCCGCACGGCGATACGTCGGTGTATGACGCTATGGTCAGAATGGCGCAGGAATTCACAATGCGTATGCCGCTAATTGACGGTCATGGCAACTTCGGAAGCATAGACGGCGATACAGCCGCTGCAATGCGCTATACAGAAGTGCGTATGAAGCCCCTTGCTTTGGAATTATTGCGCGATATTGAGAAGGACACAGTTCGCTTTGAATATAACTTCGACGATACTCTGAAAGAGCCTACGGTGCTTCCGGGAAGGTTCCCGAATCTGCTTGTAAACGGTGCGAGCGGCATAGCGGTAGGTCTTGCAACGAGCATACCTCCGCATAATTTAGACGAAGCCATAAACGCCTGCATAGCGGTAATGGAGAATCCCGACATTACTATTGACGAGCTTATGAGGATAATCCCCGCGCCCGACTTCCCCACAGGCGGCTATATACTAAGCACAAGCGAGCTGAAAACCGCATACGAAACGGGCAGGGGCAGGCTTATACTGCGTGCAAAAACGCATTTTGAGCAGCAGAAGAACGGTAAAACACTCATAGTAATTACCGAGCTTCCCTATCAGGTCAATAAAGCCACAATGCTCACAAAGATTTTAGCGACAGCGCAGAAGCGCAAGGAAAGCATAAAGGCGTTTGCGCAAATAGCTGATATTCGCGACGAGTCTGACAGGGTGGGCATGCGTGCCGTAATAGAGCTGAAAAAGGGCGCCGAGCCAGAAAAGGTATTAAAAGCCCTGTATAAATACACCGATTTGCAGACTAATTTCTCCGTTAACATGATGGTAATAGCAGAGGGCAAGCCTCAGCAGATGGGCCTCATTGAGCTAATAAAGGGCTATCTGAAGCATCAGGAGGATGTAGTAACAAGGCGCACCAAGTATGATTTAGAGGCCGCTAAGAAGCGCGAGCACATATTAGACGGGCTTGTAAAGGCGATAATGAATATAGACGAGGTAATTGCCATTATTCGCGCTTCAAAGACCCCCAAGGCAGCTAAAGAAGCTCTTATGGAGCGCTTTGAATTCACAGAGATACAGGCGCAGGCAATACTTGATTTGCGCTTGCAGAGATTGACAAACTTAGAGCTTGAAGCCATACACAAGGAAGCAAAGGAAATAAAGGCAGCAATAAAACGCTTAAAGGCAATATTAGGCTCACGCGAGCTGCTGTTAGATGTAATCAAGCAGGAGTTAGCCGGCATCGCGCAAAAATACAGCAATCCAAGGCGCACAAAGCTTTTAGCCGAAAAAGAGGCATTAGACGAGTATGTTGACGAAGCGGTAGAGAGGCCGAGCTGCGATTGCAGATTAGAGGTGTTCATAGATTATGACTTAAACGGCGTGCAGGATGTAAAGCTGTCAAGGCGTGCGCCGGGCATGGCTAATCCCGACGAAACCGCGGGCGCATTCAAGTACGGCTTTGACACCAAGACAGATAAGCAGTTAAAGCTGTTCACAAATACGGGTTCGTGCCTTACTTTGAGCGTTGATGAAATTCCCGAGCAGCAGAAAAACAAGGGCAAATCCCGCCTTACAAGGCTTACATCGCTTATTCCCGTTGAGGAGGGCGAAAAGGTAGTCGCGGCGTTCGTGGTTGAGTCCGACAAAGAGGAGAGCGCGGATTACTTCTTCTACACAGCGCAGGGCAATATCAAGCGCACTCCCTCAAAGGAGTATCTTACTAAGACCAAGCGCATAGCCGCCGCCAAGCTGAAAGATGATGAAATAATAGGCATAGAGCTTTTAACGCAGGAGGAAATCGAGCAGAAATCAATTCTGATGGTTACCGAAAAGGGCATGAGCATACGCTTTATGGCGAACACGGTCCCTGCAATGGGCAGGGTGGCAGGCGGCGTTAAGTGCATAAAGCTTGATAAGGGCGACACCTGCGTATTTGCAAAGGCCATAGGCGAAACAGGCGATCTGCTGCTTGTGTCGGACAGGGGCTACGCTAAACGCTCTATGGTGTTTGATTACGACATACAGGGCAGAAACGGCAAGGGCTTAAAGACATTCGACTTCAAGCGCAACGGCTCAAATGGCACAAAAATTGTGTATGCCGCGTTTTTAGACGGCGACGACTTCGATATAGAGGTAGAACAGCTGCATGGCGCGAAAACGCTTGTAAATACCGCCGCAATACGCAGGGAGCGCAGAGCGTCGGCAGGGCAGGTTGCGGTTATATCGGTGCTTGACGACGTTGTGGTGAAGGTTGTGGAGTGCGCGCGGAGTGCGCAATGAAGACAATGCTCCGCGTGAATGAAAACGGGCTATGACTGAACGAATTACTGCGTAGGGGCGCGCATTGCGCCCGCTTTCTGTTTTTACCGGAATGTTATCATTATTAAGCAAAGATTTGATTTGCTCTTTTGTTACTGCGGTGGCTGACGACCTTCTTTTAAGAAAAGTAGTGGGGAGTGGTTCGCTGTCGCGAACAGCTTAATATTGTTTGCGCGACGCTAAATGTTTATATAATTGCTTGTTCTTTTGCTACTGCGGTGGATAGCCACCTTCTTACAAGAAAAGTAGTGGGGTGTGGGGCGAAGCCCCGCAAATATTTGCTACGAGTGGGGTACGGGGCGAAGCTCAATATAAAACCCGCATTATTCGTTTTTCTTTTTCTGCGGCAGTTCTGAAATCACAATAGAGCTGAATATGAGAATCGTGCCTATTACAATGGCGGCGTTGAGGCTTTCTTTGAGAATTATAATGCCCATAATAGCTCCGAAAACGGATTCAAGGCACAGTATCAGCGATGCCAAGGCGGGCGGCGCGTATTTTACGCCGATGTTCTGAAAGCTCAGTCCCACAACTGTTGAGAGTATGGACACATAGCCCAAGCCGAGCCATACGCTTGAGTTGAATGAGGCGATTTGCGGGAATTCTTCTATTGATAATGCGGCAATGAAAGCCAACACAGCCGCGAAAGCAAATTGCAGGAATGTAATGTTCATCACATCGTGCTCTTCTGAGTATATTGCCACTATCGCGATATGCACAGCAAATAATACGCCGGATATGAATGTCAACGCTATCCCGAACAGCTCCAACCCCCTGCCCGAAAGCGTAAAGCCCAATATGTTAAGCGCGGTGTTAGCGGCGCTATCCACATCAGATACAGAGGATAACACACCTACACCAAAAAAGCATACGAATGCGGCAACTACTGTTCGCAGAGTCGGGCGTTTTTTGTGCAATATCCACATCAGAAATGGCACAACTACAACATATACAGCGGTTATTAGCGCGTTTTTGCCTGAGGTTATGTATTTTAAGCCCCATGTTTGAAACATAAACGCCAGATATAAGCACAAGCCCACCAATGCGCCGCGCAATATAAGCTTCGGGGTAAAAGCTTTCCTGCTTCGTATCAGAGTATATGAAAGCGCCAAAGCGCCTGCGGTAAACCTGAAAGCAAGTATGTAGTTCAGCGATATATACGAAAGCAGATTCTTTACTGCAACAAAGCTTGCGCCCCATATCAGCGCGGCGGTAAGTAAAAGCAATAGTGCTATTCTTTTGTTCATTTATGTATCCTCATATTGTGCAATTATTGGGCTTGCTTGTTTTTCAGCATACCATACCTAAGGGGGCGAACACTGTTTTTGTTCGCCCGCGAAAATATCTATAATATTTGAATTTATGAGCGGCTACGGCTAATACTCGTAAAAGCCCTTCTTGGTCTTTCTGCCTAACAGGCCGCCGCGTACCATTTTGCGCAACAGTGTATGTGCGCGATACTTGGTATCGTGGGTCTCCTGATACAAAGTATCCATAATCGCCAAGCATACATCAAGCCCAATAAGGTCAGCAAGCTCTAACGGCCCCATAGGATGATTCGCGCCTAATTTCATAGCCGAATCAATATCCGAAGCCGACGCAACACCCTCCGTCAGCAGCCCTACAGCCTCGTTTATCATAGGGATTAGCAGGCGGTTTACGACGAATCCGGGAGCCTCCTCAACCTTTACGGGTGTCTTGCCTATTTTCTCTGACAAGCTGAATATCGCCTCGAAGGTTTCGTCGCTTGTGTGTATTCCGCGTATCACCTCGACTAACTTCATAACCGTTGCGGGATTGAAGAAGTGCATACCTATAAACCTGTCAGCCCTTTTCGTGCTCTGCGCGATTGCGGTTATAGAAATTGATGAGGTGTTTGAAGCGAATATCGCGCTTTCCTTGCATATACCGTCTAATTCAGCAAATAGGCTCTGCTTTGCTTCGATTTTTTCGATTATTGCTTCTACTACGAGGTCCGCGTCATTCGCTTCCTGCAATTCGGTTGTGAAGCGAATACTGTTTACTATCGCGTCCATATCCTCTTTTGTCATCTTGCCGCGCTCTACACGCTTATTCAGCGTTGTGGTAAGCCTGTTTTGCGCTTTTTCGATAATATCGCTTGTAATGTCGCGCACGGTTACCGAAAAGCCTGCCGCGGCAAACACCTGCGCAATATCAAGCCCCATTGTGCCTGCGCCTACAACGAATATGTTTTTCATATTGCTCTCCTTTCTTACCTGCCTTCGAATTCGCCGCGCTGCTCTTTCTTTAAGAAAGCCTCCATAGCCATTGTCTGGTCATGCGTTTTGAAGCAGCCGGAGAACACATTATGCTCAGCCTCTAAGTCGTTGGTGATGTTAGAGCAATGGAAGCTGCGTATTACAGATTTTGCCTTGCTAACTGCAATAGGTGCGTTGCCTGCTATTGCGCGCGCCTTTTCCATAACCTTTTCCATAAGCTCTTCCGGCTCGAACACATCGTTTACAAGACCTATCGACTTAGCCTTTGCGGCGTCAACCATTTCGCCTGTGAGTATCATCTCCATAGCGTTGGGCAGACCTATTACGCGTGGCAGCCTTTGCGTGCCGCCGAAGCCCGGCGTAATGCCTAATGTAACCTCGGGCTGTGCGAACTTAGTCTTTGTTGAGCAGTAGCGAATATCACACGCAAGCGC
The DNA here is from genome assembly GCA_012838425.1 of Clostridiales bacterium. Taxonomy (GTDB): domain Bacteria; phylum Bacillota; class Clostridia; order Christensenellales; family CAG-138; genus DUPG01. Next base: position 18,945 of record DUPG01000001.1, on the reverse strand, counting down.
CAGCTCGCAGCCACCGCCCAGCGCAAAGCCGTTAATGGCGGCTATTACGGGGAAGCGTGCTCTTTCAATGCGGTTGAAAACATGAGTGCCGACGCGCGCGAACTCGTATGCTTCGTGAGGGCTCATGTCGCTCATCTCAGCTATGTCTGCGCCTGCTACGAATGCCCTGCCGGCTCCTGTGATTACTACCACGCGCACATCTTTGTCGGCCTCGGCTCCGTTGATTACATTTTTCAGCTCCCACAGCGTTTGCCTGTTAAGCGCGTTGAGTGCCTCCTGCCTGTCAATCGTAATTACGCCTACATGGTCCTTCAACTCGAACAATACGCTCATAAATTCCTCCTTGACGATTATTTATTCAGCTTCTTCGCAAGCATTTCAACCGCAAAGCTTGCAACATGCTCTGCGAATGTTCCTGCGCCGAAGCCTGCATCGTAGCCCAGCTCCTTGGCTAATTCATGGGTTATCCTTGCCCCTCCGCATACCACTATGAAGCGGCTGCGCAAGCCCTCAGCCTCTAACAGCTCTACAAGCTCTGTCAGGTTCTTAATGTGAACATCTTTTTGCGTAACCGTTTGTGAAACAAGCAGCACATCGGCATTAAGCTCTACTGCCTTTCTAATGAACTCCTCATTGGGCACCTGTGCGCCTAAATTGTGCGCGTCTATCATCTCATAGCGCTCCAAGCCATAGTGACCGGCATAGCCCTTTCTGTTCATAATAGCGTCTATGCCTACCGTGTGCGCGTCTGAACCCGTAGCCGCGCCGACTACTACAACCTTCCTGCCTATGTGCGTTTTTATAAACTCGTCTGTCTCCTCCATCTCCATAACCTTGGATTCAACCGCCTGAACCTTAATCTCGGTATAGTCAACGCTGTGAACGCAGGTGCCGTAAACTATGTAGAAGGTAAAATCCTTATCTAAGCTCTTAGCAAGCGCTACATTGGGCTCGGATAAGCCCATTTTCTTGGCTAATATCCTTGCGGCTTCCTTGCCCTTTTCGTCGTTGGGAACAGGCAGAGTGAACGAAAGCTGCACCTTTGAGTCGTTCAAAGTGTCGCCGTATGGCTTTAACTGTTTAAGATTCAATTCCTTTTCGTTCATTGCTTTGCCTCCCCTTTCATTATTTCAATAAACGGGTTGAAGTATATGTCGCTCTTTTTAACTACTCCCGCCAAGCCCTTGCCGCCATCGCTTGAGCGCTTAATTCCTGCGAAAATTCCCTGCTCTAATGTTTGGAATATGCCCATCTTTTCTATATCGCCCAAAAGCTCTGCGGCGCGCTTCAATACCTCGTTAGCGCGGTTTTCTATTATTCCGCCCTGCTTGAACTCTATTTCGTCGCTGAGGTTCTTCATGGTGTTGAATATGTATTTCGCGTTTTCAATGGCCAACGCCCTGTCGCTCATAAACGGCGTATGTATGGCCTCTGTGAGCATGCCTAACAGGTGTATGCGCTGGTTTGTGGCTATTGTAACTATGTTGAACAGCGCATCCTGCACATTGCCCATGAATATATCGCCCGTCATAAACTTGGTAGGCGGCATATACTTCAGCGGCGCCTTGGGGAATATCTGCCTTGCCATCTGCGCTTGGGCTATTTCATACAAGAAGCCGTTTTCAACTTCGGGTGAAATCTCAAACGCGTGCCCTAAGCCCATCTGCTCCTCGGGAAGCCCCGCGCAAAGCGCAAACTGCTCGTTCAAAAACTGTGAAGCCAGCACCGTATGCGCTTCCTCGACAGCGTCAGCGGTAGTTAAATAGTTGTCCTCACCTGTGTTTATTATTACGCCAGCGAATGAGTTTATAACGCGTGAGAAGTATTGGTCTATAAGCGTGCGCTTAGGGTTAATATCACGGAACAATATGCCGTACAGCGCGTCGTTCAGCATTACATCAAGCCTTTCAAACGCACCCATAGCGGCTATTTCGGGCATACATAGCCCGGAGCAGTAATTGCACAGGCGTATATAACGCTTCTGCTCCCTGCTTACCTCGTCTAACGCCGCACGCATCAGCCTGAAATTCTCCTGCGTCGCGTATGTTCCGCCAAAACCCTCTGTTGTTGGGCCATAGGGAACATAATCCAATAAGCTCTGTCCGGTTGTGCGTATAACGGCTATAACGTCAGCACCCTGCCTTGCGGCCGCCTGCGCCTGAATAATATCCTCGTAAATATTGCCCGTAGCGACTATAACATACAGATAGGGCGTATCCTTATCGCCGTACTCTGCCAAGAAGCTTTTGCGTGTGCTGACATTATTGCGTATGCGCTGAATCGTAGCGTTCACCGCGTCGGCAACGGCTTCTCTCGCTTCTAAATGGGATATGGGCTTAAACTGCGCTACATCTATTTCGCCATTAGCTATGCCCTCAGCTATTTTCTGCGGGGATAGCCCTGTTTCCTTTATTAAACAGCCTATTACATACGCTGCACCATTCGATAAAAGGTCGTGCCCATACAGCGCGTCGCATACTACATTGGGTAGCGGAACCTCAAATTCGTTCACGCCATCTATTCCCAATAGTCTGCATACCGCGCGCTCTACCGCTATCGTGGTGTGCAAATCTATGAAGCTTTGAGTGTTCTCCGCTACTCGCTTTGCGGAATTCCTCGCCTTGTCAATCAGACTCTTGTCTAATCTAATCTTCTCTTTTACCTCTGCCATTAGCTGCCCCACTTCCTTTGATTGCGTTTTAATCCTATTGGCTCTAATGAAAGCCCGTTGCCATGCTGCAAGCCTGAAACGCCTATAAGCTCGGCTTGCTTTTCGCCTCTGCATACCTCGCAGTTACAGGTTTCTTTATAGCTTTCAGGCTCTGTGTATGTGGTTATAACGCCCTCGAAGTTTCTCAAATTGACCTTGTGCGGACTTTGTGAAATAAGGTAGTTGGGCATTACGGGAATCTTGCCGCCGCCGCCGGGAGCGTCAACAACGTATGTCGGAACAGCAAAGCCCGATGTATGCCCCCGCAAGCCCTCTATAATCTCTATGCCCTTGCTTACGGGCGTTCTGAAATGCTCTAAGCCCATTGACAAGTCGCATTGATAAATATAGTACGGGCGAACGCGCATCTTAACAAGCTCATGTACCAGCTTTTTCATTACATGCACGCAGTCGTTAACCCCTGCAAGCAATACGGATTGGTTGCCCAAAGGAATACCCGCGTCTGCCAGCATCGCGCAGGCTCTTTTGGATTCCTCAGTAATCTCGTTCGGGTGGTTGAAATGCGTATTCAGCCATACGGGATGATATTTTTTCAGCATATTGCACAGCTCAGGCGTTATTCTTTGAGGAAGCACAACGGGAGTTCTCGTGCCAAGCCTTATTATCTCTACGTGCTTAATCTCACGCAGCTTTGAAATTATGTATTCAAGCCTTTCGTCTGAAAGCATCAAGCAGTCGCCGCCCGAAAGCAGACAGTCGCGCACCTCGGTATGCTCTCTTACATACTCTATGCACTTGTCTATCTGCGCTAAAGAGCAGGCGGAGTCCGTAACGCCGGCGAATCTGCGGCGCGTGCAGTGCCTGCAATACATTGAGCATTGGTCTGTTGTGAGTATAAGCACTCTGTCGGGATAGCGATGCGTTAAGCCATATACGGGCGAATCCGTATCCTCGTGCAGAGGGTCCTTTAAGTCTGCTTCCACATTGTGCAGCTCGCGAATAGTAGGTATTGCCTGCTTGCGCACGGGGTCATTCGGGTCGTCTAAGTTTATCAGCGAAAGATAGTAGGGCGTAATTGCCATGCGCAGCGTTTTAAGACACTCCTTTACGCCTGCTTCCTCCTCGGGTGTGAGCTGTATGTATTTTTTTAAGTCCTCTAATGTTTCGATTCGGTTGGCGACCTGCCATTTCCAATCGTTAAACTGCTCTCTTGGTATATGATCGAATACGGTGTTCATATTCACTTTCCTTTCTGAAATATATAAAAGAATTGCGCTTAAATTTCGAACAAGTGGGTTTCCCCACTTGCTCATACTCGCGTCAATTATACATATTTCTTATCGAATAACGCCCTGAGCTTCGGGCTCTCGCGCAGAATGTTAAGCGTGATTTCGGCGTGGTCCTTCGTGTAGCCGTTTCCGACTATCATCATAACGTCCTTGCCTATGCCCTCAGCACCAAGCGCCGCTTTTGTGAAGCTTGTTGCCATAGAGAAGAAGTAAACGATACCGCCGTCTCTTACGGGCAGAATTGCGCTCATCTCGCAGTTCTCAACATTTACGCAGGAGATTGATACATCATATTCCTTGCCGCCGTTCGCTTCCAATGCCGCTTCCAATACAGCAACGGGTTCGGTAGCCGACGCCAGCACAACCTTGTGGAATACGCCAAGCTCCATAAGCCCGGGAATCTGGCTGGGATTTCTTACAACGCCAACAACATTGCCCTTAGGACCGACTGCCTTCATGGCTTCATAGCCGCAGAGCACGCCTGATTTACCGTTAGCGCCCAATATGAGAACGCTGTCGCCCTCCTTGGGGAGCTTTCTTGCCTGTGCGGGTGCGCCTGCAACATCTAATGCTGCCAAAGCCAATGCTTCTGTCATATCATCGGGCAGCTTAGCGTAAATTGCGCTTTCGAACAATACTGCCTTTGCAACTACATCAACACGGTCAATATCCTTGTGTATTGCAAGAATCTTTTCGATTTTCAGGGGTGTCATTGAAAGAGAAACCAATGACGCTATTTTGTCGCCGACCTTCAGATCTCTGTCCTTCAGGTCCTCGCCAATGTATGCGACTTTGCCTATGAACATTCCGCCCGAGCCTGTTACGGGGTTCTGCATCTTGCCGCGCTCGTTCACGATTGAGAAAATCATTTCCTCAATCTTCTTGTCGTCGCCGTTGCAGGCTTCCTTGATCTGAGTGAATGAAGCCGAGTCGATGTTCAATGAGATTACATCGCATACGATTTCATTCGAATACTGCTTGCTCATGTCGTTGTCAATCTTGTATGCCGCCTGTGTCAATACGCCTTGGGGCTCAATAACTCTGTGTGTTCCGTATTTGTTTCCTTTTAATGCCATATAATCCTCCAATTATTTTGATTTATTTGTAGGATAACAATCCCTGTTTAGTGATGGTGTGGTTCGCTTCGCGACGCTAAATTATTTACTTCGTTAACAGCTAAATATTGCTTCGCAATGCTAAATTTTTCGCTTCGCGAAAAGCTAAATGTCAGTGGGTTCTTTTGCTTCTTTTCATTTTAGAAAAGAAACTGGGTGTGGGGCAGCGCCTCATTAGACACGTGCCTTTAAGCCTAAAATTGCCCTTGCCTCGTCGGGAGTTGCAATTTCTCTGCCTAATTCTTTGGCTATGCGCACGACTTTCGCGACTAACTCGCCGTTTGACTTAGCAGGAACGCCCTTTGAAAGATAAATGTTATCCTCAAAGCCGACGCGCACATGTCCGCCCATAATGATAGCCATTGTGGCTAAGGGGAACTCGAATCTGCCGATGCCGGCTACTGTCCAAGTGCTTCCCTGAGGAATCGACTCGGCCATATATACCAAATCTCTCGGCTCGCCTGTTATTCCGCCATTTACGCCCATAACAAAATCAAAGTGCATGGGCGACTTTATATAGCCCTTCTTGTTGAGCCTTATAGCAGTGTCGATCATGCCCTTGTCAAACACCTCTATTTCGGGCTTTATTCCGCGTGCGTTCATCTTCTCAACGAAGTCTATTATCATGTTTTCCGTGTTTACGAAAATCTCGTCGCCGCCGAAATTACAGGTGCCGCAATCCAATGTAGCCATTTCGGGATTAAGAGTTATGGGCTGCAAGCGCTCGTCATTCGTCATGCCCACCGCGCCGCCTGTTGAAGGCTGAATAATAACATCGGGGCATTTTGCGTAAATAGCCTTCATACATTCTTCAAAGCGCTTTGCGTCCTGCGTGGGAGTACCGTCGTCGTACCTAACGTGCAGGTGAATTATTGAAGCGCCCGCCTTGTATGCCTCATATGCTTCGTTCGCGATTTCCTCTACAGTATAAGGAACATTAGGATTGTGCTGCTTGGTTACTTCTGCGCCGCAAATAGCCGCTGTGATGATTAGCTTTTCCATCTCCTTACCCCTTTCTCTGCTTGTTTTTGGGAACAACGCAGGTTCCGCTCGCACGGCAAACCACTAAGGGTTCGTCCAACACATCGCAAGCTGAATCGGATATGTCCGGTCTTGCCGTAATAACCTTTCTTGCTTCGAATACCATTTTTCGTGATGAGTTGCCGACAGAAACTATCTCGCCCTCAGCCTCGATAAAATCGCCTGCGAATACGGGTGCTTTGAACTCTACATTGTCGTACGCAACGAACAAGCCCTCGTCGCCGTCATGCCTGATAAGAAGCTCTGTCGCCACATCGCCGAACAACGCAAGCATTCTCGCTCCGTCAACCAAATTGCCGCCGTAATGCGCGTCATGATTGCTCATTCTTAATCTGATAATCGCCTTCTCTGCCACGTTTCTACCTCCCTAAAAAGATTTAACAAAAAAATTGCCATACGCACAAATGAGTATTTGTGAATATAGCTCTTCATCGAATCCAGATGACAGTCATACCGCACTGAGCGTTATGCCCAAGCATATGCGCAATAGGCGAAGCACATATACTTTCGGCAAATAGCACATTCGAAAACCTTATCGAGTCGCCCCTCGTTTATATAAGGCCTACCTTGCTATCTGCGCCTCTATATCTGACATATTTAATTGTTACACCCATTATAAATGGTAGAAATAATAGCTGTCAATAGCGGAGAAATTATTTTTCATTTTAATGTTTGCATTTGAGAAGCTGCGTATGTATTATAAGACAGCGGGAGGGAGTATTTGTGAGAAATGTAATGATGTTTTAGGTTTGAGAAATGGCAAAGAGAAGTTCCACACATACCTCCCCGCTTTCTTGAACTCATTATGATATATGCGCAACAATTTGTAAAGGTAGTAAAAAAAGCACAGAAACGATAGCCTTATCCAATTTGCTGTTGTGTTTGTTTCAATTGATACAATCAAAAATAGCCTGCATATGCAAATTATCCCGCAAAGCCTTTAATCATAGCCAGTAACAGCACTTAATATAATAATATATAAAATCCCCTTATTATTGCATATTTTTGACTATTTATGCAAAAATTTTTTTATAATTTTTGTTGTTGCAGGCAAATCGCTAAAAATGTTTACTTATATTAGAAAATTTAAACAGCAAATGCGATTTGGTAAATGAGTAAGAAAAACTTTTGTCAGCTTATGAGGGTACACTCAAGTTATGTTAATAATCTGGTGCGAATGGGGGGATTTGAACCCCCACGGGTCGCCCCGACGGATTTTAAGTCCGTTGTGTCTGCCGTTCCACCACATTCGCGTACCATTTTATTATAATTAGCCCGTCGGTTTTGTCAAGTAGTTTTTTAGGCGTGAAGTCAGGAGTGTCGAGTTAATTCGCGGGGTGCATCAGGACACCCTGCGGGTGAATGAAGACGCCTCGTGTGAATGAAGATGCGCTAACGCGCGAATGAAAAATGCAGTATGTAAATGGTGTAAAATAATGTTGCGCATAAGCGCAATATTTCATGTCCGAAGGATATTTCATGTCGCACAAGCTGCTTTTCGGGCGTTGTCCCCCCACACCGCACTACTTTTTTGAAAGCAAAGCAGTATAGAACACTTCATGCACATAAATTGCTGTTGCATAGAAATCACGAACATCAAAATGTTGCGCACAAGTGCGGCATTCCACTGCGCAATCGAAAAACGCTTTCAATATTTATACGCATAATAAAAGCCAGCCTGTGTCGGCTGGCTCTTGTTTTTTTGCATTACTTTCTCAAATTCAGTTCTGCAATAATGGTTCTGTAACGCTCTATATCCTGCTTTATCAGGTAGTTCAACAGACCGCGACGCTTACCAACCATCTTCAACAAACCGCGACGCGAATGGTGGTCCTTAGGGTTAATCTTCAAATGCTCGTTCAAATGATTTATGCGAGCAGTCAAAAGCGCGATCTGAACCTCGGGCGAGCCTGTGTCGCCTTCGTGGCGTGCGAACTTCTTAATGATTTCGCTCTTTGCTTCCAACATATTGCTATTGCCTCCTTTCACTTAATAATATCCCCTATTAGCTAAGCTGTGCGCCGGAGTAGCGACATAACCGAGCCAAAGGTTAGCACATTACATTATAGCACATTATTCTTGCGTTTGTACAGCGAAATCATAATTTTTTCCGTTGGTTTTTTAATTTAGCTGTTTTTAGAGGCTTTTGAATAACAGCAAGACTACCGGCAAAAGCAAAAAACAGCAGTATTGCCATTAGCGAATCCGATTCATCTTGTTTGCTATTCAAATTAAGCAATAGCATCATAATGCCTATTCCCAGTATTATAAGTATTGCTAACAGGTTTGCGAAATTAAATCCGTCATGCTTGCTTATGCCGATGAACTGAGATTCACTCTTATCCAGCTCCTTGAACTCTGCAAATTTTATTGCAATCGCAAGCGTATGTTTTAAGTCGGGCGCATCGGTTTGGGAGGTATCGTCTTTGTGAATTAACACGGGCAATACCCTGCCGTATCCGTAGAAAAACGCCCCGTACGCATCTAATCTTTCGTACAGGAGATATGCTTTATTTCTGTCGGGCTGCGCAGCTGTGGTATTTATAATAATGTAAAGCTCGTTTCCCACATAGTATTCAACAAAAGAAATGCAGCTTAATGTACCCATATTGCTTTTGCGGTAATTCGGATACTCGCCTCTAAAGCCCGCTTTATTCATCGCGGCCTTTATTTTTGCGCGAGTAGTCAGCAAAAGCTCGGGGTCCGCCAACACCTCGGCTTTTTTCGGGTATTCCGCCGTCGCTTCGCTTAATTCGTTGAATATCAAGCGCCAAAGCGGTTCGCATGCGGGCGTATCCATAAGCTGTGTAAGCTTTTTCAGCTTCTTTTTCTTGCGCTTCTCATTCTTTTCTTCCCTGTATGCGTTCAACGCAGGCAACAGCTTTTCGCAGTTTGCTCGCTTAACATAGCCTATGAACATATCAAACTGCTCGTCGTCGTGCTTAAAAACATTGTAATCATCGCTAAAATGGCACATAATAGGCTCAAAATTGCTAAGCGGAATAAAGCGTCTTTCCTTTTCGTTCACCAAACGCTCATCGAACGAATAACGCCCGCCAAGCTCGTACAATGCCAAAGCCAACATTCCCCAAGAATAGTGCTTTTTGCTGTAAGCCGAAGCCACATAGTCGAATACCTGATATTCCACAGCGACCTCTTTGCAGCGCAATACGGCATTTGATTGCTTCTTGCTCTCTGAGTCGTACTGCACCAACTCCAATATGTATGTATCGCCCTCCTTTGAAAGCTCGTAGTTTATGAAGGGCAAATCCTCCAAATTTTCAGCTTCGGCGTCCTTGAAAACCAAGTCGATTACAGCCGAATGAGTATCGAATAGGTTCAGATAGTAGCATTCATCTCTCTTTTGCAGCGATACAGGGTCATTCTCATAGAACAAAAAGTAGTTAAGCCTTGCGAAGCATTTTGTTACTGATTCGTCAAGCCCCTCTGTTGCTTGCTTGAAGGCTAAGCCCTTTTCGTCCATAAGGTTAATGAAATTATCATGGCAGGAGGCCAAGTAGAAAAATATGTTGCTCAGCTTCATATCCTCAGCAAGCCTTTCCTTGCTCTCATTGGATAATACATCACTCCATTTTTCAACGAAGCTTTTTATAATATTTCGTATTTCTTTTTGAATCTTATCCGGAATATTCTCAGCGTATATGTAGTTTTCACGGCTCTTTACATTCAGCGCCGTATCGAAATAACGGTGAAGCTGGCTCAATGCCTCCAGCTCGGGATTGTGATATTTCATTCAACGCTCCTCAGTCATCTGTTAGTTAAGTTGAAATCCTCGCAGGTTAAGACCTTGTCAACGCTTGGATAGAAATTCTCTTTGCCGATTATATCATACAAGCCATATGCTTTTAATCTATACATAACGCTGTCCTGCGTGCCGCATATTATGAGCCTTATTCGTTTTGCAATGCAGTTGCCGTAATAGTCGGAAAGCGCGGTCAATCCGCTGACATCAATCATAGGCACTCCGCGTATAGACAGTATCACCATATTATAGCCCTGAATTTTTTCAAGCTCATTTGTGAATTTCTGCGCGTTTAAGAAGAACATAGGTCCTGTTATATACACCACAACAGCGTCCTTGAACTTTTCCTCTATATCGCAGTCATGTGCTTTTGCGTTTAATCTGTGCTTTTCAATTTTTGATTGTGAAATTTCAAGGCTTGATACATTCAGCATGAACACGAAAAGCGCAACAGCTATTCCAAGCAGTATTGCGATAGTAAGGTCGAACACTATTGTAGCAAGCATCGTAACTAAGAATGTCGCAATAGGCCCCTTCATGCGTCTTTTGAAGTAGGTCTTGATGCTTTCCCAGTCGTTCATGCGGTAGGCGGTTGCCAATAATACTCCTGCCAGCGCGGAAAGCGGCAGATATTTGAACACGGGCGATATTACAAGCACGCAGAACAAAAGCACGAGCGAATGCACAACTCCAGTAAGCCTTGTCGCTGAGCCTGCCTTTATGCCCACAGTGGTTCGCGCCATAACAGCAGAAACAGGTATGCCGCCAAAAAAGGGAAGCGCCATATTAGCCACGCCTTGCGATATTAGCTCTCTGTTGGTTTCGTAGGTTTCCTTTTTCATTCGCGCAGCGCATGAGGCGCAGAAAAGCGATTCTATTATACATAGCAGCGCAATGGAAAGCGCGGGCGAAAGAAGCGCGCCAATATCATTCAGGTTAATGCTTGTTATATCAAAGCGGTTTTCTAAAATAATGGTTTTCGGAAGCTCGCCCACAGTAGGTATATCAAGCTTTAACAGCGCAACCGCAATAGTTGCAATAATGGTTCCCAAAAGTGAGGCAGGCACTACATTGTTCCACTTTTTGGGGAATACAATCATAAGCGCAATAACGAAAAGCCCCACAAGCATACTTGTAAGGTTTATATGAAACCCATTTTCGAAGTATGATATTACTTTTTGGATAATACCGTTACCGGCAGAGGTTGTTCCAAAGAAGCTGTCTATCTGCCCAAACGCGATTATAAGCGCGATTCCTGATGTAAAGCCGGTAATTACGGGCAACGGAATAAAATTCACTATGCGCCCTAATTCTAATACTCCGCAAAGCAGTATAATGACTCCCGCTATAAAGCAGGCTGTGAACATTCCTTGCAGCGAATGCTTGGCGACAGTTATAGCAAGTATCGCGGTCATAGTGCCTGTGGGACCTGATAGCTGATACGACGCCCCCGACAGCAAAGCCGCAATAAGCCCGCCGATAATACCTGCGACCAGCCCGGCAGACGCCCCTGCCCCCGAAGCTATACCAAACGCCAACGCAAGCGGCAGCGCCACCGCCGCTACCGTAATGCCCGCAATTATATCCTTAGAGAATTTTTTGCCAGTATAGCCTTGAAATTCTCTTTTCAAATCTGCTATGTACTTCCCCATACCAAGCTCCCTTAGATATAACAGTAATGACTAATATACCATAGTATGTCAAATTATTCATCTGCTCTTTTGGTGAAATTGATGAATTATTCTACGGGGGCAAAAGTCAAGCTCTGCATAATCTGATTTGTAACAGATTTTGAAATGGTATGCAAAAACACAGCCGCAAGCCTATGATTGCGTTTTATTGCGCTGAAAAGCTTTTTGATATTGCTACAATGCGATAATCAATAAAAGCTTGAAAATACTGCCCCTGATATTATTACGAAAATAATAATATAAAGCCCCACGAAGATACCGATTCCCCATAAAGCGCCCTTTAACGCGCTTTTTGCTTTAAGCGGGCTTTTACTGTTTTCAACTGCATAAATAATTAAGCCGACTATTGGGAATAAGCAGCCGAGAACACCATAGCCCGTACTGGGAGCGTCATAGGGGTTTTGTTGATAATTCGGGTTATAGCCGCCTTGATTGTTAGGGTTATACCCTTGGTTGTTGGGGTTATACCCTTGGTTTGGAGGGGTGTTAGGCGCGCTCTGGCCTGAAAACCCGCATCGCGAACAGGCAAAGTCGTTGTCTTCCATTTGGGCGCCACATTTTGTGCAGTACTTCATCAAATCCTCCCGAATTTTGTTGAGATTATATAAGCATTAGAATATATTTGTATAACCCGGCTTTTAGCAAATGCGTATTATAGTAAACGATAATACCTTTTTGCATTTTTTGCCCAGCATATAGCCATTGAATATCTCTTGTTAGGTGATAATTTCAGGTAGCAGCTTAAAATCCTCGACTACGGGTTCCTTATCCTTGTGCTTGTTATTTTTGCCGGTAACCTCTTATATGCCTGTGTAAGCATCTTCTATATTTATCATAAATTTGCCGATTCGTCAAGCGATTTGACGATATGTGTTAAAATATTTATTGCAATTGTATTGAAAAAGCAGCAATGCTATTATTATCCGCCTTACTGCTTTATATAGACCTTGATTAGTTTACTGCCGCTTATTGCATTAAATACCCTCTGTTGCGCACCTCGGCAATTACTCCTCAAGCACCGCCAACACCGCTTCGCGTACCTTTTCAAGCTCGGCTTCAAAATCGCTCAAGGGTTGACTGGCTTCTTCGGTATTGCTTGTGGCTTCTGCTTTTTCGCTTTCGGCTTCTGCGTCGGCTTCGCTGCTTGCTGCTTCGCTTGCTTCTGCTTTGCTCTCGCTCGCCTGCTCGGTTTCCTCGGGCTTATCACCAAGCGTTGCGGGAACCAATATAGCCTCGTCGATCTCTTCCTGTGAAAGCAGGTTCTCGGTTACGGTTACAAACTTAGGCGCCTTTGGCTCTTGCTCGGCTGTATTGGCTGCTTCTTCGGCTTCTTCGCTCTCGTCGCTTTCATCGCTTTCTTCTTTCAGCTTCATTATATAGTGGTATAGCTCGGCAGGTGATTCATATTCTTCGGGGAATTCTATTGTCTTACTTGCCGGCTTCTTGTCTGCTCCTGCAAACTTAGGCTGAAACCTCTCAATATAGCTGTGCAGCTTCTGTGCCATATTCGCTAACGAAGCACTCATCTCGTTGTGCAGCGCATTCTGCTCCTTTATCTTTGCTAATGCTTCCTTTTCTAATTCCTCGCATCTTTTTTGTGCTTGGGCTATCAGGCGCTCGGCTTTTTCCTTCGCCGCCGCTATTATTGCGTTAGCTTCGTTTTTAGCGTTTTCTATGGCCTTTTGCGCCTGTGATTGCGCGTGACCAAGCTCCTTCTCAGCCTGCTCCAATACGCGCTTTTTCGTTTCAGAGGCAGTAGTAAGCGCTTCTACTATGCTTTCTTCCCTAAGCCTGTACTCCTCTAATTGCTTTTCATATTCGGCTATTTTCGCCTTTGCCTTTGCTAATTCCTCTCCCTGCTTCGCTGCAAGCGCCTCTAACTCTTTTTTACGCATATTTGCCACCCTTTCGTTGCCTCTTAATATATTCTAATTATATATGTAAAAAGTATAGTATTTCAATAACTAATTAGTCCGTTTTTGCTATTTCCAAGCCTAAATGCCTGTATGCGCCGCTTTGGGGAACTCTGCCCCTTGGAGTGCGTGCAATATAGCCCAATCTTAAAAGATAAGGCTCATATACGTCCTCTATAGTCTGCGGGTCCTCGCCTGTCGCCGCTGCAAGCGTTTCCAAGCCCACAGCCCTGCCCTCAAACTTCAATATCATGGTTTCCAATATGCGCCTGTCTGTTTTGTCTAAGCCAAGCTCGTCAATATCCAGCATATCAAGCCCCATTTTAGCGGTGTTAAGCGTTATTCTGCCGTCGCCCTTAACCTGCGCAAAGTCGCGCACGCGCTTCAACAATCTGATAGCTATTCGCGGAGTGCCTCGTGAGCGGCTCGCCAGCTCGTTCGCGCCCTCCTCGTCAATTTCTACTCCAAGTATATCTGCGCTTCTTGTTATAATCTGCTTCAATGCTTCGGTGTCGTACATATCCAAGTGCTCTTTTATGCCGAACCTGTCGCGCAGTGGTGAGGTTAACAGCCCCATTCGCGTAGTAGCGCCTATAAGCGTGAACTTGTTGAGGTCTAACTGAATTGAGCGCGCTCCAGGACCCTTGCCCAGTATAATATCAATAGAATAGTCCTCCATTGCAGGATAGAGTATTTCCTCTACATTCGGGTTCAGCCTGTGTATTTCGTCAATGAACAGCACATCGCCATATTCTAATTTAGTGAGTATAGCCGCTAAGTCGCCTGCTCTCTGCAATGTAGGACCGGAGGTTTTATATATGTTAGCCCCCATTTCGTTTGATATGATATTCGCAAGCGTGGTTTTGCCCAATCCCGGAGGACCGTACAAAAGCGTATGGTCTAACGGCTCTTTCCTGTGCCTTGCCGCGTTTATGAATATCTGCATGTGCTCCTTAACAATGTCTTGCCCAATGTATTCGTACAGCAGGCGCGGACGCAGGGAAAGTTCTAACTGCTCGTCCTCCGCAAGCATTGAAGAAGAAATTATATCTCTATTATAGTCATTATAGTCGCTCAATTTTTCCCTCCTATGTTAGCCAGCGCAAGCTTTATAAGCTGCTTTACTGTTGAATACTCGCCGTCCTTCACGCCTGCCACCGCTCTGCCTGCTGTCAAACCGTCATAGCCCAGCGCTATTAACGCCTCAATAGCCTCAGAGCGCATAGAGAAGCCCGTAGCCTCCTCGTTTTCTTCTGTAATCTCTTTTGCGGTCTTTGCGGCAGAAGGCATTGCGATCTTTTCTTTAAGCTCCAATATGAGTCTTGCGGCGGTTTTTCTGCCTATTCCGGGAACGCAATCGAACGCGGCTGCATTCTCGGTGATTATAGCCATAGTTATATCCTCAACCGTAAGCATGGACAGTATTGACAGCGCAGTCTTGTTGCCTATGCGCGTAACGGTTGTCAGATTGCGGAACATGGCGCGTTCCTCTTCAGAATAGAAGCCGTACAGCGAAAGCGCGTCCTCAGCGACATGCAAGTGCGTCAACAGCCTGCTTTTTTCATTAAGCTTGACCTTGTTTAGCGTATTAGAGCTGCAATACAGCAGGTAGCCGACTCCATTTGCTTCTAATATGCAATAGTCTGCGCCTACATCCGTTGCTGTGCCTGATATATATGCGTACATACTTCCTCCGAATTATTTTCTCCTGTTTTTCCCTGTTTTTCCCTGTTATTTTATCCTGAACTGCTCCGCCGCCAAGCCTATAAGCCCTGCGTGGCAAATTGCCGCCGCCAAGCCGTCCGCCGCGTCGTCCGGCTTTGGAATTTTATCCATATTCAACAGCCTGCGCACCATCTCCTGCACCTGCTTTTTTTCGGCATGACCGTTGCCGCATACAGCGGATTTTATCTGCATGGGCGTATATTCGTAAAGCGGCAGGCAGGTTTGATACGCCGCTAAAAGACAAGTGCCGCGCGCCGCGGAAACCTGCATAGCCGTTTTTGTATTTCTTGAAAAGAAAAGCTCCTCGAACACTATGCAGTCGGGCGAAATACGCTCGCACAACAGCTTTGTTTGCATATACAGGTATTCCAATCGCTGCGGGAAGCTGTGTTTTATATCCGTTTCAATCACTCCGTAATCGATAAGCTTTAATCGATTTCCGCACGCTTCTATCGCGCCATAGCCCAATATGGCATATCCCGGGTCTATACCCAACACAACGCGCTTTTTCCCTTTATCCATAGCTTGTATTGTACCATATATGCAATAATACAGCAATGTAAATCGCATTTTCGCGACAGCTTGCAAAAAGCATTGTGTGAATAAGTTTCAAAAAAGTAAAAAAACACAGTTGACACCATATATAGTTGGTGCTATACTTTTTGCATACAACATTTAGGGGTCGAATTGTTACGCAATTATAATAGAGCTAAGGCTCAAGCTTGAAATATAAGCCCCTAAGCTGCTAAAATTATAATGAAAGGATATGGTGAAAAAATGTTTGAACTCATTCTAAAAAGAAGCGGTCAGAAGGAAAAGTTTGACCAGCATAAGATTACGGAAGCCATTTTCAAAGCGGCAAAGGCAGTAGGTGGAGACGATTATGAGCTTGCAAAGCAGTTGTCGGATCAGGTAGTGCGGACCGCATATGAAATGTATGGCGATAGAATCCCTCATGTTGAAGAAATACAAGACATAGTCGAGCGTGTGCTTATAAAGAACGGCCACGCAAAAACAGCCAAGGCGTACATACTCTATCGTGAAAAGCGCAAGCGTGCAAGGGAAGCTAATGCTTTAATAGGCGCAACAATAGATATGTTTTCCGATTATCTAAAAGATAAGGATTGGAGTATTAAAGAAAACGCAAACACATTAAAGAGTGTAAACGGCCTGAACAACTATGTGCGCGAGGAATTTACGAAGAAATACTGGCTGCACGAAATTTATCCCGAAGAGGTACGCGAGGCGCACGCGTCGGGCGATCTGCATCTGCACGACTTGGGCTTTTTCGGTCCATACTGCGCCGGCTGGGATTTGCGCCAGCTGCTTATAAACGGCTTCGGAGGAGTTCCCAGCAAGGTTGAAAGCAAGCCCGCAAAGCACCTGCGCTCATTCTTGGGTCAGGTAATAAACTCAACATTCACGACTCAGGGCGAAACGGCAGGCGCGCAGGCTTGGTCAAGCTTTGACACTTATTGCGCTCCCTTCATCAGAAAAGATAATATGACATACGAGCAGGTAAAACAGTGCATGCAGGAGTTCGTATTCAATCTCAATGTACCCACGCGCGTTGGCTTCCAATGCCCCTTCTCAAACCTTACATTTGATATTACTGTGCCGGAAACATTGAAGAATGAGCCCGTAATAATAGGCGGAGAGCCACAGGACACCACATACGGCGATTATCAGAAGGAAATGGATATGCTGAATATGGCATTCTGCGAGGTTATGCTTAAGGGCGACGCGAAGGGCAGAGTATTCACGTTCCCTATTCCTACAATCAATGTAACAAGGAATTTCAATTGGAACAGCCCCGTTGTAAACAAGTTCATGGAGATAACCTGCAAGTACGGCATACCGTATTTCGCAAACTATGTGAACTCCGACCTGTCGCCTGAGGACGCAGTATCAATGTGCTGCCGTTTGCGCTTAGACGTTACGGAATTGAGAAAGCGCGGAGGCGGTCTTTTCGGCTCAAACCCCATGACAGGCTCAATAGGCGTTGTTACTATTAACCTTCCGAGAATAGGCTACCTGTCGCGCAATAAGGAAGAATTCTTCGCAAGATTGCGCAGACAGGCGGAGATAGCAAAGACATCATTAGAGATTAAGCGCAAGATAATAGAGCAGCAAACCGAAGCAGGCCTTTACCCCTATTCGCGCGTATATCTGAAAGATGTAAAGGAGAGGTTCGGCTCATACTGGTACAACCACTTCAATACCATTGGCATAATAGGTATGCACGAAGCGCTGTTAAACTTCATGGGCAAGGGCATTGAAACAAAGGAAGGGCATGATTTCGCCGTAGAGGTAATGCACTACCTGCGCGACATTATGCAGGAGTTCCAAAAGGAAACAGGGCAGTTCTACAACTTAGAGGCTACACCCGCAGAGGGCACAAGCTACAGGTTGGCAAAGCTGGATAAGGACAGGTACTTGGATATAATTTCATCGGGTACAAATGTGCCGTACTATACAAACTCTACACAGCTTCCCGTTGACTATACCTCCGACATTATGGAGATGATACAGCTGCAAGACGAGCTGCAATCGCTATACACGGGCGGCACCGTTCAGCACCTGTACTTAGGTGAGAAAATTGAGGATATAGAGGTCGCGAAGCGCCTGATACAAAAGATATTCAACCAATACAAGATGCCCTATATCTCAATCACGCCCACATTCAGCATATGCGACGAGCATGGCTACATAACGGGCGAGCACTTCACCTGCCCGACATGCGGCAGACAGGCTGAGGTATGGAGCAGGGTAGTTGGATACTTGCGCCCCGTTCAGAACTATAACGACGGTAAGAAGGAAGAATACAAGCAAAGGGTTAAATTCGTAATAGACGAGGCGAATTGATGCAGATTGCAGGCTTAGTTAAGAACTCCTTTGTTGACTATCCCGGGTACATTGCAGCTACTGTATTTGTACCCGGCTGCAATATGGATTGCGTATATTGCCACAACAAGCATATATGGCATACCGTAGAACGCATACCCGAAAAAGAAATATTCGACTTTTTAGAATCGCATATAGGCTTTCTTGACGGCGTAGTAATAACAGGCGGCGAGCCTACCTTGCAGCGTGATTTAGCGCAGTTCATAAAACGCATAAGGCTTATGGGCTATAAAGTGAAATTGGATACAAACGGTCTGCTGCCCCATGTAATCGAGCGTCTGTTCAAGGACATAGACTATATCGCTATGGATGTAAAGGCTCCGCTTGGCGAATACAATAGAATTCAGTCTATGAAAATAAACGAGTGCAACATAGAAAAAAGCATTGAGCTGATTATGAACAGCGGCATAGATTACGAATTCAGAACCACATTCGCTCCGCAGCTAAGCGTTGACGATATAGAACTCATAGCGCAACAGCTGCAAGGCGCTAAGAAGTACGCGATACAGCAATACCGCAGGGAGCACGACAATATCATAGCGTTAGCTCCGCACAGCAATTCCGAGGTCGAGCAGGCGGCGGAACGCGCAAGGCAGTATATAGATAATGTAATAGTGCGCGGCTTGTAATTAAAAGGTTAATGTCGAAAAATAGGGGGAACGCTTCCCCCTTTTCTGTTGTTATATTCCGTGCTGTGCGCTAACTCCACACTCATAAGGTCGCCGAGCAGCGTGAAATACCCTTACGTGAATGAAATATTGCGCTTGCACGCAACATTTTGCTGTGTTCGTGATTTCTATACAATAGCAATTTAAGTGTATGTAGTGTTTTTT
>DUPG01000011.1 GCA_012838425.1 Clostridiales bacterium | reverse complement strand
TACCGACCGATTTTTGGCACTGGTTAAAAAGTACACAGAAATTACAGAATTGGATGCAGAGATTATCCGAGAGTTCATTGACAAAATTATAGTATTTAAGGCTGAAAAAGTAGATGGCCGCAGAACCCAGCGGATTCAAATTTTCTATAACTGCATTGGCGCTATCGACTTACCAAACTAAACGAAAAAACGGCATAGCCGAATATCAACGACTATGCCGAATTTTTCAGGAATTAATAATCCCTATCTGACCGCTCCTAAGTCCCCCTTTTTTTCGCCCCGCGAGCAGATAAGACACGCATTCGCATGAATGAAGACAACGGTAAGTCGTTTATTTTATAATTACCCTTGTATATATAAAAAGTTTCCTGTCTGCTTGGATTTCTCTGTTGATATAAGTGTTTTTATTGACAATGCGTAGGCTGCTTTGCTTTTTACTTGCACTTGATATATTCATTCGGCAACCTGTTGCCGTCTTCGTTCAGCGGTAAAACCGCTGTCTTCATTCGGGCGCAAGCCCGTCTTCATTTGGAGCTTAGCTCTTGCTAAACTCCAACCCTAATCCTTGCCCTAATCGCCCTATAAGTATCCTCCGATACTGTTTCGCGGGCGATTTCCTTTCCGCTTTCGTCGTAAAAAATTCTAATAGTAACGGATTTTCTGCCCGTTCGCTCTTTTCGCTCTACACGCTGTTCGCCTGCGCTTAATGTGGTATCCTCAATATATTCAGGCTCGGGCGCCTCTATCGTATCGACTTCTTTAGAAAGTATCTCGACCCTCGCGTAATTACCCTCATGCTTTCCGAAAATGCGTACTGTAATGGTTTCTGCGCGTTTATCCACTATTGCGCCTATTATTATGTCGCTTGAAGTGCTGTTTCTGAAGCGAAAATTCGCGCCGCCTGTCGAAATTGTCGCGTCGCGCCCTATTGGAACATAGCTCATAGGCCATGAATGAGGTCTGCGCTCAACAACCTCCAAATTGGCAAGCAGCACCGCATTATATAAAGTAGAGGAAACCTGACACACACCGCCGCCGTATTCAAGCCTGTACTTTCCGTTCCAAATAGCAGGCGCCTTGTACCAGCCGTTTTCCTTGTTCCTGTCGCCTAATATTTCGTTCGTGTTGAATTCTTCGTCGGGCTTTATAACAGCTCCGTCAATCATTTGCGCTGCCTTGATTATGTTTTTTACCCTGTTTTCGCCATTCAGCGGCGATTCTGAAAACGAGGTTTTGAATTCGCCAAGCAGAGTGTAATTCGCTTTGAGATTTTCTATATCAACGCCTGCGCTGTATGTGATTTCGTCTAATCTTGCTTGTATTGTGGCGCCGCTTTTAAGAACAGAGCCCTTCGCCGCTTCAAGCTGTTCCAAAATATTGCTTATATCGAGCCTTTTTCCGTTTTCGCCGCCTGTGAACACGATTTCGCCATTTATATATTCGGCGGAAGGCGCTTTCGGCTCAGCGTTCACCCTGTTGGCTATGGATTCAAGCTTTTCGCGTGCGGCGTCATGGTTGAGTACGATTTCGGAAGCGTACTCATGCGACCTTGTGAACCGGCCCTGATTCAATGCGGAATTCAGCGCATTCGAAAAATCAACATAAAATCCAAGCTCCTGCGCGCTGTATCTGTGCGTTCTGTCGGCCTGAATAGTGATTATGCTTTCTTTTAGCATGGTGTTATAGTGTTCGCTTAGCTTTGCCTTTGCTTCGGCTTCGGTCAGGCTTGATATGTCAATACCGTCAATTTTCGTGCCGCTTTTTACGCGGCTTGCGCCCATTCCGCACGCGTTAGCAAGCAAAAGCGCACATAATATTATCGCGCATAGGATTAGTAACTTGATTTTTCGCATACAGTTCACCTCAGAATTAGTTTTTGTGGTTTGAAAGGAAATATTCAAGGTCCCGCAAGGCGCGAACGAAGATGCCCTTCGGGCAAAGGATTACAAGGAAAACAGCTTGTTCTTTTGCCTCTTTTCTTTCAAAGAGAAGCAGCAGGGTGTGGGACAAAGCCCCGATAAGCGCCACATTTTCATTTTGCATTCCACCAAAACTGTGGTAAACTAATACAGCCGTATTCGGCACTATGCAGCAAAAAAAGGATAATACATGGGCATTATTGAGTTAAACTCGGTCAGCTACGAATACAACACAGGCAAGGAAACAGCTTTCTTTGCTTTGAATAATGTGTCCCTTTCAATACAGCCGGGGGAATTTTTGTGCATTGTCGGGCATAACGGTTCGGGCAAAAGCACGTTGGCAAAGCTCTTAAACGGGCTTTTATTACCGACATCAGGCACAGTGCTTGTAAAGGGAATGGACACGAAGGACGAAAAGCGCGCGTTAGACATAAGAAAGACTGTCGGCCTGTGCTTTCAGAATCCCGATAATCAGATAGTAACCACAATAGTTGAGGACGATGTAGCGTTTGCGCCCGAGAATTTGGGTATAGACCCGAAGGAAATACGCACACGCGTTAATATGGCGCTAAAAGCTGTGGGAATGGAAAGCTACGCCACAGCCGCTCCGCATATGCTGTCAGGCGGGCAAAAGCAGCGCGTAGCAATTGCAGGCTTATTGGCAATGCAGCCCGAGGTGCTTGTTTTAGACGAAGCGACTTCAATGTTAGACCCTGCCGGCAAGGCTGAGGTAATAAAAATAATTCAAAGGCTTAACAGCGAGGGCATCACAATAGTTATGATAACTCAGTATATGGAGGAAGCCATAATAGCCGACAGAGTTGTTGTTATGTCGCAAGGCTCAATAGCTCTTGAAGGCACGCCAAAGCAGGTGTTCGCGCAGGCGTCGGCATTGCGTTCGTTGAGGTTAGACGTTCCCGCTGTGGTGGATTTGCGCAACAGGCTTATTGCGCGTGGCATGCTGCCTACTCACGCGCTTACGGCGGAGGAGCTGGCGGAGCATATTGCGAAAATAATAAAGACAGAGACAGGGTCGCTGAAAGAAGACACGCTGCGCGTGAATGAAGACAGTGCTTCGCACTGAATGAAGATGACCTGCGGGCAAATGAATTATAGAGAAAAACAGCTTGTTCTTTTGCTGATTTTCTTTCAAGAAAAGAAGTGGGGCGGGGTTCGCATATGCGAACAGCTAAATTATTCACCTTGTGAATAGCTAAATTATTTGCTTGCGCAAATAGCTAAATGTTGCTACGCAACGCTGAAAAAATAAAGTGTTCTTTTGCTTCTTTTCTTTCAAGAAAAGAAGCGGGGCGAGGGGTAAAGCCCCAAGAGGGAGGAAAAATGGCGATTGAGCTAATGGATGTCAACTATACATACATGGAGGGTACGGCGTTCGAGCATGAGGCGCTGCGCGATGTCAGCCTCACCATTCGCGAAAACGAGTTCGTGGGCATAATTGGTCATACGGGTTCGGGCAAAAGCACGCTTGTAACTCACATGAACGGCATATTGCAGCCACTCAGCGGCAAGGTTATAGTTGACGGAATAGACATGAGCGACAAGCGCAGCCGCAAGGAAGGCAGAGCAAAGGTCGGCTTGGTGTTTCAGTACCCCGAGCATCAGCTATTTGAAGAAACAGTCGCCAAGGATGTTGCCTTCGGCGTGAGAAACATGGGCTTGCCGGAAGAAGAGATAGACGAGCGTGTGCGGGAAGCGTTTTCGCTTGTAGGGCTTGACTATGAAAAGTTCGCGGAGAAATCGCCATTCGAGCTGTCAGGCGGCGAGAAGCGCAGAGCGGCGTTAGCGGGCATAATAGCCATGCGCCCTAAATACTTGGTGTTAGACGAGCCCATGGCGGGCTTAGACCCATTGGGCAGAAAAGTCATATTAGATACCATTATGAAATTAAAGCAGGCGCTGGGCTGTGCAGTAATAATGGTTTCGCATTCAATGGACGATGTGTTGAAGGCGTCAACGCGCATTATAGTAATGAACAAAGGCAGAATAGTTATGGACGGCACTCCTAAGGAAATATTCATGAACGCGGAAAAGCTGTTGGAGATAAACTTAGGCTTGCCGCAGGGAATGATATTAGCCGACGAGCTTAGGAAGCGCGGCATTGAGGTAAAAAAGGATGTATTTATGATGGACGAGCTTTTTGAGTTCATCAGCAGGCAGCTGGGCTTGGCAAATTGAATATTGAAAAGTATTTCCCGGGAAATATTGCTCAAAGTGGAAATAAAATGGTGAAAAATCAGTATTTCCCGGGAAATAAGACGAACAGGTGGGATATATGTTAAAGGACATTACTTTGGGAAGGTACTTCCCCGGAGATTCGGTGGTGCATAGGTTAGACCCGCGCACGAAGCTCCTTATAACAATAGCATACATGGTAATTCTTTTCTTGGTTGACGAGCTATGGGTGTTCGCGCTTATTGCCGTATTTATGTACTTGGCGACCTTGGCGGCGCAGATTCCCATTCGCTATATACTGCACTCTCTACGCCCCCTGCGCTGGATACTTATAATAATGTTCGTGCTTAATATTTTCATGATAAAAACAGGCAGACCGCTTGTTGACTGGTGGATTTTCTATATAACAGACGAGTCAATACTTCGTGCGCTGTTCATAATAGCAAGGCTTGTGCTGCTGATTGCGGGAACATCGCTTATGACATTAACCACAACACCCATCGCGCTTACCGACGCTATAGAATCGCTTATGAAGCCCTTGAAGCTTGTGAAATTCCCCGTACACGAGCTTGCTATGATGATGACAATAGCGCTTAGGTTCATACCTACCCTGCTTGACGAAACGGACAGGATAATGAAAGCGCAGTTAGCGCGCGGCGCGGATTTTGAAACCGGCGGCCTGATAAAACGCGCCAAGGCTATGATACCCATACTGATACCGCTTTTTGTTTCGGCGTTCAAGCGCGCAGACGAATTGGCGTACGCTATGGATTCGCGCTGCTATCATGGCGGCATAGGCAGAACGCGCATGAAGATTATGAAGTATTCGCGCATAGATATTTACGCGGGGCTTGTAATGGTAGTGTTCTGTGTGGGAATAATACTGATAAGCTGATGAATGAAAAAAAGCCGCAAACCATAATACTGATTGCCGCAGGCATTGTGCTTGCGCTGGCGCTAATATGGGCATTAACGCGCGGCGCGCACAGCGAGCTTGGCGCGATTGCGGATAGGATAAACGAGTTAGGATATCACTTCATTTCAGACGATTTGCTCATAGCGTATGACGACGCGGACACGACGATTTCAGAAGCGCTTGATAAAGACGAAGCGTCGCTAAAGGACATAATAGCGGAATCAAAAGAATACGGATTCAATTCGGATATAAACAAGCGTGGCGGAGTTACTCTAATACTTGCGCGCGAAAACGCGATAATAGTCGCCTGCTACTTGATTGACGGCGAAATAGAGCTGCTTTTCACTCAGATAGACATTCAATTCATTGCCGATAAGCTGAACACTTTGGGCTATGAGTTTCAAGCCGGTGATTTAACCATTGTGCTTGACGAAAAAAATAATTCCATTAAAGAAGCTATAAAAGTAAGCGAAACAGAGCTTGAAAGCATATTGGAAGAGTCGCGCGGATACGGGCTCAACCCTGATATAAACAAGCAGGGCAGAATCACATACATAGTTGCCAATCGCGGAAGCGATACTGTACAATGCTGCTTAGTTGACGGCGTAATCGAGTTGGTTTTCACACAAAATACAGCTTCATAACGGAGGGCGTATGGACTTATTTCAACCTAAACGCGAGAGAATGCAGGAGTTAGTCGCGCTGTTGAACGAGCTTGCGGCGGCATACTATATGTCAGACGAGCCGCTTGTGTCAGACGCGGAATACGATATGCTGTACGACGAGCTGGTAATGCTTGAAAATGAGTTAGGCGAGGTATTACCCGATTCCCCTACCCGTCGGGTCGGCGCCGAGCCAATAAAGCAGTTCGAGCAGCACGCGCATATTAGAAGATTATACAGCTTAGACAAGGTCAATTCGTTAGAAGAATTAAGAAGCTGGTGCAATAAGATATTATCGCAGTTCCCTGATATTGAGTTTTCGCTTGAGCATAAGTTAGACGGCTTAACGGTAAACCTCACATACGATAACGGAAAGCTGATTTCCGCAGCCACGCGCGGGAACGGCATTATAGGCGAGCAGATTTTAGCGCAGGTAATGACTATAAAAAGCGTTCCGTTAAGCATTCCCTACACGCAGAAATTAGAGGTGCAGGGCGAGGGGCATATGCGGCTGTCCGTACTGGAAAAACTGAACCAAAGCGGCGGCGAAGCTCTCAAAAACGCGCGAAATGCCGCGGCGGGCGCCTTGAGAAACTTAGACCCCAAGGTTACAGCCAAGCGCAATTTGGATTTATACTGCTACAACATAGGCTATATAGAGGGAACGGAGTTCGAGAACCAAAGGCAGATGCTTGACTTTCTGAAACAAAATAACCTGCCGACTGATTCGTATATAAAATTCTTCAAAGATGTTGACGCGCTTATAAACGAGATAGAACAGATAGACAGAAGTGCTTTAGATATTCTCATAGATGGTATGGTAATAAAGGTAAGCGACTTCAAGGCGCGTGAAGCACTGGGCTATACCGACAGATTTCCCCGCTGGGCAATAGCGTATAAGTTCCCGGCAGAGCAGGCGGCAACAACGGTTGAGGATATAGTATGGCAGGTCGGCAGAACGGGCAAGCTCACGCCCATAGCTATACTTTCCCCCGTAAACCTTGCGGGCGCCACAATAAGCCGCGCGACACTTAATAACTTTGACGACATTCAGAGAAAGCGTGTAAGCAGGAAAAGCCAGGTAATAGTTCGCAGAAGCAACGATGTTATTCCCGAAATATTGGGCAACATAGACGAGAACGCTGTATCAACCGAAATAATGCCCCGCGAATGTCCCGTATGCCATTCCCATTTAGAGCAGCGAGGTGTGCACATATTCTGCACCAATTCGCTTTCATGCAAGGCGCAGATAGTGTATCGACTGACGCATTACGCCTCACGCAACGCAATGGATATTGAAATGTTCTCCGATAAAACCGCGGGAATGCTGATTGAGCAGCTGAACATATCATCTATTCCGGAGCTGTACGAGCTGAAAGAAGAACAGCTGATAGGCTTGCCGCTTTTCGGAAAGAAGAAGGCGGCGAACTTGATTCGCGCAATCGAAAGCAGCAAGGACTGCTCATTGGCAAGCTTCATATACGGCTTAGGAATTCCCAATGTCGGCATAAAAACAGCCAAAGACTTGGCGCGTGAGTTCAGAACATTCGAAAATGTGCGCAAAGCCACAGTCGAGCAGCTTATAAGAATTGAGGATATAGGCGAAATAGTCGCAAACAGCATTGTGGACTTTTTCGCCGACGAACGCATATCAAGAGATATTGACAGGCTGCTTGAGTTAGGCGTTTCCCCGCGCGAAGAAGCGGCGAAGGCCGTAGGCGGCGTATTCAACGGAATGACGGTGGTTGTTACGGGCAAGCTTGATAGCATGACACGCACCGAGGCCGAAGAGAAGATAGCGGAGCTTGGCGGCGCAGCCACATCAAGCGTTTCAAAGAAAACCGACCTTGTAGTATGCGGCACAGACGCGGGCAGCAAGCTGACCAAGGCGCAGGCGCTGGGGATAAGGGTTATTGACGAGGCGGAGTTCTTGAAAATGATTGAATGAGTCGCTTCGGCGATATTTGGGGTTTTGCCCCAAACCCCACTGCTTTTCTTGAAAGAAAAGCAGCGAAAGAACAAGCAATCATTTACAGCGTTGCGCAACAACATTCAGCTATTTGCGTAAGCAAATAATTTAGCTGCTCACGAAGTGAGAATTTAGCTTGCCGAAGGCAAATTTAGCTTTTCGCGTATCGAATAATTTAGCTGTTCACGCAAGCGAACCTCATAATGCTGCGCGAAAGCGCAATATTTCATATCCGCAGTATATTTCATTATTCGAGAAGCGAATTATTTCATTCCCGTAAGAGAATTTCCTGCCGCGGAGGTCGTCGCGGCGACAGCTTGCTTAATATTTGATAAAAAGATATAATACTGCTCAACATAGAGAGAGGGAAATATATGGCGAACAGGAAACAGTTAGTAGCGATAGTAGGCAGACCGAATGTGGGCAAGTCCACGCTTTTTAATACATTGGCGGGAAAGCGTATAGCGATAGTTGACGATACCCCCGGCGTAACGCGCGACAGGATTTACACCGACATAACTTGGCTGAATCGCGAGTTCACAATAATAGATACGGGCGGTATAGAGCCTGACAGTGAGGACATAATCGCCCTTCAGATGCGCAGGCAGGCGGAGCTGGCAATAGAAACCGCCGATGTAATAGTGTTTATGACAGACGGCAGAGAGGGCATAACCGCGGCAGACGAGGAAGTCGCGCACATGCTCAGAAAATCCAATAAGCCCATTGTACTTGCCGTGAACAAGATTGACGCTCCAAAATTCGAGGACAACGCGTACGATTTCTTCACGCTGGGATTAGGCGAGCCTGTTACGATTTCCGCTTCGCAGAGATTAGGGCTTGGCGATCTGATGGACAGGGTCGTGTCGCATTTTCCGCCGCTTGAGGACTTCGAATCGGAAGAGCAAGAGAACAAAATCATACACATCGCTGTTGTCGGAAAGCCCAATGTAGGCAAGTCGAGCATTGTAAACGCCATATTGGGAATAGAGCGCTCAATAGTCAGCAGCATTCCCGGCACTACGCGCGATTCCATAGATACATACTTCACGAAAAACGGTCAGGACTACTGCATAATAGATACGGCAGGCCTGCGCCGCAAGCGTGCCATTGAGGATAAAACCATAGAGCGTTACAGCGTGATTCGTTCGCTTGCCGCTGTGCGCAGGGCAGATGTTGTGCTGATTGTGGTTGACGCTTCCGAAGAGTTGAGCGAGCAGGATGTGAAAATCGCAGGCTACGCGCACGAGGAAGGCAAGGCGAGCATATTGGTAGTGAATAAATGGGACCTGATAGAGAAAGACACGCACACAATGAACGAATTTAAGAGGCGGCTTAAAGCAGAGCTTGCGTTTATGAGCTATGTTCCCATGCTTTTTGTGTCGGCAAAAACCAAGCAGCGCCTTAATAAGCTATTCGACGAGGTGAACAGGGTGTACGAGCAGACCACGCGCCGCGTTACAACAGGCGTATTGAACGACTGCATAAGCGAAGCGGTTATGGTCAAAGAACCGCCGTCAGACAAGGGCCGCCGACTGAAAATTTATTACGCCACACAGGTAGCCGCAGCCCCGCCTACATTTGTGCTCTTCGTGAACGATAAAGACGCCATGCACTTTTCATATCAGCGTTATTTGGAGAACTTTTTTAGGAAGTATTTCGGCTTAGACGCAACACCTATAAGGCTGATACTGAGAAACAGAAATTCAGATCAATGAGTTAGCGTTATGGGGCGCCGCCCCGCCCCTGCTACTTTTCTTGAAAGAAAAGAAGCAAAGGAACAAGCCATTTAATAATAAATGCAGGGAAAACATTACCCCTGCATTTTTGCATATTCCCGTTTCTGCTTTATCGTCATACAGCGACTTGTCGCTGTCTTCATTCGGGTTAAAGCCCGTCTTCATTCACGCGAAGCGTTCCTTAATTGCAATAGCACAAAAAGTGGACCCCGCCCCTTTTTTGTGTTGCTTAACGATATAAAGCAATATTGCCGTAGCGTCGCCCGTATTAACCTTGTTGTCCCCGTTGAAATCCGCGACAGCTAATTGCTGTTCGTTCAGTTTAGCCGTGCCCGCAACATGTTTAAGCAGCATTACTGCGTCGCCCGTGTTGACCTTGCCGTCGCTGTTAACATCGCCCATTAAGAAATTCTCCACATATAGTGCGCTAATGGTCGTATCTTGCGTGATATTCTTTCCGTCGTGGTCCCAGCCTGTGAACGTATAACCCTCTCTGACGGGGTCGGCGGGTGGTGTTGCGTCTTTACCGTGCTCTACCTGTTCGATTTTGAGGACAGTGCCGTTCCAGTCAACGAACTGCACCGTATATGTTTTTATACTGTACTGTGCTGTTATTATTGTGTTTTGGGTTATGTTCTTACCGTCGTGGTCCCAGCCCGTAAAGGTATAACCCTCTCTGACGGGGTCGGCGGGTGGTGTTGCGTCCGCGCCGTGCGCTACTGTTTGCTTTTTCAGCGTTTTCCCGTCCCAGTCCTTGTAGGTTACGGTATAAAAATTGATACTGTACTGCGCTGTAATTACGGTATCCTTCATAATTCTGTTGCCGTTTTTGTCCCAGCCTGTGAAGGTATAGCCCTCATGCTCGGGTGCTGCGGGCATCTCAACATCGTCTCCGCGGTGCACGCTTGCTGTATGTATAACATCATCTGTCAAGCCGTCAACAAATGTTACCGTGAATATGTGCGCAAGCAGAAGCGGAAAATCAGTTTCACGGAATAGCCAGTTGGTATCTACCCAGCCAAGCATATCGGTTAAAAAATCTTTCGTTTTCAAAAGCCCAGACGCTATCGAAAAGCCAACGTTATTTGTTTGAGTGCGGAGTCGGCGCGCTGTGCGTACATGAAGACAGCGATAAAGACGCTTCCTTTGGAGCGAATGAAGCAAAAGAACAAGCTATTATTTACAGCATTGCGTGAGCAACATTCAGCTATTTGCGTAGTGAATAATTTAGCTGTTCACGAAGCGAGTAATTTGGCTTGCCGAAGGCAAATTTAGCTGAAAGCGCAGCTTTCAATTCAGCTTTTCGCAAAGCGAAAAATTTAACATTGCGAAGCAACATTCAGCTATTTGCGTAAGCAAATAATTCTCATCACTTCATTGAACCTTACTCGTTTTCTATGATAAAATAATCCGTATGACGAGCCTGCTGTTAAAGATAATCGCTATAATCGCTATGTTCTGCGACCATTTGAGCTATGCTCTGCCGCAAAGGGTTGTTTTATTGAACGCAATAGGGCGCATAGCGTTTCCCATATTCGCATTTTCTATCGCGCAGGGGTATATTCATACACGCAGCCTGAAAAGGTATTTTATACGATTGGTAATATTCGCTGTGGTTTCACAGCTGCCTTTTATGCTTTTAATGAAAATGGCAGGGGCAGGCTTTCGGCTGAACATATTTGTTACGCTGATACTGGGATTATCAGCGATTATGGTTTACGACAAGGTACAACCAAGGCTGTTAGGAATTGCGCTTAGTCTGATAATTGCGTTGCTGGGCGATATTTTTTACACGGATTACGGAGCTTGGGGCGTGCTTCTCATATTATTTATGTATGTGCTGACTGAATATAAGAACGCAGGCGGCGACGCTTCGATATACGCGCTGTCTTTCGCAAGCGTGTTCGCGTTTATGGTGCTTTATATGTATTCCTTCTCATTAGACCGCGGCTTGCATTACTTGGGATATGCAATAGCGCTTATCATTCTGCTTTTATATAACGGAAAGCCCGCATACAATATGCGCCTATTCAAAAGCATGAAGTTCGTTTTCTACGCGTTTTATCCTGCGCACTTGGTGGTGCTGTATCTATTGCATTTAGTTATAAAATGAAGACAATGCTGCATATTGAATGAATACAGCGACTATGCCGCTGAATGATGGCACAGTCACAAATAAAAAAAGCAATGCTCCTCAAAAAAGCATTGCTTTTCATTTAACAGGCTACAATAATTACTACAAGCTCTTGCTTTACAGCAATTATTCAATTTGCCCGCAGGGCATTTTCATTCGCGTTATGTGCTGCTTTATTCCTCATAGCCGTTCGGGTTCATTTTCTGCCATTTCCAAGCGGAAGCGCACATCTGCTCTAAATCAAGCCTTGCTTCCCAGCCCAACAGCTTCTTCGCTAATTCGGGGGAGGCATAGTATTCGGCTGTATCGCCCTCGCGCCTGCCTGTGAACTCGTAAGGAATTTTCACGCCGCTTGCTTTTTCAAACGCGTGCACTACCTCCAATACGCTATACCCCTTGCCTGTGCCGAGATTTATTGCGATAGCGCCCTTATTATTCAAGCAATAGTCAATAGCGGCAATATGCCCTAACGCCAAGTCAACTACATGAATGTAATCTCTAACGCCTGTACCGTCGCGCGTGTCGTAATCGTTTCCGAATATATACAGCTTATCAAGCTTGCCCACAGCCACACGCGTAATATAAGGAAGCAGGTTGTTGGGAATTCCGTTCGGGTTGTCGCCTATAAGCCCCGATTCGTGAGAGCCTATGGGATTGAAATATCTGAGCAGAGCAATAGACAGCTTCGGATTAGCCCTTGCCGCGTCCTTGAAAATCTGTTCGCTCATAAGCTTTGTATAGCCGTATGTATTTGTGCAGGAAAGAGGCGAATCCTCGGTTAAACGCCTGTTTTTCGTGGAATCATATACGGCGGCCGACGAGCTGAATATGCAGTTTTCCACACCGTATTTGTTCATCAGCTTCAAAAGCGTAATTGTGGCGTTTAAGTTGTTCTCATAGTATTCAAGAGGAATTTTTACCGATTCGCCCACAGCCTTGTAGCCTGCAAAGTGAATTACTACATCTATTTTATGCTCCTTGAATACCCTTTCGAATTCGGAATAATTAGCTACATCGCAATTATAGTGCGCAAAATCCTTGTTTGTGATTTTGCGTATGCGGTCTAATACCTTGGGGTCGCTGTTCGAATAATTGTCGGCGATTACTATTTCATAGCCCTTATTAAGAAGCTCAACCGCTGTGTGCGAGCCTATGTAGCCCGCTCCGCCTGTAAGCAATAACTTCATTTTTTCCATCTCCTTTTCTTCTTTATAGGGTAGGGCGATAGCGCCTTATCCCTTATATATTACATCGTTTTTTCGTAGATTTTAGGCTCTAATATGGCTATATAGGGCAGGTTGCGGTATTTTTCCGCATAGTCAAGCCCATAACCAACTACGAAATTATCCTCTATAACGAATCCGCAATAGTCAGGCTTTATGCTTGCCTTGCGACGCTCCGGCTTGTCTAATAGGCACACTGTCTTGATTGACGCGGGTCTTCTCTGCTTCAGCATTTCTATAAGGTTAGAAAGCGTACAGCCTGTATCTATGATGTCCTCAACTATGAGCACATGCGCGTTGCATATGTCGTTTTCCATGTCCTTCTTTATGCGGATTTCGCCTGTGGATTCGGTTCCGTAACCATAGCTTGATATTGCCATAAAGTCTAATTTTACGGGAATATTCAGCCTGCGAATCAAATCGCTGTAAAAAAGCGTTGCTCCCTTCAAAATACATACAGCAATTATCTCTTTATCAGTATAATCCTTTGAAATCTCTGCGGCAAGCTGTTCTACGCGCGCTGAAATTTCGTTTTCTGCCAGCAAAACCTTCAGAAAATCCTTAGTCATACATTCCTCCTGAAAAATACGAGCATTCTTCTTGTGCTTTGTGTTGCTTTCAGCTTTTCTGAAATGTAGTTCTTGTCAGAAAACACAGCTAACACCTCATTATCAGAACACAAAAGCGGCATATCTCTTTTTGCTCTCTCTATCTTCTTGTCAATCAAAAATTCTTTCAGGCTTTTTTTCCCGTTTACGCCTAATGGGTGTATGTAATCGCCGGCCCTGCGGGTGCGAATTCGCAAATCAGACGGCAGCTTGTCAATATCCAAGCACACCGAATCGGGAAAATTCTTATATTCATTGCCTTCAACAATTTTACTATATAAAGCAAAGGCGTCAAACTTATATTCTTTGCCAATTAGGAATTCGTAATCGAATTCCATAGGCAGCTTTTCACCGGAACGGTCGAAAATCAGCTCATCATACGCGGTATATACGCGAATGCTGGGCAAATCGAGTGAAAGATTAGTGTTTTTTGTGATTATTTCCTTTATTGCTTTATAGTGCTTGTACTCTATATCTGCATAAATTCCCTCGTCAGCGAACGCCAGCCGCAATACGCGAATGAATACGGGGTCTGCAAGCCTTTGCAGCTTAATTCTATTCAATCCGCGCTCTGTTCTGCATTTTTTATAGGCGTCTTCCGCCAGCCTTTGCAAGAAGTCCTCATCGGATTGCAGGTTATCAGCTAAAATGCTTAAAGAATCAATGAATTTCGGGTTTATTTCACGCTCAATATAGGGAATCACACTAATGCGCAGCTTGTTGCGTGTTGTATCCTCTAAAAAGTTGGTCGCGTCTGTGCAGAAATCAAGTTTGTTTTCGCGGACATAGCTTTCAATTTCACAACGCGTAACATCTAACAGCGGACGGATTATGTTGTTATTCATATAACGCATTCCGCATAGCCCTTTTAGACCGCTTCCACGAATTAGGTGAGCCAATACGGTTTCGGCTTGGTCGTTTTTATGATGTGCGACTGCTATTTTAGTATGTGCTAAGCTGTTCAGAAACTCATAGCGCAATATACGCGCTGCGGTTTCAATGGTAAGCCCTTCTTTTTTAGCAAATTCAGCTACATTTGCTCTGCCTGTGTGGATTTCAATACCCCAGCTTTTGCACAAGTCTATGCAGAACTGCTCGTCGCTGTCGGCTTCCCTTCCCCTAAGCATATGGTTGAAGTGCGCCGCTAAAAGCGAAAAATTAAGCTCAGCCTTTAGCCTGTTCAGTATATGCAAAAGCGCTACCGAATCCGCCCCGCCGCTAAGGCCAATCAGCACCACATCGCCGGCGTCAAGCAGCTTGTTATTTATAATAGTCGCGCGAACAGTGTTAAGCATGGCTTTATTATATCATCTTTTATCTAAAATGTAGAGCTTTTTAGGGCTTTACCCCATGCCGCATATCAATTTTTAACGATTAGGCAGGGGCCTTGCCCCTGTACCCCACTGCTTTTCTTGAAAGAAAACCAGTAAAAGAACACTCTGATTTTATAGCGTCGCATAACTACATTTAGTTTTTCACGAGGTGGATAATTTAGCTTTTTGAATAGCACGCCTATATAATTTCTATTTTACATTTCTCTATCAATAATGTATAATCAAATAAATACCGATAATAGTTATCCATATTATTCATAGAATTATTTTAGGAAACACTGTGGAAACTGTGGATAACCAAAATTATTGGATAAATTTAGGAGAAAATTGCTCTGATTTATCCACATTATTCATAGGATAATTTTAGGAAAGCTTATGGAAAATGTGGATATGTGGAAAATGTGGATTGCGTACGGATAAAATGCTTAGTTTTCCATATGGTTATCCACACGGGTTTTTCCCTGAATTTCAAGGGTTACGGGAGTTTTCCATACTTTCCACACCCCCTACTAAGAGGACTACGATAATATTATAAAAGAATCGCTTATTTTGAATGAGCGAAATGAAATCATATAACAGGAGTAATTATGAAAATACGCGTAAACACACAGGAATTGAATAACGCAATAGCTATTGTTTATCCGGCACTTGCTTCAAGGGCAGAATCGTCCTATACGCGAGCATACGAATTCATTCATGTACTTATAGGAAGCAGCAGGATGACTCTAACCTGCTTCAATTTAGTTATGCAGATTGAAACCACTATCCCCGTATCTACTGACAGCGCATACATGGGCGAAATGCTTGTTCCCGGAAAAATGCTGTCTGAAATCGCTAAGAAGCTGCCTGCCGACGAAGCTGTTTTTGAGCAGGAGCAGAACGCTGTTAGAATCACATCAGGCGCTATGAGCATTACGCTTCAAACAATTGACCCTGATGAGTTCGTAGGGCTTACTTCGCCTGATTATGACGCGAAAATCAAGCTGCAGCAGGGCGTATTCAAGAAGATGGTTAAGCAGACTGCCCCATTTGCGTTGAAGGACGATACGCGCCCCGTATTAAAGGGTGCATTCATTAAATACTATGATGATACATTGGAGCTGGTAGCGCTTGATAATCTCAAGTTCGCGCAGAGAATAGAAAAGGTAGTAAATGTTGAGGGCGAAAAGAACGCTGAAATTTTGGTTTCCGCAAATTTGTTAGAGAGTGCGGCCGGAATACTGCATGATTCGGAAGATGAAGTCGAGATAGCCTTCTCAAAACAGAATCTAATCATAAAAGCTGAGCACGTTACAACAATAATCAGACGAATGGAAGGCAATTATATAGCGTACCAGTCTATTATTCCTAAGGAATATGATACACGCGTTATACTCAACCGCAAGGAGTTCTATTCTATAATTGACCGTGCATACTTGGTGGCGCAGGAGGATAAGCGCAGCATAGTTAAGTTTTCATATACGGATAATTACCTGTATGTTTCGGTTAACAGCGAGATAGGCAGCTTTTCAGATGAAATGCCCATATTGCTTTCGGGTGAGCCTATTACTATACAGTTTAATGCGCGTTATTTGTTAGACATAGTTAAGGTTATAGATGAAGAAGAGATGTGCTTTGAGTTTTCAAAGAAGCTTGGCCCATGCGCAATTAAGCCGGTTAGCGGTGATAGCTTCTTTTACTTGACCGTTCCTGTGGACAGGTAATTACCTTCGCTTTGATAGATACTTGTTTTTGGTCGCCATTCCTCCGCGGATATGGCGTTCTTCTTTGTTGATCTGAAGAATTTTCTTTACTTCCTTTGCTAACATGGGATTTATGTTTGGCAATCGCTCGGTTACATCCTTATGAACCGTTGATTTTGATATGGAGAATTGAAACGCAGTCGCTCTAACAGTCGCTTTGTGGTCAATTATGTAGCGCGCTATAAGTAGTACGCGCTCGGTTATGTGGTGCGAATATTCCAATGAATCATTTGCCGCTTGCTGAGGTATGAAATACTCTTTTTTAGCCGCCTGCTTTACCTGCATATTAACCCCCAAGGATTGTTTTGTAATATATATGCGGCTTGGAATTTTTTATTATTCTTTTATAAATATCTAAGCAAAATACAAAAATATAAAAAAGTTACAAAAAGCTAAAATTGTATTTGACATAGCTAAAATAAAATGATATACATAATGTAAATATTATTCATGTATTAAATAATGGACTCATTTTGTTTAGGAAGGAATGAAATGAAGAGTATTATAATTGAAAATTGCAAAAGCAGCGCAATAATTGGAATATTGAAGCTGATACTGAATGGGCGAAATACAAAGATAAATGTATTTCAAAAAGAGCTTGGATTGAGTTATTCGCAAGTTAAGAGCTATTTAAAGCTACTGAATAAGGCGGGCATATTCTCTGAATGTAACCATTATTGCATGGTAGAGCTGCCCGACGGTAGGTATATGCGCTATTATAAGCCATTTGAAATATTAGTGAGCGATGATGAGTTGAAGCAGCTGATAGAGGAGTTAGAGGAGCATTTTGGGGAGGATGCGCCGCGCACTTGAGAGGCTTCGCCATGAGGACAGCGACTGCGTTACTGAATGAAAATGAGTAATCGTTGTCGGAGTTAGCGTGTGTAAAAAATGTTACATATCAAGTTGAGTGATAAGCAATTAGTCTTAATATTATTATAAAGAGCTGGGATTCAAAAGGGCTGTGCCTGTGTGTCTGTGGTGCTTGGTGGGGTGTGGGGGAAAGTATTTGAATGTTGTTACGGGAATGAGATAGCTTCGGTAAGAAACATTGTGCGATTGTAATATGAGATTTATTGCGGGAATGAAATATTGCTTCGTAATATAAGTCTTATATGTGGCTGTCAATGGGCAGGGTAAGTATAGAAAACAGGGATTGGTCGTGGTTGAATAAGTATATAATATAGTATATTAAGATGCATTGGGCTATTAGAACTTGTAATTCTTTAATAGTATTTAGGCGGATTCAAAAGGGCAGTGCCTGTGTGCCTGTGGTGCTTGGTGGGGTGTGGGGGAAAGTATTTGAATGTTGTTACGGGAATGAGATAGCTTCGGTATGAAATATTATGCGATTGTAATATGAGATTTCTTCGGGTATGAAAATATTGATTTGTAACATGGGTTTGGTATGAGGGTGTGAAAAGTGTGTGAATATAGAGAAGATGAGGGTGGTATGTGGAAGATGTAAGTATATAATATAGTATATTAAGATGTATTGAGTTATTGATCTTGTAATTCTTTAATAGTAATTAGGCGGATTCAAAGGGGCTGTGCCTGTGTGTCTGTGGTGCTTGGTGGGGTGTAGTGGCAAAGCCCTTGTCTATCGTTTACTGATAAAAAATACTATGGGTATAAGACCGCCGGCATCGGTTTTTATTGTATTGATTAAGCGAAGGTGCTTGTTTGATTTAAGGAGGCTTTTTAGCAATTCGCCTTCCATTGAGTATAGAACGGCCGTGCCTTCGTCGTTGAGCCAGTGGGGGAGTATGTCTAATATCGATTTATAAAGGTCTAAGTTCTCGCTGTGTGAGCCTACGCGGTTGCCGAAGGGGAGGTTTGCGTAAATCTCGTCAAAGGTTTCTTGCGGGTGGTAGCTTCGACAATCGCAGTTTATGAGTGTGAAGTTTTTAATACCTGCGGCTGTGAGATTCTTTTTTGCAATAGATATTGCTTGTGAGGAAATATCCACGCCGACTATTTCTTTTACGGGGAATTCGAATACCTTGTGTCTTTCTATGAGCAGAGTTCCGCTTCCGCAGCAGAAATCAAGCACCCGGGCGTCCCGCTTCATATGTCCTGAACGAACTAATACGGCGGCGTTCGCCGGAGCTATTGACGCCGGCAGAGTTAATAGCCTGTATTCATAGCGTGTGTCGGGTACTGTGAACAGCTTTATGTATAGATTGCAGGTGGCTTGCTTGGTTTGCTCGATACGCAGCTCGACCTCGTAATTTGAAACAGAGTTTTCGACGCAGCGTGGATTAAGCCTGTGTATTTCTGAAACAATTTCTGATATAAACTCGTTGCGACGCAGCTTTTTGGTGCATTTCAATTCAATTCTGTATCTGAATGGCGAATATTCGTCGTTTGCTGACATCGTATGCGCGTCTATTATAAAGGGGATTCCTTTTTCGACAAATGCTTTTGCGATTTTTTCGGCGGTGAGCTCTATTTTTTCGCCTATTGGCAGCAGTATTTCGCGGAATGAGCGTATTGTGAAAAGCCTTTCGTAATCGTCTGTCGTAACTATTACTGATGAGGGTGTGTGTTCTTTTGTAAAGAATAGGTTGTCTGTAAGCTCGGTGTGCAAAGCAAATGCCATGTTCATTGCGGTTCGGATTTCGAATTCGTAGGGCTTGCCAAGTCCTATGAATTCGTGCATGGCGTTTTCGGAATAGTTTTCTTTCGCTTTTACAATAGCTTGGCGGATTTCGTTTTCGTGCTTCTTTATGCAGCTTGGCGGGATTTTATATTCGTCAATAGCGCGATATGCGGCTTCATTTTTGCATACGCCGAGGGCAAGAATTATTGAGGGAACAACAAGCAGTACTTCTTCGTTTTCAAGCGCTTCTATAAGGTTGAATACATCGCTTGTTATGTGTGATTTATCGTGCTTTATGAGCCTTCCTAATAGTATGGCGGTGTTCTTTCTTAGCTTTTTTATATCGGATTTAAGCGCGCGATACAGCACATTTCGGTTGACTTGTGAGTTGATTATCTCAAAATAGCGTTTCTTTTTGACTGCGCGGCATAGGAAGGAACAGGCTTGTACGCGCAAGGGGCTGTCCTCATTTATGTAAAACTCTATGATTTCGTGAATTATGTCGTCGGGTGAATCTAATAACAGCTGCTCTGAGCCGCTTTGATTCTTCAACAGATTGTAAACCTTACTGTTAGTCAATTCATTTACCTGCTTCTATATTGTTTTGCGTAATAATCGGACAATTTCGCATATTGCCGCGATTACAGCTTATTTGTTCCACATGGAACATTTCAATTCCTTTTTGCCGCTTCAAGTATCACATTGAGCACATTCTGAGTTCCGTTCGCTAATGTATTGTCCTTCTTCATGCTTTCAATGTAGCGTTCCCTGTTCTGATAAAGCGACATTATCGCGTCAAACAGCGTTACTCTTGTTATGTTTTCCTGCTCTAATGTTTCAAAATACCCTTTTTTCGTAAAGTACATGGCGTTTTGAAGCTGGTCGCCGCGGCTGCTTTTTGAGGGCAGGGGAATCAACAGTGCGGGCTTTCTCAGCGCGATGAATTCAAACACAGCATTTGCGCCTGCGCGCGAAACTATTATGTCGGAAGCGGCGAATACATGTTTGAGAGGCTCGGACAGGTATTCAAACTGCTTGTAGCCCTCTAAATCCTCGAATTTTGAATCAATTTTACCTTTGCCGCATATATGCGCTATGTTGAATTCGTTGAGCAGCGCGGGTAATATCGCGCGGATATTCTCGTTTATGGCTTGTGCGCCTAAGCTGCCGCCAATTATGAGCAGTATGGGCAAATCCCTTTCGAAGCCCAAGAATTCCTTGCCTTTTTCGGCTGAACCCATAAAAAGCTCTGCGCGAATGGGTGAGCCGGTGTGTACGCCCTTCTTTCCGAAAAGCTTTGCTGTTTCCTCAAATGAAGTGCATACGCGCGTGGCGAATTTCGCGCTAATCTTCGTGGCGATACCGGGTGAGAAGTCGGATTCGTGCGCTATAATAGGCGCAATTTTGTTAGCAGCTATTATTACGGGAACTGAAACGAAGCCGCCTTTTGAGAAAACCACATCGGGCTTTATTCTTCGCATTTTTCTACGCGCCGAAGCTATGCCCGACAGCACGCGGAATGGGTCTGTGAAGTTCTGAAGCGAAAAATATCTGCGCAGCTTGCCTGCTTTAATGGTATGATAATGCACATAGTCAAAGTTTTGTGTAATAAGCGAATGCTCTATTCCGTTTGTGCCAAAGTAGTGGATTTCGTATCCAAGCTCATTTAAGTATGGAATTAACGCCATATTAGGCGACACATGCCCTGCGGAGCCTCCGCCAGTCAATACTATTTTTTTCGTATCCAACGCCTACCTCGAAAAAATTATTCAGTTTATTATATTACAAATGCGGTTATATGTAAACCATGAGAGAGGTTTGCATATAGAGTGTGAAGTCAGGCTGGGAGCAGGGCTGTGCAGTGTGCGTTGTATTTAGTTTTGCGTGGGTAACAAGCGTGTAATCTAATTTTTCAGCCCAAGCCTTCTCATATCATTTATTCGTTTTATTCGCTGTCGGTTTTTAATATCGAACAGACCAATAATTACGCCGACTACCGCGCCGCTGAAATGCCCTATAAACGATACCTCTGTGTTGAAAAACCAGAGAAAAGCTAATATCGCGCTAATGGTTAGCCAAGTGCTGTATTTTCTCAGGCGGATTGACAGGGGGTCGTCCTTTCCTAAAAACGCCATGGTGAATACATATGCTTCTAATGCGTATGCCGCTCCGCTTGCGCCTGCTGTGTAGGCTTCGGGCTGCAGGTAGTAGGGAAGTATTGATGTAACAATGCTTGAGATTGTCAGTAGAAGCGGCAGCGTCGCGCCATTTGCCTTTTTATATGAAATATTGCTGCACAGTACCCAGCCGAATATTAGCATGCTTTGCATATTTGATATGAGGTGGTCTAATCCAAAGTGCAGGAATGATGTAAGAATGAGTGTGAAGGGCGGGTATGCCGTTACAATATCGTACCAGTTAGCCGCGTCGCCGCGTGAGAGAATGAAAAGAACTATGTATGCTCCTATAAATATGAGCACATACTTCATGCGTTTGATAACTGATTTGATGTAAAAGCTATTGAACATATTGCCCTCTCATGCTGATTTTAGCATTATGGAAAAAAAGAGTCAAAGCTGATGGCAGGGGGTTATTCCCTGAAATATTGAGCGGATAGAGTAAAAGCCCTACATTGTTCCACATGGAACATTTTCCGTTTCATCAATCTGCGCCTATCTCTATAACGCATATCTCCGGCGGATTGAACATTCTAAGCGGTGCTATATGCTCCGCTAAGCCGCGTGAAAGAATCATGGTCGCGCTTCCGATTTCAAATTTGCCGGCATCGTATTTAGGGAAAAGCTCGCCGTTAGGGGAAAGCACGCCGCCTACGAATGGAATTCTCACAAGTCCCCCGTGAATATGCCCGCAAAGCGTTAAGTCAGCTCCCCATTTTGCATATTCGGGGAAGAACAACGGGTTATGCGCAAGCAGAATATTATACTCATCAGGGTTGGGAGTGCCTAAGGCTGCATCCAATTTCTCGGCGGTCATGGGATACACAGGCTCGCCGCTTTTTTCTACTCCGCTGTATGTGTAGAGGGGCAATGTTGCGCCGTAAAGCTTGACTTGCGTATCCTTTATGGTTAGAGAAACGCTTTCGTTGTTCAGCAGCTTAACGCCAATATCAATCAGCGTGGATTTCAGTTCGGCAAGTATGGGCTCGGGCATCATTGCCTCGTGATTTCCTAAAACCATGTATGTATCGAAATTCGCCGTAATTGCTTTTGAGAATTCAATAAAGCGTGATATGTTTTTCGTGTCGGAATTCACCATGTCGCCGCAGAAAAGC
The DNA here is from genome assembly GCA_012838425.1 of Clostridiales bacterium. Classification (GTDB taxonomy): domain Bacteria; phylum Bacillota; class Clostridia; order Christensenellales; family CAG-138; genus DUPG01. Next base: position 42,222 of record DUPG01000011.1, on the reverse strand, counting down.
ACTATGTCGGGTTTTTCTTTTTTTATAAGCGCAACAAGCTGCGAGTTGTTTTTGCCGAATTGGTGGTCGTGCAGGTCGGATAGGAGAACCAATTTGACGGTTTCGTTTTCAATTTTAGGACTCGTTTGTGCGAACCTGCTAACATTGATTGCAAAGTTGCTATATGCCCAAAGCGCTAAGAATACAATTGTGATTCCTAATAGTATTAGCAAGGCTTTTCGTTTACGCTTTTTATCTTTTTGCTTATTCCTGGTCATTTTCTTCTAAGAATTTCTTGAAAACGGCCGTCAGCTCGTTCTCATCGGATATTCCCTCGTATTCGTCGTCGCTTCGCTTGCGCAAAATTATGTATTCGTCGGCCTTCTCGGTAGCCGGAAGCAGCACGACATACTCATTTCCGCTATACTGCACGCGAGAAACTACCTCGTAATGCGCTTCTATTCCGTCGGCGTCTTCAAGTATTATGAATTCAGGTTCGTTTTGCATATAGTCCTCTTAATAGTGTGGAGTTAGGAGTGTGGAGTGAGCTCTTTTCCGCTTGCCTGCCATACTCAAAGGGTATTCTGTTGGACACAGCGCATTTTTTATAGCTATAAGCGATTATTCGCACCTCGCTAAATATTTTTCGAAAGCGGGCGCAATTTGCGCCCTACCTAAGATTATATTCGGGTAAAACCCGTATTCAACAGCGTTGCCGTTTTATTCATTCGGCAAAGCTCCGACTTATGCTTTACCGTTGCAGCCCAATACATTGCGTATTTTGTGGCGAACCATTTCTTTTATGGCTGCGCGTGCGGGCTTAAGGTATTGTCTGGGGTCAAAGTGCGAGGGATTTTCGGCGAAATACTTTCTAATAGTTGCGGTCATAGCTAAGCGCAAATCGCTGTCGATATTGATTTTGCATACAGCCATTGACGCGGCCTGCCTTAGCATATCCTCGGGAACGCCTATCGCGTCGGGCATATTTCCGCCGTACTCGTTTATCATTTTTACGAATTCCGGAACAACTGAGCTTGCGCCATGCAATACTATGGGGAATCCGGGCAAGCGCTTTTCGATTTCCTCTAAAATGTCGAATCTCAACTGGGGCTTTGTGCCGGGCTTGAATTTGTATGCGCCGTGGCTTGTGCCTATTGCTATCGCCAAGGAGTCAACACCCGTGCGGGAAACGAACTCTTCTACTTGGTCGGGGTCTGTGTAGCTTGCGTCCTTCGCTGACACATTCACATCGTCTTCTATGCCTTCCAGCCTGCCTAATTCGCCTTCGACTACTACGCCATGGTCGTGAGCGTATTCTACAACCTTGCGTGTGAGCGCGATATTGTCTTCAAAAGGAAGGTGCGAACCGTCAATCATAACGGAGGTGAAGCCGCCGTCTATACAGCTTTTGCATAGCTCGAACGAATCGCCATGGTCTAAGTGAACGCAAATAGGCAAATCAGTTTCGATAACTGCCGCTTCAATTAGCTTCATAAGATATGTGTGGTTTGCGTATTTGCGCGCGCCTGCTGATACTTGAAGGATTAGGGGAGCATTTTCTTCCTTCGCCGCTTCTGTGATGCCTTGAATGATTTCCATGTTGTTCACATTGAAAGCTCCAATTGCGTACTTGCCCGCGTATGCTTTCTTGAACATCTCGGTGCTCGTTACGATTGCCATAATTTCCTCCTGTCAAAGTATTATTGTAATTCGATTCTAACACCTTTTACATATATATACAAGGTTGTAAAGTAAATATACTTTTTAATATGTTTTATATTAATTACTCCTCATTGCCGCAGATCAGGTTATAAAGCGCTTCTAAATCGGCTTGCGAATAGTATTCGATAACCAACCTGCCTTTATCCAAATCGCCTATAAGCTCAACCTTGGTCGCCAATGCCTTTTGCATTCTGCCAACAATCGCTTTTACTTCGGGAGAATTCTTCTGCTTGCTGCGCAGCTTGCCGATTTCGCGTTTTCTTTCGCCTGCCTGAATAATCCTTTCAAGCTCGCGAACGGACAGCCCCTGCGTTGATACCATTATAGCCAGCTCCTCGCGCTTTTGCTCGTTTTTTACTCCAAGCAGCACCTTTGCGTGGCCTGTGTTGATTGAGCCTGTTTTAAGCATTTTCTGAATGATTTCTGACAGGTTGAGCAGGCGTAAAGAGTTTGCTACTGCCGAACGGCTTTTGCCTAAGCGTTGCGCGGCTTCGTCTTGCGTGAGGTCGTGCTGCTGTATTAAGAAGCTGATTGCTTTTGCTTCTTCTATGGGGTTTAGATTTTCGCGCTGAATGTTCTCTATAAGCGCAATTTCGAACAGCTGCTCATCTAAAAACGGCTTAACCAATACGGGAACGGTTGACAAGCCTGCCAAGCGTGCCGCGCGGAAACGCCTTTCGCCTGCTACTATGGTGTAGCGGTCCTTATTCTTAGTAACTATTATGGGCTGAACTATGCCATGTCTTTTTATAGATTCCGAAAGCTCTTGGAGCTTCTCCTCGTCAAAGTCTTGACGGGGCTGAGCGGGGTTGTTGTCAATCAGGCGAATATCTACCTCCAATACGCCTGTGTTGTCCTGCGGGGCTTCGTAATCGGAAAAAAGGGCGTCTAATCCTCTGCCTAATACCTGCTTCTTGTTGGTCATCTATTCGTACCGTCCTTCTCTATCAATTCTTTTGCTAAATCCGTATAGGCTCTTGCGCCGGCGCACTTGGGGTCGTACATGTTTATTGGCAGTCCGAAGCTGGGCGCTTCGCCTAATTTTACTGAGCGGGGGATTATCGTATCATACACCTTGTTCTTAAACAGCTTCTTAACCTCGTTTACTACCTGTGCCGAAAGGTTTGTGCGAACATCATACATTGTCATTACAACGCCTTCGACAGCTATTGCGGCGTTGAGGTGCTTGCGCACAAGCGATACTGTGTTCATAAGCTGCACCAAGCCCTCTAAAGCATAGTATTCGCATTGAATGGGAACCAACAGCGTGTCGGCGGCTGTGAGTGCGTTGAGAGTTAAGAGTCCTAATGATGGCGGGCAGTCAATTATGATATAGTCATAACTGTTTTTTACATCGGCTAATGCGCGTTTCAGCACCTGTTCGCGCGCCATTACATTGACAAGCTCGACCTCGGCGCCTGACAGGTTGATTTCAGACGGTATAATGTCAAGCCCCTTTACAACTGTGTTGATTATGGCTTCTTGTGCTGGAACAGAGTTGATGATTACATCATAAATACTCTTGTCAGACTTGTCTTTCGCGCCTAAACCGCTTGTCATATTGCCTTGCGGGTCAATGTCAACAGCCAATACGCGCACTCCAAGCTCTGCCATGCAGGACGATAGGTTTACTGCCGTTGTTGTTTTGCCAACTCCGCCTTTTTGGTTGGCTATTGCTATTATTTTTGACATCTAAACACCTCGCATTTCTTTGGTTATTATAAACGATTGTGTAGAAGCGTGCAATAATGTTTTGTTCCACGTGGAACAAAGGTCGCCCGTAGGACATGAAGACAGTGCTTTGCCGCTGAATGAATACACGCTTGCGCGTGAATGGAAGTAAGCGGTAGGCAAATAAAGCGTATTTACAGAGGGGAGAAGGGAAAAGATGAAGTCTGAAATACTTGAATTCTTAATAAAGGAGTGGACACAATCGAAATATGCTATATTATATATCTACATCTCCAATCAACACATATCAACCCACTCAGCAATATTTCTATCATCACAAAGCAGTTAATTATCATAATAGTAACGACCGCTTGCTTTGCGTTCTAAGCTCTCCGCATCACTTTTATTTATACCGGCAAATGTTATCTTTTCGTGCTTTAAGGCGCCTTCATTCAATGCGTAACATTATCTCATGCATGCTTGTATGCCCAAGTCATATGTTTGTCTTATATAGCATACTATCTAACAAAAGGAGGTAGCTATGGAACGCAAACTGCCCGACCCGTCATCAAAGCGCCTGCGCACTCATGTTGTGCATATTGAGAACAGAGAAACAATAAGCATAACCGGCGTAAAGGCGATAGACTCATTTAACGAAGGCGAAGTATTGCTTATAACGGACTGCGGAGAGCTGCACATAGAAGGCAGCGACCTGAACATAACGAAATTCGACCTTGACGACGGACAGGTAATAGTCGAGGGCGAAATAATAGGCTTGCAATACCTTGAGGTGCAGGAGCATAAGCAGGGCTCATTCTTCTCACGAATGTTCAAATGAGCACAACGCTTTTGCAGCCGTATCAGCTGTTGGGCGCGCTATACGCGGGCTTTGTTATTGGCGTGCTTTACAGCGTGTTCGGCATATTCCGATACCTGCTGCGCAAATTTCGCTGGTGTATTTATGCGTTAGACGCGCTATTCCTGCTATGCGTAATGGTTGTTGTTGAGCTTGCGCTTATACTGCTTTGCGACGGCGAGCTGTGGTTTTTTATGCTTTTAGGCATATCGGCAGGGGGCCTTATTTACGGCATGACTGAGCATAGGCTGTTGAAAAGAATCGCAATTAAGCTGACTGTTCCACATGGAACAAAACGGAAGAAGGAATGAAATAATCCGCCGGGTAAATTATGAGCAGCGGTTATATGGAATTATTTGGGATAACCGTACAGCTGTTCAACCGCCTGCAGCTATATTCGTTCACGCGTAGTGTGTATTCATATGAAAAAAGCCCCTTTCGGGGCATACGCAGCTATGCGCTTATTTCTTCCTTCTTGGCTTTAACAAAAAGTCAAACACCGGAATCAGTATGAACAGAATCCAATACGGATGCCACAGCTGATGAAAGAAGCCCAAGTACAGGTACACAAGCGCAATAACTACTGCAACGGGAAAGGATTTTAAGCTCTTGTTAACAATGCACGAGACTAACCAGTAATACAGCGGAATTGATAAGAACAATACCCAGCCCGGATGCCACCAATGATACTGAAAGCCTAAAAACAGGTATGCAGCGACAACTAAAACGGGGTAGGGAAAGCTCAGCCAGCGCGACTTATGACGAATATGCACAGTATGCCTATCTCCCTCCTCGTCGCAATCGTATTCAACCTCTACGGAGTCGTCATCGTCAGTCGTGTCAACATGAATGAAAGGCATATCAACCTTTACGCGCTCCTTCTCCTCGTCAGAAGGATCCTCGTTAATATCTACATGAATAAAAGGAAGGTCAACCTTCACTCTGCGACGATTCTTCTTGTCGTCGTCCTCGCGCTTTATGCACAGTATTTCGTCAACCGATACATCATATAGCTGCGACAGCGCAATCAGATTATCCATATCAGGCGAAGCCTCTCCGCATTCCCATTTCGATACTGCCTGTCGGCTAACACCAAGCTTTGCGGCAACATCCTCCTGCGAAAGTCCCGCGTTCTTTCGCAATTCGGTCAATTTGTTAGCTACTTCTAATGTCATATACTTCTCCCTTCGCTTTTTTATCATTATACAATACACGCGTTTAGTTTTGAAGGAAATTTCGTTTGCGCCATAGTTGCGCGTCGTGCAACCAATAGTTGCGGGGAAGGGCGGGCTATGCCCGAATGAAGACAATGCTTGCGCACTGAATATATATGCCTGTGGAGAATGAAAAAGGATATTGCGTTGTCAGATAAAGTGTCAAAATGAAAAAGCGCACCTTGCATGCGCTATAACTTGATGTTTCATTTGCCCATAAGGCGTCTTTATTCAGCTGTTTATCGCTGTATTCATTCGCTCCGCAGGGCAGCTATTCTCGGAATTCTTTTATAGATATAGCCTGCTTGAAGGCGTCTGACACCACAACTATAATCACAGAGAACAGCATGGTTACGATAAACGCAAGGAAGCTATACAGCAGGTCATAGCTTGCATAGCTTGACGAAACGCGGAACAAATCAGCGATAAAAGCAATAGCCCTGCGCTTTACGGGGAAATGCACGCACATAAGCCCGTAAGAATTTACGCCCAGCCAAAGCAGAACAGAATTGCCGTACTCCGCGCGCTTCATAACTAACCTTTCAAGCAGAACGGATATAATCAGCACAATCCATACGCCTAACATAGCGTTGAAGTAGAATAAAAGCGGATTTCCCAGCGCGTTAGAGCCCATTGAAACACGCATTTCAGCGAAAGCAAACGGGTCAATAAGCGCAGAGGTGTTTATGTTAAGCTCTGCTATGCAGTAAAGCGCCACACATGCGAAAGGAATAGCAATCAGGTACGGAATCTTAAACTTCGTAACATGCTCTCTAATCCTCTGCCTGCCGCCATTGCTGCCCATAAGGTCGCCTATCAGAATAAAAAGCTGTGCCGAAAAAGCTACCTCAAGGCTCCAAGGCAGGTTAATAAGCCATGAATGAGTCTGACCCAGTATGTTTATTCCCCAGCCCAGCAAAGCAAACGCCACGCAAATAGTAATTTTAGTGGCTTTGGACAGCTTGTTTACGAAGTAGTAAATTATTTCGGCAATAAATAAGCAGGGCACGAACCATAAGGCCAAGTTATGCGTCATATAGCCCAATGAGCCTTGCGCCAAAAATATCTGAATGAATGAGTCGAATATGGTCTTGCCTGCGCCGCCCAATGTGCCGCTAATAGGAACCTCAACCCAAGCCCACCACGCGAATGTCGCTAACGAATAAATAAGGTAGGGCAAAAGCAAGCGCTTGGCTTTATTAGCAGCGAAGGTCTTAAAGGAGGTGTGCTTTTTATTGTTGAATGTCATTCCCGCGACTACGAAGAACAAAGGAATATGAAAAGCGTAAAAGGTTGTGTATAAAATGCCGCTCAAAGATACATGCGCGTATATTACCATAAGAATACCGATAGCCTTGGCAATATCCAAGTATGTGTCGCGCTGCTTAGTGCCTAAAACGCCATTTTCCATAGCTTACTCCTTAAACATCAATTTTCATATTATACCCTTGGGGCTAAACCATGTCAAACATAGTCGAAAATATCGGCTTGACAGCTAAGTATATTTCAAATATAATCTAACGGACAAGGCTGAAAAAGCCAAAAAGTTAATAAATAAAGCGTTGAGCAGAACACGCCTGCTGGTTTGAGCACATTCAGCGAGCTGCGTATGGTGAAAGGCAGTATGCTGCTGACAGTATGGTATCCTCTGTGAGCGCATCGGTGAACATATTTGGAATATAATTAGCCGGTGCCGCATACCTGCGTTAAGGGTTTTGAGTGGGAGAAAAGCGAAATAGAAATAATAGAAGCAGCTTTCTTCAATTCGGGTGGTAACGCGCGCCTCTGCGTCCCGTTGTGGAGCAGGGCGTATTTTTATATAGAAAAGAGGAGGAGCAATGTATAAGAAGGTTGATACTTCGCTGAACTTCGTTGAACGCGAAAAGGAAATTCTTGAGTTCTGGAAAGCGAACAAGGTATTTGAAAAAACAATAGAGCTGAGAGAGGGTGCGCCCGCGTACACTTTTTATGACGGTCCGCCCACCGCAAACGGCAAGCCGCATATGGGGCATATATTGACCCGTGCCATGAAGGATATAATCCCCCGCTACCGCACTATGAAGGGCTTTAATGTTTTAAGGAAGGCGGGCTGGGACACGCACGGCCTGCCCGTAGAGCTTGAGGTAGAAAAGGAGCTGGGCTTAGACGGTAAGCCGCAGATAGAGAAATACGGCGTTGAGCCCTTTATAAAGAAGTGCAAGGAATCCGTATGGAAGTACAAGGGCGCATGGGAGAATATGTCCGACAGCGTAGGCTACTGGGCGGATATGGAGAATCCATATATCACTTATGACAACAATTACATAGAATCTGTATGGTGGGCTATAAAGACGATAGCCGACAAGGGACTGTTATATAAAGGCTACAAGATTGTTCCGTACTGCCCCCGCTGCGGCACAGCGCTTTCCTCGCACGAAACCGCGCAGGGCTATAAAACGGTTAAGGAAACATCTATATTCGTTACATTCCCCATAAAGAATTTCGATTGCAGCGCGCTGGTGTGGACAACTACTCCATGGACATTGCCCTCAAATGTGGGCTTATGCGTAAACGCTAAGTTCGAATACGCGAAGGTGCTTTATAACGGCGAAAAGCTTTTGCTTGCAAAGGGCCTCATTGATAGCGTTTTCGGCGAGGATAAGCCCGAAATATTGGAAACCTACACAGGTGCCGAGCTTGTGGGCTTGGAGTATGAGCCGCTTTTCAAGCTTGTTGACTTCATGCCCGACGCGAAGCCGTACAGAATAGTGGAGGACGATTATGTAACGCTTACCGACGGTTCGGGCATAGTGCATATAGCCCCCGCATTCGGTGAGGACGACGCGCGAGTGGGCCGAAACTACGATTTGCCCTTCATACAGCTTGTAAACGACAGGGGACAGCTGACAGACACAACCCCATGGGCAGGTATGTTCGTAAAAACAGCCGACAAGCAGATAATATCCGACATAAAGGCGAACGGCAGGCTGTTCAAAACAGCGGAATTCGAGCATGACTATCCTTTCTGCTGGCGCTGCGACACTCCGCTTTTATACTACGCCCGCGAGAGCTGGTTTATAAAGATGACACAGCTGAAGGACAAGCTTTTAGCTTTCAACAAGTCAATAAACTGGATACCCGAATACATACGCGACGGCAGAATGGGCAATTTCTTGGAGAACATAATAGATTGGGGAGTATCGCGTGAGCGTTACTGGGGTACGCCCCTGCCCGTATGGGTATGCGAGAAGTGCGGCGAAATAGAGGTTGTGGGAAGCAGAGCACAGCTTGTTGAGCGCGCCGGCAAGGAATATGAGGGCATAGAGCTTCATAAGCCCTATATAGATGAGGTTACATTCGATTGCTTAAAGTGCGGCTCTACGATGAAGCGCGAGCCCTCGGTGCTGGACTGCTGGTTCGATTCGGGCTCAATGCCATTCGCGCAATGGCACTATCCCTTTGAGAACAGAGATGAGTTCATGCGCCGCTATCCCGCGGACTACATATCCGAAGCGGTTGACCAGACTCGCGGCTGGTTCTATACGCTTATGGCTATATCGGTCTGCCTGTTTGACGAACCGCCTTTCAGAAACTGCCTTGTGTTAGGGCACGTACAGGATAAGCACGGTATCAAGATGAGCAAGCACAAGGGCAACGTAATAGCTCCCGAGGAAGCGCTGAAAAGGCAGGGCGCCGACGCTGTGCGCTGGTACTACTACATAAATTCGAGCCCGTGGCTGCCTAACAGATATTCACATGAGGCGGTAAGCGAGGCGCAGCGCAAGTTCATAGGCACTCTTTGGAACACCTACGCCTTCTATGTGCTGTACGCGGATATAGACGAGTTCGACCCCACAAAGCATGTATTGCGTGAGGAAAACATAACCGTAATGGATAAGTGGGTGCTTTCGCGCTTGAATACGCTTATAAAGACGGTTGACAGCTGCTTGGAGGAATACAAGATAACCGAGGCGGCAAGGGAAATGCTGAGATTCTCAGATGACCTGTCTAACTGGTACGTGCGCAGATGTCGCGAACGCTTCTGGGGCAGCGGCATGACTCCCGATAAGGAGGCGGCATATATGACGCTATACACTGTGCTTGAAACCATGGCACGCCTTACAGCGCCTTTCACGCCTTTCCTGGCGGAGATGATATATCAGAATATAGTACGCACCTGCGACAAGAACGCGCCTGTGTCGGTGCATCTTTTGGACTTCCCGGCATACGATCAAAGCCGCATAGACGAGCAGGCGGAGGAGAATATGGACAATGTGCTTGCTCTCTGCGCATTGGGCAGGGCGGCGCGCAATCAGGCGAATATAAAGAATCGCCAGCCGTTGTCGGAAATACTTGTTCAGGGCGCACAGCTTCCTAAAATGTATGTGAACATATTGGCGGAAGAGCTGAATGTGCATAATGTGCGGTTCGTTTCAGACGCTTCGGAGTATATCTCATATAGAGTGAAGCCGCAGCTCAAAACACTTGGGCCGCGCTATGGCAAGCTGTTAAAGAGCATATCGGCGCACCTGCTTGAAAACAGCAATGAAATAGTTAAGACGCACGCAGAGGGCAGGAATTATGAGTTCGATTTAGAAGGTGAGCATATAGTGCTTGCTCCCGTAGATGTGTTAGTTGAAACCGAGCGCAAGGAGGGCTATGCCTCCGCAAGCGATAACGGCTTTACGGTAGTGCTTGCAACGACTCTTACTCAGGAGCTTATAGACGAGGGCTTTGTGCGCGAGCTGGTATCGAAGGTGCAGACAATGCGCAAGGAGGCCGACTTCAATGTTACCGACCGCATAGTTATATACCATATGGGCAACGAGAGGATAGCCGATATATTTGACCGCTTCGGCAAGGAAATATGCGCCGATACATTAGCCGATACAATAATAACCGGCGTAATGGGCGGATATACGAAGGAATGGGACGTTAACGGCGAAACGGTAACGCTTGGGGTTAAGGTGAACGAATAAGCTCTGAAAGAGCCATGAAGCCAGCGACGCAGTCGCTGAAATAAGACGGGCTTGCGCCCGAATGAAGATAAACAATTGCAGGGGCGCGCATTGCGCGTCCGCTTTTAGTGATATCGCAATGAAGACACGCTTTGCGTGAATGAAGATGCCACAGGCGCGTCTTCATTCACCCGCAGGGTGTGCTCATACGCTGCTTTGGAGCGACAGTATCTTCCCAGCCAAGTACAGCGACCCTGCCGCCAAGAAGCCCTGCCCGTTTGATAGCCTTGCGGCTAATCTTACGCCTTCCTCCACCGAATCGGCGCAATAGGCTTCGAAGTAGTGTGCTTTGGCTAATTCGCACAGCTTGTCCGCGTCAATAGCTCTTGAATTCACCTTCACGCATACAATTTTACTCGCAAAGCCTAACATTTGGTTCAAAATAGCGGGAATATCCTTGTCTGCCATTATGGATAGAAGTACAACATGGGTTTTATTCGGATACAGCACATTAAGCGTTTTCGCCAAAGCGTTCATTGCGGAAACATTGTGCGCACCGTCAATTATAATGGGGCAGTCAACAATAGGAAGCTTCACAGTTTCCAAGCGCCCGTGCCAGCTGGTTTCACAGAATCCGCGCTCTATTGTGGCTTTCGTGATGTTCGTATAGCCCATATCGCGCAATGCCAAGGCGCACAACAGCGCGTTTGAGGCGTTCGCGTGCTGATGCTCGCCCAAAAGGGGGATATCCACGAAATAATCCTCGCCGCGCACATGTATATTCATGCTTTGTCTTGTGTTATTAACCTGATTATCCGTAACCGTGCAGGTGCGAACATCTATTAGCTTGCAGTTCAGCGAATCCGCCGAAGAAAATATAGCCGAATATGCGCCGTTGCTTTGAGGGTGTATAACGCAGGGAACGCCAGTTCTCATTATTCCGCACTTTTCATAGGCTATTTGCTCTAACGAATTGCCCAGCATATGCATATGGTCAAAGCCAATGCTTGTGATAGACGATAAAATCAGCTTTTCAACCGCAGAAACCGTATCAAACCTGCCGCCCAAGCCCGTTTCCATTACGGCGAAATCCACAGCTTGTTCGGAAAAGAACATCGCCGCGGCGGCTGTGATGTGCTCGAACCCGCCGAAGGTCCTGCCGCATATCCTCTCGGCTTCTTCTATAATAGGCTGATAACGCAATAAATCGTCGTCAGAAATATACTCGCCGTCAATGCTTATGCGCTCGTTTACATAAATGAGCGAAGGCGATATGTTAAGCCCCGTTTTATACCCAGAAGCCCTTAATATGCTCGCAAGCATTGCCGCTGTTGAGCCCTTGCCGTTGGTGCCGGCTATCTGAATCTTTTTCAGGGGCGTATTATGAGGAAGCAGGCGAAACACCGTTTCAATAAACTGCCTTGCCTCCTCATAGCTTCTGTTCTCTGCCGGTAGTGTGTAAAACCTCGTCATAGCTTTTTCAGCTGCTCTAAGCGTTCTAACAGCTTACTTTCTATATTCTTTGCCGATTGCAGCTTTGCCCTTTCCTCGTCAACAACCGCCTTGGGTGCCTTGCTTACGAAGCCCGGATTGTTGAGCTTGGATTCGAAGCGGTTTATTTCGGCTTGAATCTTCTCAAGCTCCTTGCTTACGCGCTCTGTTTCCTTTTCAGCATCAACAAGCTCGCCCATGGGTATAAACGCCTCCGCAATGCTTGAAATAGCGGATACGGCATTTTCGGGGATTTGGCTTTTGTCCGCAAACAGCCATACATTTTCAGCACCCGCAAGCTTTGTGAAGTATGCCGACGCCTGCTTCAGATATTCTTCGTCCTTCTTATCGAAATAAACCAAGTCTATTGAAATTCGCTTAGCGGGCGGGCAGTTGGTTTCCTTGCGAACATTTCTTATACTGCGTACCAAGTCCATTATCGCATTGAAAGCATTTGCTTCATTCGGGAAGTCGAACTCAGCCCTTGCTTTCGGGAATTCTGAACGCATTATGGTTTCTTCGCTATTGGGCAGGTGCTGATACAGCTCCTCCGTAATGAACGGCATGAACGGGTGCAAAAGCTTGAACGACTTGTCAAGCACATATACCAGAACCGACTTCGCAGTCGCCTTGCCCTCCGCGTTTTCGCCATACAGGCGCGGCTTTGCCATCTCGATATACCAGTCGCAGAATTCTGACCATATAAAGTCGTATATGCGCTCTGCGGCTAAGTTAAGGTCGTATGAGTCAAGATGATTTGTTACATCTCTTATAACCTCATTCAGCCTGTGCAGTATCCATTTATCCGCAATATCAAGCTTATTGAGGTCGATTTCCTCAATTTTTTCGTCGCCCAGGTTCATAAGCACGAACCTTGTAGCGTTATAAACCTTGTTGCAGAAGTTGCTTGCGGCGTTTACCTTTTCATCGTAAAAGCGCATATCGTTGCCGGCGGAGTTGCCCGTGATAAGCGAGAACCTCAGCGCGTCGGCTCCGTATTTCTCAATTACTTCTAACGGGTCAATGCCGTTGCCCAATGACTTTGACATCTTTCTGCCTAATTCGTCGCGTACTATGCCATGAACGTAAACCGTATCGAAGGGTTTTTCGCCCATTACATAGTAGCCGAACATAATCATGCGCGCTATCCAGAAGAAAATTATGTCGTAGCCCGTTACAAGCGTGTTAGTAGGGTAGAAACAGCGCAAATCGGCGGTGTTTTCCGGCCAGCCCAGAGTCGAGAAAGGCCACATGCCCGACGAGAACCATGTATCCAATACATCGGGGTCCTGCTTTATGCGTTCGCTGCCGCAATGCTTACATTTGCTTGGGGTAGTCGCGCTGACTGTGATTTCGCCGCAGTCCTCGCAATGCCATGCGGGAATCCTGTGCCCCCACCATAGCTGACGGGATATGCACCAGTCGCGTATGTTGTTCATCCAGTTGAAGTAGGTTTTTGCGTATCTCTCGGGAACGAATCTGATTTCGCCGCTTTCAACCGCTTCAATGGCGCGCTTCGCCAACGGCTTTATATCGATGAACCATTGCTTTGAAACCAAAGGCTCTATGGTTGTGCCGCAGCGATAGCAGGTGCCTACATTGTGCTTGTAGGGCTCGATTTTTACTAACGCGCCGGCGGCTTCCAAGTCTTTTACGAAAACCTTTCTGCACTCTTTGATGCTTATGCCCTTATATTTTCCGCCCTGCTCGTTTACGAAGCCGTCGGGGGTGAATACGCATAGCTGGGGCAGGCCGGTGCGTATGCCTACCTCAAAGTCGTTCGGGTCATGCGAGGGCGTGATTTTAACTGCGCCCGTTCCGAACTCTATTTCAACATACTCGTCGGCAACTATCGGTATTTCCCTGTTTATTACGGGAACCAATACGGTTTTGCCTACCAAGTGCTTGTATCTGTCGTCATTCGGGTTAACCGCAATGCCCGTATCGCCCAATATTGTTTCGGGGCGTGTTGTGGCGCATATAATCGAATACGATTTGTCGGGAGCGTCGTATCTTACATGCCACAGATTAGACTCCTGCTCCTCGAACTCTACCTCTGCGTCGGAAATTGCCGTCTGGCAGTCCGTACACCAGTTTACTATTCTGTTTCCGCGATATATCAGCCCTTTTTCGTAAAGCGAAACGAATACCTGATTAACCGCCTTAGAACAGCCCTCGTCCATCGTGAAACGCTCTCTTGACCAGTCGCATGACGAACCTAACTTTCTGAGCTGTGCAACAATTCGTGTGCCGTATGTGTTACGCCAATTCCATGCGCGCTCTAAAAAGGCTTCTCTGCCTATTTGCTCCTTGGTTAAGCCCTCGCCTGCCATCTCCTCTACTATCTTAACCTCGGTTGCTATTGACGCGTGGTCCGTTCCCGGCAGCCACAGCGTTTCAAAGCCGCTCATGCGCTTGTAGCGGATAATGACATCTTGCAGCGTGTTGTCAAGCGCGTGCCCCATATGTAATTGCCCCGTGATATTGGGCGGGGGCATCACAATACAGAACGGTGCTTTGCTCTCATTCGGATTTGCACCGAAAAAGCCCGAATTCTCCCACCATTCATAGATTCTGCTCTCAACGGTAGAATGGCTATAGCTCTTTGGCATTTCCTGTTTGTCGTTCATATAAACCTCCCTATGAAAAAAGCCCTCCCGGTCCTTCAAAGGACGAGGAAGGCAAAATATTTCTCGCGGTACCACCTTTGTTGATTGAAAGCTACAATAACAGTTTCTTTCAATCCGCTCTTAACGCCCGTAACGGGGGCATACCGTCTTTGCTACTGTCATTTCCCGACGCGTTCACAAAGATAGCTCCGAAGCGACCTTCCAGAGTGCCTTGCATACGGTTCTTTCAGCCCAACGGAACCGCTCTCTTTCATGCCGCATGCTCTGTACTCCTCTTCTTCAACGCTAAAATCCATATTCAATTCTTTATGTCATTGCATTATATGCAGAATATTTTTTGTTGTCAAGCGTGTTTTTGGGGCGCCACCCCAAACCCCGATTCTTTTCTTGAAAGAAAAGTAGCAAAAGAACACACTATTATTTTCAGCGTTGCGAAGCAACATTCAGCTATTTGCGTAGCGAATACTTGCGTTGCGAAGCAACCTGCTTGCTTTTTCCGGAAATACGGGTATTATATAGGAAAACTCATACGAGGAATAAATATGAATCGAAAAACGCTTGAAACTGATAGGCTATTGTTGCGCCGCTTTGACCATAACGACCTGTACGACTTTTACGAAATGGCGAAAGTGCCCGAGGTAGGCACAAACGCCGGCTGGAAGCCTCACGAATCCTTGCAGGAATCATGCTATATACTTGATATATTCGCGCAAAGCAGAGAGATTTACGCGGTAGTGTATAAAGAGAACAACAAGGTTATAGGCAGTCTTGGCATTCATCCCGACACTATGCGCCCCAAGGTTCTCAATGTAAAAAACATAGGCTATGTGCTTAACAAGGATTACTGGGGCAAGGGCATAATGACCGAAGCCGTAAAAGAGGTTATGCGCTATCTGTTTGAGGAAATGGGAATGGAATTACTGTCCGTCGCGCATTTTGTTGACAATAGCCGTTCAGGGCGTGTAATAGAGAAGTGCGGATTCAAATACGAAGGCACAATACGCAAAAAGTTCGTGAGATTTGACGGCAAAGTGCTTGACGAATGCGTTTACTCGATAACAAGAGATGAGTATTTTGAAGTACTTGGTGATAAATAGCGGGGGCGCGTATCGCGTCTGATTTTATTTATAAAGATTATCGAACGGCTAAATGTCGCTTCGCAGCGCAAAAAGCAAATAACAGCTTGTTCTTTTCCTGCTTTTCTTTCAGGAAAAGGCAGCGGGGTGCGGGGCAACCCCATATACAAAGAATTATCATAAATAGTTTTGGGCAAGCGTGGCCGGCACTTGCCCAACGTAAAAAAGAGAGGAAGGTTTCAGTCTTTTTTACCCATCATTTTCATAAGCGTCATAGGGTCAATGCCTGAGCCGCCCTCGCCCGAGCCCTTATTCATCATGCTCATAAGCAACGGAAGCATAGACGACATATCGCTTCCCTTCTGCTGATTGTGTTCGGGCTGAGCATAGTAGCGCGGGTCGGGCTGCGCTTGAATATTAAGCGTGCGCTCTATCATCAATATCTCCGCCGGGGCTATATACGGACGAATCGCGTTCAGAAAATATCCCGCGTACATACTGCCCTGTTCGCTTTTTATTCTGCGAGTCAGCACCATCGCGGGCGATTCCTGCTGAAAGCCTTGTGTGTTTTGCATACGGTTCTGCATAGGCTGCTGATAGCCCTGTGCGCCCTGCTGATAGCCCTGCGGAGCATTATGGTAGCCCCCCTGCTGAGTCTGCTGTGGGTTTTGACCTCTGTTATTATATTGCGGAGGCTCGTTTCCTACCTTCATGCTTTTCCTCCTTATGTTGATACTGTATTCTATGAAGACGGCATATTATTTGTGCGCGAAATATTTGCCATTTCAGCCGCTTAGTAATATAATTTTCATACTAAATCGATAGGGGTTATTATGAACGTTAACACAATTAAAGCGGGGGCTTTTGCACCTAAGATTCAGGTTGCCGCCCCGACCAATAACGCAGACGCGATAATTTCGGCTATCAGGAAGGCCGACGATGCAGGGCTTGACCTGCTTTGCTTGCCCGAGCTCATACTTACGGGCTGCACCTGCGACGATTTGTTTTTTCAGCCGACTCTGATAAACGCATCAGCTTCAGCGCTTCAAAGGATTATGCGTGAAACAGCTGACTGCAGCGTCATAACGGTATTCGGAATGCCTATAATGAGCGGTTCCTCGCTGTACGATTGCGCGGTGGTGATACGGAACGGCGAAATTTTTGGAGTTGTACCCAACACAGCCGCAAACCCGCGATATTTTTCAAATACTGCGCCTGAGGCTATTTCAATTCAGGGCATAGGCAGAGTTCCTGTTGTAAGCTCAATAGGCTGTGGCATTATTGCTTTTGCCGTCACATTCGGAGCGGAAAGCGATATGAACCTGCCTTTTCCGTCGATAGAGTGCAGGCTTGATTCTTCTATTGAGATATTGGGAAGCGCCAACGCGCGCCGTGAAAAGCTGCGCGCCAAGAAAAAGACTATTCTTTACGCTAATTCGGGCTTGGGCGAATCCACTACCGACTTTGTTTATTCCGGGCATTGCCTTATATTTGATAACGGAGAATTAGCTGCGGAGTGCAAGCCCTTTGAAAACACTATGGCGATTGCACAAGTTAGCGAAACCCTTGAAAATTCAGAGCCGGCAAGCTGCGAAACAGAGTATCGTGGCATGAAGAAAAGGCCGTTTATTCCCGAAGCCTTTTCGATTACACAGGCAAAAGAGATTATTCAGATATTAGCGCACGGATTGGCGCACAGGGCGGCTGAAATTAACGCGCAATCGTTCGTGCTGGGCGTTTCGGGCGGCTTGGATTCGACCTTGGCGCTAATAGTATCCTTAGAAGCGGCAAAAATTATGGGCAAGAACGCTGAATTCGTGCATGCGCTGTCAATGCCCTGCTTTGGGACCTCAAACCGCACGCGTGAGAACACAAAAAAGCTGTGCGCGGCGACAGGGGTTCGCTTTGAAACAATAGATTTGACGGAATCCGTTACTCAGCACCTTAAAGAAATTCGCCATGACATAAGCAATAAAAATGTTGTATTTGAGAATGCGCAGGCGAGAATGCGTACGCTTGTGCTTATGGATATTGCAAACGGTGAAGGCGGCTTGGTTGTGGGAACGGGCGATTTGTCGGAGTCGGCGCTTGGCTTCTGCACATATAACGGCGACCATATGAGCATGTATGGCGTGAACGGCTCAATTCCGAAAACGCTTATGCAGGCGATTATTAAGGCGATTGCCGACGATTCCTCCTTAGAGCTTCGCGAAGCGCTTTGCGACATATTGGAAACCCCCATAAGCCCTGAGCTTCTGCCCGGCGATAACGGCAATATAGTGCAGTTCACGCAAAAGCTTATCGGTTCGTATGAGCTGAACGACTTTTTCATTTTTCACGCGCTATATAAGAATTTATCCCCGAAATCGGTTTACGAATTGGCATTAGATGCCTTTGCGGACGATTATTCGCCCGACGAGATTAAAAAGTGGCTCAAATCGTTCTATAAGCGATTTTTCGCAAGTCAGTTCAAGCGCTCCTGCTCGCCCGACGGTCCTCAAGCGACGGTGCTGTCCTTGTCGCCAAGGAAAGGGCTGTTTATGCCAAGCGAGGCAAAATGCGCCGAGTGGATTAGGGAGATAGAGGATTCGCCGAGGGAATAGCTAAATTGTTCGCTGACGCGAACAGCTTAATGTTGCTGGCGAACAGCTATATGTCGCTGTGGGAATAGCGGAACATGGGATATTGTACGGTGCGTGGTGTGGCTGTTGCAATATAAAACGGACGCGCAATGCGCACCCTGCGCATTATTCGACATCGTCGCTGGCTTCATTCAATGCGAAGCATTGTCTTCATTCGGGCTGTGCCCGTCTTCATTTGCCCGCAGGGCATCTTCATTCACGCGTAGCGTGTCTTCATTGCGATAGCACTAAAAGCGGACGCGCAATGCGCCCTCTGCGATTGTTTATCGTTTTTTGTGTTTTCATATTCCACACTTTGAAAGCTTGTTCTTCCTTTCACATTAGCATATAATACTCCCATAACTCACAAAAAGCAGGTGCGTATGCGTTTACAAAAATTCATGGCGGAAGCGGGCGTGGCTTCGCGTAGAAAATGCGAAGAAATGATACTAAAAGGCGAAGTAACCGTAAACGGCAAGGTAGCCGAGCTTGGCATGAGCGTGGAGCCTGATGACGACATAAGATTAAACGGTAAAAAGCTCACAATAAGCCAGCCGCGCGTAGTAATAATGCTTAACAAGCCGCGCGGAGTGGTTTCAACCGCTTCGGATCCGCAAGGCAGGCGCACCACGCAGGAATATTTTAGGGACTTGGGCTTCAGAGTGTTCAACATAGGCAGACTTGATATAGATTCAGAGGGATTATTGCTTTTCACGAATGACGGCGAGCTGGCAAATCGCCTTACGCACCCCCGACATAATATTGATAAGACCTACCGCGCACTTGTTGAGGGCAAATTAAGCCCGCAAGCCATAGAAAAACTGAAAGAAGGCGTGCAAATAGATGATGGCAGAAAGGCAAAAGCCAAGATTCACAGCGTAGGCAGCGCAAGGCTTGATATTGAGAACACAACCGTACTGCTTTCAATCAGCGAGGGCAGAAACAGGCAGGTGCGCCGAATGTTCGAGGCTGTGGGGCACAAGGTTTTACGCCTGCGCCGAGTAGCAATAGGCAGCCTACGACTGAACAATTTGCGTGCCGGTGAGTGGCGTTTTTTGACGGAGGAAGAAATAAACGCGCTATTGAGGGAGTGCGAAATGCGGAGTTAAATTGCAAAGCGTGCATGGAATTTCCCGACCGGAATTAAACAGTTATAAGATTTTATATGTCCTTTTGCTTCTTTTTTCAAAGAAAAGAAGCGGGGTACGGGGGCGCTCTCCGATAATTTCGCGTTTCGCGTAGCCTGACAAAAAAGGGCTTTCGCCCTTTTTTCTTATCTATTATTCTTCGCTCTCGTCGGTGTCCTCGGCTATATCCTCGTCCGCCTCGGCGCTCGCCGCCTCTAAGTCCGCCGGGTCTAATACCTCGGGCTCCTCAAGCTCGGCGTCCTCATTGGTGTTGCTTTCTACAACCGCTACGGAAGCCACCTTAGCGCCCTCGTTCAAGCGCATTATTCTCACACCTTGGGTTGCGCGTGATATTGCGCTTATATGCTCGATTTCCACGCGAATAACAGTTCCGTCTGTGGATATGAGCATAAGCTCTTCATCACCCTGAACTACGCGCATACAGCTTAGATAGCCGGTTTTCTCGGTTATCTGCATAGCCATAATGCCCTTGCCGCCGCGCTTCTGCATACGGTACTGCGACTCTATCGTGCGCTTGCCCATACCGTTTTCGGTTACGCACAGCACATAGTGGTCGGGCTGCACAAGCTGCATATCTATAATCTCGTCGCCCTCCGCCAATTTTACAGAGCGCACGCCGGCGGCTGTTCTGCCCATGGGGCGCACGTCGCTTTCGTTGAAGCGAATCGCTTTTCCGAACTTAGTTCCTATTATGATTTCATCATTGCCGCTTGATAATAGCACATTCACGACCGAATCGCCCTCATACAGCTTCTGCGCTATTATGCCGCCCTTGCGAATGTTGTCGAACTCGCTCATGGGCGTTTTCTTTATAATGCCCTGCCTTGTGGCAAGCATTAGGTAGCCCTCGTTGCTCGTAACGGGGAACGCCGCAGTTATGGACTCGCCGGGCTGCAGCTGCAAAAGGTTTACTATGGGAGTGCCCTTAGCTGTTCTGCCGGCTTCGGGAATAAGATAGCACTTCATTTTGAACGCTCTGCCCGTATTCGTGAAGAACATTATTTCGTTGTGGGTTGAGGTTACGAATATGCGCGCCACGAAGTCGTCGTCCTTAGTCGTCTGACCGCGCACGCCTACGCCGCCCCTGCGCTGTAATTTATACTCGTCAACGCTTATGCGCTTTATATAGCCCATATGGGTAGCGGTAACCACCATATCCTCTTCCTGTATGATGTCGTCTAAATCAATGTCGGCGGAGTCGAACACATACTCTATTTCTGTTCTGCGCTTGTCTGCGAACCTGCGCTTAACCTCTAAAATCTCGTCCTTTATTATGCCTAAAAGCAATGCTCTGTCGTTAAGAACTGCAATGTAGTATTCAACCTGCTTTTTCAGCTCGTCGTGCTCATCCTGCAGTTTCTCGCGCTCTAAGCCCGTCAATCTCTGCAAGCGCATATCCAATATCGCCTGCGCCTGCTTTTCGGAGAAGCCGAACCTCTCAATCAGGCCCTCCTTTGCTTCCTGAGCGTTGCGTGATGACTTTATGAACTCAATAATTTCGTCAATCATGTCAAGCGCACGCAATAAGCCCTCTAATATGTGCAATCTCTCCTGCGCTTTTTCAAGGTCGTACTGCGTTCTGCGCGTAACGACTTCCTCCTGGAACGCCAAGTAGTGCCTCAGCATATCCTTTAGGTTCAGAACCTTCGGCTCGTTGTCAACAAGCGCTAACATTATTATTCCGAAGGTATCCTGCAAGCGCGTATGCTTGTATAGCTGATTCAATACTACATTCGCGTTTACATCGCGCTTCAGCTCTATGACTATGCGTATGCCCTCGCGGTTGGACTCGTCGCGCAGGTCGGATATGCCCTCTATGACCTTTGACTGCACAAGGTTGGATATGCTTTCAACCAAGGTCGCCTTATTCACCTGATAGGGAATCTCGGTAACTATAATGCGCTGGCGGTTGCCTGCCATATCCTCAATTTCCGCCTTGCCTCTTACCACTACCTTGCCCCTGCCCGTGCGGTATGCCTGACGCACTCCGCTTGTGCCCATTATTATTCCGCCTGTGGGGAAGTCGGGCGCTTGTATATGCGTCATAATCTCTTCTATTGTGATATCGGGGTTGTCTATAAGCGCAACATACGCGTCTATAACCTCGCCTAAATTATGCGGTGGAATATTTGTCGCCATGCCAACCGCTATGCCGTTTGAGCCGTTGACCAGGAGATTCGGGAACCTGCTCGGCAATACCTTGGGCTCCATAAGCGTTTCGTCGAAGTTGGGCATGAAGTCAACCGTGTTCTTGTCAATATCTCTCAGCATTTCTACTGCCAGCTTATCAAGCCTTGCTTCTGTGTAACGGTTTGCGGCCGCCGCGTCGCCGTCTATGCTTCCGAAATTGCCCTGCCCCTGCACCAAGGGATAGCGCATATTGAAGTCCTGCGCCAAGCGCACCATAGCGTCATATATAGATGAATCGCCGTGCGGGTGGTACTTACCCATAACATCGCCAACTATACGCGCACTCTTACGCGTGGGCTTGTCGGGCTGCAGGCTAAGCTCGTCCATTCCGTAAAGTATTCTTCTGTGAACGGGCTTAAGCCCATCACGCACATCGGGCAGCGCGCGGTTTATGATAACCGCCATTGAATACGCCATGAATGATCGCTTTACCTCGGTTTCCAAGTCAAGCGGAATTATCGTGCCGCCATGATTGTCCTGCGTTATGTTGCTTTCTATAATGTCTGACATACTCTTCCTCCGTTATATATCCAAGTCGGTAACAAGCTTTGAGTTCTGCTCTATGAACTCTCTGCGCGGCTCAACCTTGTCGCCCATCAATATTGTGAATATCTCGTCGGCGCGTATTGCGTCCTCAAGCGTTACTCTAAGCATAACTCTGTTTTCGGGGTCCATAGTGGTTTCCCATAATTGCTCGGGATTCATTTCGCCCAAGCCCTTGAAGCGGTTTATTGTGGGCTTGGGGTCTCTGCCTATTTCGTTGAGAGTCTGGTTTAATTGGTCGTCGGAATACACATATTTCACGAATTTCCCGCGTGAAATCTTGTATAGCGGCGGCTGTGCTATATATACAAAGCCCTGCTCTATAAGCGGGCGCATGAAGCGATAGAAGAATGTTAACAGAAGCACGCGTATATGGCTGCCGTCAACATCCGCGTCCGTCATGCAGACTATTTTGTGATAGCGCAGCTTCGATATATCGAAATCCTCGCCTATGCCTACGCCGAATGCGGTTATCATCGCCTTTATTTCGTTGTTTGCCAATATCTTGTCCATGCGCGTTTTCTCAACATTCAGTATCTTGCCGCGCAGGGGCAGTATTGCTTGGAATTTGGGGTTTCTGCCCTGCTTTGCGCTGCCGCCCGCCGAATCGCCCTCAACCAAGTATATTTCGCAGAGTGAGGGGTCCTTTTCGGAGCAGTCCGCCAGCTTGCCGGGAAGCGATGTGGAATCAAGCGCTGTTTTTCTGCGCGTTAATTCCCTTGCCTTCCTTGCTGCGTCTCTCGCCCTTGCGGCAAGTATGCATTTTTCTATAATCGTGCGTGCTGTGGCGGGGTTCTCCTCCAAATATTCGGCAAGCTTCGTGGATACCGCCGACTCAACAAGCGGGCGGATATCCGCGTTGCCTAATTTCGTCTTTGTCTGCCCCTCGAACTGCGGATCTACAAGCTTTACGCTTACTATGGCAGTCAAGCCCTCGCGAATGTCGTCGCCTGTCAATGGCGGGTCCTGCGGCTTTAATAGATTGAATTTCCTTGCGTAGTCGTTAACAACCCTTGTGAGCGCGGACTTGAAGCCTACCATGTGGCTGCCGCCCTCTATTGTGGAAATGTTGTTGGCGTATGTGTAAATGCTGTCATATGTGTATGAATCGCTGTACTGCATGGCGATTTCCACGAAAGCGTCCTGATTGCCCTGCTCGTCAAGCCTGTTTGAGCAGAAGTATATCGGCTCGGGGTGTATGGGCGACTTCGATTTATTGAGATACTGCACGAATTCGACTATGCCGCCCTCATAGTAGAACGACTGCTCCTCGCGCTCCTCGCCTCTCTCGTCTATTACCGTTATTCTTACGCCCTTGTTCAAAAAAGCAAGCTCGCGCATACGGGTAGCTATTAGCCTGAAATCGAAATTCACCTCGTCGAATATAGAAGCGTCGGGCAGGAATGTAATGCTTGTACCCGTTTCGTCCTCGGGGCATTTGCCAATTACGGTTACATCGCATTGCGGGTCGCCGAAGCAGTATTCCTGCTTATATACTTTACCGTCGCGCTTAACCAATGCGGTCAGCTTCTCGCTCAACGCGTTTACAACGCTGACGCCTACACCGTGCAGACCGCCCGAAACCTTGTAGCCGTTTCCGCCGAACTTGCCGCCCGCGTGAAGTATTGTGAGGGCGACTTCTAATGCGCTTTTGCCCGTTTTCTCGTGCAGATCTACGGGAATACCCCTGCCGTCGTCCGTAACGGTTACGGAGTTGTCGGGGTGAATTGTAATAGATATGTGCGTGCAGTAGCCGCCCATAGCTTCGTCTATGGAGTTATCCACAAGCTCGGTTACAAGGTGGTGAAGCCCGCGCAAATCGGTTGAGCCGATATACATTCCCGGGCGCTTTCTTACCGCTTCAAGCCCTTCAAGCACTTGAATTTGCGAAGCATCGTATTCGTGATTATTGCTCATACAGTTCTCCTTCTTGGGTTTAACTTATTTGCTCTATATGCCCTTCCTCGCAATGAAACAGCGTGAAATCGGCATTTATCATTTCCGCTAATGATTCCTTTGCGCAGGTTATGAAGCATTGACAGTCCTCAACGGAGCGCAGAAGCGCGTCGCAGCGGCTCTCGTCTAACTCTGAGAACACATCGTCAAGCAGCACTACGGGCTTTTCGCCGCTTATGCTCTCAATAAGACTGATTTCGCTTAGCTTCATGGCAAGCGCCGCGGAACGCTGCTGCCCCTGACTTGCAAAGCTTTTCGTGTCCTGTGCGTTGGTTTTGAAGGTTAGGTCGTCCTTATGCGCGCCAAGCCCTGTGTAGCCGCGCCTTATATCGTCATCGCGCGATTCGTGCAGGCGGGAGAGGAAAGCCTCCTCAAGCTCGTCCGCACTGTCGGAATTGCACGCTATGCCCGATATGTATTCTACGGAGAATATCTCTTTGTCGTCGCACAGGCTCGAATAGATTTCGAAAATATACGGGCGTATGCGCTCGACATAACGCTTCCTTGCCGAAGCAATGTACGCGCCGGATTTCGCTAACACAGAATCCCACATATCCAAGTGCGCGGGGTCCTTCAGCATTTCAGGGCTTTTTAACAGCGCGTTTCTCTGCCTTAATGCCGTGTTGTACTGTTGCAGCTTGTAAAAGTACGCCCTGCCTAATTGCGATATTCCCATATCCAAGAACCGTCTGCGCTCGGAGGGTGAGCCCTTTACAAGCTGGAGGGATTCCGGCGAAAAAAGCACAACATGCAGACAGCCCATAAGCTCGCCAAGCCTGTGGGGACGCATTCCGTCAATAAAAATCTGCTTAGGCTGGGAGGGATATAGCTTTACGGATATGCTCTGCGTGTTGTCGTACCTGTCGGATACCTTTAATAATACGGCGGCACCGCCCTTTTTGTACTGCACCATGTCGGAATCGTCGGTCGTGCGGTGCGACCTGCCGAACCCGCATAAAAAAATGGATTCGATGAGGTTGGTTTTGCCCTGCGCATTCTCGCCTATGATTATGTTTAACCCCTGTGACGGAGCAAAATCAAGCTCGGAATAATTGCGAAAATTCCGTAAACTCAGCGAGTTAATGTGCATATTGAAAAAGCCTCCTCAACCTTTGAATTATAACATATTTTATGCTGTTTTGGCAAGTGCTATTTAATATTAAGAAAGAAGTTGTTAGCTCCACGCAAGGCGCGGAAATGCAGACAGCGCTTTGCACTGAATGAAGATGCCCTTCGCCCGAATTAAGACACGCTGCGCCCGAATGAATACGGCAACAAGCTGCCGAATGAGGAATTCGCTTGGAATTTCGAACGCCGATGGAGCGAGATTACGGAGACGGATGAAGGCGAAGAAGCGGTTTCGAACCCTTAATTTGTGTAGAAATAAGCAGTTCTAACGCGAAAAACGATAAAAATCAGCGAAAAGTTGGGTTTTACGAAAAAAGAAAAAGCCCAGAAACCCGCATGGTTACTGGACTTTTGGCGGAGAGGGTGGGATTCGAACCCACGTGTGGTTTCCCACAAACTGATTTCGAGTCAGCCCCGTTATGACCGCTTCGATACCTCTCCACATAACATTGCCAAAGCATTATACCCTATAGCAACGGCCATTGCAAGTAAAGAATTTTGCAAATATGCATTTTTCAAGCTATTAAAAAGAATTGCCTCATCTTTCGCAAATAATCCTTGCGTTACTAATATCTGTATGATATCATAATTATATCAAATAATAGGGGGGTAATTATGAACGAAAAGATTCTAAAGGCTAAACCCGGTATTCCCATGCTTATATTGTTTATTGCGCTATATCTTGTGGCGGTTGGGTTGATAATATTGGGTGCAATTCTGTTAGACAGCTCAAGCGATTGGGGAGCAATTCCTTTTGTAGTTGGGCTTTTATGGTCTATTCTGGGCATTATCCCGTTCTGTGGGTTGAAACTAATTCAACCGCAGGAAGCGCTTGTGCTAACACTATTCGGCAAATACATAGGCACTCTTAAAGAAGCAGGGTTTTTCTATGTAAATCCGTTCTCGTCGGCAATCAATCCCGCATACAAAACTCAATTAGGTCAAAGCAGTGATGTTAGTGGAAGCGGTAATGCTCAAGCGCAGGCAGCAAGCAAGAAAATTTCACTAAAAGTAATGACCTTAAACAACTACAAGCAAAAGGTAAACGATGTTTTAGGAAATCCGGTTGAGATTGGAATTGCTGTAATGTGGCGGGTTGTTGACACTGCAAAGGCTGTGTTCAATGTTGACAACTTCAAAGAGTATCTGTCTCTTCAATGCGATAGTGCGGTTAGAAATATAGTTAGAATTTATCCTTATGATGTTAGCCCCGGAATCGACACAACAGGCGATGGCAAGCCCGATGAGGGCAGCTTGCGCGGCTCAAGCTCTGTGGTGGCAGAGCGTATTCGCAATGAGATTCAAGAAAAGGTAGAAAACGCAGGCATTGAGATTATAGAAGCACGAATTACCTACCTTGCATACGCTCCGGAAATTGCAGCAGCTATGTTGCAAAGGCAGCAAGCAAGCGCCATTATAGCTGCCAGAACTATGATTGTTGATGGTGCGGTTGGTATGGTTGAGATGGCTTTGGAGAAGTTGAACGAAAAGGATATTGTAAAGCTTGATGAGGAGCGCAAGGCGGCTATGGTTTCTAATCTGTTAGTTGTGCTTTGTGGCAACAGAGATGCACAACCGATAGTTAATAGCGGCAGCTTGTACTGATGAGTGATACAAAAAAGCAAATTCCATTAAGGATATCTTCAAAGCTATACGAACAGCTTGCCGCATGGGCAAAGGACGATTTTCGCTCGCTAAACGGTCAGATAGAGTACCTGCTTTCAGAATGTGTTAAAAAGCGAAGAAAAATAGATACAGATATTGATAACCATTCTAAAAAAGAAGAATAGCAAGCAAATTGCCCTCTCGTGTCGGGAGGGTAATATTTTTTGCAAAATGCATTGGCTCTTATATCAAAAGCCTGAGCATAATAATATAGTGCCTAAAAAACTGTTTGACAATTAAAAAGCGCATATGTAGAATATATGAGGTGATTTTATGGGTAATTCCGTAATAAAAATTGCAGAAGCCAAGAAAGCCTTTGGAACATGGGTTCATAAAGCGCTTGAATTTGAAATTACGAGTATTGAAATTTGCGGCAGAACGCTTGTGCCTGCCTCGCCAGTTAAGGTTGAGCTCGATTATAGCTTTGACGGTGATGCCATAAATGCGAAAGGCTGCATCTCCGTCAGCTTCCATGAAAACTGTGCTCGCTGCAATAACGAATTTGTAATGCCCTTTTATTGCGATTTTGAAGAAAGATTCTTCAGCAGCGATTACAAGGGCGATGAATATCCCCATAATTTCACGAATGAGGATAAGGAGTCCTTCATTTATAGCGGCGATACCTTGGATTTATACGATTTCGTTTATACGACTGTTGTATTGAATTTGCCGCTGTATTCATTGTGCAGCGAGAACTGCACAGGCGCGAATAACGCAAAACACATTGGCAGCGACGAGTTAAACCCCGACAGCTTAGGGGCAAAGCTACTTGAAGCGCTGCGCAAACAGAAAGAGGAGGTGTAACTAATGGCAGTACCAAAACGAAAAACTTCAAAGGCGAGACGCGACAAGCGCAGAGCAAATTGGAAAATTTCAGTTCCGGGAATAGTGGCATGCGAAAAATGCGGTGAAGCAAAATTAGCTCACAGAGTATGCAAAAAGTGCGGTTACTACGGCGGCCGCGAGGTTCTATCGGTTGAAGAAGACTAATCAGAGTTCGAACACAAAAAAGAAAAATTGAAAAAGAAAAGCACAAGCATCAAGCACCCGAAAGGGTGCTTTTGATTAGTGTGAAGTTTTTGCGCATACTATATCCGTTTTAATAATCATATCCCGCATTTCCGCGTCAACTATCCGTCTGTTCTCAGAATATTGGTACTTGCGCTGCCCATTTTTCTTTTCCCATGAATAAATCTGCGTCAAATTGGCAATCATAACGATAACAATAAACCCAAAGCGGTATGTAAGGAGAAGAATATGGATGTAATCGCAATGATATTGATGATAATCGGCGCACTCAACTGGGGTGCTATAGGACTTGCGCAGTTCGACATAGTCGCCGCGCTGTTCGGCGGAATGTCAAGCATTATTTCGCGCATTATTTACACGCTTGTCGGTCTGGCAGGCATATGGGGAATCTATATGCTGGTGAGAGGCGACCGCAAGAACAGACGCGAATAACAAGCAAAGAGCTTCAAGCAAAATCGGCAGAGTAATCTGCCGGTTTTATTTTGCTTGTGTGTGGATTGCGGAGTTAGGAGTATGGAGTATCCGCACAGAACGAGAAAATGCAAAATGAGCAAACCTGTTGTGCATAAGCGCACTATTTTATTGCGTATGTATGTTGCACCCCCCGCAATGTTTCATTCGCGTAAGCGCATTTATTCATTCGACGCGTCAGCGGCATCTTGATTCGCCGCAGGCGACAGCTACTGGCTCCAAGCTCAATAAATCACTTTTTCACATTCTCTTTCATACTATTAGATAGCACAATGTAAAGGAGAGTGTAGCGTGTTTCCGTTCATCACAAGCAGGTCCGCATACATCAGAGAGTTAGCAAACGCAAAGCCGCAGGCGATTGCCGAAATAAGAGGCAGCGCAAAGCACAGAGGCATTGCAGGAAAAGCGCTTTTCTATCAATCGAACAGGGGAGTGATAATAGTCGCTGAGGTTGAGGGCTTGCCCGTTTCACCCGACACCTGCGGCAACTCTATATTCGCCTTTCATATTCACGAGGGAAGCTCCTGCGAAGGCAACACAGTTGAGCCATTCCCCCAGACCGGCGGACACTACAACCCGACAGACTGCCCGCACCCGCAGCACGCAGGCGACCTGCCCCCGCTTTTTTCAAACAATGGCTATGCTTTTATGGCAGTATTGACGAACAGATTTACGATTAGAAGCATAATAGGCAGAACGGTTGTAATACATAGCCAACAAGACGATTTTACATCACAGCCGGCAGGGAGTTCAGGCGAAAAAATCGCGTGCGGAGAGATTTACAGGCTTGTTTAATAATTCGCTATGCGAATAATGAAATATCCTGCGGACATGAAATATTGTGCTTCGCACAACATGAAACGGCTATGCTATGAATACAGCAAAGCCGCTGAATAAATACGCCTACGATAAATGATAATAGCGAAAAGCTATATCGTCAAGCAAAAAATACTGAATAAAAAGCCATGTTGCGCGTAAGCGCAATATTTCATTGCGTAAGCATTTATGTTGCCCCCGCAATATTTCATTCGCATAAGCGACTTTTTTCATTCGCGCGTTAGTGCATCTTCATTCACGCAAAGTGTATCTTTATTTCCGCGCGAAGCACGGAGCTTCAGCTACCAAACGCGCTCCTTTATCGAATCCCTCACGCTTTTGCACTCATTCCCCGAACAGAAAAAGAACTCCGCGTCCTTATCTATGGAGAAAGCAGTTGTGAATGGCGCCAACGCTTCAAGCTCGCCTCTGTTCTGCGCTGTTTTTACAAGTATGCTGAGGTTAGGGTTCATAAGCCTGCGTGCCTTTATTATCTCTAAATCGGTATGAGTGGGCATAACCGCCACAAGCTCGTCGGAGGGATATAAAGCAAGCGTCAGCGCATACAGGCCAAAGCCTGTGCTAAGCGGGTAATTCTTGGCGTTTGCGCTTATGAAGCTATGCTGCAGCATCGCCCTATCCTTCCAGATAAGCTCGCCTGTCAGCTTATACAGCTTATCCAGCACAAATCCGGCGACCGAATTTCCCGAAGGCATCGCGCCGTCATAGCTCTCCTTAGGGCGAATAATAAGCTGCTCGTCATTTTTCGAATATAAGTAAAAGCCCCCGCTTGAAGTATCGAAGAACTCGTCGCACATAGCTTCTGTAATGCTTATAGCTTTTTTCAGGTACTGCGTGTCGAATGTGCATTGATACAGCTCTATCAACGCCCAAGCATAGAACGCATAATCGTCTAACTTGCCATAGCCCTTGCGCTCGCCGTCTATGTAGCGCACATACAGCCTGTTTCCATCTGATAGCTTTTCGGAAATAAACCTCTCCGCCTGCACAGCCGCTTCAATATACCGAGGCTCGCTTAAAGCCAAATGCGCGTTCACAAGCCCGCATATTAAAAGTGAATTCCACGCCGTCAAGCACTTTTCATCTCTGTGAAGCGATGTGCGCTTTTTGCGATACCCCAGCAATTTCGCTTTTGCAAGCTCTAATTCGTCTGGAATTTCAGCAAATTGCTCGTTATCTATGAGATTCGGAATGCTCTTGCCCTCGAAATTGCCCTTTTCGGTAATGCCATACCACCCGTTGAACCTGTTTCCAAGCTCTGTTCCCAGCACGCTCTTTATTTCGTGCGGCGAAAATGCGTAGAACTTGCCTTCAACACCCTCGCTGTCCGCGTCCTCACCGCAATAGAAGCCGCCCTCCTTACTGCTAAGCTCTCTAAGGCAATAGTCCGCTGTCTGCCTTATTACATAGGCGTAATGCGCTTTGTTTGTAATGCTGTGCGCCATGGAATACGCAATTAGCAAAAGCGCGTTGTCATACAGCATCTTCTCAAAGTGCGGCACAAGCCAAAGCCTGTCCGTAGAATAGCGCGAAAAGCCCCCGCCTATATGGTCGAATATGCCGCCCCTATACATGCAGTTCAGCGTATGCGTTACCATATCAAGCGCTAACTGACTGTTTTCAAGTACGCCGTACCGCAAAAGGAAAAACAGGTTATGCGGAGTAGGAAACTTGGGCGCGATTCCAAAGCCTCCGAAGCGCGAATCGTAAATATCCTTGTATGAAGCGTATGCGTTGTGAAGAATGCTCTTTTCCGGCTCCGAGGGGTTGGCGTGTGCTTCAAAACGCTTTACATACTGCATAACCTTATCTATGCCTTCCTGCAAGTCGCTTCTTGAATTCTCCCAAAGCTCTGATATTTTAGGAAGAAGCTCCATAAGCCCCAATACTCCATAGCTGCTGTGCTTGGGGAAGTATGTTCCTGCGAAGAAGGGCTTTTGCTCTGAATCCATAATTATTGTTAATGGCCAGCCGCCGCTGCCCGTCAACGCTTGGCACACCTGCATATACACAGAATCAATGTCGGGGCGCTCCTCTCTGTCAACCTTTATAGATACAAAGCCCCTGTTTAGTAATTGCGCTACCTCCTCGTCCTCAAAGGACTCCCTCTCCATAACATGACACCAATGGCAAGTTGAGTATCCAATGCTCAAAAATATGGGCTTGTCCTCTGCTCTTGCTTTCTCAAAAGCCTCATCGCCCCACGGATACCAGTCAACAGGGTTGTTTTTGTGCTGCAACAGATACGGTGATTTCTCGTTGGCTAATCTGTTTTCAAATTCAATATTTCTCTCCATGCTTCCTTCTCCTAACTTGTCAAATTATACTCATACGAAGCCAGCTCGCTTATAATATCAAACACTATTTCATCTTTTATGGCGAAGCAGTAGCGCACGGTGCAGGAGGGGCATTCGTGAACAATGCGCTCCATACTGCCGTTTTTAGGCGCTAACAGGTTTTTACCTCTGAAATCCTGCCGCTCAATATACAGCGACATATTTCCCTGCCTGATATATACGCTTTTTGAGGTCAAATGCTCGATTCTTGCGCCCAAGTATGTTGCGAATCTATACTGCTTATGCCTGTAAAGTATTATTGCAGCTATGCCGGTAATGCTTTTATTGAACACAGGAACATCGGCGACAGCCGCGAATATGCTGTTATTGTCAAACAGCACCTGCGTCCAGATATAGTTTTCGGGAAATGACCTGCCCAAGTCGCCCTCGACATAGCCTCTTGAATTTTCAAAGGCAATTTTCCTGCCGTTTACAAGCAGCTCGCCCCAAACCTGATGAGTCAAGCTCAAAACAAAATGCCTGCACTCCAAAGGAAGCAGACGAAACGGGCCCATTACATCATAATTAGGCTTTGTGAAGCGTACATAGCGCAATGTGCCCTCGATATCATAGCCATTTTCTTTTATTTTCACAGAGCAATAGTTTTCCGAAAAAATATTATCGCCCACGCGTACAAAAAAGCGTTTTTTATCGAAGCTAAGCTCGTTTATGCTGTAATCGAAGCTCGCGGCGAAATCCTCTGTAATAACTTGAAGAGAAGCGGCCTCCTGCCCCTTTTCGTTCACATGAAATGCGGGAATAAACGCAACCACATCAGAAGCGTTTTGCTGCTTTACATACCAGCCGCAGAAATACGAACGCTTTTTAGGAATCTTACTCATATTTGTATGCCGATAAATCCTTCAATGCGGGATTATCTATGACTTTTCCGTAAATATCAAAGCGCGAACCGTGGCAGGGGCAATCCCAGCTCAGCTCGTCGGGATTCCACTCAAGCTGGCAGCCCATGTGCGTACAGCGCGGCGAAACCGCATACACTTTGCCGTTTTCGTCTTTATATACCGCGTACTTCTCGCCATTATGCTCTACAATAGCGCCTGAGGAATTTTTTACAGAATCGACGGTTTCCTTGGGAATATGGAAAAATCCCTTGCTCAAGCCCTTTACCGAATGTACTCCCTCGCCGTACAGCGCCTTTGCGGAGGGCGACAGCTTAAACCTTTGCGGCGAAAATACGGGGTACGGGTGCTCGTTTCCTATAATCATTTCTGAAATTACGCGTGCGGCTGCCATTGATGTTGACATTCCCCATTTCTGAAAGCCTGTGCCTACATATAAATTTGGAGTTGACTTTGAGAAAAGCCCTATGTAGGGAACACCGTCTATTGGCATACAGTCCTGTGCCGACCAATGCGCCACTTCTGTACATTCGGGAAAATACTGCTGCGCCGCATGGCGTAACTCCTCATACTTTCCGCCCTCCGTGTTCTCGCCTGCCCTGTGGTTGCCGCCCGCTATTATAAGGTGATGCCCGCTGTTTCTGTACGACAGCCCGTTTTCCTCAATACCTATATACATTCCCTTTATGTTGGGGGCGTTATCAAGCGCAATCGCGTATGAGCGCTCTTGGTGCATACGCAAAAAATAGTAGCCGGGAGTGATTATAAAAGGATAATGCACAGCTAAAACTATGTTATTAGCGAATACGCTGCCCTTTTCGGTTGCCGCCTCTCCCTCTTTAACCTCAATTACCTTTGTTTTTTCAAATACTTTCACTTTTTCAGCCAATGCGGCTAAGAATTTAAGCGGCTGAAACTGCGCCTGATTGAAAAAACGCAACGCGGCGATTGTTTTAATAGGCAAATCGGGAATATCGGTCAAATCCGCGTCAATACCAAGCCTGCGCGCCGCTGCCAGCTCCTCGCATAGCACGTCCTTATCGGTTGTGGTGTAGAGATACGCAGGTAATTCTGTAAAATCGCACTCTATATTCAAGTCGCTTACTATTTTTCTGAAAGCAGTAATAGCTTCCTGATTCGCCTTAGCGTACTGCTTCGCCTGTTCCTCGCCGAAAGCCTTAATCAGCTTGCCATAGCGCAGTCCGTGCTGACTTGTGATTTTGGCGGTGGTTCTCCCCGTCTGCCCGCTGCCGATTCTGTCTGCTTCAAGCACTATGCAGTCTATGCCCTTCTTTTGAAGCAGGTAGGCCGTCAGAATGCCGCAAAGCCCTGCGCCTATTATCGCGACATCGGTTTTCATGCTGCCTGTCAGGGCTTCGCGCGGGGGGATACTTACTTCACTTTCCCATAATGACTTATTCATCAGCTCTCCGTTATAACTCCTCCGTTTAAGTGCATTACCTGCCCTGTAACGAATGACGAATCCTTTGAAGCAAGATATACATACGCGGGGGCAATCTCAACCGGCTGTGCGGCTCTCTGCATGGGAACATCGCTGCCGAACTGCTCTACCTTCTCTGGTGAAAAGCTTGAAGGTATCAGAGGAGTCCATACAGGTCCGGGCGCTACTGCGTTCACACGAATCTCTCGCTGAGCCAACGAAAGCGACAATGACCTTGTGAATGACACTATCGCGCCCTTGGTCGCCGAATAGTCTATTAAGTCCGTACTGCCCTTGTACGCCGTAACAGATGTGGTGTTTATAATCGCCGAGCCTGCCTTCAAGTGCGGCAATACCGCCTTTGTCATAAAGAAATAGCTGTAAATGTTGGTCTTGAACGTGTTGTCAAGCTGTTCTGCCGTAATATCCTCTATGCTGTTTTGGGGATACTGCACAGCTATATTGTTCACCAAAATATCAATTTTGCCGAATTCGCGCAAAGTCGTATCAACTACCTCTCGCGCCGATTGCTCCTGCCTTAAATCGCACTTAACAAGTACGCAGCGCCTGCCCGTTTGCTGAACTATACGGGCGGTTTCATTCGCGTCGCCCGACTCTGTGAAGTACGGAACAACAATGTTAGCACCCTCCTTTGCGTATATAATGGCAATCGCCTGCCCTATGCCGCTGTCGCCGCCTGTAACTATGGCTACCATGTCTTTTAGCTTATTAGTGCCTATGTAGCTGTCATCGTATGTTACGGGCTTGGGGTTCATGCGCTCCTGATTGCCCGGGTGCTGCGGCTGGTGCTGCGGCGGAAATGTATTAGTCATATTCTGCTCTCCTTTCGGTAATTTGCGTATTATAGCTTTCGCCAATAAGCACGGTTAATATTCACGCCATGAATAGCTTTTTTATTTTCCGCAAACGCTAACAGTAAAAAATGAGGAGGGAATAATATGAGCATTCAGAAAGGCAGGCAGGATTTACCCTATGCGGCGTTGAGCCAGCTTCCCATAGCGAATGACGACGCGAAAACAATAACGGCGTTAGTAAAGGATAACGGCCGCGTGATAGGCTACCAGCTTTCAGACGGCAGAATATTGACGAAGGACGAAGCCATACAGGCCGCCAAGAACGGCGATATTGCAGGCGTAGGAATATCGGAAAGGCGCGGCACGGAATACCTAAAATCGCTGCCCGACGGCACGGAGAGCAATAATTTAAGCAATCTGCCGTCAATACCCGCGCCGGAGGAATGGGGACATTGATTGTCCTACGGACATGAAGACGGGCACAGCCCGAATGAAGACGCTCCTTCGGAGCGAATGAAGACACGCTGCGCGTGAATGAAATATCCTATCGAGAATAAACCATTGCTCCGCAACCTGACTTATTAAACTGCATTTTCTACGCGTAGCAGCTTCCGGTTATTGTCATTCGTCGAAGGCGTCTTCATTCAACAGCTTTGCTGTTGTCTTCATTTGCCGCAGGCATCTTCATTCAGCGGCAAAGCCGCTGTCTTCATGCGTGTTTGCACGCGCAAAATGGGGACATTGATTGTCCTACGGACATGAAGACGGGCACAGCCCGAATGAAGACGCTCCTTCGGAGCGAATGAAGACACGCTGCGCGTGAATGAAATATCCTGTTAGGTGTGTCGCAGCATACATGCTTGCGCAATGTAATATTGCCTCACGCGCAACATAAAATGGTCTTGTTATAAAACCCGATTGAAGAACTATTGCAGGGGCACGCATTGCGCGTTCGATTTTGTGCGGAAAACAACAAATATACAATGCGTAAATGAAGTAAATAGTTATCAAACAAAATGCAGGGGAAGCAACTCGCCCTGCATTTGCTATTAAACAGCTGAATTATTCGCTGCGCGAACAGCTAAATATTGCTTACGCAATGCTAAATTTCTCGCTGCGCGAACAGCTAAATTATTTGCTGCGCAAATAGCTTAATGCTGCTGCGCAACGCTGTAAATAACAGCTTGTTCTTTTGCTGCTTTTTTTTCAAGAAAAGTAATGGGATATGGCGTAGCGCCCTAAAAGAGAAAGCCAATACAATCAAAATGCAGGGGAAGCAACTCGCCCTGCATTTATTATTGAACAGCTTGTTATTTTGCTGCTTTTCTTCCAAAGAAAAGCAGCGGGGTATGGGGCAGCGCCCCACTTATCACTCGCAGAACTTGACTATTGGCATTCTTGCTGCCTTTACATCGTCAGGTCTGCCTATGGGTGTGGTTACGGGAGCGTTATGCAGCGCTTCGGGGTTGGTTTCGCCCTCGTGCGCAAGCTGCTTCATAACCTCTATGAACGCGTCTAAAGTCGCCTTGCTCTCTGTTTCGGTCGGCTCTATCATCATAGCTTCATGAACAATAAGCGGGAAGTATATTGTCGGCGGATGATAGCCCCTGTCTATGAGCGACTTTGCTACATCCATAGTCGTAACATGGTTCGCCCTCATCTTCTCGTTAGGCGTTGCGACAAACTCGTGCATACATATTCTGTCGTACGGAATGTCATATACGCCGCGAAGCTTGCTGCGAATGTAATTAGCATTAAGCACAGCGTTCTCGGCTGCCTCGCGAATACCGTCAGCGCCTAATGAAAGCAGGTATGTATATGCGCGAACAATTACGGAGAAATTACCGTAGAAATTCTTAACCCTGCCTATCGACTGCGGTCTGTCATAGTCCAGCACATAACCGTTTTCGGTGCGCTTTACTACGGGCTTGGGCAGGAAGGGTATCAGCTTCTCCTTCACAGCCACGGGACCGGAGCCCGGACCGCCGCCGCCATGTGGTGTTGAGAAGGTTTTATGCAAGTTAATGTGCATAACATCAAAGCCCATATCGCCGGGGCGAACTATGCCCATGACAGCGTTCAGGTTCGCGCCGTCATAGTATAAAAGTCCGCCTGCGTCGTGAACAATCCTTGCTACCTCTATTATGTTCTTCTCGAACAAGCCCAAAGTGGAGGGATTCGTAAGCATCAAGCCTGCTGTGTCGGGACCTACCGCCGCCCTGAGCGCGTCTAAGTCTATGCCACCGTCGGCCGCGCTCTTTATCTCCTTTATTTTATAGCCTGCCATTGCCGCAGTTGCGGGGTTTGTGCCATGCGCCGCGTCGGGAACTATTATTATCTTCCTGTCAAAGTCGTTGCGCGACTCGTGATACGCCTTAATAAGCATAATTCCCGTAAGCTCGCCATGCGCGCCCGCGGCAGGCTGCAAGCAGCAGGCGTCCATGCCAGCTATTTCGGCTAACATTTCGGCTGTGTGCGCCATAATATGCAATGCGCCCTGCACGCAGTCCTGATCTGCGTAGGGGTGAATGTTATTAAACAGCTTAGCGGTTTCCTCGTTGATTTTGGGATTATACTTCATTGTGCAAGAGCCTAAGGGGTAAAAGCCGTTGTCAACGCCGAAATTACGCCTTGAAAGGTTGGTGTAGTGGCGAACAACATCTATTTCCGCCAGCTCGGGCAGGGGAATATCCGTTTCGCTTAAATATTCGGAGGGTATAAGCGAATCAAGCACAGGAACATCTATATTGGGCAAATCATACGCCCTATGCCCCTCAATAGAACGCTCGAATATCAGATTATACTCTTTTCTCATGCCAATCCCTCCTTAACTATTGACTCAACAGCGCAAATCAAGTCGTCTATATCCTGCCTGCTGTTCATCTCTGTAACGCACCACAGCATACCATGCTCGCCCTTTATCACTCTGCCCAAGGGCAAGCCGCCCATAAAGCCCTTTGCTTTAAGCGCGTCGTTCAGCTTTTCAGCGTCATATTCGCAATCTGTTACGAATTCATGGAAGAAGGGTGAAGCATAGCGCAGCTTAAAGCCCTTGATTTGAGTTAAGCCGTCCGCCAAATAATGCGCCTTCTGCAAGCATTGCTCGGCTACCTCTTTTATGCCGTGCTTACCCATAACAGCCATATAGATACTTGCCATAATAGCGCAAAGCATTTGGTTGGAGCATATATTGCTTGACGCCTTGTCGCGTCTTATATGCTGTTCTCTCGCCTGCAAGGTCAGAACGAATGCTCTGTTGCCCTCCGCGTCCTCCGTCTGCCCCGCAATTCTGCCGGGAAGGTTGCGTATAAGCTTGTTGGTGCAAGCCATGAATCCGAAGTACGGGCCTCCGAACGACATGGGCACTCCAAGCGGCTGTCCGTCGCCTATCGCTATGTCCGCGCCGTAATCGGCAGGACGCTTCAGCATTCCCAAGGCAATCGGGTTCACATACGCTGTGAACAGGCCGCCTAACTCATGCGCACAGTCCGCCAATGCCTTCATATCCTCTATTACGCCGAAGAAGTTGGGGTTCTGCGCTATAAGCCCCGCAAAGCCCTCTGCGTTCGCCTTTAATTGCGCAATATCCGTCATGCCCTTTTCGTTTAGCGGAACGACGACTATTTCAACTCCTATGCTGTGCGCATAGGTTTTTACTGTTTCGATTACTTCGGGGTGCAGGCCTGCGCTTAGAAGCAGCTTCTTCTTGCGCGTGGCGTTCAGCATCATAACCATAGCTTCCGCCGCAGCGGTCGCGCCGTCATATACGGAGGCGTTTGAAACATCAAGCCCGGTTAATCTGCAAATGAATGTCTGATACTCGAATATCGCTTGCAGCATGCCTTGGCTCATCTCTGCCTGATAGGGAGTGTACGCCGTATATAGCTCGCTGCGCGCGGATAGCTCAAGCACCAGTGAGGGAATATAGTGGTTATACGCCCCCGCGCCTCTGAAAACCTTTAGGTCTGTTCTGTTTTTGTTTACAAGCTCTAAGAAAGCTTTACGGATTTCAACCTCGCTCATGCCTTCGCCTATGTTCAGCCTTCTTTTAAGCAATAGCGAAGCGGGAACGTCTGAAAAAAGCTCGTCTATCGATTTAACACCGATGCTTTCAAGCATTTCCCGACGCTCGTTCTCCGTGTGGGGAACATAGCTTTTCATTTTATTCCTCCGACTTTACAAACTCGTCGTATTCGGCGGCACTCATAAGCTGGGATTCGTCGATTTCGGAAAACTCCATAACTACCAAGTAGTTTGCGTAAGCGTCCTGGTTTATTGCTTCGGGTTCTGCGTCTAATTTCTCGTTTATCTCGATTACCTTGCCCTTAGCGGCTGTGTAGATGCTTGACGCCGCCTTTACGCTCTCAACCGTAGCGAAGGAGTCGCCAATCTCGAACTCGTCGCCAACGCCCGGCAGCTCAACGAACACTATCTCGCCCAACGCTTCCTGAGCATGGTCGGTTATGCCGATTTTAACGGTATTGCCTTCGATGAGCAGCCATTCATGCTCCTTTGTGTATTTGCGGTCAGTAGGTGTCATAAAATAAACCTCCATGTTTTTTATTTAACGCTTGCGCGTTATATAAGCTAAATTGTTTGCAAGGCTTACTGCAAAATCAAGGCGAACAGCTAAATCGAAAGCTGTCGCTTTCAGCCGAATCTGCCTTCGGCAAGCTAAATTGCTCACTTCGTGAGTAGCTGAATTTCATGCAAAGCATGAAGCTGTTTTCATTCAGCAACTCGTTGCCGTTTTCATGTTGCGCAGCAATATTTCATTCGCGCATAGCGCATGGTTCTTTTGTTACTTTTCTTTCAAAAAAAGCGAACGCGCTTATCTCTTATAAAAAGGCAGCGCGACCTTTTCCGCCTTCAAGCGCTTGTTGCGAACCTCTATTTCGAATATCTGCTCGTCCTTTACGCAGGTGCATACAAGCGCCATAGCGAGATTGCCGCCTACCGTGGGAGCAATGCCGCCTGATGTAGTAAAGCCTACCAGCTTATCGCCAACATATACATCGTAATGCTCTCTTGCTATTCCCTTGTCTATGAGCTTCAAGCCTATGCGAACGCGCTTAGGTTCTTCCATCAACGCTTCCTTACCTATGAACTCCTCTTTATTCAGCTTTATTGCAAAGCCCAAGCCGGCTTCCTTAGGAGTAATATCCGCGGTAATCTCATGCCCGTAAAGCGGCATTGAGGCTTCGAATCTCAATGTATCCCTTGCGCCAAGTCCGCAGGGCAGCATACCTATATCCTTGCCTGCTTCCATAAGCATTTCGTGAATCCTCTCACCGTATTCGGCCTTGCAGTAAATCTCTACGCCGTCCTCACCTGTGTAGCCCGTGCGCGAAACCAGGCAGGGAACCGAATTCAGCTTGATTTCGGGGTTAAATGTATAATTCTTAGCGGGAATTTCGCCCTCAACATTCAACTTATTTAAGACTTCCATGAACTTAGGACCCTGCAATGCCAGCTGCGCCCATGAAGCCGATTGATTTTCTAATTTTACATCAAAGCCGGCTGAATTCTTAACCAGCCACTCGTAATCCTTATCCGTATTGCTTGCGTTTACAACCAGCAGGTAGCGCGTATCTGAGAACTTATATACGAGAATATCGTCAACCGTTCCGCCGTTCTCATAGCACATAGGCGAATAGCGGCAGCGGTTTTCGGTCATGCTTGTCAAATCATTTGTAACCATGTGTTGCAGGAAAGAAAACGCGTCCTTGCCCTCTACGAATATTTCGCCCATATGCGATACGTCGAACAGCCCTGCTCTTTCGCGAACCGCCTTGTGCTCCTCTAAAATAGAGCTGTACTGAACGGGTAATGCCCAGCCGCCGAAATCAACCATCTTTCCGCCTAATTTTACATGAGTGTCATACAGCGGAGTCTTCTTCAATGAGTCCATTTTGCCCTCCTAAGCGAATTCTGATGCCTAAGCACTGCTTGTTATTATATTACTTAATTTCTATTATGTAAAGCATAAAGACAGCGGCCTTACCGCCGAATGACGACAACTGCAAAGCTGTTGAATGAAGATGAACTGCGCCCGAACGACAAATAATATTGCATGGGCACGCATTGCGCGTCTGCTTTCGAAATTTGTATGATTATGACCCTGAATTATGCTATATTATATATCTCTTTCTTTGTCCACAGAAATCAAATTTAACCCTCAATGATATGCAAACACCAATTTCTTAGTTATGTGCAAAGAAAACGGGAAATCCAAAACCATCATTTCTTATCCGTATAATTTCATTATTCACAAGCGAATTCTCCATTCGGCAGCTTGTCGCCGTATTCATTCGGGCGCAGCGTGCCTTAATTCGGGCGAGGTGTCGCTTACTTTCTCCATAAATTGCGGACGCGCAATGCGCGCCTACGCTTGTTTATCCTCATTCAGGCGCAAGCGTGTCTTCATTTGCCCACAGGCGTCTTCATTTGCCCGAAGGGCATCTTCATTCAGTGTAAAGCAAGCTTCTATTGAACTGAAAAATCAGGCGCATGCCATGAAACCAGTTCCACCTTGCTACGCTTCGTGGCACTGTAAAAACATCACTTGAGGAGTTGAAAACTGTATGCCATCCTGTTGCACTGGGTGTGTACTGCCATAGTACATTGTACATTCTTTTCGCTCCTCGTCATTCATGAATAACTCATCGTATCCTGTCATCTCCAGATCGATTTTGGATCTCTCGGCCAAGCTTCGCCGCCTCCTTTGTCAATGCACGATAAGCATTCGCCACCTTTACGTTTGCATCGTGGGTAAAATGCTCACGCCCTTCCCACTGCACTCAGCCGCTCTGACAGAATGCGGTATTTCAGTATCAAATATACGTATGTTTTGCCCCACACCGCTGCGCATTGCCTCGATGATATCCCTTGCACCTGTCATCGCCACCACCGAGAGCAAATCGGCTTTCGCTATATAAGTTTTATCGCTCACCTTCTTAAATGGAAGGGTAATGGCGCACCTACAGTCACGGCTTGAGGTTTCCCTTAGCACAAGGAATGTATCTGATGAATGTGTATTCAGTTGTCAAAGAACTTGAAAGATTATTTACCCTTTCACTTTGCAGTTATAAAAAACGCGGAGAAAATTCGCACTTTTTTCGAGGAATTTTGTAAATATTTTGTGAACAAAAAAAGGGCACCCGCTTGGGGCGCTCCGAAAAGTTGGGTGTTTACTTTATTATAGTAGATCATCCCCTGCATTGCTTTAAAATTCATGCAAACTGAACGTCAGAGGCTCAAATAAATAAAGACTATCCCGACAAACACGGACCGAATTTTGCCCAGAGCTTCTCTTATCTCGCATAAGTGTGCCTAAAATTTACTCACAATTTCGTTCAAACGCATTGTAATTTCGGTAAATAGTGAAATTGATGATAATCCTGTCGATTTTACTGCAACGGCCTATTCAAAAGTGTTTGCTAAGCAGAAAGGAATCGTAAACGCTGTTGGTATTCGGGAATGGCTATTGCTATGGGACAATCAAAAGATTAAGTCCGGTATGTCTTTTGCAACGAGACACATAAAGCAGATTACTCCCACAAATGGGGACTACACATTAAAGACTGTTGCTGATCCCTTTGCATAT
>DUPG01000010.1 GCA_012838425.1 Clostridiales bacterium | reverse complement strand
TTGTTTTGACCTGTTCCCGCTGAGCAAAAATCGGCAATTTCTAAGCGATGGTTTTCGACCACAAAATCTCAAAAAGCCCTTATATCAAGCACTTTTCTACACTCACTTTTCAACCCTTGACATCAATACTACCGTCTCCACATGCCCCGTCCCTGGAAACATATCCACCGGCTGTACGCTTTTAATCGCATAGCCACCCTGTGCTAATTCTTTCAAATCCCTTGCAAGTGTTTCGGGATTACAGGAAATATATGCAATTTTTTCAGGTTGGCACTCAATTATAGCATCTAAAACTGTTTTATCGCAACCCTTGCGCGGCGGGTCTAAAACTATTGCGTTGGGTTTAACGCTTTCTTTTACAAGCTGGGGAAGGGCGGATTCGGCTTCGGCGCAAATAAATTCGATGTTATGTATCCCGTTCATCTCCGAATTATGCTTTGCGTCTGATATTGCTTGTGGAACAGACTCGATGCCTATAACCTTCTTAGCTTTTTGTGCCAATAAAAGCGATATTGTGCCTATTCCACAGTATAGGTCGAAAACCAATTCATTGCCCTTAAGATTCAGCCCGTCAATAGCAAGCGAATATAGTTTTTCAGTTTGTGAATGATTAACTTGCAGGAAGGACTGCGCCGCTACCTTGAATTTCAGTCCGCAAATTCTTTCAACAATACTGTTTTCGCCATATAGTGTAGTAAACTGCTCGCCAAAAATCACATTAGTTTTGCTTGTGTTTATGTTATGCACAATGCCGGTTACGCGCGGCAGGCGATTCCTCATAAATTCGACGAACTCTTTTTGGTGGGGTAGGGCGTCATTAGCTACGATAGTTATAAGAATGTCTCCTTCATGAGAAGTCCTTACAACCAAGTGGCGCAGGCAGCCGCTGTGCGTTTGCTCATCATAAGCAGAAACATTGTAGCTGTTAGCAAAATCGCATGCGGACTTCATTGCGTCAACAGCTGAGCTGCTTTGAATAATGCAATCATTAATTGGTATTAGCCTATGACTGCGCTCGGCAAAAAGTCCGGCAGTTACTTTGCCGTCAACTTCTGCGTATGGAAAGCTCGCTTTGTTGCGATAACGAGTATTAGGTGCAGAGCCTATAGTATCATTCATCTCAAAAGAATCGGTATCGAAGCCGCCGATTCGCGTTAAAGCGTCATATACGCGCTTTGCTTTGAATTTCAACTGCTCAGAGTAATCCAAGTGCAGCAAATCACAGCCGCCGCATTTGTAGAAATGCTCGCATATAGGTTCTATGCGGTGTGGCGAACCTCTATTCAATTCAACAAGCTTTGCAACTGCGTAATTCTTGCTTACTTTAATAACATGAGCACTCACTTCTTCGGAGGGTAGGGCATAGGGAACAAATACAGTAAACCCCTCATACTTTCCGACACCCTGTCCTTCAGAGTTCAGCGAGGTTATCTCAAGTGTAATAATGTCGTTTTTCTTTATTGGGGGTGAAAATCTGTCCTTCATGTGTTTACTTCCTTCTGTACGAGCTTTACATTCTCTTCACCAAGCAGGGAAGATAGTTCTTTAATAAGCTGTTCTGTAGGATTGATATACATATCCTTAGGAACGAGCTGCTGCTTGTTGGTTTCTTGATAGTACATAATAACAGGTACATATCCAAAGTGTTTTTTTAGGATTGCCATAGCTTTATACTCGTTTATGCGATTGGAGCTTGCGAAGCGCAAATACAGCTTGCTTTCTTTTGTGAAATCGCCTTGCACCTTTGCAACATCATCGACTATAATTGCGTTTTCTCTGTCCTCACTTAACGACACTTTACCGCGAATCATAACTATTTCATCATCTACAAGCTTGTTCATGTGCTGAGCATAGGCAGAAGAAAAAGCCAAGAATTCAACATTGCCTGTCAAGTCCTCCAACACTCCTGATAGCATCATATTTCCCGACTTAGTCTTGCGCTTTTTCGTGTACTTTATGATTCCGCAAATAGTAATTATTTCGCCATCGTTTAGCTCTTGGCTCATATTATTGCTTTCTTCTGTGTGCTTTGCGAACATAGAAGCCGTTGCGGACATATTCTTGATTACGAGATGGTAGTCGTTCAACGGGTGCTTGGTTAGATACATTTCAAGCACCTCTTTCTCCATAGCGGAGAGTGTTTTTTCGTCATACTCGGGAATATCGGGTATAGTTATGGCTGCATTTGCTTCTTGCTCGCTGCATATGTCGAACAAAAGCATTTGACCACCCTTGCGCTTTTCTTCTTCAGAAGAATATTGCTCGATTATCTGCTCATACACAGCAAGCAGCTGTGAACGCTTCAAACCCAACGATTCAAATGCGCCTGCTTTTATGAGAGAAGCAATCATTCGTTTATTCATTCCGCAGGAACGCTTTACGAAATCCTCAAAAGAGTTGAAAGGACCATTTTTCTTGCGTTCTTCTATAATCTGCTCCAATGCGGCTAAGCCAACATTCTTGATAGCCAACATACCTATTCGAATCTCATCGCCTTGAGTTGTGAACTTTATATCCGAACGGTTTATGTCAGGCGGCAGAATCTTGACGCCTTTTGCTTTTAGCTGATAAACATATTCAGCGACCTTTTCAGAATTGCCCAAAAAGCTGTTAATGTTTGCAGTCATGAACTCAAGAGGGTAGTAGCACTTCAAATAAGCTGTTTTGTAGGCTAAAACTGCATATGCGGCCGCGTGGGATTTGTTGAAAG
This sequence comes from Clostridiales bacterium, assembly GCA_012838425.1. Taxonomy (GTDB): domain Bacteria; phylum Bacillota; class Clostridia; order Christensenellales; family CAG-138; genus DUPG01. The sequence goes on along the minus strand of DUPG01000010.1, from coordinate 136,214 downwards.
CGTATGAAGCAAAGTGCATCATATCATCAAATATCTGTTCGGCAAGCTTTTTGTCAACGCCGTTTCGCAACGCTCCGGGAACCTTCACAACGCCGTCCTCTTCAATGCCATATAAGAAGTTATGACGCTCCTGCTCCATAACCTCATGCTTTTTCTTAGACATTGCGCGGCGTATTAAGTCGGCTCGCCCCATAGAATAGCCGGCTAAATCACGCACTATCTGCATAACCTGCTCTTGATACACCATTACGCCGTATGTAGGCTCTAAAATCCGTTTAAGTGCTTCGTTTGGGTATTTGATATTGCCTCTATTGTTCTTGTTAGTCAAGAATTCAGGAATTCGCTCCATTGGACCCGGTCTGTACAGCGAAATGCCCGCGATAATATCCTCAAGACTCTCAGGCTTTAGTTGCGACATTAGCTGGCGCATACCTGCGGATTCAAGCTGAAATACCGCCTCGGTTTCCCCGCGTGAGATCATGTCGTAAACATTCTTGTCGTCGTAGCTTATGCTGTCTAAGTCGGGAACCTGCTTGCCATTCGTTTCAATCAGCTCAAGCGTGTAGCGTATAACTGTGAGAGTTCGCAAACCCAAGAAGTCCATCTTAAGCAAGCCCAGCTTTTCTACCGTTTGCATTGGGAATTGCGTGCTAAGCACTCCCTTTGTGACTTGCAAGGGAACATATTCGGTAAGCGGCTCGGGAGAAATAACAACACCTGCCGCATGGGTTGAAACATGGCGAGGCAAGCCCTCAAGCCTCTTTGCGTGCTCGATTATTCGCGCAGCGTCGTCATCGGTTTCTATAAATGATTTCAGCTCGGGGTTATCATGAATGGCTTGCTCAATCGTAATATTCAAATCATTAGGAATCATTCCTGAAAGCCTGTCATTGTAGTCGGGTGACATACGCATAGCCCTGCCTACATCCTTAATGACCTGCTTTGCTTTTAGCGTACCGAATGTAGCTATCTGCGCGACATGGTCCTCACCGTATTTACGGCTTACATAGTCAATAACTTCCTGTCGGCGTTCGTAGCAAATGTCAACGTCAATATCCGGCATTGAAATACGCTCGGGATTCAGCATACGCTCAAACAGCAGATTATATTTCAGCGGGTCAACATCAGTGATATACAAGCAGTACGCCACTAAGCTGCCAACGCCGCTTCCGCGTCCGGGGCCTATCATAATGCTGTTTCTGCGGGCATAGTCTATAAAGTCGTGAACTATTAAGAAGTAATCTACGAAGCCCATTTGAGTAATAACAGAAATCTCATACTCCAAGCGCTCAACAGCTTCTTTATTGCTTGTTAAGCCTCTTTTTTCTAAGCCTGAGAAGCATAGCTTTCTGAAATACTCGGTGTTAGGCGTGCCATCGGGAGTATGAAAGCTCGGCATATGGCGAGTAGAGAAATCCAATGTAACATCGCACTTATTTGCAATTTCTATGGAGTTGTCTATTGCGTCAGGATAATCCTTGAAAAGCTGGCGCATTTCGTGCTCGGATTTTAGGTAGAACTCATCGGCGTTCATACGCATTCTGTTTTCGTCATCAAAATACGATATGGTTTGAACACACAATAGAATATCCTGATACTTTGCGTCTTCCTTGTTTACATAGTGAATATCGTTTGTGGCTATGAGCTTTATGTCTAATTCCCTTGCTAAGCTAACAAGGCGGGGAAGCACCACTAACTCCTCTGCTATGCCATGATTCTGAATCTCAATATAAAAGTCATCTCCGAATATACCTTTTAGGCGTGTAGCCAATGCTTTTGCGTCTTCATACTGGTTGTTCAGAAGATATGTAGGAATATCACCGGCTAAGCAAGCGGATTGACATATAAGCCCCTCGGAGTATTGCTCCAACAAATCATAATCGATTCGCGGCTTATAGTAAAAGCCCTTTGTGAAAGCCAGAGTGCTTAGCTTCATCAGGTTTTTTAAGCCTGTGTTATTTTTTGCAAGCAGTATAAGGTGCGAGTATTCTCTTACGCCCTCATTTTCTTTAGATAGATTGGGAGCAACATAGGTTTCAATGCCTATAATGGGCTTTATGCCTTGTTTTTTACATTCTTCGTAAAAGTCAACTATTCCGTATAGCGCTCCATGGTCTGTTATGGCAATTGCGGGCATATCAAGCTCTTTAGCCGTTGCAACAAGCTCGGGTATTCGTGCCGCGCCGTCTAAAAGGCTATACTGCGTATGAACATGAGTATGAACGAAAGCCATATTATTCACCCTTTTCTTGCTTTAATTCATCAGCTATTTCCATTATCTTGTGCAATCTATGGTATAGACCCGACCTGCCTATGCCCAATAGCTCTGAAAGCTCCGATAAAGTAGCGTGTGGGTACATTATGCGCGCTTTGGCAGTTTGCTCTAAATGCTCGGGCAAGTCGTCAACATTGTCCAATACAAGCTGCATTGCTTCTACTTGAGCAGCAGCAGCCGTAGCAGATTTCTGTATGTTTGCTACATCGCAATTGCGCGTTCTGTTAGCATAGTTGCGCACATCGCGGTAGAGCTTTACATTTTCAAGCGCACAAGTGGATTCGGAGGCTCCTATTATTTTCAAAAAATCAGAAATCTCTGAGCTGTCTTTCAAATATGCTATATATGCGTCCTTTCTTTTTGTCGTCTTTATGCTGACATCAAATAGCGCACAGTATTTCTTTATACGCTCCACAAAGTCTTTCGTGCGGCACACAAGCTCTAAATGATATGATTTGCTCGGGTCAGTAATAGAACCGCATGCTAAAAATGCCCCGCGAATGTAAATGCGTATAGCATCATAATCATCAGCTATACGACCGAATATTGTTTCATCAGAATCCAAAATTGCTGAAAATTTGAGTATGCTTTCGGCATCAGCACCATAAAGAGTAAGCGTCGCGTTTCGTGAACCACTGCCAAAACTGCCTTCCTGTACGCTTATTTCCGACTGCACATCATAGAACTCGCCTGATATTTTTGCAATCAGTCGAATGACCGACAAAGATTCAGAAGTATATCTAACGCATAGCCCGTATCTTTTATTTAAGGCTATTGTGCCTATTGCACCAGTAAAACCGCAAAAAAGGGCAAGCTTTTGTTGTTTACCCCTTAAGCGCAGCTTTATTAGTTCTTCCTTTGTTTCAGATGAAAAGGACATACTAACCTCAAATGCAGTAGTTTGGCAGCCAGCTCTTCAAATCTCTGTGAATCAGCGTGCATGAATAGTCGTTTTTCAGCCTTTGATACATTGTGTTTGCCGCAAAAACAGAGCGGTGTCTGCCGCCGGTGCAGCCGAATGAAACCATAAGCCTATGCTTGCCCTGTTCAACATATTTGGGAATTAATTTTCTGATATTGCCCTCAACTATTTCAAAGAATTCGCTTATATAGTCGTCCTGCAACAAGTAATCGGCTATTTCCCTATCTAAGCCCGACAAATGCCTCAACCCCGGCTCATAGTAGGGGTTCGACAAGAAACGCATATCGTATGTGATGTCTGTTTCAAGCGGAACGCCGTTTTTATAGCCGAAGCTCTGAAACACAAGCGAAAAAGGTATAAGTGCCTTAATTCCCGAAATACATGAAAGCTCATGGCGCAGGTCGTTAGGCTTTAGGCTGCTCGTGTCTATAACATAATTGGCGCGCTCGCGAAGGGGCATTAAAAACTCGCGTTCGGCAGCAATACCTGAATCTATATGCTCAGATAAGGGGTGCTTTCTGCGCGTTTCGTTGTATCGCCTCTCAATTATCTCGTTTTTGCAGTCGAGATATAGAATCTCGTATTGACAGGGAAGCGCATCAAAAATGGGGAAGAACTCGTCCGAACTGCTGACGAGCAAGGATTCGCGCGCGTCTATGACAACAGCTACGCGATCAATTGCCGGTGTGCGCTCCGAACAGATTTTTACTAAGCTGTGCAGTAAAGCAGAGGGAAGGTTGTCCACGCAGTAAAAACCGCTATCGGCTAATGCAGCCAACGCACATGATTTGCCTGCGCCCGATAAGCCTGTAACGATTAACAGGTACATACTCCCTCCTACATTCTAAAATTCTCCAAGCAGCTTGAGCTCTTCCTCAAGCCATATTCCGCTATTATTATATACTTTTTGCTTGATTGTTTGTATTAACTCCATTACATTGTTTGCGGTTGCGTTTCCTGTATTTACAATGAAGTTCGCGTGCAATGTGCTTACCTGCGCGCCGCCTATTGAATAGCCTTTCAGCCCTGCTTCTTCTATCAGCTTTCCGGCAAAGTTGTTTGCAGGACGCTTAAATACGCTTCCTGCGCTTGGATATTTGAGCGGCTGCTTTTCATTTCTTTTTATGGTGTACTCGTGCATTCTCTCCCGCGCAAAGCCATCGTCATAGCTTAGCTTAAACACAGCCTCTAAAACTATGCAGTTAGGGAAAGCAAATTCGCTTTTTCTATATCCTAAATCAGATTCCTGAACCTTCAAAGTATAGATTTTTCCATCTTTAAGAATTTTGACGCTGTCTAACACCTGTTTTATTTCGCCGCCGTATGCGCCTGCATTCATAGCCACAGCGCCACCGACGGAACCGGGGATCCCATACGCCCATTCAAGCCCCATAAGCCCATTATCAACTGTAAACCTTGCCGCTCGTGAAAGCAGGCACATAGCTGAGCATGTAAAATATTCGCCCTCAATATGAAAACATGGCTCACTTTCAGAAAGCTGAATAATAACTGCGTCTATACCTTTATCTGAAACCAAAAGGTTTGAGCCGTTGCCAATGATGTAGTAGGGTACATCTAATTCGTTGCACTTGTCTATAATTTGTGTTAGGCTGCTAATGCTGTCAACCGAAAAGTAAACCTCTGCACAACCACCTATACGAAAGGTTGTATGAGCGCTCATAGGCTCAAAACGCTTAGGCTTCAGCTCTATGAGTGAATTAAATACATCGTCATAAGCACTGTTCTTTTTTGCACATTCCATAGTATCATTATATACATTAAAGTCGAAATTGGCAACCGCAATAGATTATGAAGCAATATCAAAGCGCAATGAAGGAATTAGCATTTCATTTATTCTGTTAAAAAACGCTTTATCAGCTTCTTCATTGCCTGAAAGTGCTCTCAATGCCTCTTCATTCAATGAATCGTTGTATCGCCTGTATAGAAATGTATTCGGAACAATAGGCGCTTTGTAGATTTCATAGCAGTCCAATGCAATAGCAGTCAGATATGATTCATCGTTATTTTCAATCTGCACAACGGGATATAAATTCATATTGAACAATTCCGCCTGCGCTTTTTCATCGAACAAGTACTCAATAAATTCGTAAGCGTGAGATAGCTTTTCGGGGGCTATATCAGAATGTACGCTGATTAACTGAACTAAGTCCGTATATGCGGTTATGGGCTTAGCCTCGAATATTACGCCCTTTCCGTTTTTATTTAGTCTTTCCATATCTCCAACCGCTCTGAAATCGGTAAGCGCCATGCCTGCGTTGTTATTTTGAAAGCTTTCGTAGCTGCCAAGTGTGCAGTGCATACCTAATAATGCTGCTACTTTAGGGTTTCCGCTAATGCCGTAAATTGTTTTCTTTTTGCCAGTAGCTTCTTCAAATAGCATGTCGTTCGCTTGCTGCAAAAGCTCATTAGTTATTTCCTCCTCAAATATTAGTTGAGTACGGTTTATGCGTTCGGTATTCAGCATTAAGGCATAGCCTGAGTAGAAATAGGGCAGGGCATATGCAGTATCATTAACCATGCCGACTGCTTTGAGGTATGAATTCATGTTGCTTTCTATGCTTTCTTGAAATGATAGGTCATAAGGCAAAAACGAATCTGCATATTCCAATCCAAGAGGAAATGATACTAAGTCGGGCTTTTCACCAGTAGCAAGCATGGTATAATACTCCTCAACACTCATTGGCACTATGTTTATGAAAATGTTTTTGTGCTTTTTTTCGTATTCAACCGCTCGCGTATTAAGCCAAATGCTTGTGCTTCCACTATGCGGCTTAAAGCCTATTATATGCCACACATTTATTATTCCTGCATAGCTTTCAACACCCTTGTTGTGCCATTCGTGCAGCATATTTCGCTTTGAATTGGCAAGTATGTAGTCAGGTGTAAACATAAGCATAAGTATAATGCAAATTGTTATCAGAACTGAAAAGAATGCAGCTGTTTTTCTCATAGCCTTTGCGCCAATCTCCTTTTGCTTTTTATTATGCAGGATAGATAAACAGCCCATATGCCTAATAATGACGCAAACACTATACCGATTATGGTGTATAGGTTCTGCGCGTATGCTTTTACTTGTTCCAAGCCGCTATGCAGTATTCCTGATGTAGTAACGCTGTCGGGAAATATGAGTAAACCTGCTGTATATGCAATAATATACGCAAGTCCTGCGCAAAGGAGCTTAGTTAATATGTATTTCTTATGCTTTATGTTTGCAAACGACATTGATTGTGTCATAATGCACAATCCTCCGAAAGTAAGCAAAAAGCTGATAAGTGCGCATAGGTTAGCGCTTGATACATATTTTAGCTGTGAAGCTGAATGGCATCCATTTGCCATTTCAAGCATGCCAACTATGCAGGATTTAAGGAAATCAATTCGTAACCCAATCAGTGAAAAAGGCTTTAATAGCAAGTCGAAAAGTCCTGCCTGCTCAATAACCTCGGTAGAAACCATAAAGAACACGATAGTTCCGCATATTTTTAGAAGCGAAACTCCGCCCTCAAGTATTGAGTCTATAAGTATTTTCGAGTTAAATCGTTTAGTTCTCATCGGGCTATTGCATGGTTTGCTGCATTTGAGCTTTTTTCTATTCATAAGTAGAAATGCTGTCAGCATAACTGCGCTACTCAAGTAATGACCGATTATTATGGGCAAGGCAAACTGGGTTGAGCCTAACATTGTGCCTGCTACACTTCCAACTATGAATATGGGGCTTACAGAATTGCATAATGCGCTCAGTATTGATACCAAGCTGTCGTCAAAGTCGAAGCGGTTCTTTATTTGCGACATTAGCTTAGCACCCGAAGGTGCGCCCGATATAGCAGAAGCAAAGTACACAGCAAATATGCTCGCAAAGGGAGAGCTCTTGCTCGTTTCAAACACGCCATTCTTCTGCATAATCGAAGTGCATACGAAGAAAGGGAACAGCGCGGGCATTACAGAAGTCAACCAAATATTAAAAGCCTTTATAGCGGCATTCATAGCTGTTTTGTTGTATATAATCAATAGCGCGCAAACTATAATGCACGCCATATTTGTAATCAGTGTGTTTGCTTGGCTTGAGTTAGATATGTTTTTCGATGCTGTCAGCTTCATAGGATAATATATGCTGTTGTGAGTAAATTTTGCATGAAAAAAGCGTGCCATAGTTTCGGCACGCTTGTGTTTAGGGTGATAGCTTACAGCCTATGTCTTATGCTTGATAATGTATTTATCTTTGAAGGTGTAAAAGCAGTAAGTGGCACATCAGCATTTCTAATAGGCTTAAATCCTATACCGTCGCTCTCTGTTTGTTGCTTTGCGTTAGGTAAAAGCGCATTCGCGTCCAACATTACGGTTATTTCGACGAAGTACTCCATTCCGTCGACAGAGAGTATATAAACGGTATATGTACCCGGAGTTTTTACTACGAAGCTGTACCTTGGGGCAAAGTACATGCCATTTGCAATCATATCTATGAGATTGTCGTATTGACCGAGCGCATAACCTATGCGAGCAACATTTGAGGTATCGCCTTCTAAACTTACAATGTTGTTGTTTATTGCAACATTAGGTATAGACAATGCGGCTATATCAGCTGTTAAGAAGTACTCATAGCTATCCGTCATAAATAGGTAAACAGTATATACACCCGGTTCATACACAGTGAACTGCTTTGATGATGAAGCGAACACCATACCGTTTTGAACCATCTCCGCATATGTCGTATATTCACCCTTAGCAACGCCGAACACTACGACCTTATCAGCGTGCTTGTCGGCATATATTGTAAAGCCTTCTACGCGAATAGTAGGCACATAGTTTTCGGTATATACAGCATATACATCGAGGTCTGCAACTATTACGGAGAAGTCAACGCTCCATCCTATAAATGTATAGCCTTCTCTAAACGGGTTAGGAGGTGCGACCGCGCTCTTGCCATGCTCTACCTCTTGAATGGAAAGTATGGTGTCGTCATAGTCAATAAATCGTACAGTGTGGTAAATGGTCTCGCCTGTAACAATTACCTGTATGGAATCGGTTAAGCCGTTCACTGTTTTTACTGTTATAGTTGCTGTACCGACTTCAATACCATATATTACACCGTTTGATACAAATGCAATATTGCTATCACTTGATGTGTAAACTACATACTGTTGCGAATTTTCGGGCAATATTTCGACCTCAAGCGCTTGTGAAGCGTCTTTTTGAATAACTATGTCGCCATTCGTGATTTCAACACTCTCGGGGTCGTGTATAACCTTGTTGTTCTTGATGCCGACATATATTAAGTCGTTACCGGCGTCTGATGGAACGGTATATACGCCGTTAGTAGGTCTTATTACGACCGCGCCGCCGGAATAAACAGTAGTTTTTGATGTGATGTACGGCTTGCCAATAGCGTTAAATGCGGATTCGCCTTTGAAACCGTATATGCCGGTGGATTCCTTTGCCACTAAAGCAGCTCTAAAGCTGATGTTGATTTCGTCAAGCGTCATTCCGGCTAAGGGCGAGCCTTGAACTGCATTCCTAATAGCGTTTGCAGTTGACTGCCCAGCAGCTATATTGTTAATAATTCGTTTGAATACGGTATAGTCGCCCGTATGCACTCTCAAATACTGCCCGAATAAGCAGGCAATACCATATGCTCCTAAAGAGTTATCAAAGCTATACAATGATTTGCCGTTATGGTAGTTAGGATAACTGTTTTTATTGTTGTATTGGTTAATGCGGCTGGGTAATGCACTATTCGGATATATTAACTCCTCAGCGGCCATTGAGCTGGCTTCGTTCATCCATAGCTCAGTAGCGCCGCCTGTTTGACAGTAGTTTATCAGGTGTTGGAACTCATGAATAAATGTGCTGTATGTGTCTTCAAGGCCATAATATGTTAAAGCGGGATTTGTGTCGATATTTAGCATTGTTACGCCGTTATAGTACATATCGCCTGACCAGAAATAGCCGCCAATATAGCTTCCTCCGGAGCTGCCATCGATAATATCATAGTAAACCAGATGCACTTTGCCGGAACCGTCAACATCTACATATGAGCCAAACGCGTCAAGCATAAGCGGATACTTACTGTCGAATTCATTTGCGACCATAGTCGGGTATGCAGGGTTAAAGCTCTCTAACGGATCGAATGACGGGTTAGTAGGCGACCATACATAGCAATATGTCCCGACTTTAGTGAGCTTAAACTCTAATTGAACCAATACGCCTTGCACATTGTCTATAACATAAAATATTTTTTTGTCGCCTTCATTATATGTTACCTTTGTTTTGTTCTTAATCTTTTCCTGAATCTTCTCATGCATCCAATCGGGTGTTTCGGGGTGAATGTCTATTCGAGCAGGCTTTTCATTCTCGCTCAAGCCTTCGCTTGTTACATTGTTTTCGATTGGCTGTTGCGAAAAAGTACCGGTAGATGAACCGCTTGATGTGTTGTATCCGGGTTTGAAGATAATCAAATAATCGCCCGAATACTTTGTTTTTTCAGTTGCTGTACCAATCGACTTTTTTTCGGTAATTTCGTTGCTGCCAAAAAATAAATCATACTTAATCACAGCATAGCTTGACATAGGAATAGAAGCGAAAACAAGCAATGCAGAAGCCAACGCGAGCAATCGGATAATCCTTTTCATATTGTTTACCTCAACAAATTTATTTTTCTGAAATTATTATATGATTTTAGGATCGAAATGTCAAATAAGCAAATGAAAATTGTATTTTCATGTAACTTTTCAAATAAATATGAAGATTAGGAGTTCAGATATTCGTTTCGCCCTATCTTATAATAGTTTCTGCCCTCTGAATCTATCGCTACAATAACGGGGAAGTTTTCAACCTCTAATTCGTATATGGCTTCGGCACCTAAATCCTCATAGGCGATTACTTTTGAGCTTTTTATGCAATTGGCTAAGTATGCGCCGGCACCGCCAATTGCGGCAAAATACACGCAGTTGTTCTTTTTGATCGAGTCTGTAACGCTTTCGCTTCTATCGCCTTTGCCGATTATACCCTTTAAGCCTAAGTCTAATAGCCTCGGAGCGTATGCGTCCATGCGATAGCTGGTTGTTGGACCTGCTGAACCAATGACTCTATCGGGCTTTGCTGGCGTAGGGCCTACATAGTAAACTATGGCTCCCTCTATGTTGAAAGGCAAGTCTTTTCCGCTGTTTATTAGCTCAATCAAGCGTTTGTGTGCAGCATCTCTTGCTGTGTAGATTGTTCCGCTTAAGTAAACCATATCGCCTGCTTTTAGCTGGCGTATAATTTCGTTGTCTAACGGAGCTTTAATGTAGTGAACCATCATAGCACCTCCGTTGCGTGTCTTGCGGCGTGGCAGTTTATATTAACAGCGCAGGGGAGTCCCGCTATGTGAGTAGGCATATACTCTATGTTTACAGCTAATGCGGTGTGCTTTCCGCCAAAGCCTTGAGCACCTATTCCAAGACGGTTAATTGATTGCAAAAGCTCTAATTCTAATTCAGCGTAATAGGGGTTTGCGTTTCTCTCATCAGTGCTGCGCAGTAATGCTTTTTTTGCGAGCAATGCGGCTTTATCAAATGTACCGCCTATGCCTACACCTAAAAAAATGGGCGGGCAGGGGTTTGCGCCTGCGTTCTCAACGGTTTGAATAACGAAGCGTTTAACTCCCTCAACGCCGTCGGATGGGGTAAGCATTGCGATTTTACTCATGTTTTCGCTTCCAAAGCCCTTTGGCGCAACGGTTATTTTCACTCTGTCGCCCGGCACTATTTCGGTATATATCATTGCAGGCGTGTTGTCCTTTGTGTTTACGCGATTCAACGGGTCAGCCACTACAGACTTGCGCAAATAGCCCTTTTCATATCCTTCTTTTACACCTTCGTTTACCGCTTCTATGAGATTTCCTACTATATGAACATCTTGTCCAATTTCTAAGAAAACGCAAGCCACACCGGTATCCTGACAAATGGGTGTTTGCTCACTGCAAGCAATTTCGTGATTCTGAATAAGCACATCTAACATGAACCTTGCAGTTTCAAAGGCTTCTGAATCCCGTGCTTCGCTAAGCCTATTCTTTACATCGTCAGGCAGGTAGTAGTTCGCTTCAATGCAAAGTCGGCTGACAGTATCTTTAATAGCTTTTGCGTAAATTTCTCTCATATATTATTTCCAAATGACAGGTGAGTTATAGTATTCCTCTAAGCAGAGGTTGTTCTCATAAAGGTAGGTTGCTAATTCAACGCCTACATATCTGTAATGGTATGGCTCGAATTTTATTCCAGTAAGCCTTGTTTTGTCATAGTTGTATCTTAATATAAAGCCGAACTTGTGCGCGTTTTTCGATAACCACTTGAAGTTCTCGGTATTTCGAAAATCGTTGCTCGCTAATGGCGAAGCAAGGCAGGTTATATCAAAGGCATATCCTGTCTGATGCTCGCTTGAACCGGGGTATGCGCTTCCCAAGGGCTCGTACAAAACTCTGCCGTAGTTCTTGTTCTGTGATATTCTGTAATTCCATAGGCGCACTTGCTCGTTATACGACCTGTAAGCATTTCTTAAGTAATAGCCTGTAACGCCGTCCTCCTTCGCGGCGGCTATCATATTTGAAAACGCTTCAAGTGCTGTTGGGTTTGCATATTTCGCGGTACTGCTAACAGTTACTAATGAAGTGTCTATATAGTCTGATACCTTTACTAAATCAGCAGGTACATAGTCCTCGCTTAGTCTGAAATTTATGTTGATTAGAGTTTCGGGGTTGACATCATGCACCAGCACAAATGGCGCGTCGCCTATGAAGTACGGTTCGGGCGTTGGTTTAGGTGTTGGCGCTGGGGTAGCAGTAGGGGAGGGCGTGCTTGCAAAATCAAGCGTATCCCTTTCAATATCTACTTTCAATGCGCCTAAAGGTATGTTGCCTGAGCTGTCTGAAGGATAGAACGCAGGCATAGTATTGGGATATGCCGCGAATGTTCTGTAAACCTTTTCATTGTTTTTATTGATGAAGTAAAAGCACCCGTCAACGCCCTTAACTTCAAAATAGCCGTTTGGTACTTGGTGCTTTTCTGGAATTGTAATTGTCGGCATACCGAAATTCTCGTTAGCAACATCTTCAATCAATTGAACGGGCATTGCTGTACCGTTGTCCGTAACCTTTACAGCGCAAATACCTTCTATTACTTTAACTATGTTATCATTTTCAATTATCTTTATAGCGCAAGCTGCGCGAAGGCAAATGTTGCCCTCTGGATTAGTAAAGGCGTATATATCTATGCCATTATTCGCTTGCAAATAATATGTATAGCCGTAAACAGTTAAATCTCTGTTGTACTCGCCGCTTAGAACTATATGGGTTTTTGTTATAGAAATATCTGCAATATCGTTATCGTTGTTGTTAGAGTTGTAGTTCTTATCAGTATTGGTGTTTTCGGCAAGCGTGTTTGGCTCACACGCGCAAAGTAAAATGCAGGTCATAATAATTAAGCAGACTGCAAGTGCTGAATGTATGCCTTTCATTTACACGCTTTCCTCCATATGTGTAAAGTATAACACTATAGAGGTGCAATTACAATTAAAATATTAAGTGGATTCTTGTATCTCTTGTAATAAATTAGATTAGCGAGTAGCAATTATCGAATCATATAGGAATATCGCAAGTTCAGAAACGCTATTTGTCACTTCTTCCGAAATCTCAATTCCGAAATCTGTGCTCTTTGGCTGTATGCCAATCAAAACAGTTTCAAATGACGCTTCCTGCTTCAAGTAGTTCAGTACAATAGGCAGTGGAAGCATATGGGTCGAAAAAGTAACCCCCATTATTTCATCGCTTTCAATTATTTTGATTGCTCCTGCCTGCAAGCCCATGCTTGCTGCGTCAACGAGTATTAGCAAATTGGGAGAAAATGCCTTTATTTCACCTGTAAAATTCTCAGGCGCGGTCGAACCATAGAGTAGGCGCACATTATCGCAGTTACTCAACCCCAAGCAATTGAGTTCGTTAATAAGGCGCATACCCGCGGCGTCGTCTGACCTTAACTCAGAGCCTATGCCCATAATTGCGATTCTTTCAGCTTGCTTGATTTTTTCTTTTAAGCAATCGAGGCTCATCAGCGCATTATTTCCTCTAAATCCGAGCTGTCGGTCGTGGCTAACAAGAAATCACGTGTCTGCGACAATGACTTTTTGGGGCACGAGTCCACGCACTGGCAGCAGAAAATGCACCTTCCCAAGCTATAGTGCATTATAAATTTCTTATTCTCTTTTGTGCCAATGTTTTCAACACGCAGAGATTTCGTTGGGCAGTCGCGCATACAGATACCGCAGCCGATGCAGGTTGAGGAGTCATATACGATTCGCCCGCGATATTTGCTCGGAATATTTGTCGCGTCATACGGGTTTGTGTTGGTAGCAGGCTTGCTGACAAGCGTCGTCAACATTTTCATAAGAATTCTGCCGGGAAGCCTTATTTTCATAGCGCACCTCTTACAATCAGGTTTATGATAATCTGGAACATTGCCAATGGCGTCAGTACCTTCCAGCAAAAGTTTATTATCTGATCCATTCTCAGCCTTGCCATTGCCGCTTTGAAAATTGAAAGCGCAAACAGCAAAACAAGAGTTTTCGCAAAGTATAGTAGAATATCAAGTACAATTATGTTTGTGAATAAAGGAATGTATATCGCCGCGGCAAGCGAAATAAGCAGCACAAGCTCACAGTCAACGGACATTTTGAAAATTGCCAACAGCCTTCCGCTATATTCAACGAATGCGCCTGAAACAATCTCCGTTTCCGCTTCTGGTGAGTCAAATGGCTTTCTTGCCAACTTGCCTTGTATAGAAATTAACGCAATAAACATTGAAGGCAGGTTTACGAGTATCAATGTAGGGTTGTGGTAGTAGAATTCAGCCATTCCGCTGATTGACCAGCTTCCCGAAATAATTGAGGGCGACAGCAATGCTGCAAATAAAGGCACTTCATATGCAAATAGCTGCGTAAGCGTGCGCACAGAGCCAATTGTCGCATAAACGCTTCGTGAATACCAGCCGGCAAGGAAGGTGGTTATAGAGGGTAGTGCCATTAAGTAAAGCACAATTATCAAGTCGCCTTCAAATGAAAAAGAGGCTTGCATTCTATAAATGGGTATATATACAAAAGCGGTTGATACGGCAGCTAACGAAACTACGGGCAGAGTAGAAAACATACCCTTGTTAGCCAATGTAGGCACTATGGTTTCCTTGCCTATAAGCTTTAGGAAATCTGCAAGCGGCTGATACCAGGGCGGTCCGAAGCGGTTCTGCAATCGCGCATAGATTTTTCTATCCAAGAATTGCAGAAGCATACCGTATGTTGTGAGGAACATGAACCCCGGAAAAATCAGTATTTTAAATAACGCAGTCAAAGCTTCAATCATTCGTTTTCCTCTGTATCTGAATGTAGTTTTTCGCCATAGGTATTTGAATGTCGGCTATGTTCAAGCCCCTGTCGCGATGCCATTTTATGCTGTATTCACGCAAACCCTTCCAGTCGTACAGCCTTGATTCGCCGTTATCGGAGTTTACAAAAATAGCTCTGTCTGTGCAGGAATAGCAGGGGTCAATAGCAGCAATAGCGATAGGAACATCAGCCAAAAAGCTGCCCTCTAACATATGCTTCATACCGTGCCAGTTGGCTTCAGATGGTGCGCGAACCCTTATTCTGTACGGAATGTCAGAACCGTCGGAGTTAATATAGTGTATGTTCTCTCCTCTTGGCGCTTCTGTTCGCGAAATCATTTCGCCTGCGGGAACCTTGCGCGGCACCTTTGCAAGAATTTCACCTGCGGGCAGGTTGTCAAGGCAATAGCGGATTATGCTTATGCTTTCAAGCATTTCCTTTACTCTTACAAGCGTTCTGCCCAATACATCGCCATGGTCGTCTGTTATTACATTTACAGGAACCTCGTCGTATGCGGCGTAGGGCTCAATTTTACGCACATCATTTGCAATACCTGCCGCGCGCGCAACAGGGCCTACCGCGCCGAATTTAAGCGCGTCATCATGATTCAGCTTGCCAACATCTGCTAAACGCGCAATCAAGGTAGGCTCATTCGTTGCCAATTCTAAATAGTAACTGATTTGATTATGCAGTACTCTAAGTATTTTCTTAATCTCGTGCGCATCGTTATCGTCAATATCTCTGCGTACTCCGCCAAGCGTGTTTATGCCGTAATTCACGCGGTTACCGCATAGCTCGGCAAGCATATCCAATACCATTTCTCTATCGCGCCACGCATACATGAACAGCGTATCGAAGCCAATCTCGTGCGCCGCGACTCCAAGCCAAAGCAAGTGCGAGTGCAGCCTTTCAAGCTCGGCTATTATTACGCGAATGTATTTTGCGCGCATGGGTATTTCGACTCCGCACATCTCCTCAATTGCTTGGCAATACGCAACGCTGTGAGTGTGAGAGCATATACCGCATATTCTCTCAATCATGTATAGGTTTTGGATATATGTACGGCTCTCTAAAGCTTTCTCTAAGCCTCTGTGATTATACCCAATGCCAATAACTGCGTTAACAACCTTCTCGCCTTCAAGCGTCAATGTGAAGGAGCCGGGTTCTTTCAGCGCAGGATGTTGAGGACCTAATGGAATTACAATTCTGTTGCTGCTGTTATCGCTCATTGCTTTTCATCCTCCTTTACTTCCTTGGCAGGTGGATTATATGTCATTGTCTTGTGGTCGAAATACGCTGGGTTCCAATCCTTGCGCATGGGGTGGTTGCCTTTCGGCCAACCGTCCGGCAAGGGATATGAGGGAACATCGGGTAAGTCTTTCACAATCGCGCCGAAAAGGTCAACAAGCTCTAATTCGTGCATTAAAAGCGAAGGATAGTATTTAGTCATTGAATTTATTTCGGGGTTCTCCTTGCTTACCTTCTCTTTAAGCGCGAATATTATGTGCTCATCGTTGCCAAGCATATATATAAAGCCTAAATCCTCGCCATAGTCAATGCCTACTATATGGTGAGCTATTTTGAAGCCCAGTTCATCGTGCAAATATTCGATTATCTGCTCAAATTCTTCCCTCGAAAACGGGTCGCTGATTATGCGCAAACGCTTTTGAACATGAATTTTATCACGCGCGAACTCAAACCTATCGAATATCTTGCTTACAATAATTTCTTCATTGTTCATCGCTTTTTTCCTCGTTTGATTCTTCGCTGACTTCTTTTTGCTTGTCTGATTTAGCTTTTTTCTTTGTCTTGTCTTTGTCGTTTGAGTTAAGCAGTTTGTCTATCGCGTCTATAACCGCTTCGGGGCGAACAGCGCAGCCTGGCAAGTACACATCTACGGGAATTGTGGTGTCTATTCCGCCCATTACGCAATAGCAGCCGTTGAATATACCACCTGTGCAAGCGCAAGTACCGACAGCAATAACATATTTTGGCGACGCCATCTGCTCGTAAATCTGAATAAGCCTGTCGCGCGTTTGTAAGGTAACAGCGCCTGTGCAAATCAATATATCCGCGTGGCGTGGGCTGCCATGCTGCAGAATGCCTATGCGCTCAATATCGTATTTGGGTGTAAGCGAGTCGATAAACTCTATATCGCAGCCATTGCATGCGCCTGCGTTAAAGTGAATTATCCAAGGCGATTTCTTTTGTCCCCAGCTAACTAGCTTTTTGAATATTCCCACAGCAATCACCTAACTTTCATCTTTTTTGAATAAAACGAACATAGCCAATGCTCCGGCAACTATATATGCTATTGACAGTATTGCCGATTCCTTCGGTGCGGTTACAACCACAAGCACAAGCACATGCAGTATAGTGAAGAAAAACGCGTAGGGGAAAAACTGGCTGTAATCGGGGTTTACATAGTGCTTTACATTTTGCTGTCCGCAAGCGTATGCGTTCCCCTCTATGTCGTCGCATATATGCTTTTCTTCATTATGAGCCGAATACTCGCTCAGCTTTCTTGAGAATAGCAGTAAAAGCAATATAAAGATTGCAAAAACAACCGGTGGTGCAAACAGTATGAACTCCATCCTATCCCCTCAGCTTTCTGATGTTTCGCAAGTCCATGCTCTGATATTTTTTATACAGGTTAAGGCTTATTCCTGCAAGCACAACCGCTACAACAACTTCAACAACTATTATAGTAATTATAAAGCTTTGCGCTAAGCCAATTTTACCGTTAATATGCGCGGCATACGCTATAAACAGCGTAACAGCCTTCATAGCCACTTCAATTCCGATGAGAATTTTTATTATATGGTATGTGCGCATAAGGCAGTAACAGCCTGCCAGTATAAGCAAGAAGCCGGTAGTCAATATAGCTAACTCTATGAAGTTCATAAGTTACGCCTCCTTAAACAATGTTACAACAGCAAATGCGCCTGTAAGCAATATGATTATTTGCCCCCAAACATCAGCCTGTCTGTTATCCCATAGGGCTTCGCTAAGCGTTTCAGTTGAAGGTTCAGCCAACTGATCATACGGGAGCTGAATTTTCGCTGTGAGCACAATAAACACAAGCAGAAATCCGCACAGTATCAATAAATAGGGCAGCATAGCCATACGCCTTTTGTCCATGTATTTTTTCTGAAGCTGCTCTTTTTCTTCGTGCGTCAGGCTTATGGCGCTTATGGATATTACGGTAACAAGTCCCGAGCAAACCGAAACCTCAAACACAGCCGCCCATTTTGCCGTAAGCAGATACAGTATAACTCCAAGGAAAATGCTTACCAATGCAAGCGCAATAGCTGATTTCAGAAGGCTCTTGTTCATCACAGCCACTATTGCAAAAACAAGCATAAATCCTAAGCAAATTGTTATTATTACTTCCATGTTTCCACCTCTATATTATACCGCTTGCTTCTAAGAAAAGCAGTATGAAGGGGAATCCCAACCCCACAGCAATAGTTATAATAGTAAGCATTATTTCAGCAAAACGAATAGTGCCTTTTACTTCTTTTATGCTCTGCAAATGCTCGGGAGTTTGTCCCCAGAACACATTCATCTGTAAGCGCAGGAAGTATGCGGCGGTAAATATGCTTAAAACCAAAGCGGCCGCGGCAAAGCCAATGAAGTTAGCTTTCCATAACGCAATTATAATAAGCAGCTTGCTCCAGAAGCCCGATAGGGGAGGTATGCCGGCTGTAGATAAAAACGCAATAAGCGAGGTTGTCGCTGTTATGGGCATTTGCTTTTGCAGTCCGCCTAATTTATCAATATCAAGTGTATGCACTTCTTCATGCAGCGCCGCGGCATTAGTGAATAGTGTGCTTTTGAATACGGCGTGATTGAAAATGTGCAGCATAGTGCCTATGAACCCTAGTATTCCGCCCGCGCTTATACCAAGCAGCATATAGCCCATTTGGCTTACACTCGAATAGGCTAATATTCGCTTAAAGTGGTTTTGATGTAATGCAAACATTGCGCCTACTGCTATAGTGATTACTCCTAATATGGCAAGCGATAGCCGTATCGCGTATAGATTTCCGAAAATATCTGTTACTCTCATTAAGCAATATACACCTGCGGCTTTTATTACAATGCCGCTCAGTAATACCGAAACAGAAGTGTCTGCGCTTTGGTGCGCGTCGGGGAGCCAGCTATGGAACGGCACTGCGCCTGTCTTAATAAGCAGCCCTGAGATCACTAAAATGTATGAGAGGTAAGTCAAAGCGTTCTGAGAGACTTCTGCTGAAGTGTTGTTGATTGCTATGAGGTATTCAAACTTCAAGCTGCCAGTACGCATGAATATAAATGCCAAACCGGTAAGCAGCATTATGCTTGCCAATGAGGACATAACAAGATAAATAAATGCGCTTTCAAGCCCTTCTTCCGTTTTCGTGGTTGAAATCAGCACGAAGCTTGAAATGCCTATGATTTCTATGAACAGATACATTGTGAATAAGTCGTTTACAAGCACAATGCCGTTCATGCCGATAATCAGCGCCGACAGTAGCCTGAGGTAAGACAGCTTCTTATTCGCAGGCATTGTTTTATATGCCACTAATAATGATGTGAAAGACACCAAGCCAATGCACAAAAGCATTACAAGTGAAGCGGGCTTAAGTGTGAATACATCTGCAACAGCCTGAGTAATGTGAAAGCCGAAAGAATACTCGCTTATATTTAGACTGTTAAACAGCATAAGCCCGTAAAGCGCCAGACCGACTTGTGCAGCAGCAAACGCACTTAATAAGTAGAAAGCAGCATTTTGTCTTGAACGCTTTATCAGACTGCATACAATCAGTGCTGTTAATGGAATTATTACGAATAACATTGATACATATTGCAAAGCTCTCATTTCAGCACCTCATCACACCAATACTGCTATAAAAATCAGTATTATTATTACAACTCCGCAAAGTGCGGCGAACAGGTATCTTCCCAAAGACCCGTTGTGGTACCTGCGCATAACCTTTCCGGGCAATAATGCCGCATTTACAGCGATTGTATCATATGTAAAGCTGACAGCGCGCTCAAACATAACGCAGATTTTCGCGAATACATTAAACAAAGCGTTCATCTGATTATACAAGTCAAAATAGCCTCTTTCTGCGATAGAGTATATCGTTTTCAGCACAGGAGCGTAGTGGATATGGTCGGCGGCATTCAAAGCACTGCCTGATTTTTTTGAACCGTAAAGGTGGTCAAGCACCGCTATACACAATACAACAAGCGAAATTACAACAAGCAGTATCGAATGAGGCCAGCCGGAGAAGGACTTCTCAAACATTAAGCCCTTGTTAATAAGCGTATCAAGCGGAAGTGTGTTGAATACGCCGAATATAATGCAGATTATGGACAATGCAATCATGGGAACAAGCATTCCCGCCTCTGATTCTGAAATTTTCTTTTCTTCGGGGAGCTTAAGTTTGCCGAAAAACGCTGCCCTGCCCATTTTTAAGAATGAAACAGCTGTCATAAATGCGCCAATCAATGCGCCTATATAGAAAACAATATTGCTCTCAAGCGCGGCGTCGAAAAGCAGCTCCTTCGAGAAGAACCCGCAGAAGGGCGGCACGCCTGCAATAGCCAAGCCGCAAATAGTAAAGCAGATTGAGGTTATGGGCATGCATTTGCCGACGCCGCTGAACTTCTTCAAATCGGTTGTACTGGTTTGTGACTCAATCGAGCCGGCGCACATATATAAGCAGCTCTTAAAGACAGCATTATTAAGCATATGGAATACAGCACCTGCGATTCCTATAGGCAATCCTGAGCCAATCCCCAACACCATGTAGCCGACTTGGCTTATTGCGTGATACGATAAAAGCCGCTTCATATCCTTTTGAATCAATGCCATTGAAACTGCAAACAGAAGCGACAGCACGCCTATTGTCATAACTATATTGCTTATCGTCGAGTGCGGCCGCAGGTCGTAAAGCTTAGTCGTTACAACTACTGCAAGATAAAAGCCCGCCAACTTTTCCAAAGCGCCGGGGAAAGAAACCAAGAAAGGAGTAGTTGCGTCGTTCGCGGCTTCGGGAATCCAGCTGTGGAAGGGCATAGAGCCTGCCTTGCCGATAGCTCCGAAGAGCATACAGAAAAAGCCCAATGTCGGCACAAAACCTTGAATTTTTATGGGCGTTATTTCGTTTATAAGCATAGTCTTTGCTTGATACGCGGTAAGTATAATACCGAGCATTAACAGTAAGTCCGCGGTTCCCGAGAGGACTAATGCTTTAATAGCCGCTTTCGGTTTTGACGTGTTGTTGATAAGCAGCATTCCGAGCAAAGTGCATAGTAACCCTTCCCAGAAAAACAGCATAATTCCTAAGCTATCAGAAAGTATTGCGCCGTTAAGCATCGCAAGACTAATATACATATAAAGCATAAAAACACTAAATTGCTTTTTATGCTTCAAGTAGAATGCTGAATATAAGCACACAAATAAAAACATAGCCGCAACCAGCATTATAAACAGCGATGATAATTCATTTGAAACAAGCACTATGTCAAGCCCGAAGCTCGCAAAGGGTATAACATACGAAAAGCTTTCAGACGCAAACAGCGTATAAGCGGCTATTAAGTTAATTATTGATGATAACAGTAGAACAGCTAACTGTATTGCAAAGCGCTTTCTTATGAATAGCATAATTAAGCCGACAAATGCAGGAAGCAAAATAAATATAAGTAACATATTATTGCTGATAATATCGAATAATGCGTTTATCATTGCAAACCTCCCACCATTTTAACTAATTCTGTCGGCAAGTTTATGAGTATGCCCATAAATAGCGAGAGAACTGCCAATATAATAACCGAAGCCAACATAACCTTTGTGCCTTCGTGCGCTTTAGCTTTTTCTTCGCCCAAGAATACAAGAGAAAACATACGGGCTAAGTATAACACCGTCATAATTGCGCCTATGATAAATATAATTCCTAATGTTATTTGCCCTGCGGATACAATTTCATCAATTACCAAGAATTTCGCAAAGAATCCACCGAAAGGCGGTATTCCCATTACCGACAATGCGCAGAAAAGGCAAGATATTGCCGTAACAGGCATAGTTTTTATAAGTCCGCCCATCTTGCTCATATCCTTTGTGTGTAGGGCGTGCTCGACAATTCCTGCGCAGAGGAATAAACCGCCCTTTGCTATTGAATGTGCTAATATGTATAGCAAGCCTCCCGCAAGCCCGACTTCAACTCCGCAGGACAGCCCAAGAAGTATAAACGCGATCTGGCTGATAGTAGAGTAGGCGATTACGCGCTTTATGTCCGTCGCTTTTAATGCGGCACCTGCGCTTAACAGTGCGCTAACAGCAGCTATTACCGGAACAATGGTTTCGAAAACCTTGTCAATGTTCAACTCAACAACAAATAGTCGTACATAAGCATACAACCCGATTTTCACCAATACTGCCGCGTGCAATAGCGATGTAACAGGGGAGGGGGCTACTCCGGCGTCAGGCAGCCAGTTATGCAATGGGAACGTGGCAGATTTCGTCAAAATTCCAACCAATATTACAGCGACTATCCAAGAGGGTAGGGTATAGCCCTTTATGACGGATAAATCAAATGTTCCGGTTTCTGCGTATATCCCTATGAAGCCTATAAGCATAATGAGTGCGCCCAATACGGTTGTTATAAATGCCTTGTTGGCACGTATGAGCGCAGTTCTGTCGCGATAGAAGCCAATTAAACGCCATGAACAGAAGGAGGTTATTTCCCAAAACATATAAAGCAGTATCAGATTTGATGAATAAACCAAGCCCATCATAGCGCCTATAAACAGGCATATCATCAGGTAGTATTCGTTTTGATTAGGGTAATCCTTTATATAGCCGAAGGAGTAAAGCACGATTACAGAGCTTACAAGCGTAGAGGTTATAGCCATAAAAACGGCTAATGCATCAGCATGAAAGCCTATGCTTAGCCCAAGCGGCAAGTAAATATGAATCACAGCGTCGTTATCTGCCACTGCATATGGCAATAATAGTATTGAGCATAAAAGAGCGGTCAATACAAATATTAAGGCAAGGGCATTTCGCAGCTTTGTGATAGCTTTCCCGAATATGGGAATTAAAAACGCGCCCAGCAAAGGAACGCAAATAGCCGCGAGCATAAGTATTTCCTTCATTAGTTCCTCCTGCTATCCACAGTTACCCCTAAATAATATATGGCGAATAAACTCCATGAGCAAATAAAGTATAGTACTAATATTTACATTGTCAAGCGTAAATATCTTCTCAACTAACTGAATCACTATCCTTGTTTTTTGTTTTTGGTTCGGGTTTTGAATCCTCCCTAAGTCTTACGACCTCAGCGGCGACTCTCCTGCGTTCTCGTGATATGTCCGCATAGTGTTTCCTTGTTGTGTTTACGTCTTTATGACCAAGCACGTCGGCAACCAAGTAAATGTCTCCGGTTTCAGCATAAAGCATTGTGCCGAATGTGCTCCTCAGCTTGTGTGGTGTTATATGCTTTTGCGGAACAGCAGCGCGCGCAAACTTCTTCACAATATTCTCAACGGCGCGAACCGTGATTCGCTTCATCTGCAAAGACAGGAATAGGGCGTTTTCATGTCCTTCCTTTGCAACCATTCTTTCACGAAGCAACAGGTACTCAAGCAATGCCTCGCGCACTTCGGGTCCGAACACAAGCACGTCGCGCTTTCCGCCTTTGCGAATCACTGCAAACTCGTTTGATATAAAGTTAATGTCGTCAATGTCAATGCCAACAAGCTCGCTTATGCGGATTCCCGTTCCCAAAAACAGAGTAATTATCGCTATATCACGAATGCGCGTGTTCTCATTGTATTTTTTCTGATGCGGAGTAAGCCCTTCAAGCTTTT
Organism: Clostridiales bacterium; assembly: GCA_012838425.1. Classification (GTDB taxonomy): domain Bacteria; phylum Bacillota; class Clostridia; order Christensenellales; family CAG-138; genus DUPG01. Next base: position 112,734 of record DUPG01000010.1, on the reverse strand, counting down.
CGCAAATGTTGAGAATGTCAACAATTTCATTGGGGTCTAAACGAATTATAGGCTGCTCGTGAATCTTCGGAATATCAACCATAGCAGGAGGGTTCGTGAATATCTTTTCCTTCTTATAAAAATACTTATATAGCGAACGCAAAGACGCAAGCTTGCGAGCCTTAGCACGCTCCTTGTTCATAGTAGCTATTTCGCTTCCGTTGATTACGCGCGTGTAAAGCGAGAGATAATCTAAGTACATCTCAATATCAGTAGGGGACACCAAATCTAAATCGCGTACCGAAAAATCACGCGTCGATTTTCTATCTTTGAACTTCTCGTGCTCATTGATTAAGTATGTGAAAAACAAGTTGAAGTCAGTTGCATATGCGTAACGCGTCAGTGCAGTAGTTCGAGAATCAATACCTCTGAAAAACTCTGCGCAAAAATCGGGTAGCTCTTTTTGCAGCTTTCTTAATAGCTGAGTGTATTTTTTATGCGATTGTGTTGAATAGTCGTCATTCATATTTAGCTCCAATAATAAGGGTAGTACTTCTCAGTACAATTACATTATAACATATCTATTCGTAAAAGACAAGTTTTACGAATAAATTTTATGAAAAATTTATATTTGCCATCAAATTTGATTTTCAGGCTCATATGCAAACAGCATTTGCTTTATATACAGCATGAATATCGATGCCGCTAAAATGTCTGCGCAGCCGCCGGGGCTCAGATTACTTTCAATCATCTGCATATCGAATTCATATGTGGCTTTGAGTATTTCTGAAATCGATTTCAAATCAAGTATTTGCTTTGCGCGTTGCCGCATGAAATTTAATCCGTCATCGCCGCCGCGTCTTAATATGTTTGTGTCATCAACTGTCAGCATCGTTTCAATCAAAGCAATTACGCATGCTTCGTTGAAGCTGAATTCATTGCAAAGCGCTTCTATTCGTTTATAAGCGTTCATAATGTTTGGAAATGCGTTCTCAGCCTCATATCTTGCGCCGAATGACGGCGAATTGTCAGTTTTTATCGATAAAGCAAGTTGTTGTGCGTATTGTGATATTGTGTCGAAGCCTGTCAATTTCTCTAAAGCTAATATTGCGCCGCAAGAAAGCAAACCAATCGTATAAATTTCGCCAATCTGCGTGTTTACGCCTTTTGTAGCTTCAAACATGGCTTTTTCAGCCGTGTGACCGATAACTTGTAAGCTCTGCATAAGCGCTTTTGTGGACATAGATTCATCAATACCTTTGAAGGTTTGCATAGCCATTTCATAATAATAAGGCTTGATTGCCAATGAACTTGCATAAAACGAACGAATGTTCATATCCGTATGAGCACCGTTGTTGTTTTTGTCGACCAGTCCGGGCTTAGGTGTGGTTTCAACCTCAGAAATCAGTGCGTTATAGGCACATTCGGATATTAGACTTGCTATGTATCTTCGCATAATATTGGTCGTTTCCTCGCGTACTGCTTCTATACCATGAGTTCTGTTTCGCGCACATTCGACAGCGCTTTTGTCGCACAGCAAGCATTTACGCGGTTCGTCTCTGCGAACTTGTATAGGCATACCATTTTCAATTTCATAGAACACATCAATATCAAACAACCGCCCTACTTCGGTCGATTCCTCTATTTGACGCATTTTTGATTTTACATATTCAGGGGAGCCGTTGCTTACAAAGTGGGCGTAGTCACCACAATGACTATGTTTTTTCTCAAAAAAAACTATATTTGCAGCTTCTAATACCTTATGACAGAAAATGTTAAAAATCAGTCTTGAATGCTTTAGAACCTTGTATTCGCCAATGAAGTTCATTGACATACATATAACGGTGCTTTTATACTCGGAAAGCAATTCCGCAGTGCGTTTGCTGCGCTTTTCTCTATGCTCCATCATTTCGGGTAACGAAACAGGAATGTATTCCATCAGTCTATACCGAAACCAATAGCTTTAATTGATTTTGTCTTTTGTGCTAACTCAGGGATAGGCAAGCTGATAAGCTGAGTTGTGAAGCTTTCTGTATCATCAAATATGCTGAAATACCACACGCCCAACAGAGCATTTGCTTCATCATAAAAGGCGCAGAAAACTGTGCAAGCGGTAAAATCAGTGCTGCCAAGCTCAATATCGCCTGTAACGGTTGCAAAATCGGCGAAATTCTGTACGATTTTAACATTTTTGACTTCAACTAAATTGCGTTCAGGTATTTTCGGCAGAGCGTCTAACGATACATCGATAATTTCAATATTCACATTTTCAGCACCATTCGAGTATAAATCATCAGTCCATATAGCTATGTAGCCGGATTCATTTGGAAAAACAACATAGTAGTTATATGAAACAGGCTCAAAGTCCTTGCTGTATTCGGCATCGTTGACACGAAACTTAACAGACACATTGTTAACAATCAACGGGCAATCGCCCGAATTCTTATACTCAATGGCAAAGTAAATCTGATTGCCGGTTTCGTTCGCAAAATAATACGATGTATGCGCTATTACCTCAACATCAATATTTGTGCCGAATGTGCTTAACGGTGTTGCAAGCTCTGTGCTGTTCGTTTCAATGGGTTGAGGCGTAATTCTGCCGTTCTCGGAGCCATTATTTACACAGCCCGCAGTTAATATAATAGCAGTTGCCAGTATAAGCAAAGTAGCTTTTTTTGTCATAGTCTTGCCTTTCTGAGTATATCGCCCGGTTTTACAGGCTCTTCACAGTTGATTGTTAATATCTGATTCGGGTGCGGCGCGTTATCAATGCTTTCGCCTTCTTGTGTTACAATGCTTTTTACAATGATTTTTCGGTTAATATCCTGAGGCGAAAGAATTTCCAAGGTATCGCCAACGAAAAAGCGGTTTCTTTGGCGAATCAATGCTGTTTTTGTGTCTGAATCATATTCAAGCACATTTGCCACTATGTCATAATCCGAAATATACTTTGATGTGTGCGTCATTTGACCGTTTTCCTTTGGGTCGCCAAACGCAAAGCCTGTTGTGTACGGTCTATGGCTTACTTTGAACAACTCTTGATGTATTTCATCAGGAAGCTCGTACTTAACACCTTTGCTCATGCATTCAACATAATAGTCAAGCGCCATTCTATAAGCGTTTACGACAGCCGCGACATAGTAAACAGACTTCATTCTGCCTTCAATTTTAATTGAGGCTACACCCGAGTTGATTACTTCGGGCAGGTATTCAATCAGCTTCAAATCGCGTGAGTTAAGTATATGAGTGCCTAATTTGTCTTGCTCGATTGTTAAATATTCGCCGTCTTTGCCGCGTTCTCTAAGCTCATAAGACCATCTGCAAGGCTGTGCGCATTCGCCCTTGTTCGAATCGCGCCCGCATAAGTAATTGCTCAACAAACAGCGCCCGGAGTATGAAATGCACATTGCGCCATGCACGAAGATTTCTAACTCTAAGTCGCTGGGAAGCACCTTGCGCATATACGAAACCTGTTCTAAGCTGAGCTCGCGCGCAGTAATAATGCGTCTTATTCCTTGCTCGTACCAGAACAGTGCAGATTGCGAATTCAATGTGTTGGCTTGCGTGCTCAAATGCAATGGAATATGCGGAATGAGCTGCTTTGCGCTAAATATTACGCCCGGATCATTTACAATCAAGGCATCAACATATGCGTTTTTTGCCGCTTCAAATATTTCGGGAAGCTTTTTTATATCGTCATCTTTGGCAAAGGCGTTTACAGTAAGGTATACTTTCTTATTCAGGCTGTGTGCATAGTCGCAGGCTATTTTCAAATCATCATATGTGAAGTTATCGGCGAAGTTCCTAAGGCTCATTGATGTTGCGCCAACATAAACGGCATCTGCGCCAAAGCGAAATGCCGCTTCAAGTCTCTCCATATTGCCAGCTGGGGCTAACAGCTCAGGAATTCTAATACTGCTCTTGCTTACCATGGGCGCCTCGCATATACGAATAGGGTTCGCCAATATCTTGTCATGCAGGAGCGTTTCACAATGCGACCTTCAGAGGACGAAGCGTCAATCATATAGCCATTGCCTATGTATATACCTACATGCCCTACCCTGCTTGAACCCCTGCTGCTGCGGAAGAATAGCAAATCGCCTTTTTGCAGGCTGCTCATTGATGTTATTTTCTCCCAATCATTTACCTGTGAATAGCCGTTAGCGCTTAATCTGCGACGATTGCTCCCCGCTTCGCGCAGGCAATAATACACCAAGCCAGAGCAATCAAACCTGTTAGGACCTTTGCTGCCTATGGAATAAGGCTTTCCGAGCTGCTTGCGAGCGACCTCAATAAAGGTTTCTATACGCGCTGTTCTGCGCTGTTGCTTTGCATAGCTTTCGCTTGGAACTGCTTCGGGCATATAAAGCAATTCGATTGTTTTCGAATCGGCAACGCCCGTTACTTCTAATGAGTTTCTTCTCTGGAATTCTTTTATTGCTTCTGTCGTCAACTCACCGTAATAGCCGGTGGTCTTATCCATGTATGCTAAATCGTATAGCTGTTCTTGCAGATTCCTAACATCTTCACCTGAAGTGCCCTCGGTTAAGAAATACTTTTGTGCAGACGCATCGAACATCAGCGTCAGTGTTTCTGTATCGGCAACGCCTGTTTGCTTTAACCCATGCTGTCTTTGAAAAGCTAAAACAGCCTGCTTGGTTGCTGGACCAAAGTATTCGGTCAGCTCGTCAATATTCAAGAATCCCAGCTCATCAAGCCTGCATTGGAGTATATTGACGCGTGCGCTCCTGTCGCCATAGCTTAGCGTCGAATAATCGCTCATAAAAAATTGCTGCTTGGGTTCTTCTTCGATAACCAGTGTTGTTTGTACTGTCATTTGCTTATATTCGATTTTTGATATTTCAACGCCATCATAGCAAATCAGAGTATCAATATGTGATATAGCATTGCGCATAGGTATTGAAGATACTGCAATCGATGTTGAGCCCAATGAAAGCAGGTATGAGCCAACGACAGCGATTGTCAGCACAACTATAAACATTGCCGAACCTATGAAAGCAGAGTACGGCTTATTGAGAAAGTCAAGTATTTTTAAAGGCTTTAGCTTCAATTTGCTTATGTTAATCTTATTCAAGTTCACCTCTTAGGGATTCAGATACCCGCAGTAATCGAAAATCCCGTCTGCAATAGTTTGCGCTATCAGCGCTTGGTATTCGCTGTCGGTTAATTTTTGCGCTTCAGCTTCATTTGATAAGAAGCCGCACTCAATCAAAACCGAGGGCATAGGGTTATTGTCTAAAATAAAAAGGTCTAGGTACGCGCTTTTCCGTTTGCCGCCCGTAGCCGCGTTGAGCAAGGATTGCAGAATATCCGCTAACTCTTTGCTGGATTTTGAATCGCTATAAAACACCTGCGGTCCCCAAACATTCGGGTCATCAGGAAAGCTGTTCATATGAATACTGACCATTACCGGAGCTTGCGAAGACTGAATAATATCGCGTCTTTTATTCATATCCCCTTCCTTAGTGTCGGCTAAGGCATTATTGTCATTTCGGGTCAATGTGCATACAATGCCTTTTTCAGTCAATACGCTTTCAAGCTCTTTGGCAATTGCCAAGTTCAGCTCGCTTTCAACTGCACTGTTGACAGCAGAAACAGCTCCGGGGTCTTGTCCGCCATGTCCAGCGTCTATAACTATTCCATACTCCTTTAAGCTCTGCACTCTTTGCTGTGATGCAGTGTCATTAGCGCAACCATATATGCTTAATGCCAAGCATATAAGCAATACGCAAGCAAAAGGTTTTATGAAATAGCGCAATATTCCGCTCATGCAATTCTCCTATATTTAACGGGATTATCTTACCACAATAATCCCGTTAAATTGTTAAGCGTATGTAAATTTAATTGAATAACGAAGGGCTTATGCTACCAATGCCTTCAATATGCTTGTCGCGTCGCCTGTATTTATCTTGCCGTCGCGGTTGTAATCGCTAGCCAGCAATTGCACTTCGCTAAGCTGAATCTTGCCTACTGAATACATCAGCACTACAACAGCGTCGCCTGTGTTTACTTTACCGTCGTTGTTTATGTCGCCAAGCGTGTATGTTTGCTTATAAAGCGCTGTAATGGTAGTGTCCTTTGTAATGGGTGTATTGTCATAGTCCCATTTTTCGAATTCATAGCCTATGTGTTCAACAGGTGTGGGGAATTCGGTAACGACTTGCCCTTCCTCAACAAGAACAGTTGAGATAACCTCGCCTGTCAATCCGTCAACGAATGTAACGTTGTGATATACTATCTCGTTGTATATTGCAGTAATAACAGTGTTTTTCGTGATAGGCGAACCGTCGTAATCCCAATGCGAGAATTCATAACCTTCATGGTAAGGTGCATTCGGGAAATCCGTAATAAAGGTATTCTCTTTAACAGTAACGGAGTCAATAATATCGTTCGTTACACCGTCTTTGAATGTTACTGTGTAGTAGATAATTTCGCGATATAAAGCTGTTATTACAGTATCGCTTGTAATGGGCAGGTTGTTATAATCCCAGCGTACGAACTCATAGCCGTCATGCTCAGGCGCGTTCGGGAACTCAGTGATAATTGTTTCCTCTCTTACGGTAATAGTGTCGATAGTATCGTTAGTTACGCCATCCTTGAATGTTACTGTGTAATATTGAATTTCACGATATACTGCTGTAATGACAGTATCGCTCATAATGGGCTTGTTATTGTAATCCCAGTGCAAGAATTCATAACCGTCATGCTCAGGTGCGTTCGGGAATTCAGTGATAATTGTACCTTCAAGTACTGATATTGTTAGAATATCTTCGTTAGTAACACCGTCCTTGAATGTTACTGTGTATTGGGGTATAGGCTCATAAAGCGCGGTAATAATGGTATTGCCTGTAATGGGTGAACCATCATAGTCCCAACCTTTGAACCTGTAGCCGTCATGTACCGGTGCATCAGGGAATTCGGTGATAATCGAGCCTTCCAATACTGTTCTAACAAGAATGGTATTATCTGTCAAGCCGTCTTTGAATGTAACGCTGTAATGCGGTATAGGCTCATAAAGCGCTGTTATTACAGTATTTGCGTATATGGGTGAGTTGTCGTAGTCCCAGCCAGTAAATCTATATTCAGTGTATGAAGGCGGGACCGGGAAATCTGTCAAAACTGTGCCAGCATCTACATAAGTATCGAAGAAAGAGACACCTGAAACACCGTCAACAAACTTAACTGAGTACTTGTTAATCTCGTATAGCGCCGTAATGGTTGTATCTTTGTAAATTGGCGTGTTGTCATAATCCCAGCCTATGAAGTGATAGTGCTCGTGCTCAAGCGGCTCGGGGAACTCTGTTATAACATTGCCGTTTAATACTTGGGTTGTTCCAAGCACTTCATCGGTTAAGCCGTCAACGAAAGTTACTGTGAACTTCTGAGAAATCGTAATATATACTTCGTCTGAAGCATTCCCGCATTGAGCTTTTACTCTTACAAAACCAGCTTTTATAGCGGTAAAAAAGCCTGTTTGGTCAATGGTTGCGGCATCAGAATCAACCGACCATGTAACCTGTCTATCATACGCAACAATAGGCGATACTATTGCATCTAAAAGCATTGCTTCGCCTGCAAATAAGAAATCCGTTGGATAAATTATCTCAACATCTTTTGCGACAAAGTTTAATATTGGATAAAGATAATCGCCAGTGGACATTATCCAGATATTCGGGAAATAAAAGCCATAGAAATTCGTCGGGTCTTGCATTTCGGCGTCTGTCAGCATTGTGCCGAAATTGCTTAGTGAAAAACCTATAGTAGTATCAAGGTAGTAGCAGTCATATATAAAGCCTTCGCTGTCGTTTATGCCTGTAATGCTGCCAGCTCCTAATAATTCCTCAATATTACCGGCATTGTAGCTGTTTTCGATGACACCGTTATTTCTGCCTGTAAGACCGCCTAAGTACTTTCCGCCGAATATCAAACCTCTGTTAAATGAGTTTGTAATATAACTGAAGCTTGAACCTGCTATACCGCCAACATATGTAGTGTTGGCTGATGGATTGCCGCTTATTGTGCCTGAGTTCTCACAAAGTTTGATTTCGCTGTAATCAGTTTTTCCAACTATTCCTGCAACATTCGTATTGCTGTCAAAATTGTTCGTAACATATGCTTTGTTGATACATCCGTTTATATATCCTCCGAAGCTCTGACCAGCAATGCCGCCAAGATTGCCGCCCATGCCCTCTTTCAGCAGATTACCGTTATTGATTGAAAAGCTGATTTCAGCGGATCTATTGTATCCGACTATGCCGCCTACATTTTCAGCCGGAGAATAATCTGCCGGTATGTAGATTTCTGCAAAGTTTTCGCAGCTTGATACAACTGCGTATAACATGTTTACGCCGCAAATACCACCAATATTATTAAAACCCACTGGGGCTGCATAATTTGCGCAGTGCATTATTTCGCCCATGTTGTAGCCTGCAATGCCGCCTACGGATGAATTAGCTATGACTAAACCCTTATTCGTGCATAGCTTAATTAACCCTTGATATAGATTAAAACCAACTATGCCGCCTGTATTATCTGCGCCATTTACTGCCGCGTTGTTTTCACACCATAAAACATCTGATGAACTGTCGCCTGCTATGCCGCCTGTATGCGCCACATAACCCGAAACATTTGTTGATGAAAGCGTTATGCACTTATGTATAATTGAATTATATGCAGCACCTGCTATACCGCCAACGCATAGATTGCCGTTTACTTCTCCTTGGAGAACGCAATTATGAAAAGTGCTGTTTTTCGCATAGCCAACAATACCGCCTACATATTCATCGCCCGCAAAATATGCTGAAAGCACCTTTACATTGCTGATTGCCGCGTTTTCAACAACGCCGAAAATACCTAAATTATCAGCGCAGGAATCGTTAAATGCCTTGATAATAGGATATTCGCCGCCATCAAAGTATCCCCTGAATGGTTGCTCGGCAGTTCCAATGGGCATCCATTGATTTGATATTGTATCGCCGTTTAATACAAGCTGATTAGTAACTGCATAATAAAGTGTCGCGAAATCACCAATGCCATTATTAACAAGCTGAGCTAAAAGCGCTAATTGGCTTGGTTTTGCAATTATGTATGGAGATTCAAAAGTACCATCGCCCGATTCGAACGAATCAGCAATCTCGCCATTCCATACCTCGTTTTTCTCAATAGCATTAGCTGCCGGCGCAAAAAATGCAAGCACCATTAGCGTTGCCATAAGTATAGCAGTAAATCGTTTCATTTTTTCCTCCCGAATACACTAAGCGTATAAATTTAATATACATTGTTTTCATATTGATGTCAAATAGCAGGTTGACATTACAAAGATTACATAATATAATTTTATGTAGTGTTTACGGAGGAAGTATGATAAGAACAAACTCAGGTAAAATACATCCGAGAAGGTCATCCTTATGGAATATACCTACTAATACCCTATCCGCATTAGTTTACTTAGCATGTGCACTTTTTGCATTTATTCCGATTGTAGGTTATTTTGCTTGGGCGATGGCCTTTTATGTATTTGTAGCAGAGAGAAACAGCAATTTCGTAAGGTTCTCAGCGGCTCAGGCGTTTTGCTTAGGAATTATCCGAATGATTATCGCAATAGTGTTTGACAGTATATCTATGGTTGCAAAGCATACTGTTGCTATGTACGGCTCTGACCCGAACTTCATAGCATTTTGGGGCGAGGTTACCAACCCCGGCTTAGGCGCAAGGATTATAGGCGCGATATTTGCAATTGCTTTAACAATAGTCAGCTGTTATGCAGCATATAGGGCGTATAAAAAGAAGCTATTACGCATGCCGCTTTTAGGCGATTTTTCAGAGTTCTTGGTTAACGACATTAAGCCCCCTAAACGCTTTAGAGTTTTCAAACCGTAATTATTCAAGTTTATTTGACTGCAAAACCCTCATATGAGGGTTTATTTTAGTGCCAATTTGTCCATACTAATCAAAAAAGTATGGAGGTAATAATGCGCTCAAGGCAGTTAAGCAAAAAGCTGTATAGGCTTTATTACGGAAATAGCGTCGGGCGTATTTCAGTATATTTGGTTTCATTCGCGCTGATATTTGCTATTGGCGGTGTGCTTGGCTTATATCTTAGCGGCTTGTCAAGCAAAAATCAGCTTGATAACGGTCAGCTTGTAGGGCGCGTTGGAGAGCATAGCATATTGCCTACAACTGATGTTGAGTGGATATACGAGTTTTCAAACTGCGAGCATTTGCATTACGACTTTGGGGCAAAAAATTATGTCGGCTATACGGCTGAGGAGTTAGAAGAGAAGATAGAAAACTGTAAAGTTCTTGAGCTTGATTCAAAAAACGCAAGAATTCAAGTAAAGATTGATGAATACTGCCCTCTCCACTACTTGCTTGTATATGTAGATACTAACCTGTTGTGCGTATTTAGAACGAACAGCAAGACATACGAAAACGAAGTAATCTATGAAATTGAGTTCAATATGGGCAATTTCGATAAAGCTATGCTTGAACAGCTAAAAAACGGTATAGCATTCGATACATTAGAGGCTATAAACTCATATCTTGAAAGCGTAGAAACCTAAGCTCAGCAATTTTCACAGCGCAGTCTGCGTATCATTACTTTCGGGTCAAGTGCTGTGAATACCGCATTTCCTGCAACTAATATGTTAGCGCCTGCATCTATGCAGTGCTTTGCTGTGATTTCGTTAATACCGCCGTCAACCTCGATTAAAACATTCAATCCGCGCTCGCAAATCATATCGTTAAGCCTGCGAATCTTATCAAGCGCAGAGGGGATGAACTTCTGCGCAGGCGCGCCGGGATTTACGCTCATAATCAAAACTAAGTCCAAGTCGTCAAGAATATACTCTATTGCGGATAAGGGGGTGCTCGGGTTAAGCGCAATTCCCGCCTTCATTTCGCACTTTTTTATTTGTTGAATTGTGCGGTGCGCATGCCTGTCCGCTTCAATATGAAATGTAAATATGTCAACACCAGCAGCCTTGTATGTGGGTATCCATTTTGCGGGGTTCTCAACCATCAAATGCGCGTCGAAGGGCAATGAAGAATGCTTTCGCAGCGCTTTTATCATTGTATGACCGAATGTAATATTGCTTACGAAGGAACCGTCCATAATATCAAGATGAATGTAATCAGCTTCCCAACGCTGAACATTTCTCACAGCTTCGCCCAATGCTGCAAAATCAGCCGACAATAATGATGGTGCAATTAAAGCCATATTTACCCCCTCTTTCTTGTAAGCATTATAACGCCTTGTGCGAATTTAGTCAAATCTTCGCTTATATGCCTCTAATAGCTCTGAGTATAGCCTTTTGTATCTTTCATAACGCCCAAATGATAGCTTGTTAGCTTTTATTAGGTGCTTAATTGAACAGTCAGGCTCGTTGATATGCAAACAATCAAGAAATTTGCAGCTGTTGCTCTCTCGCATTTCAGGATAGAATTTGTGCAGCTCGTGGGGGGCGATATTAAATCCTTCAAAAGCGCTGAAGCCGGGCGTGTCTAATATCGCGCCGCCGTTATAAGTTTTCCATAGCTCAACATTGCGTGTCGTATGCTTTCCTCTATAAGTTTTTTGAGAAAGACTGCCGACTTCAAGGTTAAGATCTGGAAATATCCTATTTACAATAGATGTTTTGCCCACAGCGGATTGCCCTGTCAAGCAGCACACGCTGTTTTCAAGCTCATTTATCAGCAAATCTATGTTAGTACCGTTAGTCGCCGACACAGGCAGAATCTTATATCCCGCAGGCGCATATTCAAGCACTATTTCGTGCGTATCGGTTTTTGCTTCATCAATTTTATTTAGTATGATTATAGGAATGATTCCTAATATTTCGCATGTTATAAGCAGCTTGTCAAGCAGGAGCATATCGGGCTTGGGTGACGAAGCTGATACGACGATGAGCAGCTTATCAATGTTAGCGACGGGAGGGCGTACAAGCTCGCTCTTTCTTGGATAGATTTCGAGTATGCTCCCCGAGCAGTCAGTATCATCGCACTGAATTTTTACTCTATCTCCTACTATCGGCGTAACTCTGTCAATTCTAAACCTGCCGCGCGCTTTGCAGGTGTATATGCAATCATCATCTGTGCTGACGGTATAGAACCCGCCTATTCCCTTTAATATTAAGCCGTCTTTATACTTCATTGACTTCGTTTGAATGTAATCTGCTCCTTTTTCTGCTCAACGCCATTCACATATACTATACAGTCAAATACGCCCTCAACATCAGAGTACGCGGTAAATGATGCAACCTGAGTGCCCGAAGGCAGCTTGGACTCAAACACGACCACCTCGTATCCTTCGCTCATCTTAACAGTAATCAATACAGGTGTATCCTTTTCTGCAATAGATAGGTTGAACGCCTTGTCAACTGCATATGCGCCAATTCTGTTGCCATATACCTCTAATTCTATCAAGGTGCTTTTATCGATATTCAATCCACCGCTTATGTTTTGATAGGTAACATGACCTTCTTTTCCATTGCCCGTAGTGGTGTATCTAACGCGAATATTCGTAAATCCAAAGCTATTAAGGGTTGAAATAGCTGTGGTAAAATCCTTGTTCATAACAACTGGCATATCGGCGGTTTCTTCGGGTGTGCCGCTTATGTATATGGTTACCTTTGAGTTTCGCTTAACCTGTTCGTTAATCTGCGGTGATTGGTCGCAAACCTTGCCGTCAGCTATTTGACTTTCGGCATTGTAGATTACCTTTTCAATTAAAAGCCCAGCGTTCGAAAGCGCGTTGCTCGCTTCAAGCAGGCTCATACCGAATAAATCGGGAACTATAGTCATCTCACTGTCAAGGCTGAGTGTAACCTCAATGGTACTGCCAGCCAAAGCACGCGTTTTCCAAGAAGGCTGCTGCGATATGATTGAACCGGAGGGGTATTCGTTGCTTTCTTCGCTGTTTACTATCAAAAGCTTAAAGTCGTCGCCCACAATTTCAACCGCTTCATTATATGACTTGCCTATAAGGTTTGGCACGAATAAATGCTTTGCATTGTATGTAACTGAAACAATAATAAACAGCACAATGCAAAATGCCAAAACGGCTGAAAGAATAATTGCTACATTTTTAACACCCTTATTAACCTTGCTTGCCTTATACTGTGTTTCTTCAATAGGAATGTTCAGCCTTGCAAACTCGCCTGTAGGCTCACGCAATGCGCGTTCAAGGTCATAGCGCAAATCAGCAACCGAATCATAGCGGAACTTAGGATTCTTTACTGTTGCTTTTAGTATTACATCATTAAGCGCGGTAGATAATTTGGGGTTAATCTCCATAGGCGGCTTAATGGGCGTATTTAAGTGCTTAACAGCTACCGAAATCTGATTGTCGCTGTCAAAAGGCACAGTTCCTGTAAGCATCTCATATAGCATTATGCCAACAGAATACAGGTCGCTTTTCTCTGTTACTTCATCTCCCCTAACCTGCTCCGGAGAAATGTAGTGAACAGAACCCATAATGTTTGAGCCGCCGAATGTTTTTGTGGAAGCCGCGGATACTCTCGCTATGCCAAAATCGGCAAGCTTCACAATTCCGTCGGAGGTTATCATAACATTTTGCGGCTTTATATCACGGTGTATTATGCCTTTTTCGTGCGCATGCTCTAATGCAAACAATACCTGCTGAATAATGTTTATAGCAGTTTTTGGCTGTAACGGAGCGCTTTGCTTGATTAGATCCTTCAATGTATAGCCGTCTATATACTCGAATACTATGTATTTTGCGCCTTCAAAATCGCCGTAGTCTAAGGGCTTTACTATATTTCTGTGTGACAATGTCAAGCCGGCGCGCGCTTCTCTTTCGAATCTAAGCTTAAACTCGGCGTTGTTTCGGTATTCATCCTTCAAAACCTTTATTGCTACGACTGTATTAGTGTTCAAATCGTGTGCGCGATACACATTTGCCATACCGCCAACACCTAACATTTCGTCTATTTCGTACTTATCCTTTATTATGGTTCCGGCTTCAATCATTTTGCTGTTCACCCTCGTTTTTTACTAATATCAGAGTAATATTGTCGCTTGCCCCGTTCCTTCGCGCCATATGAATCAATTGCTCGCAAGCCGCGTCTAAATCATAGGTGGTTTTAAGAACATGCTTTATTTCGTCGTCAGTCAATCCCCTGCACAGCCCGTCAGTGCAGAGCAGTAGAATATCATCAACGCGCCATTCGTTTTCAAATACATCGGCTTGTTCTTTCGGCTGAATTCCAATTGCGCGAGTTATTAAGTTGCGGTTGGGATGTGAATTTGCTTCTTCGGCGGTGATTTCGCCTGCTAATAATAGTGCCGCAACATATGAATGGTCCTTTGTAATTTGAGTCAATGTTGTTCCGTTGAAGTGATATATGCGGCTATCGCCAACATTGGCGGCTACATATCTGTTGCCGTCGATATATACAAATGACAGAGTAGTTCCCATGCCTGCCAGTGCCTTATTAGACATAGCCTTTTTATAAACCTGAGCGTTTGCGTAGGCGGAAGCTACCTTCACCATGGTTTCTAAATCAAATGAATCGTAGTTCTGAATATAGTCTGCAACGGTTTCGGCTGCTAAGCGACTCGCAATAGCGCCCGCCTTATGACCGCCCATGCCGTCGGCAACCAAAAAGAGAGGTTTTGCATATTCAGTTTGCGGTACATATAAGCTATCTTCGTTTGCAGCGCGCTTGCCTATGTCGGTTGAGTATGCAAACTTCATCTAATCCAAAAACTCCCCTTCTTTTATTACTCGTCTGCGCAATTGACCGCACGCACCCTCTATATCGCTGCCCATCTCTCTGCGAATCGTGGCAGATACGCCCAAATTCTTCAGCATTACTAAAAATTCATTCGCTTTCTTTCGCGTGGCGCCTATTAGGTTGCGTTCCTTAACGGTGTTTAGTGGTATCAAGTTCACATGGCAGTTTATGCCGCGTGTGATCCTGCTTAGCTGAGTTGCGCACTCCTTAGTATCGTTGACGCCGCTAATCAAGGCATACTCGAATATTACTCGCCTGCCTGTTTTTTCTGCGTATAGCTTTGCCGCTTCTAATACATCGTTTAAGGGATATACGCGGTTTATAGGCATAAGCTCTGAACGCATATTGTTAAAAGGTGCATGCAGTGATATAGAAAGTGTAACATGAGGCGCTTCTTCAATCAAGCGTATTATTTTGCTTGGGATCCCGCAGGTCGATAAAGAAATGTTGCGCGGGCTTATGTTTATTCCTTTCGGATGGCTTACAAGCTTTAAAAAAGCTATTGTATTGTCGTAGTTATCAAGCGGCTCACCGCTTCCCATAAGCACTACATTGGTTATGGCTCTATCTTGCTTATCCTCTTTTTGAAGCTCACGCTCCACCGATAATATTTCGTACAGCATTTCGCCCGGCGTTAAATTTCTAACGCAGCCTTCTAAGGTTGACGCGCAAAAAGCACAGCCCATATTGCAGCCAACTTGTGTTGATATGCAAATGGTTCTCCCGTATGAATACTGCATTAGTACGCCCTCGATTATGTTCCCGTCCTCAAGCTTATATAGATACTTAACAGTACCGTCCTTCTTTGATGTAAGCCTTGTTATTATTTCTACACCACCGAAAGGAATCAGCTTAAGCTTTTCGCGCAAATCCTTTGGGAGATTGGTCATTTCATCGACAGTCGCACCCTTGTGAATCCAGCTAAACAGCTGTTCAGCTCTGAAAGCAGGCTGACCAAGCTCCTGCATGAGAGCCTTTGCGTCGTCTAATGAGTATGAAGTCAATGTTTTTTTCGTGTCTATCATAAAACAGTGCGTTTCAGCTTGGCTATGAAAAAGCCGTCTGTGTTATCTATATGCGGCAGTATCGTCAGCATGCCGTTATTTATTCTGCGGTTTAGCTCAGCATTTTCGGTTTCAAAATCGCATGGTGAAAACTCTGCATGACTCTCTAAAAACCTTTGAATAACCTGCTCATTTTCGCGTTTTGAAAGCGTGCAGGTAGAATACACAAGCGTTCCTCCAGCCTTCACATAGCTTGCGCAAGCGGAAAGAATGCTGTATTGCAGTTTTGAAAGCGATATTGCTTCCTCTTCGCTTTTATGGAGCTTTATGTCTGGTTTGCTTAACACACCCAAGCCCGAGCAAGGCGCATCGACTAAAACAACATCGAATTTATTGCGAAACTCGCTTATATCCTTTGAAGAATCAGCCTGCATAACACTTACATTAGGCACATTTAAGCGTTTTAGAGTATGCTTGATTAACTCAACCCTATGCTCGTGCAGCTCTAACGCGGTAATTTCGCCCTGATACTTCATAAGGTCGGCTAAATATGCAGTTTTCCCACCAGGGGCGGCGCAAGCATCTAATACGCTCATATTCGGCTTCACATCGCATACCTTGCATACAAGCGCAGCGCTTTCGCTTTGGATTGTTATTTTGCCTTGCTTAAACAGCTCATTGTCAGCAATGCTTATTCCTTTCTCAAGCTTAAAAATATCTGACACGATTCTGCCGCGCTCATATTTGAGGTTGTTTGCACGCAAATAATCTTCTATCTCGTTAGAGGTGAACGGGTATTGAGGTCTTAGGCTGGTATAGTCCAGTTTTGTTGAAAGCAATTGCTTTGTAGATTCTATTCCGTAAGTACTTATGTATTCTCGCACCACCCATTCAGGATAGCTGTATTGAATGCTCAATCTCGTTACTTCGTCATTTGGAAGCACAGGCAGAGATTCATCATCAATATCACGCGCAATACTGCGGAGTACGCCATTCACAAAGCCTTTCAGCTGTTGTTTGCCGAAGGTTACAGCAAGGTTTACACAATCATTGCAAACAGCATATGCAGGCGTGTTCATATACATTAGCTTGGCGACGCCTAATCTGAGTATGTTCTTTATCTTTTTGTGCAGTCTGCCCCTTGCATAATGAGCAATAATATAGTCTATATAGCCTATGTTTTCAAGAATTGTGTAAACTGTTGCAGTTATTTCCCTTTTATATTGCTGAACATCATTGCCTAAGGCGTTTCTGTCGAGTTCATTTAGCGCGTCTTTCAAAACGAGGTTCGCATATGCGCCCTCGTCAACAATTTTAGTAAGTATATTCAACGCTAATATGTTGCTATTCAACTAAATACCTCTCCAAGCAGGCGTTTGCTGTTGAGCACGCATTTAGCTTCCATGCATCTGCTGTTAGGATATTGCATTTCTAATACTTCTAAAACGCCTTCGCCAGCAGCTATGAACAAACCTTGCTTGGGGCTTGCTATTATTACTGTTCCCGGGCGTTCGTCTGAATGCATATCCATATGCGGCCTTGTTTTGTAGAATTTGACTGCGACATCGTTGAGGCTTGCATACGCTATGGGCGATGGATTCATTCCGCGAACGAAATCGTGCAGCTGCTTTGCGGACTTCGTGAAATCCATCTTCGCCATGCTCTTCTTGATTGTTCGGCACTTAGTTGCTGTAGAATGGTCTTGCGGAATGCGCTTTAATGTGCCGTTCTCAAGCGCTATTATCGTATCCTTTAATACTTCGCTGCCCAATACAGCTAATCTTTGAGTTAGCTCGCCTGCGGTTTCATCAGGCTGAATCTCTATTTCGCGCTGCAATAGAATATCTCCGGTATCAAGCCCTATATCTGTTAACATAGTTGTAATGCCCGTTACTGTTTCGCCATATATTATAGCGGCTTGAATGGGAGATGCGCCTCTGTATTTCGGCAAAAGGCTTGCATGAACATTTATGCAGCCATACTTTGGTATATCCAACACCTCTTGAGTGAGTATTTGTCCGAACGCGGCCGTAATCATAAGGTCGGGCTTAAAGTCCTTTAATGCTTGAAGGGAATCGCCATTGCTTATATTGTCTGTTTGAAGTGTGTGTAAACCCGCTTCCCTTGCCTCGCATATTACTGCCGGCGAACAGCATTTATATCCCCTACCCTTCGCTTTATCGGGCTGTGAAATAACAAAAAGCTCGTGTGAGCTTTCGCAAAGCATTTTTAATGAAGGAACTGCGAACTCGGGAGTTCCTAAAAAAGCTATCCTCATTCGTCCTCCTCAAATTGATCGAAATCCTCTGGCGGTTCGGTGACAAGTCGTAAAAATACCTTTCCGTCTAAATGGTCACATTCGTGAGCAACAGCGCGTGCGAACAGGTCTTCTGCTTCATACTCCTTCAATACACCGTTTCGGTCAAACGCCTGAACTATAATTTTTTGCGGGCGAACAACATACCCCGACTTCCCCGGAAATGACAAGCAACCTTCGATAGCGCCTACATTTCCTGAGCATGATATTATCTTGGGGTTTATCAGCTCTACAATACCGTCACCGACATCTATAACAGCGACGCGGCGCAATATGCCTATCTGCGGAGCGGCAAGCCCTACCCCTTCAGCGTCATACATGGTTTCTGCCATATCGTCAAGCAGCTCATGCAGCTTCTTATCAAATTTTTCAACAGGCTTTGCAACCTTGGTTAAGCAAGGCGCGTCATCTGTAAATATTTTTCGTATTGCCATAAACCCCTCCGAGCTTATATTCTATCAGGTTTTCACGTATTTTTCAATCAGACTCCAACTCCTCGATTGCTTTGCGTGCTAACTCATCGCACTCATTGTTATACTTGTTGTCAGAATGTCCCTTCACCTTGCGCCAAGTGATTTCGTGTATTGAAGCAAGCCTTAATAGCTCCTGCCACAAGTCCCGATTCAACACAGGCTTTTTGTCGGATTTTATCCAGTTACGCTGCTGCCATGATTCGAGCCAGCCCTTTGAAAATGCGTTATGCAGGTACGCGCTGTCGGTAAATAGCTCAACCTTGCAGGCTTGCTTCAAGGCATTCAGACCCTGAATTGCCGCCATTAGCTCCATTCTGTTGTTTGTTGTATCCTTTTCTGCTCCGTATATCTCTTTTTTTGCGTCTTTATACAACAAAATAGCAGCCCAGCCACCCGGACCGGGATTGCCTGAGCATGCGCCGTCTGTATATATTTGAACCTCTTTTTTTACCGTCATTTAACCTAAATCCGTCAGCGTATCGCCGCCTAATATGTGCATATGCGCATGGAATACGGTTTGACCCGCGTCTTTTCCGGTATTAAGTACTAAGCGGTAGCCTGTTTCGTTTATGCCTTTGCGCTTTGCAATCTGCCTTGCAACATCAAACATTCGTAGTAGCAGGGCATTGTCTTCTTCTTTGAACTCGTCAATGCTTACTATATGCTTTTTCGGAACTATTAGAATATGTACCGGTGCTTTTGGCGCTATATCGTAAAAAGCATATACAAAATCATCTTTATACACAGCTTTCGAAGGTATTTCTTCATTTACTATTTTGCAGAAGATACATTCCATTTTACTTCCTCCTAAGCAATATTTTCTATATTATAGTACCCATTAGGTGCTTTGGACAAGCCTGAATTATATTCACATCTGCAAAGCGGTTTATTAAGTGCACATGACCTTCGTTTTTTACATGAACATCAACATAGTCTTCAGTGTATCCGCGAATAAAGCCACCGACTACTTCCTCAAAAAGCACTGAAACGGTTTTGCCGACATAATTTTCGTGAAATTTGTATTGCATTTCATCACCTAATGCGATTACTTCCCCTGCCCTGCGCTCCTTCTCGGCCTTTGGAATTTGGTTAGGCATTTTGGCGGCTACTGTCCCTTTTCTTTGCGAGTATGGGAAAACATGCAGGCGTGAGAAACCAACTTTTTTTATGAATTCAAGTGTTTCCATATGTTCTTCACGCGTTTCTCCGGGGAAGCCTGCGATAATATCCGTAGTTATAGCGCAATCTGGCATAGACTGACGCAAAGCTTGCACACAAGCATAGAATTCTTCTGTCGTGTACTTCCTATTCATGCGTTTGAGTACGCTATCCGAGCCGCTTTGAAGCGACAGGTGAAAATGCCTGCATACATAAGGACAGTTCTTAACGGTAGATATAAACCTTTCGTCTATATAGTCGGGGTCAAGCGAGCCAAGCCGAATTCTTTTTATGCTCTTTAAGCCATCTAATCGAACAAGCACATCGCAAATATCAGTTATTTCCTCGAAATCTGATCCATACGATAAAAGGTGAATGCCTGTCAATACGATTTCCTTAAAACCCTCGCTGTCAAGGCGCTTAATTTCATACAGCACATTTTCTAATTTGCGGCTGCGTACTCTACCGCGTGCATACGGAATAATGCAGTAGGAACAAAAGCTGTTACAACCGTCTTGAATTTTTAGGTATGCGCGTGTTTTATCAGAGTGAACAGCCGCAATCTCTTCGAAAGCGTCGTCGGTGTTGCTCTGTTCTTCTTTTTCATTAAGATAGTTCTTGATAATATCAACAATGTTGCGCCTGTCGTTTGTGCCTAAAACAATATCGACGCCTGCAAGTGATTGGACTTCTTCTTTAGACATTCTCGCGTAGCAGCCGCATACAACTATGATTGCGTCGGGGTTCTTTTTATGCGCTCGGCTGATTATCTGACGGGATTTTTTATCGCTCGTATTGGTTACTGTGCAGGTGTTTATAATGTATATGTCGCATTCTTCACTAAAATCTTTAGTTTCAAAGCCGTTAGCTTCCATAAGTGAACGCATAGAGTCGGTGTCATATTGATTTACCTTGCAGCCAAGCGTATAATAGCCAACCTTAAGCTTTTTCATCGTATCCCCTTAACCCTCTTATCCCTCTAATAAGCAAAACAGCATAGCCAAGGTAGCCATTCCTGCTGTTTCAGTACGCAATATACGCTTGCCCAATGTTAGTGTTATGCCACCCTTCGAACGCAGGAATTCGATTTCCTTTTGGTCGATTCCACCCTCAGGGCCTATTACGATTGCTACATTTGAAGCAGACTTTAGTAAATTGCTGCTTTCTATGTAATGCTTTAAGGTTAACTCGTGTTCTTCTTCATACGGTACAAGCAGAAAATCAAACTCAGAATAGTCAATATCGTTGAGCTTAGTAAAGTTCCTGACCTTTGGGATAATACCGCGGCCCGATTGCTTTGCGGCTTCGTATGCTATGCGATTGTAACGCTCAATCTTATTTTGCGTAGAACCGCTTATTTTCACGACGCTTCTTTCAGACTCGACAGGTATAATGTCATGTACGCCCAGCTCAACGCATTTTTGAATTATTACTTCCATTTTTCCTGCTTTAGGCAAGCATTGAATAAGAGTAACTCTTACCGCAGGCTCGGTATCGGCTTTGCGTTGATTGAATAGCTCGACTTTAACGCCTGATTTGTCAGCCTTTATGATTCGTGCGTCATATTCAAAGCCTGCACCGTCGCAAACTGTTACGATGTCGTTTTCTGCAAGCCTTAACACCTTGATTGCGTGCTGAGAATCCTCTGCGCTCAAGTATACTCTGTTATTTGAAATAGTGTTTTTGTCAACAAAAAATCTACTCATTGCAAATAAATGGCTGTTGAGTCGCTAATATAGCGCACCATTCGCCCATACGCTCAACCTCTAATATTGTAAAGCCGGCGTCGGTATATGCGTTTAGTACATCAAACAGCCTATCGTTAATAATGCCAGATGATATGAAGTAGCCGCAGCGGCTAATCAGATCGCGCACCTTTGGAGCAATGCTTATAAGCACATCAGCGACTATATTTGCTAAAACAATATCATAGCGTTTGTCATCACTAAGCTTAATAGAATTGAACAGATTAGCGTCATTCAGCACATCGCCCAATACCGCATTGATTTTTACATCGTTTATAGCGGCGTTTTCTGTTGTAGCTTTTACGCTTACGGGGTCGAAGTCAACGGCGGTTACGCTTTCTGCACCCAACAGCTTTGCCGCGACTGACAAAATGCCGCTTCCGCAGCCTAAGTCGAGCACATCATCGCCCAGCTTCATATTATCTTCAAGCAATTCAAGGCACATCTTTGTCGTTTCGTGCGTGCCGGAGCCAAATGCCATGCCAATATTGAGCTTGACTATAATCCTGTCATCAGCCTCAGGTGCTTCTTCCCAAGCGGGAGTGATTATGAGCTTTTCACCCACCTCGAATGTTTTGTAATACTGCTTCCAAGTGTTCAGCCATTCTGTATCGTCAACAAACGTTGTTGTGATTTCTAAACTGCCCAAGTCTAAGTCAGGATTCGATTTTTGAAACTCATATAACTTTTTTTTCAGCTTTTCAATTAAGCCTGAGTTCTCTTCTACGGAGGCAATATATGCGGTTATAGAAGGAGAGCTGTTTGGGGTCAACTCTCCGTCGGCATAATCCCATGAGGATTTGGTTTCTAACAAAGCCTCGCGCGCGCTCTCCTCGTCATAGTCTATTCTAAGCCCGTTTATGCCCTCAGAATAGAATATTGCGCTCAACAGCTCGGTTCCCAACATTGTAGTTTGTACTTTTAATTCAATCCATTTCATATCTCACCTAAAGCTTTCTGCGTTTTCTGCCCTTCTTATTCGAATTTGCGGAAACACTTTCGTTTAGACTTTCGCCAAGCTGTCTAATCAAGTCTTTCTGCTCGTCGGTCAAGTTCTTGGGCACTTCAATTGCCTTTATGCGCACATACAGGTCGCCGCGTGCGCCAGCTCTCATTGGCACGCCTTGGTCTTTTAGCCTAAATGTTGTGTTAGCCTGAGTACCTTCGGGGATTTTGTATTTAATAGGCTTCTCCAATGTAGGCACTTCAACTTCGCCGCCCAATGCCGCAACAGAAAAAGGTATTGTAATATCCAAGTAGAGATGATACCCATCACGCTTGAAGCTCTTGTGCGGCAATACATTTATTTCAATATGCAAATCGCCGGGACTGCCGCCATTGTAGCCTGCCTCGCCCTGACCATGTAAAATAATAACTTGACCGGAATCTATACCTGCTGGGATATCAACCCTAATGCTTGCTTTTCTTTTAATTCTGCCGACACCCCTGCAGCTTGTACAAGGCTCCTTAACTATTTTACCCTTACCGCCGCAAAGGTCGCAAGTCTGGGTAGATGTCATAACACCGAGTATGGTCCTCTGTTGAATAGAAATAGTACCTCTTCCGTTGCAGCGTGTGCAGGTAATAGGCTCTGTGCCTTCCTTTGCGCCTGAGCCGCCGCACTTTTCACAGTTTTCCTCACGCGTAATATTTATTTGCTTGCTTGTGCCGAAAACTGCTTCTTCAAATGAAATAGTCAAGCCAAAGCGCAAGCTGCGCCCTCTTGTGGGTGCATTGGGATTATGCCTTTGCCTTGTGCTGCCAAAGCCTGAAAAACCGCTAAAAAAGCTTTCGAATATATCTTCGACGCCGCCAAACCCTGAGAATCCGCCGAAGCCGCTCGACTGCGCTGTGGGGTCGAACGCCGCGTGACCCATCATATCGTATTTAGAACGCTTATCCGGATCAGACAGTATTTCGTAGGCCTCGTTGACCTCTTTCATCTTGGCTTCTGCTTCTTTATTGTTCGGATTCAAGTCCGGATGGTACATCTTAACGGCTTTTTTATATGCAGCTTTTATTTCTTCTTGTGAGGCGTTCTTGTTTACTCCTAAAACCTCATAGAAATCGCGCTTTGCCATATTACAGTAATACCTCTTTTACTTTGTGTTACATAGCAAGCGGGGAATTTTACATCCCCGCCCGAATATACTAATCCATTCTATCCCTGTGGTAATAGTAAGCATGCCATAGGGGGTATGGGGGTGTCCCCCAATATCAATATTTGCTTTCGGCGACATCTGCGTCGAAAACGGAACTTTTTCGTAAGAAAAAGATACCTCTTGCATTTGCCAAAAAAACTGATGTTTTAGGCAAATCAACCTCGCAGAAGTGATTTGCATCACTTCTGCGAAAACCATTCTACTAATTATTCTTATCGTCGTCAACAACCTCGTATTCGGCGTCTATCGGGGCGTCGTCGTTAGCGTTAGCGCTCGATGCTGTGCTGTTCGCCTGCTGAGCCTGTGCCGCTTCCTGCTGATATATCTTGCCGAATACCTCATAGCTTACTTCTGTTAGCTTTTCTGAAGCACTCTTTATAGTATCAACAGTACCGTTCTGCAATGCGGATCTAACATTCGCGATCTCCGTCTCAATGCGCTGACGGTCGTCTGCCGAAATCTTCTCGCCCATGTCCTTCATATTCTTTTCAGTTGTATAGATCAGGCTTTCGGCATGGTTCTTAGCATCTACCTCTTCCTTCTTCTTTTTATCTTCCTCAGCATACTTCTTAGCGTCGTCAACTGCACGCTGAATCTCCTCTTCTGTCAGGTTTGTAGAAGCGGTAATCGTAATATTCTGCTGGTTGCCGGTAGCTAAGTCCTTAGCCGAAACATGTACGATACCGTTTGCGTCAATATCGAACTTAACCTCTATTTGAGGAACTCCGCGCGGTGCCGGCGGTATGCCTGTTAGCTGGAATCTGCCCAATGTCTTGTTGTACTGTGCCAACTCGCGCTCACCCTGCAATACATGAACATCAACGCTGGTTTGACCGTCTGCCGCAGTAGTGAATATCTGCGACTTCTGTGTCGGAATGCTCGTGTTCCTCTCAATCAGCTTTGTGAACACGCCACCCAATGTTTCAATACCCAATGACAAGGGCGTTACATCCATCAGAACTATGTCTTGAACCTCGCCGGAGAGGATACCGCCCTGAATTGCTGCGCCTATAGCAACACATTCGTCAGGGTTAATTCCCTTGAAAGGCTCCTTGCCCGTCATTGTCTTAACTAATTCCTGAACCGCAGGAATACGCGTTGAGCCGCCTACCAATATAACTTTATCAATGTCGGCTGCCTTTACATTGGCGTCCTTCATAGCAAGCGTTACACACTCGCGCGTTTTTTCAACCAAGTCATGCGTCAGCTCATTGAACTTTGCGCGCGTAAGCGTAAGCTGCAAGTGTCTTGGCGTGTTGTTAGCATCTACTGTAATATATGGCAGATTGATGCTTGTTTGTGACGTTGAGGAAAGTTCAATCTTTGCTGTTTCTGCAGCGTCCTTCAACCTTTGCATTGCGCTCTTGTCCTTGCTTAAATCAATGCCCTCGGTGCGCTTGAACTCGGCAATCATATGGTCCATAATGCGATTGTCGAAGTCATCGCCGCCCAATCTGTTGTTTCCGCTTGTAGAAAGCACCTCGAAAACGCCGTCGCCTATCTCTAATATCGAAACATCAAATGTGCCGCCGCCTAAGTCGTAAACCATGATCTTCTGATTCTTTTCTTTGTCTATACCGTAAGCAAGCGACGCCGCGGTAGGCTCATTGATTATGCGCAGAACCTCAAGCCCTGCAATACGGCCTGCGTCCTTAGTCGCTTGGCGTTGACTGTCTGAGAAATATGCGGGAACGGTTATTACAGCCTTAGTAACGGGTTCTCCCAAGTAGCTTTCAGCGTCCTGCTTCAGCTTCTGAAGTATCATTGCTGAAATCTCTTGCGGTGTATATTCCTTATCGTCTATTTTAACTTTATAGTTACTACCCATTTCGCGCTTGATTGAAGCAATTGTGCGCTCATGGTTTGCAATCGCCTGACGCTTTGCAATTTGACCTACCATGCGCTCCCCGTCCTTTGAAAATGCAACGACAGAGGGGGTAGTGCGTGCGCCCTCAGCATTCGGTATTACAACAGGCTCGCCGCCTTCAAGCACAGCGACACATGAGTTTGTTGTTCCTAAATCGATACCTATAACTTTTGACATAACTTTTTCCTCCTAAACTTAAATAGATTATATTACACCGTTACTTTCACCATGCTATGGCGAATGACACGGTCGCATACCATATAGCCCTTTTGCAGGACTTCTGTAATCATGCCAGCCTCTAATTCAGATGAATCGTCCTGCGCTACTGCTTCGTGGAAGCATGGGTCGAACTTGCCGCTTGCGTCAATCTCAGTTAAACCATGCTTCGCTAAAATCTCCATTAGCTGTGTATAAACCATTCTGATACCTTGCACGAATGGGTCATCGCTGTTTTCATCAACAAAGCAGAATGCTCTGTCGAAATTATCTATAACAGGCAGTATAGAAGCTATTACATTTATGGTGCCTTCCTGCAGCGCGTCTATCCTTGCCTTTGCGTTGCGTTTCTTGTAGTTGTCAAAATCAGCTTGCAAGCGTTGCGCTATGCTTATTGCCTGATCTCTTATAGCTTCTGTTTCTGCAAGTTTTTTTGTTAATTCGTCTATTTCAGCTTGATAGTCTATGCTCTCTGCTTGTTCGGCTTCTGCTATGTCGTTTTCTGCCGATTCGGCTGTTTGTCCTGCTTCTATTTCCGCCTGCTCAGTATGTGCCACTTCCTCTTGCAGAGTTTCTTGCTCAAGCTCGGGTTGCGAACTTAGCGTTTTGGTTTCAACAGTAGCATTTGCCGAACGCTTTTTGCTTGCCATTTTTACCTCCTTAATCAATCTGCATCTAAGTACATTTGTGTTAGTATTTCACTTATGGACTTACCTATATGGGTTAGTATTGCCAAAACACGCGAATAATTCATGCGCGTTGGGCCAAGCACACCCATTGAACCCAAAGGCTTACCGTCAATGCTGTATGTTGCCGTAACTATGCTGCAATTCGATAGCTTCGGGTCTTCAATTTCGCTGCCTATCTTTATAGTGAACTCAAACTCTTTTGCATTTGCGAGTATTGAGTAAATAACATCAGTATGCTCAATGGCTTCTAACAGGTTTCTTGCAGCCTCAATATCCGAGTATTCGGGAAAGCTTAAAAGGTTCATAACGCCATAGGTTTCAAGCTCTTGCTTGGGATTCCTTGACGCGTTGCGAAGGCTGTCAGCAAGCCGCTTTATTATCTCTAAGTATTCGCGGCGTTCGCCAAGACCTTTGAATACATCGGGCATACAGCTGTCAGAAATCTCATTCAGCTTCATACCTGCTAATGAGTTAGTAAGCATTTCTGAAATCCGGTTCAGCTCATAATCGCTGATACTTGCGGGAATTCTAATTACCGCGTCCCTAACAAGGCCAACATCAGAAGCAACCACAAGTAATGCCTTTTCATCAGTAATAGGTATTATCTGAATTCTGCGCAGCTCGGCTTCATAAAGCTGCGGCGATATAACCATCGACATATAGCTTGTCAATTGCGACAGCACTAATGCCGTTTGCTTTATTACATCCTCAACGTCGTCTATCTTTGTTGAAAAATGCTGTGATATGTACTCTGCTTCTTCGGGAGTAAGGCTGGATTTCCGCATAAGTCTGTTCACATACAATCTATATGCCTTTTCGGAAGGCATACTGCCCGAAGATGTATGCGGCTGTTCTAACAACCCCAGTTCTTTCAGGTCGAACATTTCGTTGCGGATTGTGGCAGATGAAAGGTTAAGCCCTGAGCGCTTGGATACGGTCCGAGAGCCTACAGGCACAGCAGTCATTATATAATCGTTAATGATTGCTTCTAATATCTTAAGCTTGCGCAAATCCAAACTCATAGCCCTTCTCCTTTCATATTATTAGCACTCAACACAATAGAGTGCTAACACTAATGCAAGAATACACCTATTAAGTTAAATTGTCAATACCTTTTTCGAATTAAATTCCATAATTTACTCTTTGAGCGTGATATGATTACACAGAATCGGCTGTACATTTCAATCTAAGCTCATATGCGCTTTTTCGACAATATTATTGATTTCAGATGAATAATCTGTTGCTGTTTGCTCGTTAGCTTTTCTCAATGCAAGCAAAAACTCGATATTACCCTTTGGACCTGTTATGGGCGAATAGTCAATGCCAATAATTTCAAAGCCTAATTGCTGAGCAAAGCAAATCGCTTCGGATAATACCTCAATATGTGTTGCGGCTTCTCTCACAACACCGTTTTTGCCAACCTTTTCACGCCCTGCCTCGAACTGCGGCTTTATTAACGCAACAACCTCGCCGCCTTCTTTTATAATGTTGTATAGCGGCTTGAGTATCAGCTTTATAGAAATGAAAGAAACATCAATAGAAGCAAATTCTATGCTTTCAGAGAACCAAGCTTCCTCCATATATCTTGCGTTGGTGCGCTCCATAACGACTACTCTATGGTCATTACGCAGCTTCCAATCAAGCTGACCATAGCCAACATCTATTGCATATACCTTTTTTGCGTTATGTTGAAGCATACAATCGGTAAATCCGCCTGATGACGCGCCAATATCAGCGCACACCTTGTTTTCAACACTTACGGGTAAGCAATCTAATGCCTTTTTCAGCTTTAATCCGCCGCGGCTGACATAGGGAACGGGGTCTTGCTTGATTTCAAGCACCGCATCGGCAGAAACCAGTTCGCCCGCCTTATCTATGCGCCTGCCGTTGCAATATACTGCGCCCGCCATTATTAAGGAGCGCGCCTTTTCACGCGATTTTGCCAAGCCGTCATTAAACAGTTTTATATCAGCGCGTATCTGCGACATTTATTCACCTAATACATTTAGTATTTTTCTGCGAACAGAAGCTGTATCAATCCCGCATAGTGCGTCCTGCTGCTCTACTTTGGCATGGGGTATGATTCTGTTCGGAACGCCTAAGTTGTAAACGCTTATATCCCTACACATGAATTTCGCAACGCGCGAGCCGAATCCGCCCTCTGCCAAACCGTCCTCAAGCGTAATAATCGCTTTTGATTCTTGCTTTAAGCGTTTTAGCATTTCATAGTCCATAGGGCATAGGAATCTTGCATTTATTACACCTACATTCAATTCAGATGAAGCTTTTAATGCGGTTTCAACTAATCTGCCGCTTGCGATTATGTTTACCTCTTGTATGGGCTTGATTTCCTCCCACACGCCAAGCTCTACGGGGGTTTTCAGCTCAAAATCAGGCAGCAAGCCGCGATTATAGCGTATCGCAACAGGTTTATTTATGTTCAAAGCCAGCTTTAACATTTCCTTTAACTCTGAAATGCTTGCAGGTGAAAAAAGACACATATTGGGCATAGCGAGCAAGTAGCTAATATCGTAAACGCCCTGATGAGTTTCGCCGTCCTCGCCTACTAAACCGGCTCTGTCAACACCAATTACGACAGGTAGGTTCTGCAAGCAGACATCGTGCAGTAATTGGTCATATGCTCTTTGCAAAAATGTTGAGTATATTACGGCAACGGGCTTCAAGCCGCCAACGCTTGCGCCTGCCGCCATCGTGATAGCGTGCTGTTCGGCGATTCCCACATCGAAGAAACGCTCGGGGAAAGCGTGTTCAAATGGAGTAAGTCCTGTGCTCAACGGCATAGCTGCTGTTATTGCGATTATTTTATCATCACTCTTTGCAAGCTCTAATAGAGCATCGCCAAACACCTGCGAGTTAGACAGCTTATTTGCACAATATGGGTTATCAGCGTCAAAGGCGCCAATGCCATGAAACATTTCGGGGTTATCCTCTGCGGGCTTGTATCCCCTGCCCTTTTGCGTTACAACATGAACAACAACTGGGCGTTTCAGCTTCTTAGCTATATTGAATGCGTTGAGCAAGTCAGGTATATCATGACCGTCAACAGGCCCTATATACGACAAGCCCAATGATTCAAAATATACGTTAGGCAAAAGGAAGTATTTAAGCTTATTTTTTAAGTTTTCAAGCCTAACTGCACAGTACTTGCCAAATTTAGTTTTTGACAAAATATTGCGCGTAGAACGCTTGAAAGAAATATACGGCCGGCTTGCGCGAATCTTCGTAAGGTGTGTTCTAATAGCGCCGACAGTGTTCGATATAGACATTGAGTTGTCATTAAGTATGATTATAAGCGGTAGCTCCGAATGCCCGGCATCGTTTATAGCTTCGAATATCATGCCGCCGGAGCACGCGCCGTCGCCAACCAATGCTATTGAATATGATTCGTCACTATTAAGCTTTTTTGCGCGTGCTATACCTAAAGCCGCTGAAACAGATGTGCTTGAGTGCCCTGTGTTGAAGAAATCATATTCGCTTTCACTGCGTTTGGGAAAGCCCGATAGACCGCCAAGCGTGCGCAAAGTGCCTATACTGTCCGCTCTGCCTGTAAGCAGCTTGTGAACATAGGATTGATGACCAACATCGAATACAATAGAGTCCTTCGGAATATCGAATGCGATATGTATAGCTAAAGTAAGCTCAACAACGCCTAAGTTGGGCGAAAGATGTCCGCCATTCTTAGAAACTGTTTGAACCAATACTTCGCGGATTTCCTTCGAAAGAGCAACGAGTTTTTTCGGATTAGTGTTATATAGCTTTTTTACATCTTGTGGACTGCGAATACTATCTAATAGCATTTGACTCATCTTTTCTCCTCCGTTACTCAATGCAAAGGTATAATATCACATATTTAATACCGAATCAAACTAAAAGCCGCAAGCATATGCCTGCGGCTCGAAGGAAAAACGATTATATAACATGCTCGTTCAATGCTTTATCGCAATCGGATATGCTTTTTGCTAACTCCTTGACATATGAGCCTAATACCTTAACCTTCAAAACGCTTGTTTTCTCCAAAAAACTGCGATTTACATTTAAGAGTTTCCTGTATAGCGTTAACAGCAGCGCGAATCTTTCTTTCTGCGTAGAAAGCTCCGCTTCACGAACAGCTACAGTTTCGCGCAGCTCACGCAGTTCGTCATAGATCTGAGCCATATCGCTGTCTGAATTTTTCTCTGTTTCGGCTATACGCTGCAATGCTACTGCGCCGCGACTTGCACTGTTAGCCAATGCGCCCAACGCTTCAAAAAACGCATGCACATCTAAGCCCTCAACATTTGACAGCCCGGCAACAGCGGAAGACACCGCGTCAAGAAGCTCTACATTGCTTGCTCTCTGTCGCGTTTTTTTCATTAGAGCGTAGGGATTATGTGCTTCAATACCTTCTGCCTTCAATTCCTCAAGAACACTTTTTACTAATTCGGGGTTATTCTTAATAACTGCCCTATACTTGTTTTGATACCTAAGCATTTTTGAAGTGTCGTTCTTTCCCATCATCATTGTGCAGGCTCTAACCGACATACCCTTTGCCTGATTTACAAGTATAGTTTTCAGCAGCTCTCTAACCTCTGATTCTGTGAAAGGCACAAATGCGGTTGCCCCCATAAAAAGTTCGTCTGATTCATCTAAGCTCTTTATGCGTACATAATAATAGTTGCGTATGCTGTTGGGTTGTCTGCCGGTTAGCTCAGCTACTCTTTCAAATGCTGATTTTAACGGCTTTCCAGTTTGTCTTACCGCCTTAACCTCATCGAATAACAGCTTTTCTTCGGCTTCGCTCCAACCGGAATGTGTTTGTTTTTGCAAATTCATATTCATTCAATAATTACCTCCTTGTTGTGATGTTGTCTATTATTGCCATTAAATACATAGATATACTTATCATTCCGAATTCGACAACAAACGAAATCCTTAGAAATTTTGCGACAAAAAATCAGTCGATTGACCGATTGCATTACATTGCATTACAAGGAGATGAGTTATTCTACTCTTTGTACCTTTACAGAATCGTCGTGAAACTCAATAGTCGCAGAATTTGAAATGTCAAGTGCTTGGTTTAATTCAGCCGCGCTTGATACTATTTTGCCCCTATTGTTCTTAACAATGGCATAGCCGCGCTTCAAAACAGCCTTAGGCGATAATGAGGATAATTCCTTTAATATTGATTTATAGTCGTACTTATACTCTAACAGCTGCTTTTCAGCGGCAGAAAAAAGCTTAGATTCAATCTCAGCGACTTCAGCTTTTAATAGATCTAACTTGCTGTGGGCAACTGCAAAAGAGCTTGATTGTGCTAAGCTCTCAATTTCGCTGCGCAAATCACTTATAAATGAAATCGAATACTCGTATAATGAGTTTCTTTCGTCGTTCAAATCTGACAGTAGCTCACTCAGAACAGGAACGGCAAGCTCAGCGGCTGCGGAAGGTGTAGGCGCGCGCATATCGGCAACGAAATCGGCGATAGTGTAGTCGGTTTCATGACCGACAGCGGAAATAATAGGTGTTTCACATTCAAAAATTGCCCTTGCTACTCCTTCGTCGTTAAAAGCTATTAAGTCCTCATAGCTTCCGCCGCCTCGACCTACAATTATCACATCTACAAAGTCTATACTGTCTAAGTGCTGAATTGCAGAGATTATTTCACGCGGGGCGTCAACGCCCTGAACGGAGCAATGGCACAAAAGGATATTCATTTTCGGAAACCTGCGCGAAATCACCTTTACAATATCATGAAAAACAGCGCCGGTGTTTGAAGTCGCTACGCCTACGCAGCGCGGCAAAAACGGTATAGGCTTTTTATACTGTTCGTCAAACATGCCTTCGCTTTCTAATTTAGCTTTTAGCTCAATAAAACGCCTATATAGCTCGCCCTCACCTACTTCCTTCATAGATATAACTGTTATTTGGAAGTTGCCGTCTTTAGCATAAAAAGAGGCGGAGCCGCGCACAATTACGCGCATTCCGTCCTTAGGTTGAAATCGTAGGTATTGATTGTAATGCTTGAAGTATACGCAACGCACAACAGCGTCGGCGTCTTTCAAAGAAAAATAGCAATGTCCTGAACCATAGCGTTTGAATCCGCTTATTTCGCCCTCAACATATATGTCGGAAAGCAAAGGGTCTTGAGATATAACAGCCTCTACATACTCATTTAATTGTGATACAGATATAACTATGTTGTCCAATTCAAATACTTACACCTTGCCCTCTTTCCTAACATAAGAGCCTAATATTCCGTTTATATACTGATAGGACTTATCGTCGCAATAGCGCTTTGCTAATGCTACCGCTTCGTTTATTACAGCTCCCGAAGGGTTGTCGCTATATAATAGCTCATAAAAAGCGATACGCAATATTACCAAATCGACTTTCGGCAAACGCTCAGCAGTCCAATTCTTAGCATAATCATTTATAAGCGCGTCTAATTCCTGACAATGCGCCTCAATGCCGGAAACGATATTGTCCGCGAACGCAATATCATCTTCTGTTGGCGTTTTACTCAATTCTGATTTTTCTAATACATCCTTATAAGCAGCGTCGCCGCCTAAAAGACGAGCGAAGCTAATTTTCATTGCGACCTCTCGTGCGGTCTTTCTGCTCATATGCTACACCTATTAGTCTCTTGTGTCGTAATCAAACATCCGTTTAATACTGCCCTTTTTATCTATGTTTGCACCAATGAAGTAGCAAACAAATATTACAACAACCAATAGCAGTGTACGCCAAAAGTTAATTGTAAACACTAATATTGAAAACACAATGCCCGCAGCAATAAGTATTATTCTCCATTTGAACTTCTTAAAGAATTCAACTAATCCTTCCATTTTTCACCTCGTATAATTTATTTTAATGTTGTAGTACCTTTTTTGACTGCCGGCGGGAGTATGAGTATCGGAACCTCAACAACATTTATTCCCGCCTGTTCTTCTAAGCCGTGCTTAATGCTTGTCTGCAATTGAGCAATGCTTTCGGGAAGCTTTGTATCAGCATAAGGCGTTACTTTGATTGATACCACTATACCGTCATTAACAACAGTTACGGAAGCGGAGCAATCACAAACGAACTTATGTAGTGAGCATATCCTATGAGCTATGTTCTTTAGTGCATCTATCGTAATATAAGCTATGCCTAAATCATTTGCAGCTATTTGTGTACGCTTTATATCATTCTCTGCTTTTTTCTGAGGGGATAATACTGCGAAGAACAACCTAACGCAAACAAATAATAGTATTAGCGCAGACGCACCTAAAATCAATGAAGCAAGCAGCTTGTGCATATGCTTGTCCATTCCAAAAACACGACTTAAAGGCTCAAACTGCAATATGTCGAATTCCAATATGATTGTCATAATGCTTGCGCAAATAAGTGCAAACAGCAATATCGCAAGCAGTATCCTATCTATTACCTTCATACGCACTCCTCACTTTAGCTTTGATGACTCGGGCTGAGCCTGCTTCTTCTTAGTATCGTCATCAAAGCTGATTCCTAATACAGAAACATCGACCGACACAACACGCAAGCCCGTCATAGTTTCAACTGCGTTCTTAATCTTTTTCTGAACCTCTAAGCAAACCTCGTTCAGTTTATAGCCATACTTAATAACTATATTAGCGTTTATAATCGTTTCTTCAGTGCCAAGCTCAACTTTAACGCCCTTTTTGAAATTCTTCATGCCGAGAATATCAACAATACCGTCAACAATGCCGCCGCTCATTCCAGCGACGCCTTCGACGGAAGTTGCTGCTACACCAGCAATAGTCGCAACAACATCAGGTGAAAAAATTATGCTGCCATCGTTTGCCATTGTCGCTCCAACCCCTTTGCCTTCCAAAATATCTGCCATTTTGGAACCTCCAAACAATTATTATTTGACTACCGTCAATATATCAGCATAAAGTGCATTCGGTGATGTCAAATCCTACAAGAAATTATATCAAATGTTTCTAAGTTTGAAAACCCCAAATGCACTTTTTTTCAGTTTTGATGCTTTTTGAAGCCTTGCTACCTCATTTTTGAGATGTAGCAGTGCTTACCTTAATGTTTATAGGGTCTTCGCCTGTTTCCCGCACTACTATTTCAAGTATGCGCGCTACCTCCTCCTTTGTAAGCTGCTGCGCATTTACTACAACATTCACAGAACCCTTGTGGAATGTAACTGCGCAATCGTTAAAGCCCTTCGCCTTTATCATGCTTTCAAGCGTAAACTCTAATTCCATGCTTGAAATCAAAGCGAGCTTCAGCTCCTGCGCCTCTTTCAGCGTTTCTTCATCGGTGTTGCTGTGAGCAATTATAGCGTCTAACTGCTCAATCTGCTTCGCGCGTGAGTTTTCTCTGTTCTGCCTGAAAGCAGTAAAGTAATTGCCTGCGTTTACTGTGGTTGCTGTATCGTTACTTTCATTGTATGAAGGATTATTGTTATTTGCAACCTCTGATGCTTTTTTACTGCCCTGAATATTCAGATATACAGCGCAGATGAACAGAATTGCCGTAATTACAATTATCCCCGTGCTTTTGCTGAGCCATCTCATATTGATTTTTTTCATGATCTTACCCTCCTTATTTTCTATTAGTCATTTATATTCGAAACACCCATTTCGAATACCTCAATATTTGCTGCATCAACGCCCAAAACAGTTTGTACGGCGTGCATTAGATTCATCCTTACAGTTAAGTCCGCTGCACCCTCTGCTATCACTATTACCCCCCGGACTTTCGGCTGAATCTCTGTTAGAACTATAGGCGCTTCATCACCGCCCTGAGAAACAGTTGCCGGCGATTTGGTATCGTTTTGGCTGTGATTCGTACTTGAATCGCCCACCTGTGAGCTGCTTTGGCTCGTAACGCTTAGCGCAGGCACTATCTCCTTGCTCGTTTCGTAGGTTATCATTACGGTTACATTACCCGCACCGCGTATCTGCATGAGCGTTTTCTCAAGTCTTTCTTCTATTTCTTTTACAGAATCCTGTGTGCTCTGCATTGTTACCTGCGCTGTCTGGCTTTGGTAATCGCTGTTTTTCGCAGGAGTGTTTAATGAGCTGAGGTAAATCAGCAGCACAAATGCCCCTAATACAACATATACGGTGAGTTCAAGCTTCTTGTTTTTCTTAAGCTTTTCAGTAAAAGCCGCAAGCATGCCTTGCTTTGATTTCTTATCCATATCTACCTCCTTTAAGTGAGCGCTTTAACAATTTGCTCGGCTATTGATATAAGAAAAACTATTCCTATAATTGTTTTAAGAGAGTTTTTCTGGCTTCCCTCAGGCAACACAGACTCAAAAATCATACATATTACACCCATAATTACTGCAACGCGTACAATGTTCACGATTTCATTCATACAGCACCCCCCTATACGCAAGTAACTACTATTCCAAACAGGATTATGAACATCAATCCGCACACCATTACAGCAGCAAACAGGAAAGACATCATATCCGCAACACCCGTGAGCAGCTTAGGAATACGCTCATCGGATATAGGCTCGCACATTGCCGCAGTCAATCTGAATGTCATATTCGTGCAGAATATTGACAGAAGTGTTTTTGAAATTATGATTATCACTGCGACTATTGCCGCTAAGCCCGCAACGCTTTTGACCATTTGTGCGCAAACAAGCGTTGTGTCGATAGTTCCTGAAAAGAATCCCCCGGCGACAGGCACAGTCTTGTCTATTAAATACTTAGTTGTCTTGATACTCAACCCGTCATAATTAGCCGCTGCAAGTCCTTTTAGAACGATTAAGCCTGTATAAATGGTGGCTAATATGCCTATCGACCACTTAGTAAGGTTTTTTACAAGTGAAAGCAGCTGTTTCAGCTGAGATTTAGGCGAAATAGACGATACAACAGACAGTACACACCCAATAAGTATTAAAGGAAATATCACAGTCTTTATGATGCCTACAACTGTTGTGCTCAATATAGTCATTAAGGGAGATACTACGCCAGAGGTCATATTAGCGCCTGATGCAATAAGCAACACTGATGTTACGGGCATAGCTGCTTCTGCGAATGCTGATACGGCTTGAATGTTCTTAGCCGCGATGTTAACTGCTGACGAGAATATAGCAATTACCAACCCTAAACTCATTGCACTTAGTATGAAGCCGGCAACCTCGCGCAGAGAGCTCTTCTCATCGGGTATCATGGCATTACACAGCCCTGTTACAAGCGATATAGCCAACATTGCAAACATAAAGCCCGCACTCTGCTTCATTGTGATTTTTAATATTCCAGATAGCTTATCAAGCATATTGTCGGCGGCTAAGTCAGGATTGCCGCTCAAAAAGCTGTCTATCATATCCTTTACGCTAAAATTGCTGAATAAATCGTTGTTAACATGTGCTTCCCAGCTTGAAAAATCATACTTGCCGAACTCGTGGTGCAATTCTTCTAATATATCGTCGTCTAAGGGCTTGGGCGATTCTGAAACAGCAAAAGCACTTGCCGGTATGAGCAACAATAAAACAAATGCAATTGCAATAACTTTTTTCATCTAAACCACCAATGCTAACTCAAACATGTTTAGTACCATATCTAATATTGAAAATATAAGCGGCAAGGCACTTGCGATAATCATAATGCGGCCGAACAGCTCTATGCGTGTACCTAATGCCGTTTCGCCCGAATCCTTGCAAATATCTGCGGCAAATTGTGTTGTATATGCTATGCCCAACGCCTTGATTATCACTCCTACATAATCAGGGTTAAGTCCGTAGTTTGCTATTGCCTTGTTAATGGTTTCTATCAGGCCGCTGAGCTCAGCGACTATATACAGCATGAATATAATGCCTGCTGCAATCGATACGAACATACCCATTTCGGGCTTAAAGCTCTTTACTGTTAAGGCAATAACCGCCGCTACTATTCCCAACAAAGCGATTTTAATAATTCCCATCAGAATAGATTGAACACCCTTCTTAGACTATCAAATAAATCCGCGATTACATTTATTATCAGTGTGATTGCGATGATCAGCCCTGCCAATGCTGCAATCATAGCCATATCATCGCGCCCGGATTGCTTTAATAGCATTGTTATTACAGCAACCAAAACTCCTATAGCAGCAATTTTGAAAATTAGCCCTATTTCCACTCAATATTCCCCTTTCACTCGTTATAGCATGAGTATTGCAAGCGCAAGTCCAGTTAGCACTCCCACGGTGAAAAACGCTTTTTGCTTGCTCTTTGATTCTTTATCTACCTCATTGAGTATGCTTTCTAATTGCTTGCACGCATTCTTTATGTTTTGCTTTTGCGTTTCCTTATCGCTTGTACCGAATGTAGAAAAGAAATTATTCAACACCGCAATTTCATCATTTTCTAGTGCCGATATAGGTGTTTCGCTTCTTTCTTCTAATACCTCTTGCCAAGCTTCAACCAAACTCTTGCCCTGTGAAAGCCTATCAGAGAGCTTTTCCCATAACTCGGGCA
Organism: Clostridiales bacterium; assembly: GCA_012838425.1. Lineage (GTDB taxonomy): Bacteria > Bacillota > Clostridia > Christensenellales > CAG-138 > DUPG01. Next base: position 74,896 of record DUPG01000010.1, on the reverse strand, counting down.
ATGACAAGTCAATTTTCTTAAGCAATTCACCTATTGGTAGGGATGTGTATTCCAACTGCGCTGTTATTTGGCGTAAATCGTGCAGAATTAGAGACAGCACTTCACTCCTTGCACCTATTTTACTAGACCTTATATAGCCAATAAGCGTACACAGCGAAAATGCTACTATTGCGGCAAGCCATTTCATAACTGCACCTCGCTTATATCGAAGTAACTATACTTCCTTACACTCTTGTGTATGCTTATATGCACAATACCGTCGAAAACTCTTTGTCGGATTAGCTCGCTGATGACAGGTCGCTTTACTGCGTCGGATATACTGCCTGCATGCGCTGAGGCTATTACCGAAATGCCGCAGGTTCTTGCGTCAAGTATGGCCTTTGCGTCCTCGGGCTTACCGATTTCGTCTGTTATTAGCACTGACGGAGATAATGAGCGTATCGCCATAGTGATTCCTATGGCTTTCGGGCAGTTGTCTAAGCAATCACAGCGCATACCCATTGTATTTTGCGGTATTCCGTTATAGCAGCCCGCAATTTCAGAGCGTTCATCGACTATGCATACCTTTATTGGTGGATTCTGTGATATCTGCGATAATTGCCTTGCTATATCGCGCAGCAATGTGGTTTTACCTATAGCTGGTGCGGAAATTATCAGAATTGATTTAACCCCATGCTGCGTATAAATATTAGGCATAACAGTATCCGCACAGCCAATGCATTGCTTTGAAATTCGAATATTTAGCGCATTTACTGCAGTGAACCTCTTTATTGTGCCATTTTCTAATAACACTTTGCCGCATATACCTACTCGATAGCCACCCGGAATTGTCAAGAAGCCCTGTCGCGTATCTTCTTCGCAGGCGTAAAGCGATTGCTCACATAACGCCATGTAAATGTTCATGCAGTCCTCTGGCGTGATTATATATTGCATTGCGCTTTCGCCTCTAAGTATGTATTCGCCTGCTGATGTTATCACCTGTATAGGAGCATTTGCGCGAATGCGTATTTCTTCAATTCTTGGATTTGAGCAAGCAAATGAAATAGCCTGCTTCAATCTATTAGGAAAGTAAAACGCTAAGCCATTATCTTTAATTAGCGGACTTGTGTTTAGCAATTGCCTGTCCTCCTTTCCTATGAGATTGTATGAGTCATTGTGTTACTTTATTACATTGCATAAGTAAAAAAATTAGATGTATAATCTAAATAGATTGGAGGGGTAAATATGTTAGAATGGCTAAAAAATAATGCAGCAACCCTGATAATCGGAGCAGGTGTGATAGCTGTTTTATATTTTTCTTTAAGGCGTTATATTAAAAACGCCAAAAGCGGCGGCTGTGCTGGCTGCAGCGGCTGTGCTTATAAAGAAAGCTGTCATAGCTACACAAAGAGCAAGGATAAATCATAATTGTTTTGCCTCCGAAAAAAACGACCCTGCGTTTGCAGGGTCGTAAGCTTTTTAGATACTTCTTAGAAGAAGCGACGATTCTTAATCAAATCCGGCAAGTACGGGAACTCATTGAATTCCTCAGTTGAACCGAAGTCCCATACATCAGGGCTGAACTCCTCAGGCATTTCATTATCGGGAGAATGCTGCTCGTACATATACAAGCCTGAATATGCGGGTTCTTCGCCAGCAACATATCCGGCTAATATACCGGCAGGTCCGGAAACATAAAGTATTCCGCCCGCAGCGTTATAGATGTAGCCATTGTGTATTGAACCACCGCTTACCCAGCCCAGGAAGCCGCCTACAGCCATATCGCCGACAATATAGTCAATCAGTATTATGTAGCAATCATTGATGCTGCCCTGTGAGCCGCCTACCAAACCGCCAATGTAGCGGAATGAGTAGTAATAAACGGTTTCCGCGTCATAAGCTGAGTTGATGCCGGGTGCAGCCCAGCAGTATTCAATCTTATTGAAGTTCTTGCCGCAAAGACCGCCTAACCAGAACGAGCCTTCAATGTAGCCATAGAAGCCGCAGCATGATACTAAGCCGCTGCTGCTGCCTACTATACCACCGGCTGCGCCGCCTGCTTGCTCGCCATTATCAAAAGTTTCGCTTGAGCCGACATAGCCCAATGCCTGACAATTCATTAGGACGCCGTTATCTTCATTTCTACCGCAGACTGCGCCAACATTGCGGAAGCCATATACGCCCCAAGAGGAGCCGGTTGTTCCTAAGTTGGTCATGACGCCAAGGTTTCTGATGATACCGTCGTTCGATGAGAAAAGACCTACATTCGATACGGAGGAACCCGAATCCCAATAGTCGCAGAGCAGGTTCTCAATTATGAAGCCGTTACCATCGAAAATACCTGTGAACGAATCGAAATCGTTACCTTGCTTCCAACCAATCGGTATGAAGTTGTTGCTGGGAAGCGTAATATCGTTCTTCAGTATGTAGTTCTTATCCAAGCCCTTGCGGACATTGTTAACGCCCATAGCTGTGGATATAGCGCGGAAATCAACGCCTTCGATTGTTATACATTCAAATACATTGAATGTAATGGTTACCGATGTAGGACCGCCTTGGAACACATTTACAGTGATCGACTGCATTTCGTCGCTTAGCTTATAGCCTTCGGGCAGTTGGATATTGCCCATATGGAAGGTAGTAGTCTGATAAAGAGTTACCTTTATTTCGCCTACATTTTCCTCATTCAAATCATCGAACAGCTTAATGGTAACATCGCACCTATGAGCAGGTGAATCGCTCCATTTTGCAGTCAATATGACATCAAACTCAGGCATTACAAATGAGCTTCCGGGTTGGAATGTAATAGAGTTGATGTTGGACTTCCAGCCTTGGAATGAATAACCGTCAGGCCTTGTGGGCACGGTTGAAGGAATTATATACTCTTGACCAGCCGGGATTTCGAGTACATTTTCGGGCATTCCGTTTACCTGTTGGTCAGTGCCGGCCGAGTAAGTGATAGAATATGTGCCAGAAGCTGTTGACCATTTTGCCGTCAAAGTTACGTTGTTGGTAACTATGAATGAATCGCCGGCATGATAAATAGTATTATCGAGGCTTGATTCCCAACCCAAGAACCTGTAATCTTGATAAGTCATTGTGAATTGCGGGATTGTGTATGACTGATTAGCAGGCACATAATCTGTCTTAGGAACAGGTATATCAGCCTCTGCTATACCGTCGTCATACTGAACCGTGTAATCTTGCAGTTCATCCAAGTCCAACTGAACTTGTATGGGTTGAGCCTTGTCAACAACTATTAAGAGCACTCTAACAGCGTCGCCCGAGTTGGTTTTGCCGTCGTTGTTCGCGTCAAGAAGCAACAACTGAGCACGGCTTAGCTTAACCAAGCCTACATGATATCTGAGAATCAAAGTAGCATCGCCAGTGTTGACCATGCCATCAAGGTTGACATCGCCAAGCCAATATGGCAGCAATTCCTTGGTGCCGTTGCTCATTACGACATCTTCTATAGCGGCGTTGGCTTTGCGGAGAGGCCCCGCGGTTACCTCTTTTGAAAGCTTCGATGCAGGCTGTAAGTTGGCAGTCTTAGCCCTCTGCAAAATTCGATCTTTCAATGTCATTGGCGTTTTTTGCTGAATGTTCGTAAAGCCCGGTGCAAATACCGAGATAATCATCAGTAAGCAGCAAGCTAAGGCAACAAGCTTTCTACTTGAAGTGAGGAGGTGTTTTTTCATCGCCTTTCTGTTCCTTTCTTTTTAATAATGAAAAGTTTTGAAGAAGTATCTAATAACTCCCACTTATATATTATAAAGGTTCTATGAATGTAATCAAGTCACTTTTGAATTTGAAAAGTAAACAATTGTGTTATGAATATAAATTGTGGTTGTAATTAGCTTATACATTTTCAGCATATATACTCTGATAATATCACATTAAACAACATTATTTGCATATCGCTATTCAACGCAGAAGCAAATATTTTGAATGCAGCGAAAACATTGGCAATGCGTTCTATCTAATTGCTTACGAAAATAGTACGAAATTAAAAAAGTTGAAGAAATTTGGAAACCGAAAATGTAAAATTCATATATATTTTGGGGCAATAAGTTCACAAAAATGCCCCAAATATTCAGGTGTAAATTTCGGATTTAATATCTCTTGCAAATAACGACTCTATTGCATTTGTTACAAGCATGTCATTATATAGAACATCATAGACTGCTTGGCAAATAGGCATTTGAACATCTAATTCATATGCAAGCTCAACAACAGGCTTAACGGTGAAATACCCTTCAGCGAGCTTATCGTATTTTTCGCCGCGAACGAAAGCTTCACCAAAACGCCTGTTCTGACTGTGCTTTGAAAACACAGTGGCGGCATAATCGCCAAAGTGGCAAAGCCCATATGCAGAAATTGGATTGCCGCCCAAAGCGTGTATAAGCCTCGATACCTCGTATGCGCCGCGTGTAGTTAACGCACCTTTTAGCGCAGACATGTTTATTGCGTCTAACATACCAGCTGCTATGCCTATTATATTCTTTGTAGCAGCACCGATTTCATTGCCTACTAAGTCGCCACCGTAATAGAAGCGAATAAGCTTGCTTGAGAACTCGTCAACAAGCGTTTTCTTAACGAAATCATCGTCAGAGTCTATAACCATGCAGCTTGGTATGCCTTGCGATAAATCCTGCACATGACCCGGCCCTAACCATACAGCGACGCGGCTGTCGGGTTCATTCTTGATGTATTCTTCTTCGACTATTTGGCTTAGTCGCATTTTTGTGTCAGCTTCTATGCCCTTCATGCAGAGCACAAACACCTTCGGACCGACCTTCATATCGGCTATTGAGCGTATAAGTTCGCGGAGATTCTGCGAATTGACAGAAATAACGATTACGGGCGATTCGCAAGCTGCGGCAAAATCTGAGGTAAGCCTCATGTTTTTGTCAAAATCAAGCATACCGTTGCTGCGCGAACTCAAAATTCTATTGAATTTCTCTGATGTCTCACGCCCATACAGTGTAACATCATGCCCTATGCTGTTTAAGTACCACGCTACGAAAGAACCCCATCTGCCGCAGCCAATTACAGTAATCTTCACTTTTGCACCTCAACCCATTAAGTTCAAATCACCTATTTGAACTCGCGCGTCATAGAATTCATGATTGCGCCAATAGCGAATTGTTATTGTGTCGCCTACTTTATAGCTTCTGATTATTTCGCCAAACTGGTCGATAGAAACAACATTTTTACCTTCGCAAACTACTAAAATATCGCCAGCCTTCAAACCTGCCTTTGCAGCTGGACCATCTTCAACAACGCTATGAACCTTAATGCCGTTTTGCAGCCCCATTTGAGAAAGCTCATCTTCATCTAACATAACAACTGAAACGCCAATACCGGGTCTTTGTATATAGCCGGATGTTATTAGCTGTTCTGCAATTCGTATAGCCTCGTTGATCGGCAAAGCAAAGCCTAAGCCCTCTGCGTTTATGGCATTGCCGAACTCGTCATAGCTTGCTGTTAAGGTTTTTGCAGAGTTTACGCCTATTACTTCGCCCTTCGCGTTGATTAGCGGGCCGCCGCTGTTGCCGGGATTCATAGCAGCGTCAGTTTGAATGTACTTATTGATTTTACCGTTGATATTAACAGACCTTTGCTTTGCGCTGACAATTCCGAATGTAATGGAGCCTGCAAGCTCACGCCCGGACGGGTCGCCAATAGCTATTACGAACTCACCTACTCGTACGCTGTCGGAATTGCCAATCGGAAGCGCAGGAAGCTTAAGTTTAGAATTATCTATCTTCAAAACAGCAATATCCGTGGATAAATCGTAGCCTATGACCTCGGTTTCGATTTCTTCGTTATTGCTAAGCATTATTGTAACCATTCCGGCATTTTCAATAACATGCGCGTTGGTAAGAATATAGCCATCGGTTGAGATTAAGAATCCAGTTCCGGAACCTTGTAATGTCTTGGAGTTCCTGCCGAATACTCCGCCTGAGACTGCGTAATTACATATGCTTACAACACCGTCCTTAACCCCGTCAATTATATCGGGGAACGGATTGCCTGCGTCTGAAATAACAGGCAGCTTGCCATCATAATTAGGAGCAGGACGCGTAGTTGGATTAGGAGTTGGAACAATGCTGCCCTGCGTTTGATTTGGAAATATAGTTGCAGCAGGTGTTTGGAAGGGCGCATGCTCAGAAGGCATAAAGAACTGCGCTAAAATTCCTATAACAAGTGCTAAAAAAACAAAGCTGAAGAACACCATGAAAACGCAACCAGCATCGCTGCTGCGCTTTTTCTTGCCGCCGTCGTCAAAAGCACCGTCGTGCACATAATAGCGAGTGGTACTGTTTGTATCATAAGGATTTTTTCCCATAACTTATCCCCTTTCAAAAACAATAATAAACTAAGCAAAAAGGCCGCTTAAAATCAGACTATTCTATTATACACTATTTGTAGTTTTTTGCAATATAAAAATAGGTGAAAACAACATAACGCAATACCGCAACAGCGTGCCAGTATCTACCTTACCGTCGTGATTCGTATTTGCATTTTTGCTTGCACAGGGTCAAGAGTGATTTGCCCTACATTCTTTTGAGGATATTTACAGCGTAGCCGGTGTTGACATTGCAATCCATGTTCGCATCGCCTATTTGCCACGAGTATTCTATGAAAATTTTTCGCGTGTAGTAATTGCTGACCTGTAATATGTATTGCTGTCGAATAGAGGATTCTCCATATCGCCTATACCTAACTGCACATAATTGCTGTTGCCTGTCATGTTCAGTGTTCCGTTTATAGAATAATAATAACAGCAAATACCCAATGTTTGATTATTATTGAAAAAATAAGCGGGCATTGCGCCCGCTTAGATAGGAGGTAGGAAAAGATATTTTGCTTATGCGCTAAACTCTTCCCACGAAACGAGCTTTACATAAAGACCTGAGAAATCCCAGCAGCCAGCGTTTACCCAGGCAGCGTTTGCGCTTGCTGAATCTTTCAAATCAGCCTCAGTTGCAACCTTCGTAAAGCCATAGGTTGCGTGCTGTGTGCCGGTTGCTGTTGTTACTAAGTAGCAGTTTGATACTGTTGCAGTGCCGTCTACTACCGTAATATCTAAGTTGCCGTTTCCTCCTGATACTGATTTCAGGTAAGCATAGCAGTTTTCTATAGTGGTGTTACCTGACGCTAATACTGTAAACCCGGCATAAACACCTCGAGGCTGCATTTGCTGTGTTACGCGAATGAAGCAATTTCTGAAAGTAGCGCCGACAGAGTAACCGCAGAAGCCTGCGAAGTAATCACCGTATAAGCTGTTTGTGTTTCTTAACATATACCATTCTGAAGAACTGTACTCTATTGTGCCTGATGAGTAGCCTACAAAGCCGCCAACATAGTATCTGCCATATACAGCTGAGTTCGTTGCAGTTGCGGAAACAGAGCTCCAAGTGATTGTGCCCTCATTGTAGCCGACAAAGCCTCCGGAATATGAAGCATCGCCACTTCCGGGATTAACATTGCCTGTTAATGTGGCATGACAGTCTAATATTACGCCTGTTGAAGCGTTATAGCTTACGAAGCCACCAACATATTCACCGTCACTGGCTTGAACAGTCTTTATAGTGGCGTTGCAGTGCATAATCGTGCCAACATTATATCCAACAAAGCCACCTACGAATACATCCCCTGCATTAGAGATAGAGCTTACATCATTTGTTCCTATTGTAGAACAATTTATGATAGTGCCTTCATTATAACCCGACAGTGCGCCAATATACTTATGACCAGAAACAACACCGCCACGATCTACTGTGAGGTTTTTAACTACACCTGTAGGTCCGATTTTTCCGAATAAGCCGACGTATTCTTTATGACCAGCCCAGTTCGAGAAGAATTTTACAGAGTAATTGTTGCCGTCAAACTTTCCTGTGAATGGCAATCTGCGTGTGGCGGTATCAGCGTCCCAGCCCAACGGAAAAGTTATCGAGGTAGTAATATTGGCTTGCAGCTGATAATTCTTGCCCATGTGGGTTTCATCAACGCTCAGCTTCTTCACACCCTTATCGGTGGTCAAAAGTATGTATTCCTCTCCATCAATTACTGTGTATCTATATACATTGACAGATTGTGATGAAGGCGAAATGGTTGTGCCCGTTGTCGTGAATGTTCTTGAATATGTTGCGTTAAAGCGATTTGTGCTGTCATACGGCATATAGCCCGGCAGGTAATCAGCGAAGTTGCTATTATTTATAGTAATTGATTGACCGGGTATTAACGGTATGGTTACATCAACAGTAAATGTTCCAGATTCATTGAACATATCAGTTAGAGTAAATCTTACTGTGTAATTCGTGGGCGCCTGCCTCCACTGAGCAGTCAAAGTAATTGTTTGACCGGCAAAGTCGGGAGTATATGCTATCGTGTCGCCGGGCTGAACGTTTGTGCCGAGTGTTGTTGCCCAGTGATCAAACTCATAGTTCGCCTTTGTGGGTACAGTTTGAGGAACGGTGTATTCGCCTGCACTTGCGCAAGGAACGGTTTCATTTGCAGGCGCACCGGTTCCGCCATTTGCGTCAAACACAATGTAGAACTCATACGCTGTCCACTTCGCTACAAGCTCAATATTCTCAGCAGGTGCATCAATTAGCGTGCCGCCTGCAGCAATTGTCATGCCATCGTAGTCCCAGCCGCCGAAAGCACTGTTTTCCTTTGTGGGAACAGCAGAGGGCAGTACAATATCATCGCCCGGATAGAACTCTATGTCATTAAAGGCATTCTCGGTATCTACACCGCCGTTTAGGTTGAAGCTAAGAGTGTATTTAGGCAATACAGACCAGCGCGCCTTTAGCGTGGTGTTCCCTGAAGGCATATTGAATGTGTCGCCCGGTTGATATAGCTGACCATTGTGTGCAGCTTCCCAGCCATCGAATGAATAGCCGTATCTCTCGAGTGCTTCCTTAACAGTAACTGTGCTTAACACTGTGTATTGGTTGTTGTCAACAGGCGCTACTATACTTTCATCGTCGCAATTCTTGTCATATGTTACCGAATAAGTAGTGCTGCCACCGGGTGTAGCATGAGGTGTGGTTCCGCCGACGCCGGGCACTTCACCGGGGTTAGTGCCGCCAGTTGACGGGAAATCATTTGCGTCGATTATTCCACCTACTAAAAATCCGTCAAAAACCTGCACATTGTTCGGCAAATCCTTGATCTTGCTTGTGATGTTCACGAATATATCATTGATTTCCTCTATTCCGCCTTTGGTGCCGGAAGGAGTTGTGCGCAGGAAAATAGCGTAATTGCTTTCTTCTTCTATGCCTAATAAAGACTCGTCAGGGCAATTGTATTGCTCTATCAGCTCCGCTAAATCCTCCATTTTATATGGGTTGCCAGCAGACTATAGCAGCTTGCCCGAATCGGCAAAATGATTTGAGTATCCGTAAACATAAATATTCCTCGCTTTTGTAGTGAAAATCACTATGCTTGCGGCTAATTGTCCATCAATTATTTCAAGATTCTCTGCTAAAAATGATGTAAGCGTGCTTCTTGCATCAGACAATGCCGCTTTTGCATTTGCTCTTGCAATAATATTTGAGAATGCGGGAATCAGTATTGCCGCTAAAATTCCAATTACTGCAATAACAATGACCAACTCGACGATAGTAAAGGCTTTTTTGTGCTGTTTTGCTTTCATAAAAACAACCCATTATAATTTTATGCAGTAGAAAGTACCGCTGTCCTTATGGTCATTTTCAGCAATACTTGCCACATGCCGGATAATATAAAATGCCTGAATTAAGCATTCCGCCTATATATTAAGCCATTGTTAGTTTTGCGTCAACGATTGCAAATAATACTGAACGATTTTGCGCAATAATCTGCTCATAAATTGTAATGATATTCTGTATTTTATATTATTTTCTTAGCATTATTTATGATATGTGTTTATAATTTATAATTTGAGTTGCTATTTTTGTTGCTAAAGAATTAAGTGTTTGGCAAGAGCGCAACAATGTTGTACTTATTGAAATACATTGTAAAAGTTAAGCGAGGGGTGAACATTCGTCAAAATTAGTAATAATCCCCCATTCGTTGTGTGAATGAGGGACGCAGAAGTAAACATTTTTACTTGTATAAGCCATAAGTCCTTGTAACTGGCTGTATGCTGATTATTCCCTTACCGGGCGCGTCGATATTCAGCTTTTCTCTGATTGAGTTCACTATAGCTTCTACCGTTTCCTGCTCGGAAAGTATCATCACAATTTCCTTTTCAGGTTCAATCTCCATAGCGAATACTTTGCTCGTTTCGTGAACGCCTGCGCCTCTTGCGTTTATTATGGTACCGCCCTTTGAACCTGCGGCAGTGGCTGCGTCTATTACATCTTCCGCCCTACCCTTATCGACAATTACCATTATCATTTGATACATTGTATCTTCTCCTTCAATTTGAGTATTTGATTCAGCTAATTTTAGCTTTGCTGAGCCTATTATCTGCATAACTGGTACTGAAAACGCTATGCCATGGTTAGGCTTTTCGAGCTTCAACTCTTTACTCAAGCCCTCTAATGCAGCAGCGGCGACTTCGGGAAAAGCAAACATCAGCACAACCTCTTTCCTAATATCAGACAAGCCTAAGTAATCGAGAATTCTGCTGTTGGCTGTTCCGGTGCCATGCATTATTTTGCCGCCAACCACACCGTATTTTTTAGCCATGTTTACAACCTTGCTTCCATGACCGTGATTGACGATTACGCACATCATCTCAAACTTGCTATTCACTTATCTGCTCCTTTTTATTCTTTATCGAGTAAATCAAGCCCAAAACCTGCAATGCTATTATCGGAGTCATCGCAATCATTGCGACTACGCCAAAGCCGTCAATCAAAACATTTGCGGTTGGAACCTTGTCTGCCGCACCTTGCATAAACGCAAATATGAATGTAGCAGTCATGGGACCTGTAGCAACTCCGCCAGCGTCAAACGCAATACCAACGAATAGTTTTGGCACTACGAATGTCAAGCCAAGTGCTATTATATACCCGGGCAGCAAAAAATGCCATAGCCTGAGCTCAGGAACTAAAATTCTGACTACGCTTAGCGCAACAGCAAGCCCCACGCCTATTGATAGCGCAATAGAAACGACCCTGCGCTTTATGTAGCCGCTTGTTACATTCTCAATTTGATGTGTTAATACACTTACAGCAGGCTCGGCTAATACGGTGAATAGACCTAAGCCAAATGCAATGGCAATTAGCAGGAACTTGTTATCAGGCTCGGACAATGTTGAGCCTACTATTCTGCCCACATCTAAGAATCCCGCGTGAACGCCAAGCATAAACAGCACAAGCCCTATGAATGCGAAAAGCAAGCCGAAAATCACCCTTCTAAATGCTCTTTTCGGCTGCTTGAGATACATTAACTGAAACAGCATATATATAAAGAATATCGGGAATATCGCAAGGAAAGCTTCAAAAAGCACAGTAGGCAGCTTATTGATAAAAGGCTGTATAATAGAAGCTGAAATCTCTACGGTTTCGCTTCCGTTATTAGATAGATTCGGGTCGATAGACAAATCTGTAATTACACTTGCAACCAGAACTGAAATTATCGCGCCTGCTGATGCAAGCCCAACTATGCCAAAACTGTCCTTCTCTGATGCTTTAGAGTCCTTCTTCAAAGCGGAAATACCTGCGCCTAACGCTAATAAGAAAGGTACAGTAACCGCACCTGTTGTTGCGCCTGATGAATCAAACGCAATAGCAACAAATGTATCGCTTGCAAATATAGCGAAAAGACATATTATACCGTAAGTGATAAGCAGAATTTTATATAGCGGGAAGTTATGAACAATGCGTACCAAGCCAATGCTTACCAACAACCCGACTCCAATTGATACTATGCCTACTAAGAGTAACTGTGGAAGCTGTTGCCCTGTTACATCCTCCACCTGTGAGCCTAAAATGTGAATATCGGGTTCTGCAAAATTTATAAAAAAGCCAAGCAAAAGCCCAGCAACAATAACAATCAGTATCTTATTTTTCTTTACAATGAATGAGCCTATGTTGTTGCCTATGCGCGAAATACTAATATCAACACCGGCAAGGAATATTGCCAAACCAAGTATTATTAGAATCGAACCTATTATAAATCTAACAAAAAGCGGAGTTTGAAGCGGAACAAGTGATGTAAAATGCAACACTAAGACAATTAGGACAATCGGAGTTACTGAAAATAGAACCTCTTTTAGCTTTTCGCTAAGAATATTCAATACATTACTCCTTTCTTATTAAGTTGCCTATAATACCCTGTACGCATATGCGTACTTAATGATTGTACAAGTAAATCAGCATTAAGTCAATAACTCTACTGCACTAAACCATAGAGCTTGCGCATATCAAGTATGTGAATCTTCCCGCGGGAAAGCTCTACAATGCCCTCCTGTGTGAAGTATTTGAGCATTTTGGTAACAACTTCCCGGGCACTGCCTATGTGCATTGCGATTTCCTCATGCGTTATGGAAAGCGTTTTTGACTGTTCGATATTGGATTCCTCAATCAAAAACGAAGCTAACCTGCTATCAAACCGCGTGAATAATGTTTGCTCTAATATCCACATAACATCAGAGAACCTTGCAGCCATAAGCTCTGTAATATAGTTAGAAAACACTATGGAGCTCTCAGAAAGCTGCTGGAAGGTATCGGTGGGGATAATACATATTTCAGAATCCTTTGAAGCCTCTATGAAAATCTCAAAGCTGATATTCCTTAGCACGCAAGACGCCGAAAGCAAGCATATATCACCGGGGAAAAGGCGATACAGCGTAATCTCCTTGCCGTTTTCGGAAACAATGTATGCACGCAAAAGACCGCTTTTTACAACAAGCATGCCTAAGCAGCTTTCATTGCCGCCATGCACCTGCTGACCCTTATTATATTTCTTTTCATAGCACGAATCTAATAGAAGCTGCTGCTGTTCGGCAGTTAGCATATCCCAATTAGGAAACAATCCTTTATAATCAATATTCTCCATATGTACCCCTTTTTCTGCTGTTAATTAAATTATATTATGCTTGATGAAAATTGTCAACCTGTGGCTTGAATGTATATGGTATAATTATTGCATGGCTAATACATTTGAACTTATATATGATGTTGTAAAGCAAATACCGAAGGGCAAGGTAGCCACATATGGACAGATTGCTATGCTTGTTGGCAACGACCGCTTATCGCGCGTTGTGGGCTATGCTTTGCATGTAAATCCAGATCCCACTAATATACCCTGCCATCGGGTGGTCAACCGATTTGGCGGTTTATCCCCTGCATTTGCGTTCGGCGGAGTCAATATGCAGGCACAGCTGCTTGAAGCTGAAGGCGTTGAAGTTATAAACGGGCGTGTGGATTTGAGCAAGTATCAAGCGCTTGATTTCTACATGAAAGAATAGCCGCAAAGGTTCTCATCACTTAATACTAATTGCATATCGAAAATAAATAATCAAAGGCACTCCGCAGAGTGCCTTATTTTGATGTGTCGCATTACTTGTCAAGAATTTTATCAGCAGCTTCGCTCTTAAACTGATTAGTGTACAAGTCGTAATAATAGCCCTTTTGCTTCATAAGCTTGGAATGTGTACCGCTTTCGAAAATCCTTCCGTCGCGTATTACCAAAATCCTATCGGCATTGCGTATCGTGCTGAGCCTGTGCGCTACTATGAAGCTTGTTCTATCCTTCAACACATACTTTATAGCGTTCTGTATGAGCTGCTCGGTTTCCGTGTCGATTGAAGAAGTCGCTTCATCAAGCACGAATATTCTTGGGTCGGCCAATATTACGCGTGCGAATGAAATCAACTGCTTCTGCCCGGTGGATAGGAGCACGCCGCCCTCGCCTACTTCGGTATAATAGCCCTTTTCCTGCTTCATTATGAAGTCGTGCGCGTGAACTAACTTCGCAGCGGCTATTACTTCTTCCTCTGTGGCGTCAGGTCTGCCATACGCTATGTTCTCAAATATTGTACCTGAGAACAAGTGCGGCTGCTGCAAAACATATCCCAAGCTCGATTGCAGCCATGCCTGACTTCTTTCACGATAGTCAACGCCATCAATCAGAATCTTGCCTGATGTAGGCTCATAGAACCTGCATAACAGATTTACTATGGTACTCTTGCCGGCACCGGTTTCGCCTACTAAAGCAATAGTCTGCCCGGCGTCAACATGCAGGTTGAAGTTGTCAAGCACCTGCTTGTTGCTTCCCACATTGTATGCGAAGCTAACATCAATGAAGTCGATTTCGCCATGAATTTTAGGGAAGTTTTCACGCTTAGGTTCGAAGCAGTCGCCATAAATAGCTTCTACCTCGGGCGTATCCTCTATTTCGCAAGGCGTGTCTATCAGTGACAGCACTCTTTCTGCACTTGCCTGTGCGCTCTGCATTTCCGCGAAAACTCGAGCTATGGTCTGCACAGGTTCAAAAAATTGTGTCGTATATGCGATGAATGCAGCCAGCGTACCTATTGTAATAGTAGCATGTACGCCCTTCAGCACATCTGAACCTCCATAATACAACGCAAGTGCTGTGCCTATTGAACCTAACAATATTACCAAAGGCATAAATATGTATGAAAGCGTTGCCGAACGAATAGACGAATGCTTCATTTCGCTGGTAACTTCCTTAAATTCTTCTGTGTTTCTTTTCTCGCGCACCAAGGTCTTTGTAGTTACCGCGCCCATTATGCCTTCATTAAAAGCGCCCGTTATTTTTGAGTTGGTCTTTCTAACCTTCCTTTGATACTTCAGCATTGCGCGTTGGAACACTATGCTCAACAATAGCAGTGGCGGTAAAACTACTATTACAATAAGCGCAAGCTTCCAGTTCAGCACGAACATAGAAATAGTTACGCCAATCAGGAAAGTCGAGGTCCAAAATATGTCTATAAGTGCCCAGGCAATCATTTCGCTAAGCCTTGCTATATCGCTTAGCATTCGCGCCATCAGGTAACCGACAGGCGTTTTGTCATAGAACGACAGCGACAGCTTCTGCAGCTTTATAAAGGCTTCTTGGCGAATATCGTACGAAATCTGCATTTCAAGCTTACCGCCGCCCGATATAAAGTACACAATGCTAATTCCTTGTATCAGCACCAGGCATATATACAGCACCACAAAAGGTACAAGTCCCTCAGTGGTTTGGTTCATGACAAAGGTGTCTATTGCGTATCTCGATAAAAGCGGATACATAATATCAATCGTAGAGAGTATAGCCATTGCAATTACGAGCGACAATACTAGCCACTTGCGTCTGAAGGCATACTTCAGCAGTCTTTTCCAAATGCTGAGATTTATTCGCTCATCGGCCCTGTCAAAATCCTGTTCATCGTATCCGTTCATTACTCTTCACTTCCTTCCATAAGCTCTGTTTCGAGCATATCCTGTATTTGCGCAATACGCTTGTATAGACCTTCTTGCTTAATAAGCTCCTCATGCGTTCCCTGTTGAACGAGCTTTCCGTCCTCTAAAACAAGAATCTTATCCGCATTGCACAAAGTCGTAATCCTGTGCGAAATTATGAATGTCGTAGCGCTGCCCTTGCGCTTGTTCAGAGCCTCTCGTATCGCCAAGTCGGTTTCAGTATCGACTGCACTCAATGAGTCGTCGAGTATCAATATCGGCGCGTTTTGTAAAAGCATACGCGCTATTGCGATTCTCTGCTTCTGTCCGCCCGACAGCGTTACGCCTCTTTCGCCTACAAGCGTGTCGTAACCCTTTTCGAATTCGCATATTACATCATGTACTGATGCAATCTTTGCGGCTTCATATACAGCCTCTTCAGGCGCGTCGGGGTTCGTAATGCGTATATTCTCCATTATCGTACGCGAGAACAAGAAAGGCTCCTGAAGCACAATGCCTATGTTCTTGCGCAGATGGTGCATTTCAATATCATTGATGTTTTCGCCATCAATGGTAATGGTTCCTCTTGTAACCGGGTACAGCCTTTGCAGTAGATGCACCAAGCTGGTTTTTCCTGAGCCGGTCGAGCCTAATATGGCTATGGTCTGTCCCTGCTTTGCTGAGAAGCTGATGTTCTCAAGCACATTCTCGCCGTCATCATACGCAAAGCATACATCTTTGAACTCAATATTGCCGCGAATTTCTGGCTTAAGCGCCTTGCCCGGCTCTACTTCCGTCGGATGATTGAAAATATCGTCTAATCGTGACAAGGAAACTGTCGCTTTACCCATATCAGCAAGCACTCTGCCAAGCTGACGAACCGGCCAGGTCAACGCTGCCGTATATGATGTAAAAAGCATTATGCCGCCAACTGTAAAATCAGAGGTTACGGCGAAATACACACCAAACACAAGCGTTAACAGTATTTGCGTATAGCCCAGCACATCGGATGAGCCCCAGTAAAAGGCAAGCATTTTTATGAGCTTATATGTCTTGTCTTTATAGTCCTTGTTCGCTTCTGTGAACTTCTTAAGCTCATTCTTTTGCTGTGCGAATGCGCGTACCACGCGAACACCCGTTAAGTTCTCCTGCAATACGGCAGACAGCTTGCCCTCAGCCTCATCTGAATAGGCGAAGTACTTTCGCACATACTTAAAATAGAAGTATGACGATATAGTTAGAATGGGCAGCAATGCAATCGAAATCACAGCCATCTTCACATTGTATGAGAACATTATGTAGCCAGTAATAATGACCATTGTAATAGGTCTTAGCACTTCAAGCAGCTGATTCAATATGAATCTGCGCACCGTATCTACATCAGAGGTACATCGCTGAATAATATCGCCCGTCGAAATATGCTTATGATAGTCATACGGAACGAGCAACAGGTGCTCATACAATGCGTCGCGCATATTCTTTGCCATGCCCTCCGCCGCAATTGCTATGTTTCTGCCGCGCAGGAAAACGAACAAACCGTTCAACAGCGTGAACAATACCAAGCATAGCGGAAGCAAGTAAAAGTGCGACAATAAAAACTCCCTGCCGCCTATGGATTCAATAATGCTCTTTACTATTGACGGCAGCACCTCTTCATTTTCGCCTATTACATAGTCAACAGCAATACTCGATACATACGGTATCGCAAACCAAATCAAGGCAGCCAATATAAGTGATATTGCTGAAATGAGCAGGTATCGCTTATAGCCCTTCATCATCTTTATCAATGTTTTTAGGCTGAACTTTGTCTTTTTATTCTCTTTTGAAGTCATATACCCTCCCTTTATTCCATTCAAGTATAAAAAAATACAGGTCATACGCTGTTAGCATTGACCTGTATGTATATCGGTTGTAAATTAAATCAACTCATACATAGGTCGCGCCAACACTGCGTAGCAGCAATTGTATCAGAAACTCTATTTAATTTAACAAACAGCATATTGATCATTTAACGCGACCTCCTTTTCTTATTTTTTGCTGTGAGTGCATTATATAGCATGAATATTGCTTTGGCAAGCGCAAAATTCATAATATTTAATATATTTCGCTCTTTATTGCTTGGGTAACTAAAATTGAAACCATATGCCGATTTTGGTATAATTAAAATATGAAGATTTCCGACACAATTAAATCAAGCTCCGTTGCTATAATCGGAATGTCAAAGAACGCAGGCAAAACCACTGTGCTTAATGCTATTATTAAAGAAAATCAGCAAAAAACGCTTGGAATAACCTCAATCGGTCGCGACGGTGAAAGCATTGATTTAGTAACAGGCACAAAAAAGCCCGAAATCTATGTAAGCGCAGGAGCAATTATTGCCACAGCCAAGGATCTGCTTAACTCATGCGATATTACACAAGAGATTCTTGACACAACAGGCATATTGACGCCTTTGGGAGAGGTCATAATTATACGGGCATTGAGCTGCGGCTTTGTGCAAATAGCCGGTCCATCTACCGTTGATGGCTTGCAGTCGGTATGCGAGCAAATACTGAATTTAGGCGCTGAACTGGTGCTGATTGACGGTGCTATTAACCGCAAATCCTTTTCTGTGCCTACACTATGCAAGGAAGTAATACTGTGCAGCGGCGCTTCGCTTGACAGCTCAATGCACAAGGTTATAACCGAAACTCACTATACTGCACAGTTATTAACTATAAAGCAATTAGAGCAGTTTAAGCAGGAAATAGCGTATCAATCAGACAGCAAGTTTGTTGTATTTTTAGACGATAACAACACATATGAAACTGATTCGCCTGTTGAGTACAGCGGATTCATTTCTAAATCAAAGCATAGAAAAAGCATAAAAGCTGTTTGCATTAACGGAGCAATCACCGATACTGTCGTTAAACCTATTATTGAAAGCGGTATTAGAAACATCGGCATTATAGGCTTTGACGCGAGCAAATTTCTGCTATCAAAGAGTTATTTTGAGAAGCTGTGTTCGCTTGACTGCATGCTTCAGCCCAAGCACGAAATGGAGCTCATCGCAATAACCGTAAACCCCTACTCTGCAAGCGGAGCGTCGTTTGATAAGCACAAATTCATTGATGAGCTTGCGAAGCTGATAAAACCCATGCGTGTTCCTATATTCGATGTTCAGGAGGGAAGATATGTTTTTTAACCACAGAGAAAGCGTGGCTATAGGGCTTGAATATATAAAGAATTTGCTGTCATGCCGCACACCATATGGTCGTGCGCTTGTTAGAACGCTAAAACCCTATAAAAGCAAGCAAGCCGAAGAATTAAAGCAAGAGCTTGATAATATTTCGGTTGTTATTGACCTGCTGAAAACTCAACCAAATGATATAGCAAGCATTGAGAATTACTTTTCGCAGGTTCGCGATATTAAGCGCAGTATAGAATCATGCCCCGATGTTGTGTTGGATAGCGTGGCGCTGTTTGAAATCAAGCGTTTCCTGCTATTACTGCAGCATATAGTCGCGTCAGTCGAACGGCTGAATGCGCATTTGATTGGCTTAGAAATCCCGTCCTGCATAGACGCATTGTATCTGATAAATCCCGATAAATCCGAAGCGGCAAGCTTTCACATAAGCGACACGTTTTCATTAGAGCTTAGCAGCATTCGCAGGATGAAGCACGAAATCGAAGTGAAACTACACAACGCCAACGATGAGCAAGAGATAGAACAGCTAAAAATCGAAAGACAGAAGATTGTAGAAGCAGAGTGTGAGGAAGAGTATAGCATTCGCAAATACCTCTCAGAGAAGTTAGCCGCTCATAAAGACGACATATTGCAAGCGATAAGCTCAATAGGCAGGCTTGACCTAATTATTCAAAAAGCAAAGCTTGCCCTGCTGCACAAGGCTACTAAGCCAGAAATCACAACCGATGAAGCAGTTGCGTTTACAGCTATGCAGAACCCGTATTACGACAGCATTTTGAGGGAGAAAAAGCGCTGCTTTATTCCTGTATCTATCGAGTTGCTTCCCGGTTCAACCGTGATAACGGGCGCGAACATGGGCGGAAAGAGCATGGCTATTAAGACTCTTGCGCTCAATGCTGCGCTTGCTATGTCGGGGTTCTTCGTGTTCGCCGAAAGCGCAAAGCTGCCAATGATAGAGCATATCTGCTTAATTGCGCAGGACTATGAAAACATAACGAGCGGTCTATCCTCATTCGGCGGAGAGATTCTAAAGCTGAAGCACGAACTGAAACACATAGATGCACATTCCTTAATGCTGTTTGACGAGTTCGCAAAAGGCACTAACCCCGAGGAAGGGGCGCAGATTGTTCGCGCGCTTGTCAAGTATCTGAACACAAAGAAGGCTTTTTCGGTAATTGCTACCCATTACAACGGCGCGACTATATATGCTAAGAAGCATTACAGAGTTGCCGGGCTAAAGGCGTTTTTTGAGAAAGGCATTACGGGCAACAGCGAGAATGGACTTGAGTTAATAGCCGATAATATGGACTATGGCTTGTATGAAGCGCCCATTGATTCTGACTGCCCTATGGAAGCAAAGAACATAAGCCGCTTGCTCCTGCAAGGTGAAGAGATTTTAGCGTTCATACTCAGCGAAACCGATTGAGCGTACCTTCCCGTATTGCATTTTCAAGGCTTTCGTGTTAAAATACGGGTATATTTATTATATGGAGGACGAATCGATGGCAAAAGGCGGATTCCCCGGTATGGGCGGCGGAAACATTGCTCAAATGATGAAACAAGCACAGAAAATGCAGCAGGAAATAGCAAGAGTTCAAGAAGAAATAGGCAATCAAGAATTCGAGGCTTCTGTTGGCGGCGGTGCTGTAAAAGCTATTATAAATGGTAAAAAAGAATTTAAGTCTATTGTAATTGACCCCGCATGTGTTGACCCTGATGATGTTGAAATGCTTCAGGATTTGGTCTTGTCTGCGGTAAATGAAGCTATAAAAACCGCTGAAGAAGCTATGGCTTCGGCAATGGAGTCTGTAACAGGCGGACTTAAATTAGGTTTTTAATGGCTGACTTACCCGAACAAATCACTACGCTTATTAAACAGCTTGCAAAGCTGCCCGGTGTTGGGCAAAGATCTGCTCAACGCTTGGCTTTTCATATTCTTAAGATGTCTGACAGCGACACGCAGGCATTCATAAACGCAGTAGATTCCGCAAAGAAAAAACTGATAAAATGCTCCATATGCGGCGGAATCACAGACATAGAGCCTTGCGCTATTTGCAGCAGCGAGAAGCGAAAAAACGGGCTTTTATGCGTAGTTGCTGACCCGAAGGATGTATTTGTTTTGGAGGGTATGCACGAGTTTTCCGGTCAATATCATGTGTTGGGCGGTACTCTATCCCCTATGGACGGCGTAACTCCGAAGGACCTAAACATTGATTCGCTTATTAAGCGTGTAAAGAGCGGCGAAATAAAAGAGGTTATACTTGCAACAAACCCTGATGTTGCAGGAGAAGCTACGGCTTCATACCTTTGCGATGTTATAAAACCGCTTGGTGTTAGAGTAACTCGCTTAGCCTATGGAATACCTATGGGCAGCAATTTAGAGTTTATTGACCCTCTAACTCTATCTATGGCGATAGAGGGTCGCAGGGATATATAGTGTAAAGAGTGTAAAGCTGGAGGGAAGTATGAAAAGGTGCATCGCTTTTATATTACTTGCCTTTTGTGTGCTTGCACTTGCTGCTTGCAGAACCTCTAAGGTTTCATATGTGGAGCCTTCTGAAAAGGTGCTGCTTGACGCAAAGCTTTATTATAAGCAATCATCATTAGTTGTATTGGGAAGCTGTACCGAAGTTAAACCCGAGAAAGACGAAAATCACTATACTATTCAGATCAGCGAAGTAATAGCCGGCGAGGTTGATAGCTCAAGAGCTATTCAAGTTGCAGGCAAATCGTTGAATGCAGGCAACAATTATCTATTGTTTTTAGCCACAATTGAGGATTCCAGCTATTATAGGATTGTAAACGACAGCGAACTGAGAATTACTGCCGACAGTGTGCTTTGGAACGGTACTTGGGTAAACCTGAAAACTGTTTTGAGCGAGCTGTATTCATTTGCAGCAACTATAACCATTCCGGGAACAACCTATTTTTATACAAAGCTGAGCGACTTAACCGAAGCCGCAGACGCAATATTTATTGGCGAGGTGCTTGACGCTCCAAAGATTAAAAAAATGAATGTGAAATCACAAATAGACGGGGCTATTGTAGAAAACGCCGTTGAAGCCTCTGTTGTAAAGGTCGTTGTATATGGCACTATAAAGGGGAATTTGAAATACGGCACTACAATCAAGCTTGTTAACATACCCTCCACTGCTTCGTCAATGACTGATTCGAAATCATTGGAAAATGTGTCTATGGACACCTATAGCATTATTAACTTAGCGAACGAATCAACATATATGTTCTTTGTTCAAAAAACAAAAGATGTGAAGCAGGACTATTACTTCCCGCTGAATCCTATTCAAGGCTGGATTTTAGTAGATAGGGATTTCGTTACCGTAGCTCGCTTCAATACGCCGCTATACGGCTATAAAACGCTGCCCCTGCTCGTTCGCGATGTAAAAAGCAGCTTAGTGATTAAGGAATAGCGAAGAGAAAATGCCACTCATTACTGTATCAAACATAAGTAAAAGTTTTGCACAGCGTGAGCTGTTTTATGATGTTTCTTTTGAAGTCGATCCCACAGACCGCATAGGGCTTGTCGGAAATAACGGCTGCGGAAAAACAACGCTGTTCAAAATATTGCGTGGAATCGAAGAAATAGACAGCGGCAGCATATATAAAAGCCGTGACTTGAAGTTAGGCTTTATGAGTCAAAGCATTAGCGAGGCAGGTATTAGCCTATACGATTATGCGCTTTTAGAGTTTTCGCAGCTAATTGAAATTGAAAATCAGCTTGAAAACTGCATAGCCGCACTCAACACAAGCGTTGATGATGACGAACGGCAAAAGCTCATATCCAAGCAAGATAGACTGAGAAATGAGTTTTACAGCAAGGGCGGGCTGACATACCGCTCAATGACAAAATCAGTATTGCTGGGTTTAGGCTTTACTCAAGATGATTTGAATCTGAATATTGACCTGTTGAGCGGCGGTCAGAGAAACAAAGCGCAGTTGGCGCGCGTGCTATTATCTGACGCAAATCTGTTATTGTTAGACGAGCCAACGAATCATTTAGACATAGACGCGGTGGCTTGGCTCGAGGACTTTTTAATTACCTGCAATAAGGCATTTATTGTAATATCACACGACAGGTATTTTCTCGATAAGGTCGCCACCAAGATTTTTGAAATACGCAACAATCGTTTTTACTACACAAAAGGAAATTACACTACACATATTGAGCTTACAAGCTCACAGAATGAAATCACAAGGCGGCATTATCTCAACACACAGAAGGAGATAAAGCGCATTTACGGTATTATTGAGCAGCAAAAACGCTGGAATCAGGAGCGCAACTATGTAACCATTGCTTCAAAGCTGAAGCAGATAGAAAGGCTAAAGGAGACTTTGGTCGAACCCGAAAAGGAGCAGGATACAATAGGCTTTAACTTCAAGGTTGAGAAGCCTTCAGGAAACGATGTAATAATCGCGGAGAATCTTTCAAAGTCATTTGGCGACAACCACTTGTTTTCAGATGTGAACCTGCATATTAAAAAGGGCGACAAGGTGTTTTTGTTAGGTGCAAATGGCTGCGGCAAAACCACTCTGCTAAAAATTCTCGCAAGACATGAAAATCCCGACAGCGGCACTATTCAATATGGCGCGAATGTAATCAAGGGCTATTATGAGCAAAATGTATCAAGCAATTTAGGCGATGGAACACTATTAGATGTGGTTTACGACACATACCCCCACATGAACTTTGGCGAAATAAGAAATGCTATGGCATTATTCTTGTTCAAAGGTGATGATGTATATAAATCTGCCAAGCTTGCTTCGGGCGGCGAACAGGCGCGAATTCAGCTTTTGAAGCTAATGCTTTCGGGTGCTAATATGCTGTTCTTAGATGAGCCTACAAACCACTTAGACATTGGTTCACGCGCTGCATTGGAAAAAGCGCTTGAAAGCTATGACGGCACTATGCTTATTGTATCGCATGACAGATACTTAGTAAACCGCTTAGCCGACAGGATTTTGCATATAACGCGTGGCACTATAAAAGAATACATCGGCGGATATGATGAGTTTTTAGCGCAGCAAGCCGAAGAAAAGGCAAATATAGCAGTAGAAAAAGCCGAAAAGTCAGACAAGCCTAACGCATACAAGCAGAAAAAAGAATTCATCAGCCTACTTAATCGCACAAAAGGCAGGTTAACACGAATTGAACAGAGTATTAACAGCATAGAAAGCGAAATAGAGTTAATCGAAACAGAGCTCGCTAACCCCGCTGTAACCTCAGATTATGTTAAGGTTATGGAGCTGAGTGGCGAGTTAGAGAACAAGAAAAACGAATTGAACAGCCTATATAATGAATGGGAGAAGCTTGCGTTACAGCTTGAAGAATTGCAGAATGAAGGTGCTTCGAATGTTAAATAAAATCGTATGTGCATTTTGCATAATTGCTATGCTTGCGATGTGCGTTTCATGCAGCTCGGTCGAACAGCCGATAGTCGATATTACGCCTAATTCAGCAGCTGCTTCATCTCCCGGCCCTACCCTATCACCTACACCGACAGAGAGCGTCTTATTAACGCCTTCACCCAAACCAACAACTATGTCCGCTTCTCTTGGCTTTGTTGGCGATATTATGATTATGCAAAACCAAGTTAAATCCGCATTGCAAAGCGATGGCAGCTACGATTTTACACGCAGCTTTGAGCCCATGCGCGAGCTGTTCAATTCGGTTGATATTATGTGCGGGAATCTTGAGGTGCCGTTAGCGGGCGAAAGCGCCACATATTCCGGACCTGCACCCACCAGACCGCCAGCAACTGAGGACAACCCTAACTCCCAAAAGCCATATCAAACCTTTAATGCGCCCGACGAGTTAGCGAGAAATCTTTATGACTTAGGCTTTGATGTGCTAACCACAGCCAACAATCATTGCTTAGACAGAGGTATAGAAGGTTTGCGCAGAACTATAAGGATTATTCGCGAAGCTGGCTTATTGCAGACCGGTACCTTCTTATCAAAAAATGA
Source organism: Clostridiales bacterium (assembly GCA_012838425.1). Taxonomy (GTDB): domain Bacteria; phylum Bacillota; class Clostridia; order Christensenellales; family CAG-138; genus DUPG01. Next base: position 50,389 of record DUPG01000010.1, on the reverse strand, counting down.
GGTCAAGCCGCTGATTGTTGAAGTCAACGGAATAAAAATAGGCATTGTGGCCTTCTCAGGGGGTTTCAATACATTTAATCGCAATTTAAGCGAAGAGGATTTGCACTCTATTTCATATTTGTATGATACCGAATATGTAAAAGCCATGATAAACGCTTGCAAGGAAGAAGGGGCAGATTATATAATTGCTTTCCCGCACTGCGGCGATGAGCGCGTTACCACTCCGCCGGCGAGAGTTGTTCAGCTGTTTCGCGACTTAGTTTCATGGGGAGCCGACGCGATTATCGCTTCACATCCACATGTAGTACAGCCTATAGAATGGCTTGAAATTGAAAGGGCCGGCAAAACGATAAAAGCGCCCATAGTGTATTCGCTTGGAAACTTTATTGCGAATATGTCAACACCCTGCGATTATGGTATGTTCGTTAAATTAGAGCTTGAAAAAGACCAAACGGGTACGCGCGCGGTTTCAATAAGCTACTTGCCTGTGTACTGCATAAAGCAATATGTTAGCGGACGGGTTGTGCATCAGACATTACCCTGCTATACTGATACATCGAGAATAACTGCCATAAAGCCGCTATCAAAAGACGAATTGAACGCAATAGAAACATGCAGGCAATTTGTTATAGATATTTGCGGCAAAGAATTCTTAATGAGCGAGGAGTAAATATGCTAAAGAAGCTTGAAGCCATGAAGCAACGCTATAACGAAATAAATGAGGAGCTAATGCTGCCTGAAACGGTCAACGATAGGCAGAAGTTCTTAGAGCTCACGCGCGAGCATAATTCATTGCAGGAGATTGTTGAAGCATATGACAATCTGAAAGAGCTTATGATTCAAAAAGATGATTGCGCCGAAATGCTGAAATCGGAAAACGATTCTGAAATGCGCACACTGCTTGAAAGCGAATTGCATGAGTTGGACAAGAAAATCGAGGAGGTAACCAACGAATTAAAATTTATGCTGCTTCCTAAGGATGAAGACGACGACAGAAATGTAATTATCGAGATTCGCGCAGGCACTGGCGGCGATGAGGCATCTTTATTTGCCGCTGACCTGATGCGCATGTACCTAAGATACGCAGAAAGGAAGCGATATTCCGCATCAGTTTTAAGCATTAACGATACGCCAATGGGCGGCGTTAAGGAAGCAATAATTTCAATAAAAGGCAAGGGCGTTTACAGCAGATTAAAGTTTGAAAACGGCGTGCACAGAGTTCAGAGGGTACCCGAAACCGAATCGCAAGGGCGAATTCATACTTCTGCAGCAACGGTAGCGGTATTATCCGAAGTCGAGGATGTGGAAATCGAGATTAACCCGACTGACCTGAGAATAGACACATACCGTTCAAGCGGCGCGGGCGGTCAGCATGTAAACAAGACAGAGAGCGCTATTCGCATAACGCATTTGCCTACCGGTTTGGTGGTGCAATGCCAAAATGAAAAGTCGCAGATAAAGAACAGAGAAACCGCTATGAAGATTCTCAAAACACGCCTATACGATTTAGAGCGAAGCAAACGCCAAGCACAGCTTGCAAGCGAACGCAAAAGCCAAATTGGTTCGGGCGATAGAAGCGAGAGAGTGCGTACATATAACTTCCCGCAAGGCAGGGTTACAGACCATAGAATTAACCTTACTCTTTACCGCCTTGAAGAATTTTTAGACGGTGATATTGACGAAATAGTCGAAGCATTGATACTGAAAAATAGAATGGATATGCTAAGCAGTGAGAGTTAATTCACCTTTGCGATACCTTCAATTCGCCATTTGAAATAGCAACGAATACATCACCATTAAATGTATAAAAGGGCTTGACATCAAGCTCTTTATTTAATTCAATCAGTTTATTGCCGACATTATCGGGCATATCCGTTGTGATTACGCAATACTGCAAAGGGCAGGACTCATATATAGCCTTTATGGGCTTTGAATAATCTCCATGGTGAGGGGCTTTTATTAAGCAATAGCTCCATTCTTCAAAATCAGCATAATTTACGAACTCTTGCGTACGCAGCTTGAGCGCGTCGCCCATGAACAAGAAGCTGTATCCTTCATACTTTAGAGATACTATTAGCGAGTAGTTGTTTTCGTTCTCATAATAGCTTTCCTGCGGTGCGCTTATCCATAGCCTAACGCCGTTAAGCTCTATATTCACATCTTCTGAAATCTTAGAATACTTAACTTTCTTTGCCTGCACACTCTCAGAAAGCGCAGTCATATATTCGCTTTGCTTTTCATAGTTCGGGGCAATTACCTCCCCTACTTCGCAGCTGTTAATTATGCTTGCGGCGCTGCCTACATGGTCTTTATCAAAATGAGTCAGTATGAGGTAATCAATTTTTGCAATTTGCTGATTATCTAAATAAGTCTTTATCTTTTCAAAGCTGGAATCGTATGCTGTATCAATCATTATAACGCTATCGGGCGTTTGAATTACTATGCAATCTGAATCGCCCGTTTCTAAAAACGCAATCTCAAAATCAGGGGTCTGCTCAGCACAGCCAAGCACACTGAACATTAAGCAAAAAAGGATTAGTGTTGTAACAAGCCCTTTCATCATGTTTTTTCCGTAAATGACTCGCGGCATTTTGGACAAGTAATCCTAATACTGCCCTTACCTTTTGGAACGCGCAAAGTCACCTTGCAGTTGGGGCATTTGAAAAACCTATGAGTTTTCCTCTCGCGAAACATCTTAATTCTGGTTTTAACAAAGCCTGATACCTTATCTCTCAGCTTGATATACATAAGGTTTTCTAAGCTGCGCTTATACTTGTTTCGCGAAAATATCCTAAGCAAAGCAATAACTGTTATTGCTAATGCTATTAGCAGAAAAAAAGCCTTAATAAACGTGTTAACCGCAAAGGAACCAATAAAGAGAAGTACAAGACTCACAATAAACAGAAAGTAGTGCAGCTTATCAACGCCGTACCTGCCTTCCATAAATCTTATAAGCCTATTTCGCATGGGTCAGTCCCTTTCATATTCTTGACGGTATTTAGTCATCAGCTCTTTTTGAATCTGCGAGGAAGACGGCGGCGTATAGGTAATCGCATTAGCACCGGCCGCTATGGTTTCTAAAATCGTCTCGTCGGTAGGTCCTCCCGTTGCGATAATCGGGAAGTCCTCAAACCTGCTTCGAATCTTCGCAACAATGTCGGGAGTTCTCTCCGCAGCAGATACATTGATAATGCTTGCTCCGGCGTCAATTTTACGCAAATAGCTGTCGTCATCTGTAACCACTGTTGCGACTAATGGAATATCGATAGCCTCGCGCACATTGCGAATAACTTCTTCGGTTGTAGGAGCATTAACTATAACGCCTGTAGCGCCTTGCATTTCAGCATAACCGGCAAGCTTTACAACATAATTACCTTGTGTAATACCGCCCCCTACTCCGGTGAATACCGGAATGTCCGCCGCAAGCAGCAACGCTTGTGTGATAATAGGCTGCGGTGTGAACGGATATACAGCAAAGATTGCGTCTGCGTTTATGTTTTTTATTATTGCCAAGTCGGTAGAAAACACAAAGGATTTTATGCGCTTACCAAACACGAATATTCCGCTGCATTTATATATAGAGCTCGGCACAGAAAGCATATGGTTTCTCAATACGCCCTTTATTGCCATAGGGATTTTCTTTTTTTGTTCTTCCATGTGCGTTCTCCTTTCTTTTAGAATAATAGATATTATACAATAAACCTAAACACAGCACACAAGAGATATTTAGACATTTTTGTAAATTTTCTGAATTTGTCAGCATAACAAAGGCGTTATGCTGTTTACACAACGCCTATATTATTAAGGGAATGTTATACAAAGCTAAGCATTTCTTGAATATTCGAGTTCAATACATCTATAAGACTATACGCTAAGGCTTTAACATCTTCATTTGCTTCACCGCATTCTTTGAGCGCTTTTTTAATATCTATTAAGCCAATTATGTTGCTGACTACAAGCATTTCAGCCATATACTCGGGCGTCTTTTTGATTGACAGCGTACCTAACCTGAAATTTGACAAAGGATTTGCCCTAAACTTTTTGCTCGACTTAAAGCTAATGTTGTTCTTGGCAGCATATTCCATTGTATTGCGCGTTATATCCTGAAACTTAGCAAATTCATCCGCCATTACGCTTCTAAAGCCGCTATCATCGCTTTTCTTTATCAAATTGCCCAAAGTGTCCCTTCCAACTTCGGAAACTTCTAATATGCACTTTATTACACTCGCGTCCATAAGCTGCTCCTTTTTTTGATATTATGAGCATCTTATGAACAGGTTATTCCTTAGCCCTTTGTCCTATGTATTATGCTTCGTTGTCTTCGACTTTTTCTTCGTGAAGTGCCTTGATTTGCTCTACATCCTTTACGCTGTCAGTACCCAAACAGGCTTTACACCTATGTAAGCATTCAGGGCATACACAGCCTAACTCAATACCTTCTGAATTCGCCATATACGCCCCGCAAACCGTACAACTGCATCTCATATGCTAATCAACAGCTTTCTAAGCTCATCAACTGTTTCGACCAAATAGTCAGCGCCGGCATTAACGAGCTCTTCTCTTGTGCCGAATCCAAATAAAACGCCAACGCACTTCGTACCGTTTGCGTGCGCGCCCTCAATATCGTGCTTTCTATCACCGACCATGATTGAATTATCCAAATCGGTTATTGATAATTGCTTTATAGCTTGCGTTATAACTGCGTCTTTCGTGATTAAAGTATCATCAAGCGTTGTACCTGAAAGGTATGCGAAATACTTAGTAAGCCCAAAATGCTCAATAACCTGTGTAGCAAAAAATGTAGGCTTTGAAGTAGCTAATACGCAAGTGATATTCCTTTGTGTAAGCTCTTCTAATAGCTCAGGTATTCCCTCATACACTTCATTTTCAAATATGCCCTTTTCGGCATAGTATTCTCTATATAAACCAACTGCTTTTTTGGCGTCATCGCGTGAAAAGCCATAATAGCCCATGAAAGAGTCAATAAGCGGCGGACCTATAAACTTGCGCAGGGTCGCTCTGTCCTCTACTTCGATACCAAGCTTATTTAATGCGTATATTATCGAATTGGTTATTCCTGTTTCAGGATTAGTCAGTGTACCATCTAAGTCTAACAATACATATTTCAGGCTCATGTCATCTCCTTAGTATTATTTTTTGTCATTATATCAAAGCAAATGCCTTGGAGCAACGCTTGAATATTATCTTTACTTCGATAAAAGAATAAGTAATGGAGGAACATATGCTCACAGTATTTTTTCGAACACTAACAATATATCTGTTCGTGTTTGCGGCAATCAGGCTGACTGGCAAGCGGCAGATTTCCGAGCTGCAGCCATTTGACTTAGTAATCACAATACTGATTGCCGATGTCGCATCTAACCCTATATCGAACAATGATGTTCCATTGGCGTATGGTATAATTCCAATAATTGCTTTATTCCTTATGCAAAGGTTTTTTGCGTATCTTTCGCTTAAGAATAAGACGCTCAGAACCATAATTTGCGGAAATCCGCTATTACTTATAGAAAAAGGCATAGTCAATGAAAGGTTGATGAAGGTCGCAAACTACTCCTTAACTGATTTAATGGAACAGCTGCGTTCAAAGGACTATTTTTCACTAAACGATGTAAACTACGCAGTATTAGAGTGTAATGGCGAACTGGGGATACTGCCCAAGGCTGGTAAGCAGCCCGGCACACCGCCTGAATCGCGCCCCGCGCACCTAATAACGCTTGACGGGAAAAGAATAATCGACTCGCTCAACCAAATCGGCATTACAGAAGCAGAGCTTGATAGGCAAATTAAGAAAACCGGCTGCAAAACCGAGAAGGATATTTTCTATATCATTATGGAAGCCGATGATACGCTTATCATGCAAACTAAAGAGAAGTTCGGCGCAAGGCAGGTTGTATTCAATAAGGAGGATTGGAAAACAATACAGCAATGAAGAAATACATAGGCACGAAAATTGCAGTAATTATTGGGATAATATTATCTATAGCGATACTCACTTTTTTATTCATATACCCTGTAAGCTACGCAAGACCAAGACTTGAATATATAAGCAACAAGGCCGAAGAAGGAATAATGCTTGCTTCAAAAGAAAACTATGCAGGCTTAGCGGAATGCATATACGATATAGCGGACAAGTTTGAAGAAACGAAGGAGCACCTAAAGCTTTTTTATAATAATCAATCAGTAGATGATGCTGTGAAGGACATATGCTTTGCAAAGCAGCTGATAGAGCACAATGTATTAGAAAAGGATTTGTTCATTGAATGCTTATCAAATATAATTGCCGACATAAACTACATATTCGAAAACGATACTCTGCATTGGGCAACATTCTTCTAATTCTACATATTCTACATAATTAGCCGTAAACTATCATGCCTAAGCCGCATATCTTTGAATAGATAAGGGAGGTAGGCATGATTTCATTCATTCAGTTTGTAAAAGACATATTGTTTTTTGCGGCTTATGTAAACACAAGCACATCATTCCCAGAACAGCTCTCAAAAGAAGATGAAGCAAGGTATATCGCCCTGCACCTCGAAGGCGATGAAAATGCAAGGCAAAAGCTGATAGAGCATAATTTGCGCTTGGTTGCACATATTGCAAAAAAGTTTACTAATAATTCGGCGGCGGTTGAATCTGATGATTTGATTTCTGTGGGAATAATCGGCTTGATTAAGGCGGTATCAACCTACAAGCCCGAAAAAGGCACTTTGGCAGCATATGCGGCAAGATGTATTGAGAACGAAATTCTAATGGAAATGCGAAGAAATGCAAGGCATTCCAGCGTATATGTGCGCTCGATAGAGGAACCCATAGGGCGTGATAACGACGGGAACGAAATAACTATTGCCGACAGGTTTGTGTCCGAGCAGCCCGACTTTCAGGAAGAGCTAAACCGCGCAATGCTTAACGAGAAACTCAGAAATGTGCAAAAATCAGTACTGACTGATGTTGAAAGAATGGTGCTGACAACGCGATATAATCTTGATGGCGAAAATCCCTTACCTCAGCGTGAGGTCGCCGCGCTTTTGGGTGTGTCGCGCTCTTATGTTTCGCGCATTGAAAAGCGTGCGCTTAATAAGCTAAGACCATACTTTTACGATAATTGACCTTTAATAAAACTCGTGCTTTTCAGCATTTTCGTCAGGTTCATAGGAACTGAACAGCGACCTTGCGGTCTTTGTTTGAGCTTTTGTCATTTCTTCGGTAAACTGCTGAATCAGACTTTCCCTGACCTCAATCGCCTTGCGTATAGTCGCGACGGAATTCTTGATTTTATCCAGCTTGCTGACTTGTGTTTCATATATGAATGACATTGCAAGAAATATTGCAAGCGCAATGTAGAAGATAATATTCAGAGTAGACAAACTCAAATCTCCGATTAAAAATAGCCTATCCTCAAGCTTAAAGAAGCCTATTCCAAAAACCATGAAAACAAAGAAAATCAGAGTCGCAACAATTGCGACAAGCAGATACCTAATATTAAATCCGGTTGTTCCTTGATATGTTGTAAACGCCATATAGGCGCCATAAACATAAAAAGGAATCACAAGTATAACAAAGCATAAGCGGATGATTCGGATAACCTTTCGCCTTTTTTCAACAACTACATACTCTTGGAGAAGCGTTTCAACTTCACTTTTTAGGTCGTCTATCGTTTTTTCCATAACAACCCCACATAAGATATAAATTATTATACAATATTTTATGCAGCTTTCAAACACGAGTTTGCAATAATAATGAGTATAGCTCTTGGATTGATAATAAAGAATATTTCTGTTATACTGATTCTATGGTAATACCACTATGAAGGGAGATGTTATATGAATAAGGTAACTACCGTTAAGGAAGCGGTGCAGCGTTTGAAAAGCGGCGACACTGTTCTGATTGGCGGCTTCCTGCAATCAGGCGCGCCCGAAACTATCCTGCAAGGCGTTCTGAATTACAGCGACGCAAAAGATTTGACAATCGTTTCGAATGACACAGGCACTTCTGAAATGACGACCATCAAGATTATGCAGCAAGGCAGAGTAAAAAAGGTTATTGCATCTTATATCGGCGCAAATCCTGTAACCGGTCAAATGCTAATGGACAATCCGGAAAGCGTTGAGCTATCCCCTCAGGGTACTTTAGCTGAAAGGATACGCTGCGGCGGCGCTGGTATTGCGGCTTTTTATACTCCCGTTGGTGTTGGAACTATCGTTGAAAAGGGTAAAGAAAAGCGCACTTTCAACGGCGTTGACTATTTGTTGGAAACAAACATTAGAGGGAACATTGCTTTCATAAAAGCAACAATAGCAGATAAGGAAGGCAACTGCTTCTTAAAGGGCTCGACTAAGAATTTCAACGCGATTATGGCACGCGCTGCTGATTATGTTGTTGTAGAAGCCGAACAAATAGTTGAAGTCGGCGAATTAGACCATGAGTTAGTTACAATACCTGGGCTATTTATTGATGCAATAGTACAATCGGAGGGACAAAATGGATAAGAAGGAATTCATAGCAAAGCGAGCAGCTCAAGAATTAAAGCACGGCGATGTAGTAAACTTAGGTATTGGCTTGCCTACTATGGTTGCGAACCATGTTCCCAAAGGAATAAAGGTTTTGCTGCAATCCGAGAACGGTCTTATTGGCGTAGGCGCAACTGCTGAGCCCGGCAAAGAGAATCCGTATATTACAAATGCTGGCGGCGGATATATCACTGTAATTCCGGGTGCTTCATTCTTCCACAGCGCAGATTCGTTCGGCATTATACGCGGCGGGCATGTTGATGTAACAATATTAGGCGCATTGCAGGTTGACAAGAAAGGCAACTTGGCAAACTGGATGGTCCCAAATAAGAAGGTGCCCGGCATGGGCGGCGCAATGGACTTGGTTGTAGGAGCTAAGCGCGTAATAATCGCTATGGAGCATACGGCGAAAGGCAGCCATAAGATTTTAGAGGAATGTACCTTCCCGTTAACAGCAGTTGAGGTTGTTGACATGATAATTACCGATATGGGAGTCATTGAAGTTACAGACAAGGGCTTGGAATTGATTGAAATTGCCCCTGGTGTAACAGTAGAGGAAGTGCAGGCCGCAACAGGCTGCGAGCTTATTATATCTGATAACCTAAAAGTAATAAATGTTGCTTGAAATCAACTTAAACGGCCGCTATTCGTAACAGGATAGCGGCTTTATTTTTTATGGCGGGCTAATAGAATCGTACTTTGGGTATATAGAGGTTACCTCTGTGCTTTGATAGTAATGCGTCAATATCTGTATGTAGTTACTGCCAGCCTGCGCCATAGCATTTGCGCCCGCTTGACTCATTCCAACTCCATGCCCAAAGCCTATTGTTGATATAATAACCTTGTCGCTATCAAACTCAATAGAAAAGTTGGCGCTATTAAGCCCCAGCGTATTCCTCAAATCTCTGCCTGTGCAAGTGCTGTTGCCTATCTGAACGGTTTTTACTCTTCCTGAGATGTAGCGTTCTAACACTTTTATCTGTTTGCTTAGCTCTGCTTTGCGCAAGTTTGCTTCGAGAAAGCTTGTATTTATTGCTTCTACCACATATTCAGCGCTTAACACTTTGGTATCAGCAAAATGCGTGTGGAATTCTTCATTCGGGCTGTCAACGCTGACCAAGTACGGCAGTGCTGATGAAAACACATTCTCGCTGTTTTCCGTAACCCCTCCTGATGATGCGTGAAAAAGCGCCAGAATTGGCTCTCCTTGATACGATACTATCTCACCTTTTGTAACTTTTACTGCTTCATATACCTTCTTGGCATACCTGCTTGCGTTGCTCCCCCACTTCTCAAATAGGCTTTCAATGCTTTTATAGGATTGGCAACAGCCGCTATCGGTGCAAACATCGGATAAACCCTTCTTGCAAGGTGTGGAATCTGCGTATAGCTCGCGCATATGGGTAAACGCATATGTTCTTGCTGCTAACGCCTGCGCTTTTATAGCTTCCAGCTCATATGAAGCAGGCATTTCTGCTGCGGTTGCGCAGAATACATATTCTTCAAGCCCAACCTCAAACACTCTGTTGGTTTTCACATCAAAAACGCTGATAAAGGCTACTTCATCGAATAAAATGTCCTTAGGCTTCATCTTTTCACCCGAAAGGTTTTCTAAGAACTGCGGTAGAGGTAAAAACGCAAAGAATATTCCCCTAACGATTATTACGGTCAAGGACAATGCTAATATTATGATAACTATGCGCTTTTTATTAAGTCTATGTAACATACAATATTGTATAGCATAAAGGTCCTTGTTATTCCGCAAGCGAAGACAGGTATGTATATGCCAAGCCGCCAATATGAATGAAGCTGTCAACAGTACCCAAAGGCATCGCATTGGTCATACGCTTATTGAAAACAAGTATTGGAATGTACTCTCGCGTATGGTCTGTACCTGTGAATGTCGGGTCGCAGCCATGATCAGCAGTGATTATAAGTAAATCATGCTCAGTCATAGAGGAAATAACTTCAGGCAGCCTGCTGTCGAAGTACTCTAACGCCTTTCTGTATCCCTCATAATCGTTGCGATGCCCGAAAAGCATATCGAAATCAACAAGGTTTGTGAATATAAAATCGCCTTCGCCAGATTTTAAGTAGCGTATTGTAGCGTCTATACCCTCGGCATTGCTTTTCGTATGCTCTGCAATGGATATTCCCTTGCCTGCAAATATATCATGGATCTTGCCTATGCCAACTGTTTCAAACCCCATATGCTGAAGCCTGTCTAATATCGTTGTGCTTGGAGGCTCTACTGAAAAGTCCTTTCTATTCGGCGTGCGCGTATATCCAACTATTGGATCGCCAATAAAGGGACGCGCTATAACTCTTGCTATGTTATAGCCACCGTCATCAATGATTTCACGCGCAATTTCACACATCATATAAAGTCTTTGCAATGAAATTATATCTTCATGCGCAGCTATCTGAAACACACTGTCTGCGGAAGTATAAACTATCGGATAACCGGTTTTTTGATGCTCTGCACCAAGCTGCTTTATAATCTCCGTACCCGAAGCCGCATAGTTGCCAAGCGTTTTCGTGCCAATGCGCTTCTCGAAATCCTCAATCAGTTCAGACGGAAATCCATTTTCGGTATATGTTTCGAATCTGTTTTCAGAGATAACGCCCATAAGCTCCCAATGTCCTGAAATTGTATCCTTGCCGCTGCTCTTTTCAGCCGCTCGACCGAATGCGCCGACAATATTTCCATGATACTTAGGAAGCCGCGAATCCTCTATTTCAGACAGCCCCATAGAATACATATTAGGCAAATCAAGCCTGCCGCATAGCTTGTAGATATTTCCCAAGGTGTGCGCACCGGTATCAGAAAACAAATGAGCGTCAGGCAAAGCGCCAATGCCAACGCTATCGAGGACAAATAACACGACTCGTCTTTTCATATGCTACCTCCTATTCTATTTTACATTAAACATCACTGAATTGCACGCATGAGAAGCGGCGCTATTATGCCCTCAATAATTATTCCCAGTACAAGCGCAATCAAGCACGGCCGAATCGCTTGAAAATACTGGGTGTTGATACTTTTTGTCTGTGCTCTATTTTGAAAGAAGTTTTTGAATCTATTTGACCATTCGCTTAAAGAAATCAGTATAAGCGTGAAATGCGCATATAACAGCACCATATTAGGAATTACTATGCTTATTGCAAAGCCTAAAAAGCCATACTTCGCCATAATTAGAGCGCAGGCAGAAAAGCTTAATATGAAGCCTTTTAATAGTATGGCAGCTATCAGGGGCAGAATTCCGAATATCCAAATAGCGCACATAATCGATACTGCAAGCATTAAAATATTAAACGCCGATGAAACTAATATTGCTTTGCCCACCGATGCGATATAATATGATTTTGTCGTTTCACCTAATAAGTTCAATGTAGCAATCCCGGATATTATACCAACTAACAGCAAAAAAGCAACAAAGAAAATACTGAAAGTGCTAATCTTGTATGTGTCATTGATAAGCCTAACCCTTTTACGCCTGACTATGCTTTGATATATGAGTGATTCATCTAATCTTGCTCTGCGCATATCGCCTGCCCTATTGCCAAGCCTATGCTAATTTCAGCATTTTTGTGCGCATATGCTGCCCTAACATAGATATGAATTCGCGAACCTCAGGTTTGCCCTTTTGCTCATCTATTGTGTAGCCGAAATGTGCCTGTTGAGCTTCGAAGTCGCCATTATTCCAAGCAGTTTCTATGGCATAGCGCATTGAACGGTCAATATTAACGCGGGAAGTATGAAATATGCGCTCCATTTTCGGAAACACATCCCATTTAAGCGTTGCCCGCGGTGAAAAAGTGAAGTAAGTAACCGCAAACCGCAGGTAGTTGAAGCCTTGCAGGTGCATTGCGATTCCTAATTCGCGAAGCAATACGCCGGCGCACAGCTCCATTTGCTTAAAATAGCTGTTATAAAAGCTCAAAGAGTCCTCCTCATGCGGATTGTACTCGGGCTTAGTCGTCATAAACTCATATATGCGCTTTATCACAATATCTCCCGGTATAGGTTCGGCAAAGGCATATTCCAAGTACCGCTCTAATACGATTGAAGCTTCATCAATCGAAAACGCGTCGCCCAATATATACAGCTTTGCAGTAACTTCATTGCTTGAATATAGATTATGCAATGCTCTGATATTGTTTGACGAGCTTGCGACATTAGCCAATATGCAATCCGCCTGCGCCACACTTTCGGCTGTCAGCAAATCGAGGTCTGCAATATATGGCAGCATAGACACTTGCTTGAAAGCCGAAGCGGCTTCGCAAAGGCGCGCATATGTATAGGGGCGTTCATCTATAACTTGTAGTTTAATAACATTTGTGTTCTTCATATGTATAGCATATCCTTTGCTGCATTGTTGTTTCAAGAGGACAAATTGTCGAAAATGGTCAAAACAGTTCCTTATTTCTATTTTGCGAATAACCTATAATAAGGGGTGAAAAGTATGCAGGCTTTTGAGGTAATAGTAAACCTACACGGAAGGTATAGAGGATTCGCGCGCTTGCGATATGATGGCACAAATATCATCATATCAACAAAGGGTGAACCCGAAAACTCGGAAGTGTATGTTGCATATAAGGATAAACTGTTATCAACATCACAGTTATTAGAAGAAAAGAATATTGATATAAGCAAAATTGTAGGTATTATAGTGTTTCAGAACGGCAGAGTGATTATGGAAGGTGCTTTGCGCGGAAACAATAACAGCTTAATGCCCTTCAAGCGACAGATAGAGTATGAAAAAAGCACACATGTTAGAATCAGTATCCCTGCCCCACAGCAAACACAAGCTGTGTATCCGCCAAGTCAAATACGCAAAAACCCAAATAGGCAGCCCTCCGAAGCATTGAAAGAGATATTAGAGCAAGCAAAAGAGATATTCGGAGAGCAAACACCTATAAAGCCTAACACTACATACACGAGCACAAGCAAGCCACGCCAAAGAAATGTATATAACCCCTTCTCAGCCATTTACCCGAATTCAAGGTGGCGTATTATGCAATGGCGTAATATAAAATACCTTGAAGGCATAGTGGAGCTTGAAGGCGAAAGGCTGCATATACAAGCCATACCTTCGTCAAATGTTAGTATTGACTATATGCAGGGCTTAGGTTTTACCAAGCTGACAAAAGCGGACAATGGCACACTTTACTATATGAAAATACGCCATATGCCGAAATAATCAATACATCTCGTATGAGTTGAATCGAATATTAGTGTCCCAAACAGTATTATTGAGTGGCTTAATCATATTGAATGGAACAGTATCAAGCTCCTCTATTTCGCACTTTATGTAGCAAGCTGTGGGCGAAATATCAAATCTTATAATACTTTTCCCGGTGGCTTGCCGCATCATTTCTAATATGCAGGCCGTAAGCTCTCCGCAGAACTCAAAGCAGAAAGCCTCGTCGGCATATACCTCCAAAACTCCATAGCCTGTGCTTGTAGCAACTACAGCATAGTTAAAGCGTTTCGCTTCATTTAGCAATGCGTTAAAATGCCTGATATTCCTTTTTACATAGCCGTCAGCGCGGCGCATATTTTGCTTATATATGCTCAAAAGCAGCTCGGGATTCACAGATAGCTCCTCGTCTTTCACCTCATGCGGCTTATCGAAGCGCTTCGCAAGTATTTTGTGAACTCCTAACGGGCTGTAACCATGCTTCTTGTAAAACACAAAAAGCGAAAGATTTTCGGGATGAAGTATTAGATATGCAGCATTTTGCTGTTTGGCGCGTATTTCGGCTTGCTTTAACAGCTCTGCCGCTATTCCCTTGCCCCTGTGCTCAATTTTCACAGCAACGCCAACAATGTGCATTGCTTTGAAGGATTTCCTGCCTACCTTTATGCGCTTTGGGAACATATGCAGCATTCCACGCAGATTTCTTTCTTCATCGACATCGCATAATATGAATTGAGGGCTTGTGCGCTCCTCGAAGAAGTAAGCAACGAAATCGTCGTCCTCGTCAAATGCCTCGCGCCAAAGCCCTTTACACTGTTCAAATAAATTTCTGTCGCATTCTACTATCATCTGTGCTCCCTGAACCTCTATTGCGCCATTGTTACCGAGGAATGTATCGAATCGTGCGGCACAGTAGGTGGTATCTCGTCTAACAGCGCCGCTTTCAATACCTCCAGCGTGTTAGTTACATAGATTATCTCAAGCTCAGCTAACAGCCTTTGATCTAAGTCGGATACATCCGCCCTATTCGCGTTAGGCACTATTACGGTTGTAATGCCTGCGCGCAATGCGCCCAGCAGCTTTTCACGCAAGCCGCCAATAGGTAAAACCTCGCCGCGAATAGATACCTCGCCCGTCATAGCAAGGCAGGGCTTAACGGGCTTACCCGTAATTGCGCTCGTTATAGCTGTAGTTATTGCAATACCTGCGCTCGGCCCGTCTTTTGGCGTTGCGCCGCTCAAAGCGTGTATGTGCAAATCATGCTTTGCAAAGTACTCGCTGTCAATACCCAGCTCTTCGGCATTTGCTCTTATGAAAGTAACAGCCGCATGAGCGCTCTCTCGCATTACTTCACCTAAATTACCTGTTATCTCAATCTTGCCGTTGCCCGCCATTACTTGCGCTTCAATGGGGAGGGTTTCACCGCCGTATGCCGTCCACGCCAAGCCATTTACAACACCTATGGCAGGATTCAAAATCGCAGCGTTGCGCTTAAATTTTGCTGGCCCTAAGTAATCGGTAATTCGGTCAACCAACGGCTGTGCATTTATGTCCTTGCCCTCTAACAAGTCGCAAGACAGCTTTCTGCAAAGCGAAGCTATAACACGCTCCAGCTCACGCACGCCGGCTTCCATCGTATAGTCTCTAATTAGAGTAATGATGGTATTCTCGTCTATCTCTACATCGCAATTTGCAAGCCCATGCTTTTCAAGCTGCTTGGGAACCAAATGGCGCAGCGCAATCTGTGTCTTTTCATGCTCAAGGTAGCTCGGAACCTCAATAACCTCCATTCTGTCAAGCAAAGGTCTTGGAATGGTATCAAGTGAATTTGCCGTAGCTATGAACATAACCTTAGACAAGTCGTAAGGCAGCTCTAAGTAATGGTCGCGGAATGCCTTATTCTGCGCCGGGTCTAAGACCTCAAGCATTGCCGCAGCAGGGTCACCATGAATATTCTTTGTAAGCTTGTCGATCTCATCAAACAAGATTACAGGATTTATGGTTTTTGCCTGCTTCATAGCGTTGATTACACGCCCGGGCATTGCACCAATATATGTTCTGCGATGTCCGCGGATTTCGGCTTCGTCATCAATGCCGCCTATGCTCATACGAACGAATTTACGCCCAACCGCTTCGGCAACCGCACTGGCTATTGATGTTTTGCCCACACCGGGAGGACCGACTAAGCAAATAATCTGACCGCTTAGGTTGTTTGTAAGCTTTGCAATCGCCAAATGCTCTATAATGCGCTGCTTAACCTTTTCAAGCCCGAAATGATCCCTGTCTAATATCTGACGCGCGACTGCAAGGTCGATATTATCGTCTGTCGCTTCTGTCCACGGCAAATCGAGCACAAGCTCAACATATGAGATAATGTTAGGAGCTTCATGTGAAGATACGGGCAAGCTCTCTAGCCTGCTTATCTCTGATTGCAGCTTCTCACGCACAGCCTCAGGAAGCAGCTTATTTTCCATGCGCTGCTTGAACTTCTCAATCTCTTTATTCTGAGTATCGCCAAGCTCTTGCTTAATCGCCTTGATTTTCTCATTCAGGTAATAATCCCTTTGGTTTTTATCAAGGTTGCGCTTGGTGAGTATTTCAACTTGATTATCAAGCTTTGCTACCTCTAACTCAAATGAGAGAAGCTCATACACTGTATTCAGCCTTTGAATAGGCTCGAACTTCTCTAATACCTTTTGCCTGTACTCTGTTTTTTGCAATGTCAAAGCACAGATAGCATCTGCATATGCGCCTAATTGCGTAATGTTTTCAATTGCTGAAATCTGCTCGGGTAAAAAGCGCTTAGAGAGCGCACAGTATTCTAAGAACAAGCTCGACATTCTGCGGCGCAAGGTTTCATGCAATGGGTCTTCGCACTTAGGTTCAGTATAGGATATTCCGCTTGCAGTGATATACTCGCCGTCAAAATTGAACTCGGCTATCTCTACTCTTTCTAATGCGTCAACAAATACCCTTGCTGTCAACACGCTTGGACCCTTTGCCATCTGCGTAATTTTGCACAAAGTACCTACAGTGTATAAATCCTGTGCGGTTACATCAGTCTTGTGCGCTTCTTTTTGGCATACCAAAATGACCTTGCCATCAAAATTCAATATTGAATTCTTTGCGGCGGCTAAGCTCATCTCACGCCCAATATCAAAGCCTACATGCTCGTTGGGCAGTATCACGACTCCGCGCATTGCGATAACTGGCATATGTATATATTCATGTGTTTGCATATTATCCCTCTTTTCCTTATATGTTCCGAACAACTGTAAATATTGTTCAGTGTAGCTTTATATAGTGTTCAATTATAATTATACATACAATATCAACTACAATCAACAAGGTTAGTATGGTAACACTGGATTAAAGCTTTGTGAACTGTGATATTATTACACTAAACCATGATTCTGTATAGCCAATAAAAGCAAAACAATGTGATACACAACGAGCATACCATATATCGCAAGTAAAACCTTCGAGGCAAAGTCTGCTGCTCTATACTTTCTAAGCAGATAAATCACTATTAAAAGCAGCCCAACCCCAAACAGCTTGAATACAACAAGCAGCGTGGGGTTGTTGTTCCATAATTTGAGAGCGTAACTGTTGGCTTCAATCTGAATACCAAAGCGCACGGCAAAGTACATCGTATAGATTACATCGATGATATTGAGTGCGTATATGATAAGCAAACGCTCACCAAGCCTATCTCTCTTCATGATTATATCAGGGATACCCCCTTCTATATTACATACTTTCTACGATTGTCGAAACGCCCATGCCTCCGCCTACGCACAATGTAGCCAAGCCGATTTTCTTACCGCTGCGCTTGAGCTCGTGCAGCAGAGTAACGAGTATGCGGCAACCGGACGCGCCTATCGGATGTCCTAACGCGATTGCGCCGCCGTTTACATTAACCTTTTCAGGGTCAAGCTTCAATTCACGCGCAACAGCCAAAGCCTGTGCCGCGAACGCTTCGTTGGCTTCTACTAAATCTATGTCTGAAATTGCCATGCCTGCAAGCTTCAATGCCTTCTTCGTGCTTTCGACCGGACCAATGCCCATGATTTTCGGGTCAACGCCTGCCGAAGCGTACGCAACTATTTTCGCCATGGGGGTAACTCCAAGCTCATTCGCTTTTTCTGCGCTCATTACCACTATTGCAGCTGCGCCGTCATTTATGCCTGATGCCGAGCCAGCAGTAACAGTGCCATCAGGCTTGAACGCAGGGGATAGCTTCTTCAAGCCTTCGATCGTTGCATTAGGACGGGGATGCTCATCCTTCTTGAACTCTATAACTTCCTTCTTCTCTTTTACAAGAACAGGTACTATCTCATCGTCAAACTTGCCTTCGTTTTGAGCCTTTTGGCACTTCAACTGGCTTGATAAAGCGAATTCGTCTTGTTCTTCGCGTGTTATGCCGTATTTTTCAGCTACATTCTCTGCTGTAATTCCCATATGATAGTTATTGAACGCGTCCCAAAGCCCGTCATTAACCATTGAATCTACTATTGAAGCAGTAGGCATGCTCATACGATAGCCGTAACGCGCATTGGGAATAAGATACGGCGTCGCGCTCATATTCTCCATACCGCCTGCGACTATAACATCAGCTTCGCCGGCTTGTATCATAGAAGCAGCTAAATTTATGGCTTTTAGGCCAGAGCCGCAAACATTGTTCAATGTCATAGCAGGAACAGAATCAGGAATTCCCGCCTTTATTGCTGCCTGACGCGCAACATTCTGCCCCAAGCCTGCCTGTAAAACGCAACCCATAATGACTTCGTCAACAGCCTCTGCAGGTACATTTGCACGCTTCAAAGCTTCTTTAATAACAATAGCGCCGAGCTCAGTAACAGGTGTATTCTTCAACATTCCGCCGAATGAGCCGATAGCAGTTCTAACTGCACCAACAAGAACAACATCTTTAATCATAATTCCTCCTAAAATGTATATTAGCTTGCTGCGTTTATGAAAACTAGCAAATATTTCATTAAAGCATTTTAACATATTATTTGCTTATTTTCAATCCTTGAATATATGTCGGTATGCTTGAATTTATATTTAACTGCGTTTATAATAATTCTATGTATGCGCTGAAGCACAATAGAATAGGTCTTATCTGCAAGCCTGACAAGGGCGGTGCTTCCATTGGCTTAGAAAGAATTGCGCATATACTCGAAAAGCACAATATTGGCTTAGCAAGCTCGCCTAAATATATAAGCAATCCCTCAGTGGAGTTTTCTGACATTGAAGAAAACGATATAGACTTTGTTGTCGCTGTTGGCGGCGACGGCACAATGCTTATGGCTTCGAAGTACGCAAGCGCAAAAGGCGTTCCCCTGCTTGGAATAAATATGGGGCGTGTGGGCTTCTTGAACGAAATAGAAATTGACGAGTTCGAATCCGCATTAAAAAGAATATGTATAGGCGATTACAAGCTGAACAAGCGCATGATGCTTAACTGTGTCGATTTAGGCAACAGCTACGACAGCTTAAACGACTTCACCGTCTATAAATCTTCATTTACAGAAATTGCAGATGTGGGTATTGAGATTAACGGCGTATATGCTGGCAGAGTGTTCTGCGACGGGCTTGTTGTAAGCAGTCCTACCGGTGCTACCGCATATTCTATTTCAGCTGGCGGGCCGGTTATCTCCCCGGGGCTTGATGTAATAATAATCACGCCCATTTGTCCTCATTCATTAGCTTTTCGACCTATTGTTGCAGGCTGCGACTCCAAAATAGAACTAACTGTGCATAGCGACGGGTGCTTCGCCTCTGACGGCACCGTAATTCGCTCTCTGAAAAAGAACGAAAGAGTAACTATTACGAAGTCAACGCGCACTTGCGACTTTATAGAATTGAACAATAAGAACATCTATTCGCTAATTAGAGAAAAGCTAACATAAAGGACGCCTAATTATGAGGAACGCAAGACAAAAAAAGATTATCGAGATTATCGAATCGGTCAACATTGAGACACAGAAGGAATTGGCAGAGCATTTAAGAAGCTGTGGTTTCAATGTAACACAAACCACAGTTTCTCGCGATATTAAAGAGCTGAAGCTCGTAAAGGTGCTATCCGATAACGGTATATCCTATCGCTATGCTATTGCCGATACAAAGCAGCACAGCAAAAACACATCATCGTACAAGTCGCTGTTTGCAAGCTCGGTAACCTCTATAGTGCCTGCTGGTAATCTGGTAGTTGTGAAAACTCTGCCGGGCGCAGCAACTATGGTAGCAAAGGCGTTAGACAGCATAAAGTACTTAAAAATCTTAGGAAGCGTTGCAGGCTATGACACTTTATTCATAGCGACTAAGGGCGAAAACGAAAGCAAATTGGTTAAGGAACAATTAGAAGAAGTAATAGCTAAGAACAACACGAGGTAATTATGCTTACAAGGCTTGTAATAAAGAACATAGCTTTGATTGATGAAGTTCAAATAGACTTTAACAAGGGCTTGAACATAATCACCGGCGAAACCGGCGCGGGCAAGTCTATTCTGTTGGATTCGATAAGCCTTGCGCTTGGAGAGCGTGCAAGCATTGAGCTTATTAAGCATGGCGAATCTAAGGCTGTTGTTGAAGCAACTTTCGATATTTCAGCTAACGAGGCAGTAAAGCAGATATTAGAGCAGGAAGAAATTGACTATGACGGCGAAAGCATAACCGTTGCACGCGAGATTAGCATACCAAAGAACAGTCCGGGTACTATTAAGAGCGTTTGCCGAATAAACGGTTTGATGACCAATGCTGCGATACTAAAAGCGATAACCGAGCATATAGTCGATTTGCATGGGCAGCATGAACACCAAGCGTTGTTAAACTCAAAGCGGCATATTGCGTATTTGGACGCATTCGCTTCAAAAGAGTTGATTGATGTAAAAAGCATTGTTAAGAGCGCATACGAAAGCTACAAGAATACAAAGCAAGAACTGCTGAGCGGCTTTATTTCTGAAGAAGAGCGCGAGAGAAAGATAGATATGCTCACCTATCAGATTAACGAAATCGAATCCATGAAGCTTGAGGACGGCGAGGACGAGAGATTAGAAGCCGAGCGCAACATTTTAGCGAATGGCGAGCATGTTCTTCGCCAGTTAAGCACCGTATCAGAGCTTATAACTGACGCGGAACACGGTGCGCTGTATGCAATAAAAGAGGCTTGTCGGGCACTTTCTGAAATATCGAAGTACTCTGATGAATATAATGCGCTATATGAGAGCTTCAATGAAGCATATTATTCATTAGAATCGTCAACATATTCCTTACGCGATACTGTTGACTCGTTTTCATTTGATATAGACAGGCTTGAGGAGATTGAAGCAAGGCTTCACGCAATAGGTCAGTTAAATCGCAAGAACGGCAACAGCATTTCAGTAATATTAGACTTCTTAAATAAGGCGAAGGAAGAGCTTTACGCTTTGCTTTCAGGCGAAGAAAGGCGAATAAAGCTAAACAAGCAGCTTGAAGAATACAGAGTGCAATATTTTGAAGCGGCAAACAAGCTGTCTGAGCTTAGAAAGCAGGCCGCTGAAGTGTTTAGCCAAAGTGTTTTGAAAGAGTTAGCCGATTTAGGCTTAGAAAAAGCGAAATTCTCCGTAAAATTCGAGCCGTTGGGCGATGAAGAGCCACACCCGAACGGAATAGACAATGTTGAATTTATGCTTACAACCAATCCGGGTGAGCCTGAGAAACCGCTGTCGAAGGTTGCTTCCGGCGGCGAGGTATCGCGCATAATGCTTGCGCTAAAATCTGTGCTTACTGATTGCGAGGACATTTCATTGATGATATTCGACGAGATAGACACAGGCATCAGCGGTAATACAGCAATGGTTGTAGGCGAAAAAATGCACTCAATTTCAAGAAGCAAGCAGATTATCGCTATTACTCACCTGCCCCAGATTGCAGCATTTTCTGATTATCACTATTTGGTAACCAAGACTCAAACTGATGATGCTACAAACAGCACTATTACCCTGTTAAACGACGATGAGCATTGCAAGGAAATTGCAAGAATATTAGGCGGTACGAAAGAAACCTCTTTAATGCATGCCGCTGCTATGATAAAAGAAGCCAGAGCAAAATAGTCAATTCTTGACAATATACTATTTTATTATCATTAGCAATAGAATATTCAAGCCTGTACTATGGTAATAATAACACCATTACTTTTGTGTTATGCTGCTATTAGGGGTGTTTATGAGAAGATTCAATTGGCAAAAAAGCTCAATTATCAAAGCTATAGGAATAGTACTGTGCTTATTCATGGTGCTTTTCAACTTCTCGCCTGCTATGCAGGTGCTAAGCAGTATCCCGAATGTTGTCTATCTTGATTCTGATACGCAAAAAGCCGACTTCTTTTCCTCGCTTCCCGCCCCATTTTACTACAAGCTTAACAACGATACGCAAACGGTTTCAGGAAGCATAGACGAATCGCTGAACCGACATAGAACCACAGCAACGGTTGAGCTGTTCGGAATAATTCCTGTAAAAACAGTTTTCTTTTACACGAAAAGCAACCATTACCTAATTCCCTGCGGACAAAGTATTGGAATTGCGCTGCATTCTAAAGGAATATTAGTAGTTGGCACAAGCGATATTACAACTACCTTGAGCGACGGTACAATCAAGAGCATACCCTCTCCTGCAGCTGGTGCCGGAATAACAGCAGGCGATGTAATAATAGAAGCAAACGGTACTGAAATTTACAACACAGACAACTTGGTCAATATATGCAATGCTTCGAATGGACAAGTTACGCTAACAATACAAAGAAACAAGAGCACAGTAAAAATCAGCCTTAAAGCCGCATACGACCCGCGCGAAGAGCAATACAAGCTTGGAATGTGGGTGCGCGACAGCACAGCAGGCATAGGAACTATTTCATTTTTTGACCCAAACACCTTGAGCTACGCGGCGCTCGGACATGCCATTATGGATATTGACACGAGCACAGTTTTTGATGTAAAAAGCGGCGAGATTACCGAATGTGAGATAGTTGACATAATAAAAGGCGAAGTTGGTGAAGCCGGCGAGCTATTAGGAACCTTTGGTTCAAGCTCTACGCGCTTTGGTTCTATAAGAACTAACTGCGAGTTTGGAGTATATGGTACGCTTTACAGTGATACAGACTTCGACAGTCTCTCCGCTTACGACAAGCCCTTGCCTGTGGCTTTTCCTAATGAAGTGCGTGTAGGCAAGGCGACTATACTCACCACGCTTGACGATTCTGCAATAGGCGAATACGAATGCAAGGTTACTAAGCTGTTTTCACAAAGCAAAGCGGAATCAAAAGGTTTTGTTATTGAGATTACCGATTCGCGACTGTTGGAGAAAACAGGCGGAATTGTGCAGGGCATGAGCGGCAGCCCTATAATTCAGAACGGCAAAATTATAGGTGTGGTTACTCACGTTATGATAAATGACCCCGAGAGGGGCTACTGTATGTACGCATACTGGATGGCGGAACTGATGGGATAAAAAGGCGGCTATCGCAGCCGCCCTTTATGATACTCTGCTAACCATTTATATAATGCCGTTTTGCTCGCTGAGTAACAAGGCAGGTTATCTCGTAGTTTATTGTTCCAACGATTTGCGAAACCGCTTCAACGCTCATGCCGCCATTACCGAACAGTATAACCTCATCGCCGCGCTTCACTTCATCGTATTTAATATCTGCCATAATCATATCCATACAAACGCGGCCTATTTGATTGTAACTTTTGCCATTTATTACAACGAAAGCATTGTTACTCAACCTGCGAGGGTAGCCGTCGGCATAGCCTGCTGTTATTACTGCCGTGCGCAGTCTTTCATGACTTTCAAATGTTCTGCCATAGCTTACTGACGAGCCTTCGGGAAACTCCTTTACCTGCCCTACTCTGCTTTTCAAGGTCATAACAGGCTTCAGAATTCCGTTTTCAACAGGCAAGCTGTCGGGATACAGCCCATATAGCATAATACCTTCGCGCACCATATCAAAATGCGCACGCTTATGGTTCAATATGCTTGCGCTATTGCTTGCATGACAGTACTTAATATGTTTTCCGCGTGCTTCAACGCCGCCTCTTACGCTTTCAAAGTTAGCTATTTGCCAATTTGTGTATTCATTTTGAGATTCGGTATCAGCAACGGACATGTGAGTATACATACCCTCTACATCAAGATTGCTCATATCGAATATCCTGCATACCAAGTCTATCGCCGAAGGGATATGCTTCTCCCCCTGCGCTAATATGCCTGCTCTGCCCATGCCGGTATCTATTTTTACATGGACTTTCAAGCGCACATTCGCATTTTCTGCTGCTGAGTTCAACTCCTCTGCGTGAGAGAAATCAACAGCTGTTTGAATCAAGTCATATTCAGCGAGCAAAGGCGCGAATTCGCTGCTCGTATAGCCCAATATCAGTATTGGAAGGTGTATTCCGTTTTCGCGCAGCTCAATAGCTTCATCAATACATGCTACCGCAAAAGCAGCGGCGCCATTGTCTTGCAAGTATCTGCCGCACTCTACAGCCCCATGACCGTAAGCGTTCGCCTTAATAACACACATTACAGGGCGGTTAGACGCATTCCTTGCTACTGTGAGATTGTGTTTCAATGCAGAAAAATCAATTTCTGCCCAAGTGCGTGAATTATATTTGATTTCGTTTTTCATAGTCCTAAAAAATCGAAGGAACGGCTCAAATTTGAGCCGCTCCTGAATTTAAGCAAAAATTATTGATTGCCTATAGTCGCTACCATAACAGCCTTTATGGTGTGCATTCTGTTCTCTGCTTCGTCAAATACCTTTGAGTGCTTCGAGCGGAATACTTCGTCGGATACTTCCATTTCCTTGATACCGAACTTCTCGTAAATCTCCTTGCCGACAGTAGTTTCAAGGTCATGGAATGAGGGCAGACAATGCAAGAATACTACTTCGGGATTGCCCGTCAGCTTAATCATGTTCATATCTACCCTGTAAGGCGAAAGCAGCTTAATGCGCTCTTCAAAATGCGCTTCCTCGCCCATAGATACCCACACATCGGTGTAGATTACATCAGCGCCCTTTACATCCTTAATATCCTCTGAAAGCGTAATTGAACCGCCGGTAGTCTTTGCGAGCTCTCTCATTTCAGCAACCAGCTTCTCATCGGGGAAAAGCGACTTAGGAGCGATAGACACGAAGTCCAAACCCATTTTTGCCGAACCTATCATCAAGGAATTGCCCATGTTATTTCTTGCGTCGCCTACATATACGAGCTTAACCTTGTTCAAGGGCTTATAAACATGCTCCTCAATGGTCATGAAGTCTGCCAAAACCTGTGTGGGATGGTACAAGTCAGTCAAGCCATTCCAAACGGGAACACCTGCGTACTTGGCAAGCAGCTCAACGGTTTCCTGTGTGAAGCCGCGATACTCAATACCGTCATAGAATCTGCCAAGAACCTTCGCTGTGTCCTCAAGCGATTCCTTCTTGCCCATTTGGCTGTTTTGCAGGAATGTAACATGCGCGCCTTCATCAAAAGCGGCTACTTCGAATGCGCAGCGTGTGCGGGTCGAAGTCTTGTCAAAAAGAAGAACTATGTTCTTGCCTGCCAAAAGGTTTGAGCGAACGCCTGCGCGCTTATTGCGCTTAAGATCATGTGCTAAGTCGAGCAAGTAACGGATTTCTTCAGGTGTAAAATCCTTCAGTGTCAGAAAATGTCTGCCTTTAAGATTAACTGGCATTTTTCTCTCCTTCCTTTACGATTAACTTATTTTATATTTCCTGCCTACATATTCGCTGGTGAAGCCGCGGAGGACTGCACCATAATCCATAGTAAAACGCAGGACATCGCCAACATTGTATAATTCTGCATGAGTTAAGTCAACCAACAAATGGTCAGATGACGCGCCGATAACGCTAATATATTTTTCAGAGGAATTATTTACGAACTCCAAACCGTCAGAATTCGTGTCTTGTCTGCCTATGCCAAGTATTCCCCTGCGCATTATGCCCTTGTCCTCTATGAACACTTCCTCGCCGAAAGCATTTCTGCCGGTTGTGCCAATGGGCTTGCTGGGCTTTGTTTGAATCTCTACAAGCTCCGCCTCTAATGTAATCGCGTCGCCGTACATGCCTTCCATAACTTCACATACAGCTGTGTCTTTACCCAGTACGAAGGATTCACCCAAGCGCAGATTCGTAATGCCCTTGGGAACTCCGCCCGACTTCAAGAATTCAAGCGTTGAGGAGTTGCCGCCCGAAACAAAAGGCATTTCAATTGAGTACCTCTCACGCAGCATTTTTGCTATGCCGACAAGCACAGAAAGGTTTTTCTCGTCGGGCAGTATTCCGCCATAGCATGTTAGATTTGTGCCAATTCCGTACAGCTCTAAATTCTTGTATTTTAGGACTGCTTCCGCGGCTGCTCTGATACCTTCTTCATTTTCGAAGAATATACCCTCGCGCAAGTCGCCTAAATCTATCATTAAAACGACCTTATGCTTATTTGCTCTGCCCTCTGCCGCTTCGCCTAACTTGTTGATTGTTGCAATTTCGCTTTGAAGCGATATATCGGAAAATTCCAACACCTCGTTGATTTCACTCAATGCGGAAATCCTAAGCAATAACTTGGGCTTAGCTGTTTTTACGCGTCTAAGATTGATTAAGCGCGAATCTGCTATAATATCGGCTTTTGAATTATTGATAAGCTCGACTATTTTTTCATCTGCGCAAAAAACCTTGGTAACAATGGCGCAAGTCAAGCCTTTTGAATGGCAAAGGCTTATGAGATAATTCAGGTTGTTCTCAAGCTTAGGCAAATCAATAACTAATCTTGGGTACATACACTCCTCCGTACAGTTTTATTGCTCGCATTACAGCTTCTTGAGCTTTGCGCCTTCCTTAGAATCCTCAACCGCATAGCCCATATCCTTCAAAGCGTCGCGCAGCCTATCTGCTTCAGCCCAGTTTTTATTGGCGCGCGCCTCGTTTCTCAAAGCTAACAGCTCAAGCGCTTCCTTAGGAATTTCAGCTTCCTTTTCCTTTTGAAGAATACCCAATATATATGTAAATGTATTGAACAGATTCAAAGCAGCATCAATGGCTTGCTTGCTTCTTGGAGCATTTACGAATGAGTTGCATGCCCTAACAAAATCGAACAATACGCCAATAGCGTCGGCAGTATTCAAGTCATCGCTCATTGCCGCTTCGAATGAGGTCTTAAACTCGTTTAGCTGTTCTATGAATTCGGGTTCGCCCTCAGTCGGCTGTTCTGCGATTTTTGCTTCAAGCAGCCTTTCCTTTGCTGTGCGCAAACGCTGAATAGCAGGCTCTGTCTGCTCTAACAGCTCCTTTGTGAAATTCATAGGTGAACGATAATGCGACGAAAGCATGAACAAGCGCACAACATCAGGCTCAAACACGCTTAGTATATCGCGTACAGTGAAGAAGTTGCCCTTGCTCTTGCTCATTTTCTGATTGTTGATGTTGATATGCCCATTGTGCATCCAATATTTTGCAAAGCACTTGCCTGTCGCGGCTTCGCTTTGTGCGATTTCGTTCTCATGGTGCGGGAAAACCAAGTCCACTCCGCCTGCGTGAATATCAAAGCCTTCGCCCAGTATGTTCAAGCTCATTGCAGAGCACTCAATATGCCAGCCGGGTCGGCCCTTGCCCCAAGGCGAATCCCAAGAAGGCTCGCCGGGCTTTGCGCTTTTCCACAACGCAAAATCCAACGGGTCTTTCTTCTGCTCAGTCGGGTCAATTCTTGCGCCGCTCTCTAAATCGTCAAGCGATTGACCCGAAAGCTTGCCGTACTCTGAAAAGCTGCGAACACTGAAATACACATCGCCGTTTTCAGCGACATATGCGTGCTGCTTATCTATGAGAGTTTGCACAAGCTCGATAATATGGTTTATATGCTCGGTCGCACGCGGGCTGTTGGTCGGGTGCTTGACCGACAACGCATCAGCGTCAATATAATATTCATCGATATACCTGTTTGCTATAGCATAGTAAGGTAGGTTCTCATCATTTGCGCGGTTTATTACCTTATCGTCAATATCGGTGAAGTTTTGAATATAGTTGACCTTGTAGCCCATATGCTCTAAATATTTTCGGAAGGTATCAAACACAATCAAAGGCCTTGCGTTGCCGATATGAATAAAGCCGTAAACCGTAGGCCCGCAAACATACATACTAACTTCATTTTCCTTGCGCGGTACGAATTTTTCTTTTTTGCGTGTCAATGTGTTGTATATAAGCATTTTTTCCTCCAAAGGTTAATAATTCTTGTTGTTTAATAATCTCACCAACTATGCTATAATAACACATGGGATGGTAACTATCAACCATTTAATAAGCTAAGGGTGGGTAGCGAAGCATGAAAAAAACCAAATCACTTAACGAAGAGCTTATAAAGCTTATGAGCGAGCTTGGTATCGCGAGCATACATAGATGCACCGAAGATGAGGAGCAGGCAATATCTGATGTTCAAGCGCAGGGTCAGCCTATCCCCGGCGGAATATTTGCGAAGAAAGACGGCAAGTATTTCAAATGCACATATAACGAGGTCTCAGACGAGGACATAGACAAGCTATTAAGGTATAGAACAATCAGCTACTTAAGAATTATCCGAACCGCAGTATTGGGCTTCGGAACCATAATAAGCGCTTTGCTTGTTTATATTGCTATACTTTTGACATCGGGCATATAGTATGAAGGTTATTGATTCTTCCGAAAGCGCGAAGGTAAAGTGGCTTAAGGTCGATAATGCGGGAAAAATTTACCCTGCTGCCCGCAGGAGCGATTGGACTGCTTTATTTCGCGTATCTGCAACGCTGAATGAAAAAATTTACCCTGAAATATTAGACCAAGCGCAGCGAATCACACTGAAGCGCTTCCCTCAGTTTGCTCTGAAGCTTAAATCAGGGTTGTTTTGGCCTTACTTAGAAATTATACACGACAGCCCCGAGCTGCAAGAGGATGTAGCTAACCCCTGCGTTCGTATGGATTTATCCGAAAACAAGGGCTTTATGCTGCGCGTTAGGTACTACAATAAAACTATCGCGCTTGAGGTATTTCATGTGCTGTCCGACGGCACAGGCGGTATGAGCTTTTTGCTTACAATGGTAGCGGAATACCTTAGGCTCAAATACGGAGCTGATATTCCAAGAAATAAAGAAATTTTAGACTGTACCGAGGAGCCAAAGCAAACCGAAATTGAAGACGCTTTTGTGAGATTTGCTGGTCCTGTTACGCGTTCAAGAAAAGAGCCGGACTCATACTATATAAAAGGCACACGCGAGCCAATGGACAGGATACATGTTACATCAGGCGTTGTTCCGGTAAACGAAATACTGTCGCGTGCAAAAGAAAAGCAGGTATCACTAACCGAATACTTAGTCGCAGTTATGATTATGGCTGTAAACAAGATACAGCTTGACAGCTTCAAAGGAAAGAGCTTCGAAAAAGTTCGCAAAAAGCTAAAACCGGTAAAGGTATCTGTGCCTGTAAACCTGCGCAAGTTCTATCCTACAAACACAAAGAGGAATTTCGCAAGCTATGTAAATGTCGGCATTGACCCGCGTTTAGGCGTTTATACATTCAACGAGGTGTTAAAAGCCGTGCATCACCAAATGGGGCTTGAAGTAAACGAGAAGAGCTTGAACGCAAAATTTTCAACCAATGTGCTTGCCGAGAAGAACAATCTGCTGTCAATCACTCCACTGTTTATTAAGAATATCGCACTGCGCATTGTATTCAATATGGTTGGCGACAGAAAAACCTCAACAGTGATTTCTAACTTGGGGAATATAGTACTGCCTGATGAAATGCAAAAGTATGTTGATAGAATCGACTTTTTAGTAGGGCCTTTATCAAGGAACAGAATAACCTGCGCAGTGGCTTCCTATAAAGGCAATTTAGTAATAAACTTCATAAGAACTATAAAGGAAAGTATGCTTGAAAGAGAGTTTTTCACCTTTTTAGTTAAGCAGGGTGTTCATGTGAAGATTTCAAGCAACTCCGGATATTAGGAGGTACTATGTCATATTGTGTTAATTGCGGCGTCGAGCTTGCTGAAACCGAAAAAAAATGTCCGCTTTGCGATACAGAAGTGATAAATCCGCACTCACCTTGGAAGGAGCCGGAGGACCCGCCCTTCCCTACTAACTATGAGGTCGCGAAGCCGGTTAACAGAGGCAAGGTTGCAACATTCATTGCAATACTGCTTCTAATACCTATTTTTGTTACTATGCTTAGCAACCTTATAGCTAATGGTAAAATAAGCTGGTCTTTATATGTAGTGGGTGCGCTTACATTAGTGTTTGTTGCGTTTCTATTTCCCATGTACTTCCGCAAGTTTCATACTGCATTGTTTATTTTTATAGACTACTTGGCTTTGTTCGGTTACTTAGCCTTGATTCAATTCTTGGCCGGCGGAAGGTGGCTAATCACAATCGGATTGCCGCTTTGCATTGCTTCGTGCGGCTTCACTTGGCTGTTTTTTGCGCTATTTCGGCATCCAAAGCGCACAACTATATTGGTTAGAATAGCTATACTGCTGTTCTCATTAGGCGTATATTCAATGGTAATTGAGCTGACGCTTTGCGAGCATTTCGGCACTCCGTTTATGCTGCAATGGTCGTATTATGTGTTGATTCCCTGCGCGACATTGTCATTAGCGCTATTGTATTTAGACTCAAGAAAAGATGTTAAGGAGGCGCTGCGCAAGCGTACATTCTTAAAATGAGTAAGTATAAGCTATTAGCATTGGATTTAGACGCGACGCTGTTAGACAGTCAAGGGCGAATTTCCGAACGCAACATAAGAGCTATTAAAAAAGCAAAAGGCAATGGCGTTCATGTAGCAGTATTTACGGGCAGGTCGCCATTAGGAGCTTCTATAGTTTGGGAAAACGGCTTGTTCTACGATGTAGCAGCCTGCTTCGGCGGAGCTGTTATCAAGAATATGCGCACAAATGAGGTGCTGCACTCAAACTACTTGAAGCATGATTTAGTAAGAAAATCGCTTGACTACGCCACGAAATGCTCGCTTGTATCTCAAATATATGTTGACGACTATGTGGTTTCGGAGTGTGAAAACCCCTACACGCAAAGATATATCGAGTACTTGAAGCTGAAATGCATCTACGATAATGAAATCCGTAATAAGAAATGGACAAATGTGCCTAAGGTGCTGTACTTTGCTGATTCAAACGAGCTTATGGCACATTTAGAAGCCACCCGCAATGAATTCAAAGACTGTATGGAGGTTACTGCTTCTTCAAAGTACTTCATAGAGCTAAGCGATTTGAATTCAACAAAGGGCAAGGCGCTCGAATGGTTTTGCAAGCACTTAGATATTTCACCTTCTGAAACAATTGCCGTTGGGGACAGTCTGCTTGATTTGTCAATGATAAAAGCAGCCGATATAGGCATTGCTGTCAAAAACGCGCATCCTGACCTGCTGAATGAGGCAGATTATGTTTCACCAAGCTGCGATGAACACGCTATAGAATGGGTAGTTCAAAATTTTATCTAAAATATATTATCCATTTTTGTTTTTTGTTTGCTATAAAGGAACGCTTGGGTTATAATGTATAGCTGTGTAGAATTACGCAAAAAAGCGATTGCTCACACCTAAATAAATTTGGAGGTACACTGTATGAAGTATGTTTACATGTTTTCTGAAGGTAATGCAAACATGCGCGAGCTACTTGGCGGCAAAGGCGCAAACCTTGCAGAAATGACAAATTTGGGACTGCCTGTTCCATTCGGTTTTACTGTTACTACCGAAGCCTGCACCCGTTATTATGATGACGGTAAAATGATTGCAAAAGAAATAATTGACGAGATTTTTGACTCTCTTAAGAAATTAGAGAAGAAAGCAGGCAAGCAATTCGGAAATCCACAAAATCCCCTCTTGGTATCTGTTCGCTCCGGTGCAAGAGCTTCAATGCCCGGCATGATGGATACAATACTCAACCTTGGCTTGAACGACGAAACAGTTGAAGGCATGGCAAAGCTCACAAACAACGAAAGATTCGCATATGACAGCTACAGAAGATTCATTCAGATGTTCTCTGATGTAGTTATGGAAATCGAAAAGAAAAAGTTCGATGAAATACTTGACTCAACCAAGAAGCGCTATAATTGCGAAAAGGATACCGACTTAACCGCCGATAATCTCAAAGAGATAGTAAAGCAATATAAGGAATTGTTCAAGAAGGAAAAGGGCTTCGACTTCCCGCAAGAGCCCAAAGAGCAGCTGCTTGAGGCAGTAAAAGCTGTTTTCAGAAGCTGGGACAACCCCCGTGCTATTATCTATCGTCGTGAAAACGACATACCTTATTCTTGGGGTACTGCTGTTAATGTGCAAGAGATGGTATTCGGCAACATGGGCGACGACAGCGGCACAGGCGTTGCATTCTCACGCAACCCCTCAACAGGCGAAAAGAAGATTTACGGCGAATTCTTAATGAACGCACAGGGCGAAGATGTTGTTGCCGGTATCCGCACACCTCAGCACATTTCACAATTAGAGCAAACACAGCCCGAAGTATATAAACAGTTCTTAGAAATCTGCGAAAAGCTCGAGCGCCATTACAGAGATATGCAGGACATGGAGTTCACAATTGAGCGTGGCAAGCTGTATATCCTGCAGACACGCAACGGCAAGCGCACCGCTTCAGCAGCATTGAAGATCGCTTGCGATTTGATGGACGAGGGCATGCTTTCACCCGAAGAAGCTCTGTTGAAGATTGAACCCAGAACCTTGGATACACTCCTGCACAACTGCTTTGACCCCAAGGCATTGGCAAATGCTAAGCCCATAGCGCAGGGCCTTGCAGCATCACCGGGCGCAGCGTCGGGTAAGGTTTACTTCTCGGCTGAGGACGCTCACGAAGCAGCAGCACGCGGCGAAAAGGTTATATTGGCGCGTTTGGAAACATCGCCTGAGGATATTGAAGGCATGATTGCTTCCGAAGGTATTTTGACAGCACGCGGCGGTATGACTTCACACGCAGCAGTTGTTGCACGCGGTATGGGCAAGTGCTGTGTAGCAGGCTGTTCACAGGTTAGAATAGACGACGAAAAGAAAACAATAACACTTGTTACAGGCGAGGTATTCCACGAAGGCGACTGGATTTCGTTAGACGGCTCAACAGGTAAGGTATATGAAGGCGCACTGCCCACCATACCGCCTATCCTTTCAGACGAATTCCACAGAATAATGAAGCTGGCTGACCAGTTCCGCACGCTTAAGGTAAGAACCAACGCGGATTCACCAAGAGATTCAAAGGTTGCAATAGAATTCGGTGCAGAAGGCATCGGTCTTTGCCGCACTGAGCATATGTTCTTTGAGGAGGACAGAATACCTGCTGTTCGCGAAATGATAGTAAGCAAAACCGAAGAAAATCGCAGAAAGGCGTTGGCTGAGCTGCTTCCCATGCAGAGAAGCGACTTCGAAGGCATCTATAAGGTTATGGGCGAATTCCCTGTTACAATCCGCTTGTTAGACCCGCCATTACATGAGTTCCTGCCCTCTGAGGACGACGATATAGAAGCCTTAGCAAAGACAATGGGCATTACCTTCGAGGAATTGAAGGAAACCGTTGAGAGCTTGCATGAGTTCAACCCGATGATGGGTCATCGCGGCTGCCGTTTGGGCGTTACATATCCCGAAATCGTTGAAATGCAGACCCGCGCAATAATAGAAGCTGCAATCAATGTGTATAAGGAAACCGGCAAGACTGTAACTCCCGAAATAATGGTTCCCTTAGTATGCGAAGCGAAAGAGCTCGAATACATAAAGAATGTAATCGATGAAACTGCTAAGAAGGTTATGCAGGAGAAGAATACAGAAATCAATTACCTTGTTGGTACTATGATTGAAATTCCGCGTGCTTGCTTAACAGCAGATGACATCGCAAAGAAGGCTGAGTTCTTCTCATTCGGCACAAACGACCTGTCACAGATGACATTCGGCTTCAGCCGCGACGACGCAACTAAGTTCTTGGGCGAATACTACGCTAAGAAGATATTCGAAAGCGACCCGTTCGCAAGGTTAGACCAAACCGGCGTTGGCAAGCTCATGAAGCTGGCTGTTGAGCTCGGCAAGCAGACACGCCCGAACATCAAGCTGGGTATCTGCGGTGAGCATGGCGGCGACCCGTCATCAATCGAGTTCTGCCACAAGATTGGGCTGAACTATGTATCCTGCTCACCCTATCGTGTGCCAATCGCACGCTTGGCTGCAGCACAATCAGCAATTAGAAACAAGAAGTAATCCACTCTTGTGATACTAAAACGAAACCCACTGCAAATGCGGTGGGTTTTTGCTTTATCGAATTTCCCATAACGGACAATAGCCACTACGCAAATAACACACAATAATTCTTGAATGGTAAATCTGCCATATTACAGTAATATTACCTCATAAGCAAAAGCAGGAAAGAGATTTAATATAATATATCCGAATCTGTTGTCGATTTTTTTCTTTAACTTTTTTTGCAAATATGTTATGATACAAGTTGACTCTAATTTATTGTAGAAAGCAGGTGTATGTATTGAAATCATTCAGAGGTGGTATTCACCCTATCAAGCATGGAGGAAAACGCGCAACACGCAATGAACCCATACGAGAATTTGAACCGGGTACTGTAATTATACCAATGCAAATGCACATGGGTCCGCCTTGCACACCTTGTGTAGAAAAAGGACAACGCGTTCTCAAAGGGCAGCTCATAGGAGAACCGCAAGGCTTTTTGGGAGTACCTATACACGCGAGCGTTTCTGGTACAGTATTGTGTGTTGAAAAGCATCAATTCGCTGATTCACAACCCGTACTTTGTGTTGAAATACAAAACGACTATGCTAACGAATGGGTAAGCGATTTGCATGGTTTAACCGAAGAAGAAATCGAAAATACTGAGAAATTCGTAGAAGCTGTTAAGAATGCTGGTATTGTCGGCATGGGAGGCGCTGCATTTCCTACTCATGTTAAGCTGACTGTTCCAAATGGTAAGAACTGCGATACTATACTTATAAACGGTGTTGAGTGCGAAACTCATATTACTTGCGACCATAGAATAATGCTTGAACAGCCCGAATTAGTTGTTGATGGCTTGCACTTGACAATGCGTGCGCTGAAAGTAAGCAAAGGAATTATTTGCATTGAGGACAATAAGCCCGAAGCGATTCAAGCAATAAAAGAAGTTGTAAAAAACTATGAAAATATAAGCGTATTAGTGCTAAAGACGAAGTATCCGCAAGGAAGCGAAAAACAGCTCATACAAGTAGCGACCGGCAGAGAGGTTCCAAGCTGCGGATTGCCTATTGATGTTGGAGTTATCGTAATAAATGCTTCCACGAGCAAGGCTATTTCAGACGCTATTCGTAAGGGCTTGCCTCTAATCTCAAGAGTAACCACTGTAACTGGCAAGGTAAATCGTCCGTCCAACCTGTTAGTACCAGTCGGCTCAATATTTTACGATTTAATAGGTGCATGCGACGGATATTCGGAAGAACCGAAGAAAATTCTATTAGGCGGCTGCATGACTTCTCCTTGCGCACCTACAGAAGATATAGTCGTTTGCAAAGCAACCGGAGGAATTGTAGTGCTGGGCAAGCATGAAGCAAAGTTTGCTGAGGAATCCGCCTGCATACGCTGCGCGCGCTGCGTTTATGTTTGTCCTGCGGGCTTACTGCCACACGCGCTTAAATTTGATTGCGATAAAAACGACATGAAGGCAGCAATATCGCGCAACATAAAGGATTGCATACTATGTGGGTGCTGTTCTTATGTATGCCCCGCGTCGCGATACCTTACACCCTCATTTAAGGTTATGAAAGAAAAGATTGCACAAGCTGAAAGGAGGGCAAAGCAATGAGTTTAATCGTTTCACCTGCCCCGCATTTACATTCTAAAGATACTACTACCTCAATAATGCGCGATGTGATCATCGCACTTCTTCCTACAACATTTGCCGGTCTATATTTCTTTGGCTACCGTGCCGGAATATTAGTAGCCGTTTCGATTGTATCCGCTGTATTAGCTGAATTTATATGGCAGAAGTTAGCAAAGAAGCCTGTAACAATTAGGGATTTATCCGCTGTTGTTACCGGACTTTTGTTAGCACTTAACCTGCCCTCTACAGCGCCTTGGTGGTCAGCTTGCTTGGGCAGCGTAATAGCAATAATACTTATAAAGCAACTCTTTGGCGGCTTAGGCGGCAACTTCTTAAACCCTGCATTAGCCGCACGCGCAATACTGGTTACAAGCTTCGGGCCATTAGTTTCAACATTTGTGAACACTAATACGACTTCTTCGCTTGGCTTTATGAGCGTTGACGCAGCGACTGCCGCTACTCCGCTCACTAACCCTGAGAATTATTCTACTATGCAGCTTCTGTTGGGCAATATCCCCGGCTGTATCGGCGAAGTATCAAAGGTCGCTATTATATTGGGCTTTATTTATCTGCTTATAAGGCGCGTTATCACCCCAGCCATACCAACTATATTTGTAGGTACTGCCCTACTTTGCGGCTGGATGTTCAATGGGTTCAGTATTAACCCTGCGCAATATGTGCTCTCAGGCGGTTTATTGTTAGGCGCAGTGTTCATGGCAACCGATTACACAACAAACCCGATGACATTCCGAGGAGAAGTCCTATTCGCAATAGGCTGCGGCTTAATAGTCGCTGTAATGAGAAAATTTTCAAGCTATCCCGAGGGCGTTACATATGCGATTCTGATTATGAACATAGCCACACCCTTGATTGATAAATTCATCAAACCGAGAGTTTATGGAGGTAAAGCAAATGCGTGATAATACAATTACTTTGGTATTAAAGCTATTTATTATAGCCGCTGTAGCAGGTCTTTTGTTAGGCGTTGTGCACGACATTACGCTTGCCCCCATAAACGAACACGCAAGAAAGGCGTCAAATGAAGCGCGTAAAGCTGTTTTTGAGAATGCTGACGACTTCATACAGCTTAACAAGGCTTCCGATACCGAAGCTGAAAAAGTCGTTGTATCGGGTATAGAATTCGGGAGCATTGACGACAGCTTAGACAATGTTTTCATAGCAGTATTAGGTAATGAAATAGTCGGCGTTACCGGGCAGATAACTGTAAAGGGCTATGCTGGCGAAATTGAGTTGACTGTCGGCATGGATTTAGACGGTAAAATCACAGGCTTGTCCGTAGGCGGTGCGAACTTCAAGGAAACAGAAGGCTACGGCTCAAAAGCGAAAGACCCTGAATTCACTGAACAGTTCATAGGCAAGACCTACAAGCTGATTCTCAAAAAAGCAAACGAACCTGCAACAGACGAGAACAATGTTGATGCTATCACCGGTGCTACAGGCACCTCAAGAACCGTGGTTGACGGAGTAAATGCACTTTGCGAGCATTTGTTGGCGCAAATTGATTATATAAATGAGCAAAGGGGGAATTGATTTGAAAAGGCTATTAAATACATTCTTCAACGGAATACTTAATGAAAACCCCACATTCCGCTTGGTATTAGGCTTATGCCCTACAATAGCTATTACCACATCGCTTCAGAACAGCTTAGGAATGGGGCTTGCTACTACATTAGTGCTTATAGGCTCAAACCTTGTTATATCACTTTTGAAGGACTTCATACCTGATAAGATCAGAATTCCTGCGTTTGTAGTCGTTATATGCACATTCGTTACAATGATTGAGCTGCTTATGAAAGCATACCTGCCCGAGCTTGATAAGAGCTTAGGAATTTTCATTCCGCTAATCGTTGTAAACTGCATTATATTAGCTCGCGCAGAGGCTTTCGCAAGCAAAAACCCCCTGCTCCCTTCTATTGTTGACGGTTTAGGAATGGGCATTGGATTCACATTGGCGCTTGCAATAATAGGCTCTATTCGCGAAATCATAGGTAACGGCACAATACTAGGAATAAGTATTTTGCCCGCATCATTTACGCCTATGTCCGTTTTCGCGCTTGCTCCCGGCGGATTTATTACTTTGGGCTTAACATTAGGCATATTGAATGCAATCACCAACAAAATCGCAAAGAAGAGGGAGGCAAGCTGTAAATGAACATATCAGTTAACATATTCACATTGTTTATAACCTGTGTGCTTACGAACAATGTTATATTCTCAAGATTTTTAGGTAACTGCCCCTTCTTGGGAGTTTCGGGCAAGGTCGAAACGGCTTTCGGAATGGGTATGGCTGTTACATTCGTTATGGCTATATCATCGCTGTGCACTTGGCTTGTTTACGCATTTCTCCTCGTTCCATTAGGTTTGCAGTACTTAAACACCATTGCGTTCATACTCATAATTGCCGCTCTCGTTCAAGTGGTTGAGATGTTTATTAAAAAGTCAAGTCCCACACTATATAAAAGCCTTGGTATCTACCTGCCCCTGATAACTACAAACTGCGCGGTATTAGGTATTGCAATATTAAACATAAACTCAAATTACAATCTCTTAACCTCAGTTCTTAATGGTACATTCAGCGCGCTTGGGTTTATGCTTGCAATCGTGCTTATGGCAGGAGTCCGCGAACGCCTTGAGCACTCGGATATCCCAAAATGTATGCGTGGTTTCTCAAGCTCTTTGGTTATTGCGGGGCTTATGGCATTGGCATTTATGGGATTCTCAGGCATAGCCCAGTAATAGGAGGTAATTATGAATTGGACTGATATACTGCTTGCAGCAGGCATATTAAGCGGAATAGGCATAGTATTCGGCGTGGTATTAGGAATAAGCGCAAAGAAATTTTATGTAGAAGAAGACCCGCGAGTTGAAGAGCTGCGTTCTTGTCTTGGCGGCGCAAACTGCGGCGCGTGCGGATTTGCAGGCTGCGACGCTTTTGCAAAGGCATTGATAGAAGGGCAGGCTTGCCCAGAGGATTGTACCGCTGCAAGTGCTGATAACTTAGAAAAGATGGGGCAGATAATGCAGGTTGAGGTTTCAGAGCGTGAACCCAGAGTAGCAAGAGTGCTGTGTCAAGGCGCTTTCTCTGTATCTAAAAAGAGATACGACTATGAGGGCTATTCAAGCTGCCGCGCTGTTGCTCAAATGGCCGGCGGCAACAAGCAGTGCCATTACGCTTGCATTGGTTTGGGCGACTGCGCAAAGAAATGCGCTTTTGACGCTATAGATATTGTAGATGGAGTTGCAATAATAAATGCTGATAAATGCACAGCTTGCGGCGAATGTGTGCTCGAATGTCCGCGCCATGTTATTGAGCTTATTCCTAAGGAGTGCAATGTTACAGTTAGATGTAGCAATCACGAAAGAGCAAAAATCGCAAAGGACGCTTGTATGCGCGCTTGCATAGCGTGCGGACGCTGCGCAAAGGCTTGCCCGCAGGAAGCTATAACTATTGAAAACTACTTAGCGCATATTGACCCGCATAAATGCAATAATTGCGGAGAATGTGTTCCTGTTTGCCCAAGCAACTGTATTGTAGTGCAAACATATAAATGTGATAAGTAATCAAACCCATTATTAAAAAGCCTTATCATTATGATAGGGCTTTTATTTTCTCAAACTTCTATTCAGATAATATTCAGAATAATTCAACAAGCAATTATACAGTTCTCTGCGGACCTTTTGCGGTAATATAAGCTTACTTAGCTCGTCAAAATCAAGCAACAGCATACGGCGCATGGCTTCCAAGCTAAGCGCAGACAGGTTTATAATCTTACTCTGCGCCGGGCACTCAAAGCATATGGCACCGCCCTGCTCACAATCGAACCTTGCGCTGCTCAACATCTTAATATCAGCGCCACAGCTTGCACATTCGGTTATAGAAGGACAATAGCCTATCAGACACATTAAATGCAGAAAAAAGTAGATAAGCAAATCATCTTGATGCAGGTCGGAATACGCAAGGTAGGTCAAGCAATGCTGCAAAAGCAAATATACATCTGGGTTATCTTCGCTTTCACTCATAGCTGTATTTATTGATGATACCATCATACAGCCCGTAGTGTACCTTGCGTAATCACGCGTTATGGGTCTATATGTTTCAATAACTGTGCATGAGCTTACTGTGTTTCTATTATTCTTGCTGTCAATTACATACTCACCATAAGTAAAAATCTGTGATGCAACAGCCTTATGCCCCTTTACTCCTTTTGCTCCATATATAGCTGCTGTTATTATTTCGCCATCAGTTGTGAACAGGTTTATTATCCTATCGTTGTCGCGATAGTCATTACTCCTTGTTACTATCCCCTTCCGAATAATCGAAGCCATTGTCCTCCTTCAAGGCTCTGTATAGGAGATACATACCTATCTTGCCGGTTGATGAAAAACCGTCCCACGCGATTTTCGAGCCATGAACTTCTTTATTGTTTTTCTTATCGATATTACTCATTGTGCTTCCTCCTAATTATTACTTGGTATTAGTATTACACAAATAGCGTTTACTTACCGTTGTAATATTCGGAAGCTGTGTTAATTATATCCCAGCTCGTTCAAAATGCTTACACTATTTCTCCAATCAGGCTTTACCTTAACATATAGCTGTAAATTCACCTTTGAGCCTAAAAGCCATTCTATATCCATACGCGCTGATGTACCTATCTGCTTAATCATATCGCCTTTTCTGCCTATGATTATGCCCTTGTGAGAATCTCTTTCACAATAAATGGTGGCACTTATATCAACAATATCCTTGTCTTCGCGATACTTGAACTCATCAATTCCCACTCCTATACCATGCGGAACTTCGTCGCGCAATAACTCAAGCGCTTTTTCACGAATCATTTCAGCGCAAATAAACCTCTCAGGAGAATCTGTTACCATATCCTCCGGGAAATACATAGGCCCTTCAACCATGTAGGTTGTGAGCACATTTACAAGCTCGTCAACACCGTCGCCATTTATAGCAGAAATAGTAAGCACCTGCTTAATAAAGGGTTTATAAGACAAAACCTCTTTTATTGCTTCAACATCTGAAGCATTAGCCGTATCAATTTTATTTATAGCTGCAATTACAGGTGATTTGCTCTTTTCTAAGCGCTCAAGTATCATCTCGTCTTTTTCTTTAATTCCGATAGTAGAATCGACTAAAAACAGCACAGCTTCAACCTCGTTAAGCGCTTCGTATGCAACGCTTAGCATATACTCCCCTAACCTGTTTTTAGGCAGCGCCACACCCGGAGTATCTATGAATATCATCTGATAGTCGAACGCGTTTGCCTTACCATTATAAACACCCATTATTTTATTGCGCGTGGTTTGCGCACGGGCGGATACAATGCTGATTTTCTGACCGACTATGCGGTTAATAAGCGTTGATTTGCCGGCATTGGGCGCGCCTATTATTGTTATAAAGCCGGAGCGAAACTCTTTATTACTCATATGTATCTTCTTTCACTTCTTCAGAATGTTCTATTGTTTCTTTATCTGATTTCAGCAAAAACGGCGAAGGGAAAAGCTCTCCAAGCGAATAAACCTTGTAGCTCCCGTCTTTACTTCCGCAGATTATGGGCATTTCAGGGTCGCAGAACTCTGTTAAGCTCTGCCTGCATATGCCGCAAGGGGTTGGGGACTTATCATCAGTAAATATTGCTAAGGCATCGAACTCCTTCTCGCCCTCATAAACAGCCTTAGAAAGTGCCACGCGTTCTGCGCAAATTGTTGCACCATAGCTTGAATTCTCGATATTGCCGCCCAAGTAGTATGCGCCTGTTGAACCCTTCAAGCAAGCGCCCACGCGATAATTTGAATACGGCGCGTATGCTCTGTCAAACGCGTCAGCTGCCATTTTCAGCATATTCTTAATCTCTAAATCATGTATTATCCTCATCTTTTATACCCCAAACTCGTTAATATTTCTTCTTGCTTCCTAAACATATCACATTCCGCTTCAATTTGGTCGCTTGCCTCATGGTCATAGCCTAATAGATGTAGTACACCATGCACCGTCAAAAAAGCAAGCTCGCGTCGCAAAGAATGACCATACTCATTCGCCTGCATTTCCGCCCTATCTATTGAGATTGCAATATCGCCCAAGTACGCATCGGTAACATCATACGATGAACCATCTATACAAGGGAAGCTCAACACGTCTGTCGGCCTGTCTATACCCCTGAACTGCGCGTTTAATTCCCTTATCTGTGTGTCGTCAATAATACTAATCCCTATGCTGCCGCTTTTCTGCTCATGCTGTAATGCGGCTTCACAGACCTCAGTCAGCAAAGCGACTAACTCCTGCTCAGTTATTTCCTTCAATTCAGCGTTTATGCTAATTTCAATCATTTGAACGCTTCTTCTTTTCAAAGCTGTCGTATGCGTTTACTATTCGTTGAACAATTTCGTGGCGCACAACATCCTTATGCGTCAAATAAACAAATCCTATGCCCTCAACATCGTTCAAAACCTCTATTGCGTGCTTCAAGCCGCTTTTCTTGTCTGGAGGCAAGTCAATTTGGGTTATGTCGCCAGTTATTACGACCTTTGAGCCAACTCCAAAGCGCGTCAAGAACATCTTCATCTGCTCTACTGTGCAGTTTTGCGCTTCGTCTAATATTATATAAGCGTCATTCAATGTTCTGCCGCGCATATATGCCAATGGTGCAACCTCTATTGTGCCGCGCTCGTATAGCATCTTAAAATTCTCAACGCCTAAGAACTCATACAACGCGTCATACAATGGACGCAAATACGGGTCAACCTTGTTTTGCAGATCTCCCGGTAAAAAGCCCAGCTTTTCGCCCGCTTCAACCGCAGGACGCGTAAGAATTATGCGCTCAACCTCTTTATTCTTAAACGCTAACACAGCCATTGCAACTGCCAAGTAGGTTTTGCCTGTACCTGCGGGACCAATGCCGAATGTAACCGTGTATTTTTTCAGGGCATCAACATAGCGCCTTTGCCCTAATGTCTTTGTGCGGATTCGCTTTCCCTTGCTTGTGAACGCAACTACATCGTCGACTAATTTCTCAATTAAATCCGCGTTGCCTTCTCGCGCAAGCTCTATTGCGTATCTGATGCGGCTCTTATCTATAAAATCGTTTCGCCGTATCATGAATAGCAGCTTTTCAATTACCGTAAATGCAAGTATTTTGGCTTGCGAATCACCCTGTACTCTAATGCCGTCGGAAGCTACGGTAATCTGCGCGCCAGTTTCAGCCTCCAATATTGCCAAGTTTTCATCGAATGCGCCGAACAATTTAATTTGTTCTTCCATCGATTCTAATGGTATCACTAATTCATTAAGCGTGGTTTCTTCCATCAAAGCTTCTAATACTCCTTGAAATTGATGCGGTTAGACATATTATACTCTAACCGCATTAAAATTATTTTAGTACAGCCTTTATTCTCCTAACACCTGCGCTTGAAGCCTCTTCTTTTACAATCTTGAAGGTACCAAGCTCGCCGGTTCGCTTAACATGAGGACCACCGCAAATCTCTTTCGAGAAGCCGGGTACGGTATAAACCTTTACTCGCTCGCCATATCGTTCGCCGAACAAGCCTATTGCTCCCTCGTTCAGTGCTTCCTCAACTGTTTTTTCCTCACAGATAACTTCAACATCTGCTTGTATCGCTTCATTTACTAAGCGTTCAATTTCATCTAACTCCTCCCTTGTAACCTTACGGTCGAATGAAAAGTCAAACCTCAACCTCTCGGGAGTTATATTCGAACCCCTTTGCGAAACGCTTTCATCAAGTACCTTTCTCAACGCGGCCTGCAAAAGGTGTGTTGCTGTGTGCAGCCTTGTTGTCTGCTCGGAGGAATCAGCCAAGCCGCCCTTGAACTTCTGGTCTGCGCCTATCTGCGACTTCTTCTGGTGTTCAGCAAATGCCTCGTTAAAGCCTTCAATGTCAACGGTTAAGCCAATCTCGCTTGCCATTTCCTGAGTGAACTCAATCGGGAAGCCGAAGGTATCATAAAGCCTGAAAGCGCTTTTGCCGTCAATCTTCCCCTCTTGAATGAAATGTTCCTTCATCTTTTCGAACTCTCTCATTCCCTGCTTCAATGTGCGCTGGAATCTCTTTTCCTCTGTCTGAATCTCGGTGATAATCCTTTCGCGATTCGTTTCAAGCTCTGTATAAAAGTCAGCATTCTGATTGATAACTGCTTCAGCAATTATATACAGGCTATCCTCAGGAATTTCTAACTGCATAGCGTATCTTAACGCCCTGCGAATCAACCTGCGCAGAACATAGCCTTGGTCAACATTGGAGGGCGTAACACCTCTTGGGTCGCCTAAAATGAACGTTGCACATCGAATATGGTCTGCTATTATCCTAAACGCCTTTGTGGTATCCGGATTATCCCTATAACCCTTGCCCGAAAGCGTTTCTATTTCCTTTAATATGCCCGAAAAAGCGTCAGTATCATAGGCACATTCCACACCCTGCAATGTCGCCACAGTCCTCTCCAATCCCATGCCTGTATCAACATTCTTCTGAGAAAGCGGCTCAAAGCCATTAGAAGTTTTGTTATACTCCATAAACACATTGTTCCAGATCTCTAAATACTTGCCGCATGAGCAGGCAGGGCTGCAATCGGTGCAGCAGGGCTCAATGCCCGTATCATAGAATATCTCAGTATCAGGACCGCATGGACCGGTAGGGCCCGCAAACCACCAGTTATTCTTTTTGGGAAGAAAGAATATATGCGAAGGGTCAACGCCCATTCTAAGCCAGTGCTCATAGCTTTCTACATCTTTCGGAGCGTCCTCATCGCCTGCAAATACCGTGAAATACAGCTTGTCTTTATCAATACCCAACCAATCGGGGGATGTAAGAAATTCGTATGAATACTCAATAGCTTCCTTCTTAAAATAATCTCCCAAGGACCAGTTGCCAAGCATTTCGAAGAATGTCAAGTGTGATGTGTCGCCCACATCATCAATATCGCCTGTGCGAACGCACTTCTGCACATTAACAAGCCTTTTGCCTGCGGGGTGCTTTTCACCTAACAGATAAGGCACTAAGGGGTGCATGCCGGCAGTTGTAAAAAGAACCGACGGATCGTTCTCAGGTATCAGTGAAGCTGACGAAATTACCGCATGGTCCTTTGTCTTAAAAAACTCTATAAACAAGTTGCGAAGCTCTTTAGTTGTAAGTTTTCTCATATAGCCATTTCCTCACAAATTTTTTCATCTTAGTATATCCAAAAACCACTGCCTTGTCAAACTGAATGCA
Organism: Clostridiales bacterium; assembly: GCA_012838425.1. GTDB lineage: Bacteria > Bacillota > Clostridia > Christensenellales > CAG-138 > DUPG01. Next base: position 5,515 of record DUPG01000010.1, on the reverse strand, counting down.
GGCTGAAACTAAGTTTAATATTTTTTCGATTTGGTGTATAATATGATTGTGCGCAAGCACTATTATAATATTTGACGAAAGAGGGCTTTATGGAAGTATTGTTTGAAAACCTGTCGCAAATACAGTGGCAGCAAGTAGTGATGTGGCTTATAGGGCTTGTACTAATTTTTTTGGCTATCTACAAAAAGATGGAGCCTACGCTATTGCTTCCTATCGGCTTTGGAGCGATTCTTGTAAACCTCCCGCTGTCGGGAGCTGTTACACACGGCACTGAAATAGGCATATTAGATGTGCTTTTCAACTCAGGTATTGCTAATGAGCTATTCCCCCTAATACTGTTTATCGGAATAGGCGCAATGATTGACTTCGGACCTGTGCTTACAAATCCTAAGCTGTTGCTGTTCGGAGCTGCTGCTCAATTCGGAATATTCTTTACATTGAGCGTAGCGGGGCTATTGGGCTTTGAGCTGAAGGACGCGGCTTCCATAGCGATAATAGGTGCAGCAGACGGTCCTACATCAATATTCATCGCAAATTATCTGAATTCAAACTATATTGGCCCGATTGTAGTTGCCGCGTACTCATATATGGCGTTAGTTCCTATAATACAACCACCTGTAATTAAGCTAATAACTACAAAGCAGGAAAGACGAATTCGCATGGCTTATGAGCCCAAGAGCGTATCAAAGCTTACGCGCATATCCTTCCCTATCATAATCACAATGATTACCGGCCTGTTTGCACCGCGTGCTGTTGCTTTGGTAGGCTTCTTAATGTTCGGAAACCTTATTAGAGAATGCGGAGTATTAGGCTCGCTTTCTGAAACCGCACAGAACGCCTTAGCAAACTTAGTAACGCTTTTCTTAGGTATTACTGTCGCCGCAAGAATGCAGGCTGATTCCTTCTTAAAGCTCGAAACGCTTATGATATTAGGGCTTGGCTTAGTGGCTTTCATATTCGATACAGTAGGCGGAGTAATGCTTGGCAAGTTCATAAACATATTCGCAAAAAACAAGGTAAATCCTATGATTGGTGCTGCCGGAATATCCGCCTTCCCAATGTCTGCTCGTGTCATTCATAAAATGGGGCTTGAGGAGGATAACCAGAATCACCTTTTAATGCACTCTATAGGCGCAAACGTTTCCGGGCAGATTGCTTCGGTTATCGCAGGCGGCTTGATACTAAGCCTTGTAATACCGTATTTACAGTAAGGAGGTAGCTATGATTAACGTAAAACTGTTTTTGGAAACCTTGAACATTATGTGGAAGGGTATGTTAGGAATATTCATTGTAACAGGAATAATTATGCTTGCAGTTGCGATCATGAACCGACTGAATAGTAAATCTAACGACAACGCGTAGACTATTCATCGATTAGATTTCCGAAATCAAAAAAGCCCTCAAAGCGAGGGCTTTATCATATCAGCGATTCTTAATAATTCTCTGCTCTTATTTCGAAATATGCACGCGGATGGTCGCATACGGGGCAAACCTGCGGAGCTTCCTTGCCGATATGTATATGACCGCAGTTGTTGCACTTCCATACAGTTACTTCCTCACGCGCAAATACTTTGCCTTCATTGAGGTTGTTAAGCAGCTTCTGGTATCTCTGCTCATGCTCCTTTTCAACTGCCGCAACGCCTTCAAACAGTCTTGCTATCTCCTCAAAGCCTTCTTCTCTTGCTTCGATAGCCATGTTCTTATACATATCAGTCCACTCGTAGTTTTCGCCATTCACACCGTCTAAAAGGTTGGTCGCTGTGTCTGGAATCTTACCGCCATGCAGAAGCTTGAACCAAATCTTTGCATGTTCCTTTTCGTTATTAGCAGTTTCTTCAAAGAAGTTAGCGATTTGAACATAGCCTTCCTTCTTAGCTTGTGAAGCATAATAGGTGTACTTGTTGCGAGCTTGAGATTCGCCTGCGAAAGCAGTCCATAAATTCTTTTCGGTTTTTGTACCCTTTAATTCTTTAGCCATAATGCTTTCTCCTTCCAAAATAGTATTTAATTAAGAATCAACTTCTTAACTATTGTGCTTATTATACCACTTCGCTTTAATTTTAGCAATATCCACAGGTAAATCATGCAAAGCGCATATGAAAATATATGGTGCAAAATAGGGAAAAAGTAAAAAATAATGATTGACAACAGACAGCGATTATGTTAGAATTCAAAATTGTTGACGGAATGGCGTATTTGCGTCTGTAGCTCAGCAGGATAGAGCAACGGCCTTCTAAGCCGTGAGTCCGGGGTTCGAGTCCCTGCAGGCGCGCCATCGCCGATTTGAAAATGGTGGGTGTAGTTCAGTTGGTTAGAACGCCAGATTGTGGCTCTGGAGGTCGTGGGTTCGACTCCCACCACTCACCCCATATATTTCCTTGGGGTGTCGCCAAGCGGTAAGGCACGGGACTTTGACTCCCGCATCCGTAGGTTCAAATCCTGCCACCCCAGCCAGTTAGACCTGTTAGCTCAGGCGGTAGAGCACTTGACTTTTAATCAAGGTGTCCGGAGTTCGAATCTCCGACAGGTCACCATTTTTTTGCGGGTGTGGCGGAACTGGCAGACGCGCCAGACTTAGGATCTGGTGGGCGACCGTGGGGGTTCAAGTCCCTTCGCCCGCACCAGAAAGAAACGGCTCAACCGTTTCTTTTTTAATTTTCCCACCATTGCTCCCCCCCACCCTACTTTAGCAAAGTAATCGTTTTATCATCAAAATCTATCAGCCCATCGGCTTTCATTTTTGCAAGCTCTCTTGACAGCGAGGTACGTTGCACCCCTATTCTTTCAGCTAACGCCTTTTTAGTAATGCCTAACTGTATGCGGTTTGAATTTTGAATTTTGCACTCACGTTCCAACAAATCTAATATCTGCTCTCTGATTGTCCTATTTACATAACGCCGAATCTTATCCCCCAGCATGAAGGCTTGGTCGGATATGATTCCAAGAAAAAATCGAAGAAAGTTTGAATTAGTGCTACACAGTTTAAAGAGCAGTTCCTTTTCGATTTCTAAAACCGCAGAGGGATTTTTGGCAGTTACGGTCAGCGGATAATAGGGAGCAGTTGAAAATAGCAAGTTACCTCCAAGAACATCATCGCTAAAAAATTCCGCTATGGTTAGCAAGTTGCCCATTTCATCGATTCTATCAACAACAATTTTACCGGAAATGATTACCTCTAATTTTGAGCAATGCTCTCCCTCTAAGTGAACAATGCTATTCTTGTTGTAGTGAACGACTTTGAATAGCCCAGATTTTAGATAACTTTCTATTTCGTCTTTTGAAAGTTTGCTTGATATAGCCAATTTGCTTATTAGAGCATATATTTTTTCCATTTAAACTCCCAAGTGTTACCTAGGTAACTACTATTAATGTATTATAACCCTATAATTTTAGAAAATCAAGTTAGGGAGGTATTATGGACATTTTTACAATCCTGTTTTGGGTAGTTGCGATTATACTTTTCGTGATTTCTCTAATTAAGGACAAGAAAAAAACATTCGAAGGCATGAAAAAGTCTAAGAAAATGATGGGAAACATGGCAAGCGAAATTATTGCAATCATATTTTTGATAGGACTAATTCTTACTTTTATTCCACCAGAAACGATAAAAAAGGTTTTGGGTTCATCGAATGTTTTGCTTACGACAATTCTTGCGGCATTAGCAGGGAGTATTACGCTAATTCCAGCGTTTGTGGCTTTCCCATTAGCGGGCTCTCTAGTAAAAGCAGGGGCAAACATCGTGCCTGTAGTAGCGTTTATAACGACTTTAACGATGGTGGGCATTGTAACATTCCCCCTCGAAAAAAAGGAGTTTGGAACAAAATTCACGTTAGTAAGAAACCTGCTAAGCTTTGGCTTTGCTATTGTTATCGCATTGGTTATGGGGGTATTTCTATGAAAAAGATTCTTGAATTCATAAAAAAGAACAAACTGCTTACACTCGTTCTAATAGCCTATATTGTTGTGTTGATAATTTCGCCCGAAAAGGCACTATCAGCAGTTAAGGGAAGCACGTACTACCTTAAAGAAATGCTTATAATTATGCCTGTCGTATTTCTATTGACCGTTGTAATTGAAGCGTTAGTGCCTAAAAAACTAATTATTCAAGGCTTAGGAGAGAAGTCTGGAATAACCGGAAACTTGCTCTCGTTAGTTTTCGGAAGCATTTCCGCCGGACCAGTTTACGCTGCATTCCCAATCTGCATATCGTTGCTAAGGAAAGGAGCGAGCATAAAAAATATAGTTATCATATTAGGCGCTTGGGCTGTAATTAAGGTGCCTATGCTTGCAAACGAAGCAAAGTTCTTAGGTGTTAAGTTTATGGCAATTAGGTGGGTTCTAACCGTTATTTCAATATTTGCAATGGGTTACTTGATGGCGATAATAATCAAGAAAAAGGATTTGCCATTAGAAAAGGAAGAGGATACAGACACCATTTTAGCAATAAATGAAGATTATTGCATAGGCTGTGGACTCTGTGCGGAAATCCTGCCAAAAGTTTTTGAAATGAAAGACAGCAAGGCTGTTGTTAAAGCAATTCCATATGGTGAGGAAGCGGAAAAGCAAATCGCTGAAACCGTTGAGAAATGCCCAGCTAATGCGATTGGGTTTACGAAAGCAGAAGAATAAGCGAACAACTGAATAAAAAAGGGGCGCAATGCCCCTTTAACTTGTTTAATACTACTTATCCGTTTCTAGTAGTTTCATTTGTTAGACCGCCAAAGTCAATATGAGGTATGTATGAAGGAACACTGCTGTATCTTGGACCAAGCAATGTACCAGTTCCTTCTTGAGGATTTGGTGAGCTCGAGCTTAGTGTTCCAGTGTTCTTGCAATCAACATATTTCAGTTTCATATTTGCATTAACACTTGTTGCTGCCACTATACCAACTGCACTACCGTTTGCAGTATGGATATTGCCCTCGTTGGTGCAATTCTTTAGCTCTGCTACAAAAACTCTGCCAGATGCAAAAGGAACTCTATCATCTACGGGTGTATATGTACGTGCCCAGCAAACAATTCCGCCGGCTTCGCCATAAGAAAAAACAGATTGACCTTCTACAAATGTTACATTGATATTTGCACGGTTAGTAGTGTTCTTAATAATACCATCGGAAAGAGCGCCGACTACACCGCCAACTCTTGCGATAGTATTGATTGTTCCAGAAACTGTTACATTGTCGATTTCAAATTTGCTTGTTTCGCTACTGTGTGCATAACCTGCAACTGCACCAAAGAAAGTTTGTTGCGATGGGGAACCGTTTTCATTATAAGCAATAGGGCAGACTGTTTTTATATTAGCATCTATCGAAATATTTAGATTCTTAACTATTCCGCCTACAATACCACCGAAGAATCCAAATGCATATCTACCAACATTCGGATTAGATGCGCCTGGTCTATCAAACCGTGAGTTAAAGTTAAACCCGTGTTCAGGCGATAGGTTTGAGAAGTGTAAGCCAGAAATAGTCTTGCCATTGCCATCAAATGTGCCACCGAAGTAGTTCTTTCTTTC
>DUPG01000002.1 GCA_012838425.1 Clostridiales bacterium | reverse complement strand
AACTTGCCAAAGAACTCCGCCAAAGTCAAAAGGAGTATGAACAAGCACAGACTCGCATTGCTGACATAGACAAAATCATTCGAAAGCTATATGAAGACAATGTGATGGGCAAAATTCCTGAAGAGCGTTTTTACAAGATGTCAGCTGAATATGAAGCCGAGCAGAAGGCACTGGAAGAAAGGATAACCAAATTAAAGCATACCATTGATACAGCAAATGAACAGTCCCTCAATACCGGCCGCTTTTTGGCACCGGTTAAAAAGTACAGAGAAATTAAAGAATTGGATGCAGAGATTATTCGAGAGTTCATTGACAAAATTATAGTATTCAAGGCTGAAAAGGTGGATGGCCGCAGAACCCAGCGGATTCAAATTTTCTATAACTGCATTGGTGTTATCGACTTACCAAACTAAACGAAAAACGGCATAGCCGAATATCAACGACTATGCCGAATTTTTCAGGAATTATAAATCCCTATCTGGCCGCTCCTAAAGGCGGCTTTTTATGCGTACAACTCATCACTTCAACTCTTTTAGCTTTAACTCCTTTTGCAGCATGTAGTACTGCTTGCTGCTTTTCTTGCGGCTGTCGTAAATCATTTCCTCAAGCTCTTGGGAATACGCTATTTCCTTCTTAATAAGCTTTAAGAAGTCCGCTTTTTCGTCAGTCGAAAGCGCATATCTCTTGAAGCAGATCATAAAATCGAAGTTGGTGCCGTACCTGAATAATCTTCCGGGCAGGGGCTTATCCTGCGTGTTGCCTAAAATGTAGCCGCACCTTACATAAGGAATAGAATTCTTGTGAGTTTGTGCCTTATAAGCGGATACAATAACATCTTGCGTGGAGATGTTGTTAAGCTTGGTTTCAATTATGACGCGGGGCTTTATAGAATCTTCGTCTAATTCGTAAATGAGCAAATCGCTTTCAAATACCCTTACAAACTCCGTATCCTTAGCTTTATAGCCTAAATCATACGAACGAATATCCTGTGCATAAGGCAAATTCTCTGTGGTTGCTACATAAATGTTATCTCCAAGACCTGTTCTCTTCTGCAGCAGCTCAATAATGCTATTTGTCCATTCCCTCTCTGTCATTTTCGCCTCCATCACAACTTAGAATATATACTTATTATATTATTTATAACATTTCTGTCAACCATAAAAACATTTTTTTCGAAATTTAATATAAAAATGGAGGCGAATTCGCCCCCATTCGATCAGCCTACCCTTCGCAGAAATATATATAGCCTTGCTTGATTTGTAGTATCTGAAATATGATAATCGCCGCAAGTATATAGGGTTAAAAAGGTATCCTCGGGTGAAACATCAATGCCTAAATCGATTTCAGAGCGGGCTAACTGAGTGTTTATCCATTCCTGCACCTGCTCATCTGTCCAGTCCCTCATGCGCGATATGTTGTACTTCAATGTTGTCGGCGGCTCGTGCCTGCCTGTTTCATACAGCGCGAATATCTCCCACTCCATATACTGCTTGTAAATCGTTACGCCTACTATTCTGTTCTTGTAAATGTGCAGGTCCTGCTTATTGTCCTGAATATAGTGCAGCATATGGAACATAAGCCCTTTTACTCTGCCGTTATGCCCTGCCACGACATTGTTTTTCTGAAATCTGTCGTAAATGGGGTATATGGAGCCTAATTCTGATTCCTTTTTGTCTATCGTATAGTAATTATAATAGTAGTTATCACCGTAAAGCATGGGATAGTCGATATTAGTTCTATTTATCTGAATCCAGCCCACTACATCGGGATTCCGCGCATAGGCTTCGGCAAGCTTTTCTTCATACGGGTCGAATACATACTGCTTTATATGACTTTTGCCTGTCGCCTGATCCGCAATAGCCAGAATATGCTCCTCATTCATCTCGCCATTGCCCGAAACATAGTGCAAAGTATCCGCGGCGCACAGCAAAATATCCTCTGTCAGCTTTTCAGCACCTGAAATATGCTTGCTGAGTAACAGCATATCGGAATTAGTAATTTTGCCGTCGCCGTTAATGTCGCCATATAGCACTATTTTACCCAAAAGCTTTTCGCCGTCATATACCTCTGCGCCTGTGAAAACCGTGCCTTCGCTTATTTCAGCGCCGTCTTTCTTAATAATTATGTCTTTACCCAACGCCTCAGAGAGTATATACTCCGCTTCGGAGATAGGCGTTCCTATTGCAAAGCCTGTGTAATAGCCCTTGAAATTCTTTGCGGGACGCAGGTGCCAATTCTGCGTTTCACACTGCCTGTCCTCATCATTTCCGTAAACCTTTACCTTGCCGCTTTTGTATAATACCGCCAAGTTGCCATTGCCTATTGCTATGTCGCTTACTTTTGCAGATTTTACCTCATATTTTTGCGGATAGCACACAAGCGTATTATCTTCGGTTACTGCCGCCAATGTATCGCCATATGCTTTTATGGATACTGCCTTTTCATCTATCGCGTATTCTGAATTATTCACAAGCACAGTGCCGCTTTCTAACAATAATGCGACTACGGAATCATTTACTGCAATATCCTTTATATTCTCAGGTGCTTCGGGGATTTCCCTATGCTTGCCTAAGTTTATCACTGAGTTGTCGTCTTTCAGCAAAAGCGAGGTGTTGCCATGCGCTGCAATATTCACAATACCGTATGCTTCGCTTACATCGCATTGACCATCTGTATTGTCGCCATACGCTAATACATGACCCTGTTCTGTAAGCGCTATTATGTGATTAGCTCCTAACGCTACCTCTACCAAGCCGCTCCACTCCAGCGCGGGCGTAAAGAAATCTAATTGCTTGCCGGTTAACAGCAGCCTGCCCTCTTTTGTAACTGCCGCAAGTGTTGAATCGTTTGCGGCTATCTGAATACAGTCGTACCAATTTGCAGTATTTAGCTCTGCGTCAACAACCCTGCCCGTTGTAACTACCTCTCCGCTGAACAGCAAGCCTGCTGTAAATGTTTCACCCACAGCGAGCATACCGTAATTCTTGGGTTGAGATACCTCAATTACAGGTAGCGGAGTCGGCGAAGGCGTTGAATCAATATCTATTACTGTGTTGTTATCCTTGCAGGCAACACAGGCGAAAATCATTATAATTATCAGAAATAATGCAATATATTTGACGCTTCTGTTATCTATGCCGCTCACCTTCAATGCTCGTAATTTCATGTGGAGATTATATAGTATAATCGTATTGATTTCAAGCCTTTTTATGTGCATCAGGTTGTAACAACCATTACGGCTATGCTCATATCGTCAACTACGCCGCCATTCATTACGGCTTTCAATATGGTTTCAGCGTTCTGTTGAACATCGTGCGAAAGCCCTATGGATTCTAACACAGTAACCGCCAAGCCTGCGCCCAATGAGTCGGATATACCGTCTGTCATCATTATAATATTGTCGCCCTCTTTTAGCTTTAGGTTGCTTATATGCGGCTTGGCTTCGTCAACAATGCCTATGGGGAGCGATTCGCTGAAAACCGCGTAAATCTCGCCGTTTCTAACTACAAAGCTTGGCGGCGCACCTAACTTTATCAGCTTTGCAGTGCATTGAACTGTATCAAATACTAACGCGTCTATTGTTGCGTAAATCTCCGCGTTTCCCGAATCTATCAGCAGCTTATTCGCGCATTCCAACGCCTGCATAGGCTCAAAGCCCGCCTGTATCAAGTCAAATATAGTGTTTATGGCAAGCTCGCTTTCCTTCCTTGCTACTGAGCCCGTGCCCATACCGTCGCTGAGTATAACGATTTGGCTATTGTTATAGGTTAGCGTGCCAATGCAGTCGCCCGTGGATATTCCGCTGTGCTTTGAAGCCGACGCCGTTCCTATAACCAGCTTGAATTTCTGTTCAGGCTCTATATGCTCTTCTATTGTAAAGTTTGTCAGCTTTTCAAATGCATTGCATACGGCTATCAGCTGCCCTGATAGCTGCTTGTGCGTTCCCTGCTCTTTGGCTAATGACCGAAGCACGCGCACAACAGTCGCCACACCGTCTAAGCGCGCGGCTATCTTTTCATCGACTATGTGCTTCATCTCATAGGCTGTGGAGTATGCGGCTATTGTTTTTAACACCTTGCTTTTTATAAACATAAAAGGCAATATGCCCAATGCTATGTCTATGAGCTTGAAGCTGTGTATGATTGCCGCTCCGAAAACATATATGCTTGCCAGAAACACAAATGTAACAGCGAGCTTGTTGGAGGCATACAAAAGCGCGCCTAATAAAGCAGAAACCGCCAATGGCAGTATTACATTCATATTATTTGAAGCTAACGCAAAAGCAAGCCCGCATGACAGCCCCGCGCAAATACCCATTACTCCGCAGGTATAGGACGCAGTTAGCGTAATGAAAACAGCAAATGCCGACGCAAGCGAAATGAAGGGCAGCTTTATTCCGAAAAAGCCCAATACTATGCACGCGAAGAATATGCACAAGGACAGCATTTCGTTGTTTGATAGCATTCTTCTTCGCTTTGCCGCTATTGTGAATATCGTCAGCGCGTTGTGTATTGTAACCGCTATCAGTATAGATACTAAGGCGTTGAGCAATCCCATAAGGCACGAGAGCACAGTAGAGAATGAAAACGCTATAACGCAAATGAGGTTAGCCGCGGCAAGTATTAAAAGCTTGTCCCTTGACTTTATGTTGTCCGCACCCTGCCAGAATGTCCATATAGAAAGGAATATGAAAACTATCAGCAGCGCGAAAAAGCCCTGAATATTTCCGAATGTCAATGAGCCTAAAAGCGCAAAAAGCATCGAATAAACGGCTGTCTTTTGGCTTTTTGAGTATAGCCATACAGCGACAAATGCAGCAGCGCCAAGCGGGGAATACTTAACAGTCAATATGTTCAAATACGAGCAGGTAAAGCTTGACATAACGAAGCACAGGGCGCACAAGCCCCATGTTGTTGCCCCTACGCTTTGAACATAAGCTCGAATTTTCTGAACATTAGCTTCCATACAACCTCAATCCAAATGATAGGCATATAATAAGTTAACAGCGAAGCGAAATTTGTTATTTGAGAAGCAATAATAATGTAGATTTGACGCGCAAAAACTTTTTCGACAAGAATTTAGCAATTTCGCAAAGTCTTGCATACGATATATAAGAACCCACGCGTTCAAAAATTTATAGGAGGAGATTTTTATGAATGGTAATGCGAGAGGCAATTCTTACCGAAGCGGCTGCCATAGCTACTGTGTTGACACAGTATGCTGTTTAGACAGTCCGGGCGGCGAATCCATGGACCCTATGTCCGTTACGGGAACCATTCCGGCTGGCAGAGTATGCGAAAAATATGACGGCACAGGCTACGATGGCTGTATGCTTGCAAACGCGTATTTTGCAAATCAGGAATACAAGGCAGGTCTTACACCGGAAAAGGCGTTGTGCAATGGCACTTTCTTTCCGGAATTGATAAGGCTTTATAAATAGGAGGGGCTTATGAACTGTTCTTGCGAGTATTCGAAGGAAAATCTGTTGAAGCGTATTTCCGAAATTCAATTCGTATGCACTGAGTTGAATCTTTACATGGATACGCATCCTGACGACATGGCGGCAAAGGAGGACTTTGCCTGCTACGCGAGCGAGCTTCAAGACTTGATTGGCAAGTACGAGGAGCTATACGATCCGTTATTAGGGTTTGGGCTGTCGGTTCCTAAAGCGGGCAGCTGGGTGCGCTCAGCTTGGCCTTGGGAATAAATTTTTTGGAGGTAAAAGAAGATGTGGATTTATCAGAAGAAGTTGGAATTCCCCGTTGACATCAAGTGTCCTGATGTTAAGATGGCAAAGGCGTTGTTAGCTCAGTACGGCGGACCGGACTCCGAGCTTGCGGCAGGCGTTAGGTATTTGACGCAAAGGTTCACAATGCCGGACGATAGGTGTAGGGCGACTCTGAACGATATAGGCACGGAGGAATTGGCGCATTGGGAGATGTTAGGCACAATGATTTACCAGTGCTTGCGCGGAGCTTCGGCAAGTGAAATTGAGGCTGCGGGCATGGCTGGGTATTTCACAATGCACGACAAGGGCGTATTCCCCTGCGACCCCAACGGCGTTCCTTTCACAGCCGCGTATATTCAGAGCACAGGCGACCCCATTGCCGATATTTTAGAGGACTTGGCGGCAGAGCAAAAGGCAAGAGCGACATACGAGCACCTTATGACGCTCACCGACAACCCCGACATTATTGAGCCTTTACGCTTCCTGCGACAGCGCGAAGTTAACCACTATCAACGCTTTGGCGAGTGCTTGCAGATATTGCAGGAAATAATACCGAACAACAATGTGCGGTATAAGAATCAGTTCGCCGAATGCTGCACTATATAAGGGCAAAGCGTTGGCGGTATATAAAAGCTGCGCCTGAGAGGGCGCGGTTTTTTTAGTGATGCCGAATAGCCTATTTGATATTTTGCCCACTGACAGCTGATGCACCTTGAAAAAAGTAACTGAAACGCATACATTTACTTATATATAGAATGTGAAACAAGCCCAAGCATAAAAAGTTATGCAGCTCTATTGCTTTATTTCAGGGCAAAAAGCAATACATACAGAAAAAATAAAAAATAAATGAAAATAGGTATTGACAAAGCAAATCGGCTAATGTATAATGGCATTCGTCAGAATTGCGAATGGGAGCATAGCTCAGCTGGGAGAGCATCTGCCTTACAAGCAGAGGGTCACAGGTTCGAGCCCTGTTGCTCCCACCATTCTGAATAAGGCCCGGTAGTTCAGCCGGTTAGAATGCCAGCCTGTCACGCTGGAGGTCAGGGGTTCGAGCCCCCTCCGGGTCGCCAATATGCCTCGGTAGCTCAGTTGGTAGAGCAAGGGACTGAAAATCCCTGTGTCGGTGGTTCGACTCCACTCTGAGGCACCACTTCTTCTTGCGGGAATAGCTCATTCGGTAGAGCGTCGCCTTGCCAAGGCGAAGGTGGCGGGTTCGAGCCCCGTTTCCCGCTCCAAGTCATATATAAGGCACCATAGCCAAGCGGTAAGGCAGAGGTCTGCAAAACCTTTATTCCCCGGTTCGATTCCGGGTGGTGCCTCCAACATATTATTTGAGTTGATTTAGCAAGGAAACGGATTTCGTTTCTTTTTTATTATCAAAAAGGCTTTGCATTTGCCAGTCAATATTTGCACATCCTGTGAACATTAAGTTGAGCTTCAAGCCCGGTTTTATTGCTTTGCGTATATGCTTAATATCGAAAAGCAAGCGGCTTTTCGCTTTTTATGTTGCCACACAAAACGGGTGATATGGTAAATATTCGCACTTGTTTACATGAATCAAATGCGTATGCTAAAATATGTTGCATGTACCCGTAGCTCAGTTGGATAGAGCATTGGACTCCGACTCCAAAGGTCAGAGGTTCGAATCCTCCCGGGTACGCCATGAAAAAGCACTGTATATACAGTGCTTTTTCAGCTAAATTCGCCTTCGGCAAGCTAAATTTTTCGGTGAACCGAAAAGCTAAATTTAGCTGAAACCGTTAGCTTTCCCTCACCAGCACCACCACAACCGCGGTAACCCCTGCGCCTATGCAAAACACCCATGGCGGAAGCAGAAGCAGCAGCATAAGCGCAATAAATATGAGCAGCAGTATAAGCACGGTAGAAGGGCTTCGGCAGCACCTGCTCTTAGTCCTTCGCGTTTTCTTATCGCAGCATTTTCTTGGCTTGTTTATAAATCTATACAATGGCTTCACATCCTCGAAACTCTATAATTTAGTATATGAAAACGCGTGGACAATAGTGCTAATCGCAAATGCAATAAAATATAATCAAACTATACGGTTGATATTCCGTTTAGAAAACTATACAATACTCCATAGCAGTATTTTTGGGGAGTAGATTAGTGAAGGACTTTTTGTATCGCATATTCTGCGGTTTTTTTCTTGGAATAAGCATATTCGCACCCGGTGTTTCGGGCAGCGTAATGGCTGTAATGATGGGCATATACACAAAGCTTTTAGACATTGTCGCAAATCCATTCAAGAACATCAAAAGGAATATAATCTATCTATTTCCCATGGGAATAGGAATGCTGATAAGCCTTGTGCTTTTCGTAATCGTGTTCAGCTACCTTTTCGAAACATATAAAAAAGCCACATACCTATTGTTTATGGGATTGATAGCCGGCAATCTGCCTGTAATTTTTAAGGACGCTGCCGCAGGCGGCTTCAAGAAACGCTATATTATAGGAATATTGGTAGCGTTCGGCTTGGCTGTTTCGGTTGGAATATTGCGATTGAACGCAAAGCAGGTTCAGGATTATGAAAGTGTAAGCCTGCTGTTCGTGGGGCTATGCGGCGCATTGGGCGGCGCCTCGGGAATGATTCCCGGAATGAGCGTTTCAATGGTGCTGATGGTTCCCGGAATATATGACTACATGCTGCACTCGGCTAAATCAATCAATATACCCGTGCTGCTCGTGTTCGGAGCGGCGTTTGCTGTCGGCATGGTGCTGTTCTCGCGCCTTACAAAGTATGTTTTTAAGAGGTATCATGGCTTCGCATACTCCATGGTGTTCGGCTTCATATGCGGCTCTTTTATAAGCATATACCTGGGGCTTCCCAAAGAAGACCCGAATTTCAACTGGTTAATAGGGGCGGCTTCACTTGCAATAGGGCTTGCAATATCTGTGCTGTTCGTGTATCTAAGCAAAAAGTTCAATGTAGATGAAATCGGCAAGAACGATTGCTGCGAAAACAGCGAAAAGCCCCGGCTAACAGTAAAAGAGAAAGAATAATCAGGAAACTGAAAAGCAGATGTTCAGCGATTTCGTAAGCCATATAACAGGTATGGCTCAGTATCCATTTTCCCTCATAAACTTAATAAGCCTTTCAATGCTTATTAGCGTATTCTTATTGATAAAGTGCTCTATTTTCTCTACCTGCTCAAGCTCTTTTGACGAATGATTCAGCAGGCACAAGAACTCGTGCAGCACTTCGTGGCGGTGCAGTAGGTACTCCCCTGCCTTTTTGCCTTTTTCGGTCAATGCAATCTCACCATACTTCTGAAACTCAATATAGCCCAGCGCACGCAGATTGTCTGCCATCTTCGAAGCAGACGACGGGCGCACATTGAGATTTTTTGCAAGCTCATTTACGCGCACAGTGCCGCTTGACATTCTATAAATCATCTCCAAGTAGTCCTCCATTGAGATAGTCAGCGCATGGCTGTCAAGCAGCTGATATCCCTTAAAAGTGTAAAAGCCTTCTTTGCTCAAGCCTCAGATTTCCCCCTTTTTCGACAGTAACAAAACTATTTCGCGAATAATATTATGCAGTAGGTAAAGTTTCCTTATCCTAATTGTATTGTAGGGGTATGTTGGATATGTATTTGTGCGAGCTGAATACCGGGCAAAAAGCAAGGGTAAAGGCATTGTTTTCGACCGGAAGCATAAGAAGAAGGCTGTTAGACATTGGTTTAGTAGAAAATACTGAGGTTGAATGCGTGGGAAAGAGTCCATTAGGCGACCCCTGCGCATATCTTATAAGGGGCGCGGTAATTGCCATACGCTGTGAGGACGGCGCAAAAATATTAGTAGAGCGGGGTACTGAATGAGGTATTTCCGAATATTGCGAAAACGGCGCGAGGCTTTGCATTTGCCATACGCTCGCAAAGCGCAATGCCTGCACGAAAGCATATATACTGTTGCCATAGCGGGAAATCCGAATGTGGGCAAAAGCACGCTGTTTAACAGCTTAACGGGATTGAATCAGCATACGGGCAACTGGCCGGGCAAAACCGTATCAAATGCAAGGGGCAGGTTTTCATCTGATAAGAACGACTATATATTAGTGGATATTCCCGGCACATAT
This sequence comes from Clostridiales bacterium, assembly GCA_012838425.1. GTDB lineage: Bacteria > Bacillota > Clostridia > Christensenellales > CAG-138 > DUPG01. The sequence continues at coordinate 36,388 of DUPG01000002.1, read as the reverse complement.
TCGTTGATGTCAAATTCGGTTGAGGAGGAGATAGCACGAAACTTCCTGTGCTTTGGAAACACAGACGCCGTAATAGTAGTATGCGACGCTACCTGCTTAGAGCGCAACCTAAACCTTGTGCTGCAAACAATAGAGCTTGCGAAAAATGCAATAGTATGTGTAAACCTGTTAGACGAAGCCAAGCGCAAGGGAATAAAAATTGACCTTAACGCACTTTCAAGACTGTTGGGAGTGCCTGTTGTGGGCGTTATAGCGCGGAAGAAAAGCACGCTGCCTGCATTGATTTCAGCACTTGACGATACGGTAGAAAACCGGAAAAAGCAAAGCCCCATGAAAATCAAATATGCTGAACCTATAGAAAAAGCCATAAGCATTTTGCAGCCGGTATTGGACAGCGAGCTGAACACATCATTGAATACGCGCTTTTTAAGCCTTAAGCTGATTGACGGCGACACTCAGCTGTTAGACGAAATGCACAGCTTTTTCGGATACAGCATTTTAGACAATAATAATATCTCAAATGCGTTGGATAGCGCAAAGGAAGTATTAAAAGCGCATGATTTGGATTCAAACAGCTACAAGGACAGCATAGTTACAAGCATAGTATTAGAAGCCGAGCGCATAGCTAAGCAGGTGGTGAAGCTGAAAACCAAGCGCTATGACCAGTTCGACCGCAGATTAGACAGAATATTCACAAGCAAGTGGACGGGATACCCCATAATGCTGTTATTGCTAACACTTGTGCTATACCTAACCATATCGGGCGCAAACTACCCTTCGCAGCTGTTGGCTGACGGGCTATATTGGGTTGAATCGCAGCTCGACAAGCTGTTTCATCTGATAAACGCGCCGCCCTTTCTGCATGGGATAGCAGTGCAGGGAATGTTTAGGGTGCTGGCATGGGTTGTATCTGTAATGCTTCCGCCTATGGCTATATTCTTTCCGCTGTTTACGCTGTTAGAGGATTCAGGCTACCTGCCGCGCGTCGCGTATAATCTCGACAAGCCATTTAAGAAATGCTCCGCCTGCGGAAAACAGGCGTTAACAATGTGTATGGGCTTTGGCTGTACTGCGGTTGGCGTTGTGGGCTGCCGCATAATTGATTCGCCGCGTGAAAGGCTTATAGCAATTCTTACAAACTCGTTTGTTCCCTGCAACGGCAAGCTGCCTACGCTTATTGCGGTAATCACTATGTTTTTTGCTATAACAGGCAGCGGGCTTTTCAACTCAATAATTTCCGCCGCCATGCTTGCAGGAATAATAGTGCTTGGAGTACTGCTCACATTCCTTGCTTCAAAGCTGCTTTCAAAAACTATATTGAAGGGCGTTCCGTCGTCTTTTACCTTAGAGCTTCCGCCTTACAGAAAGCCGCAGGTGTTGAAGGTGCTTGTGCGCTCGCTGTTGGATAGAACTCTGTTCGTGCTGGGAAGGGCGGTATTAGTCGCCGCGCCTGCCGGGATAATAATTTGGCTTTTCGCCAACATATATGTAGGCGGAGAAACCCTTTTAACCGTATTGTCGCGCTTTTTAGACCCGTTCGCAAGGTTTTTTGGCTTAGACGGGGTTATTTTAATGGCGTTCATATTGGGTTTTCCTGCAAATGAGGTTGTTATTCCCATAACCATTATGGCGTATATGTCAAAGAGCAGCATATTAGAGCTAAGCAGTCTTGAAAGCCTGAAGCAGCTGTTTATAGCAAATGGCTGGACATGGGTAACGGCGGTGTGCGTATTGATTTTTTCGTTAATGCACTGGCCTTGCTCAACAACCTTGCTCACTATAAAAAAGGAAACAGGCAGCCTGAAATGGACTGCCCTGTCTGTTATAATTCCTACGCTTATAGGCTTTGCGCTGTGCTTTGTATTCGCAAATATTGCAAGGCTATTTTGCTAATTATTCTTGCTTAACAGCTCGCGCAATACCTGTTTTGCGGCAAAGTATGTAAAGGGAAGATGCGTTTCTAACTGGTAATCCATAATAGCGTTGGTTACGCAGGAAACATCTATGTCCTTGCCCATCTCCATCAGCTTTTTATGAATAAACCTTGCGAACTGCGCAACTGATAGGTTCTCAAGCCTTATATACGATTGGAAAACATGCGATATGCGCTGTTGAACCGCTGTGCAGTATATGAGAACATTTTGCGGCATGCTCTTCTTCATTTGCCTTTCTATTTCCTCAATATTGCTGTCGCAGTCATCTATGAGCAATACGAACTTTAACGGCTGCTTTGAAAGCGTTTCCGCCAGCTCGCCTAACTTGAATACCGCGCGCACATCTCTGCCTGATATTTTCACAAGCCTGACCTCTTGCAGGGCGTGCAGAAGCGCAAATACCATAGTGGTTTTGCCCATGCCCGATTCGCCTGTTATGAGAGTGTTGTTAACCTCATCGTCGCGCATAAACGCTATTGTATTGTTTATTAGCTGCTCGCGCTGTTCTTCGTATAAGCATTCCGCGGCGTCCTCATAAGAAATAATAGACTGCTTGTACGGTACTATGGCATATTCGCTTTCCTGTGGCGCATATTCGAATACATTGTATTTTAGGAAGTCGCCTGTGCCATATGAGTAAAAGAAGTTCCACAGGTCATCTATGAGCCCGCTTCTGTCCTTAGCTAAGCAGCGGAGGTATATTTCCTCAAGTGCCGCGTCTGAAACATATGAATCCCTGAGCTCGAACTCGCCGTAATCCCAGGACAAGCATGAGAAGGAAGCATATTTCAACGGAATCCCCGCCTCTGCCTTTGGCTGAGCATCACGCGCAGGCGTCTTTATCGCGGTTCCGCCCAATGCCGCAGATGCCAGCTCCGCAATCCTATCCTGCGAGCGCATTTTATCGCCCGAAGCAAGCTCTAAATAGCGCTGAATTGTAGGCGAATTCAGCTTCGTAGCGTTTAAGAGTATTTGCAGATCCTCACGCATTGCCGCATATACAGGCGTATCGATGAAGCCCTGCGCCGCAGCGGTTGAAAAGCTGTTAGGCACCTCTATTATGGTGTAAAGGATATAGTCGATAAACAGATTGCCGCTAACTCTGCGCGCCTTTGATTCTAACAGCGCGTGCGTCATTTCGTGATAATACATTTCCGCATCGAACACTTTGCCCTTTATAATCGCCTGAAGCATTTTTAACAACGCTGTAAAGGGCGGAGTATCCAAGCAGGCGCGCATTACTGTAAGCCTGTTCAAGCTGCTTAATAGTTGTATAACATCTGAAATATAATCAGCCATAATTCCTCCATATAAGGTGTTTATACAAATATACCATAACAGCCAGTAAAATCAAGCGTCGTGTTGCGCATATTGCTTTATAAATGCTATAATGCGCCTATGCTTTGCTACATTAGCCCATACTACAGCCCATATTTTAACCTCGCTTTAGAGGAAGCGCTTTTTGAAAGCAAGGAGTGCTTTTTGCTATACAGAAACTCACCCTGCGTGGTGGTGGGCAAGTACCAAAACGCGTATCAGGAGGTAAACTACCCATATTGCGTGTTGAACAGCATACCCATATTGCGCAGGGAAAGCGGCGGCGGGGCTGTGTATCACGATTTGGGAAACATAAATTTCAGCGTGATTTCAAGCAGCGACTCAATAACCGTTGAGTACGATTTTTTGGACTATCTTGCCAAGGCACTCAATGAATTAGATGTAAATGCCGCTCGCAAAAATGATATCGACATATACATAGGCGACAAAAAAATATCAGGCAACGCCCAGCGCAAAGCAAAAAATAAAGCCCTGCACCATGGCACGCTGCTGTATTCTGCCGATTTGCAAAGAATGCACTATGTTTTTTGCAAAAGAGAGGGCGTATTCACTTCAAAGGCGGTGCAGTCGCGCAGGGCAGATGTAACGAATATCAGTGAGCACATTAAAAACCCTCTAAGCGTAAATGATTTTATGCGCGCTTTGGCTATGCGCTTCTGTGATTCCGTTCAAGAAATTCCAAACGATATAATAGAGAGGGCGTCAGAGCTGGAAGCCAAGTACAAGTGCTTTGAATGGAATATGGCAAAAAGCCCCGCGTTTACATATTCGTTTGAATCAGAGCAGGCGAAAGTGAGTTATAGCGTAAAAAGCGGCATAATACAGGCGTTTGAGCTAAGCTGGGCATACGGTAACGAAAGCAGAATAGCACAAGCCCTTACAGGCGCCACGCTTGACTTTTATGAAATATCTAAGATAATAAACTTGTTGGATTTTTTGCGGGAGGAGGAGGCGAAGCTGCTTCTCACCTGCATATTAGGAGGTTCTATGAAAAAGGAAGTCGTAATGCCCAAGCTATCGCCTGCTATGGAAAGCGGCATGCTTTGCTGCTGGCTGAAAGCAGAGGGCGAAGCAATAAAGGCGGGCGAACCGCTGTTTGAGGTTGAAACAGACAAGGTAGTGGTGCAGGTTGAAGCGACTGCAGACGGTACAGTTGAAAAGCTGCTTGTCGAGGAAGGCGATACGGTGCAGGTCAACACTCCTGTTGCGATAATAAACAGCTAAATGGCAGAGCAATACAAAATAAAGGTAAGATATAACGCAAACGAGGTCGGTGAGGTTGAGGGGCTTATACATAGCCTGAACCTTAATACAGTATGCGCCGAAGCCAACTGCCCCAACATAAGCGAGTGCAGCAAAAAGCGCACAGCGACATTCATGATATTGGGAAAGTACTGCACGCGCAATTGCAGCTTCTGCAATGTTCAGCACAACAGACCTGTGCCGGTTGACGAAAACGAGCCTACGAATGTAGCCTTAGCCGCGAAGAAGTTAGGCTTGCGTCATGTTGTAGTTACATCTGTTACGCGTGACGATTTATCAGACGGCGGCGCAGAGCAGTTCAGAAAAACAATATTAGAGATAAAGCGTATATGCGAAGGCGCAACGGTTGAAGTGCTTATACCCGATTTTTTAGGAAACACAGCCGCGCTCGATACCGTGCTTTCCGCTTCGCCCGATGTGCTGAATCACAATGTAGAAACCGTGAAGGAGCTTTACCACAAGGTGCGTCCGCAGGCGGTGTATGAGCGTTCGCTTGATGTGCTGAAATACTGCAAGCGCACACACCCCGAAATTCTCACAAAAACAGGCTTTATGGTAGGGCTTGGCGAGAGTTTGGAGCAGATAAAGCAGCTGATTTCAGATATAAAAGCCGCTGAGGTGGATATTCTTACAATTGGTCAATATTTGCGCCCAAGTAAGCAGCATGCGGAGCTAATACGCTATGCCACTGAAAGCGACTTTTTAGAATACAAGCGCATAGCTGAGGAAGCGGGAATAAAATATGTAGTATCTATGCCCTTGGCGCGCAGCTCGTATAAATCTTATGAAGCACTCTTGGCAGGAAGAAAATGATATACATAGAAACCAACTCAACAAACCCGTACTTCAACTTAGCCACAGAGCTGTACATAGTTACGAAAAAGCCTGAGCTTATAGAGAAAAATACCGTATTTATGCTTTGGCGCACAGAGCCTACTTTAATGGTTGGCAAGTATCAAAATGTATTTGAAGAAATAGATGTAGAGTACGCAAAAGCGCAAGGCATACATATACTGCGCAGAATGTCGGGCGGCGGTACGGTTTTTACGGACTTGGGCGGCTATCAGTATTCATTCATAAGAAAATCGGATAACGCAGAGGCCGATAAAATCAATTTCTCCGAATATATGCAGCTAATCAAGTCAGCGCTCAACAATTTAGGCGCAAATGCCTGTGTAACGGGCAGAAACGACATCACGCTTGCCGGCAAGAAGATTTCCGGAAATGCGCAATACAAGCAAAACGGGGCTACCGTTCATCATGGAACACTTTTATTCAGCACAGATATTGAGCAGATGGTGCGTGCGACAACAGTTGACCCGAATAAAATAATATCAAAGAGCATTAAGTCTGTCAGGGAGCGCGTAACCAATATTTCCGAACACCTAAATTATGAGATAGCGCCTGAGGAGTTCAAAGCGCGTGTAGTGAACTCAATTATGGGTGAAAGCTATGATTCACACGAGTTGACACAGGCGGATATTTCGGGAATAAACGAAATAGCGCATGAGTTTATGAGCTGGGAGTTTGTATTCGGCAAGTCGCCTAAGTTTTCTATTATAAATACAGGCTACTTCGCGGGCGGCAAGCTCACAGCAAGCTTGAATGTAGAAAATGGGCATATAAGCTCACTTGCACTCACAGGCGATTTCTTTGCAGTAGATTTAGATAGTTTAATAAATGCCCTTATAGGCTGCAAGTACGAATATGAAGCAGTATTAGAACGACTGCAAGCGCACGAAAACGCAATTTACCGGATTTCGAGTGAAGAGCTTGCAAAAGCGATTATGGGCGTAGAGTGAGTAATCCTCACCACATGGCGCAAAAGAAAAAAATCATTCATGTTGCGCTATGCACATTATTTCATTGCCGCAGACAATTTCATGCGCGCTATGTGCGCAAATTCCTCACTTAATTATTCTGCATTCTGCATTTTGCATTTCTATTAGTATGCTGTATAATCATTTCTGATTCTCTGATGGAGGTACTTATGAAGCTTGGTGTTGTTGGTTTGCCCAATGTAGGCAAAAGCACATTATTTAACGCAATCACAAGGGCGGGAGCACAGGCGGCGAACTACCCTTTTTGTACTATAAGCCCTAATGTCGGGGTGGTAGAAGTTCCCGACGAGAGACTCGATACTTTGAGCAATATGTTCTCACCTAAGAAAACCACGCCCGCTGTTATCGAATTCGTTGATATAGCCGGGCTTGTAAGGGGAGCGTCACGCGGGGAGGGCTTGGGCAATAAGTTCCTGTCGCACATACGCGAGGTTGACGCTATTGTGCATGTCGTGCGCAGCTTTGAGGACGAAAACATAGTGCATGTTGACGGCTCTATAAACCCCTTGCGCGATATGGAAACGATAAACCTTGAGCTTGTTTTCGCGGACTTGGAAACCGTAGAACGCCGCATAGACAAAACAAAGAAGATGGCAAAGGGCGGCGACAAGGCGCTGTTGGCGCAGGTTGAGCTATTCGAACGCATAAAGGCGCATTTGGAGAGCGGCAAGCCTGTTCGCTCATGCGAGTTTACTGAGGCAGAGCAAGAGATAGTAAAGCAGCAGTTCTTTTTAACGAGCAAGCCTGTAATATATGTCGCCAACATAGCTGATAACGATATTTCAAAAGAAAACCCCTATGTGAAGCAGGTAGAGCAGGCGGCTAAGGAGGAAGGCGCTGCGGTTATCGCGCTGTGCGCTAAGATTGAAGAAGAAATATCAGAGCTTGACAGCGAGGAAAAGACAGAATTCTTGGAAGCGTTAGGCTTGGCGGAATGCGGCTTGAACCGTTTAATACGCGCATGCTACAGTCTTTTGGGGCTAATAAGCTTCTTCACAGTAGGCAGTGACGAGTGCCGCGCATGGACAATTATTAAAGGCACAAAAGCACCACAGGCGGCAGGAAAAATACATACGGATTTCGAACGCGGATTCATACGCGCTGAGGTAGTGCCGTATGATGTATTGATAAATGAGGGCTCGCTTACCGCTTGTAAAGAAAAGGGGCTTATAACCTCGGAAGGCAAGGACTATATTGTAAAAGACGGAGATATAGTGCATTTTAGATTCAATGTATGATACTGTTTGAAATGTATACTTGCGTTTGATATAATATAAATAATTCAAATATGTGCTGGGAGGTATATATGTTCTTGGCATTAAAATCGTTTATACCGCTTTCATTTTTGGCGGCGGCTTCTAACATATTCTTGGGGTGGAGCGTTCCCGCAATTATCTGCTTAGTGGTTGGCATAGTGCTCATTATTGTCGAGATGTTTATGCCGGGCTTCGGCTTTGCGGGCGGTTTTGGCATATTGGCGATAGTTGCGGCAATAATTCTGCGCGCAAACACCTTTTTAGAAGCACTAATAATAGCTGCTGTGATATTATTGTTCCTGATATTAGTGGGGGTAATAATCTATCACTCGTTCACAAAGGGTATGATTTCGCGTTCTTCAATAATGCTGCACGATAAGATAGACAGCGAGTCAACCTCATTGCGTAAGGAAGCTAATAATCGCATAGGCAAGGTCGGAAAGACCATAAGCTATCTCAGACCCGCAGGCATTGCGGATTTTGACGGCGAAAGGCTTGATGTGGTAAGCGAGGGCGAATTCATAGAAGCGGGCGCGGAGGTTGTAATAACCAGCGTAGAAGGTGTAAGAATAATTGTGCGCCGCTATGTGCCTGATGTTGAGAAAAAGCAAGAGGCAGAGCAGGCAGAAGCTCAATCGGAAATTGAAACCGATAATCAAGGCGAATAATTTATTTGCAACCAAAAAATAGGAGGTATATATGTATTACTTATTGGCATCGTCAGATATGGGAACACAGGTGTTCTTGGTAATGGGAATAATCATTGCGGCAATTATATTCCTGTCGCTGTTCGCAAGCTTTGTTCCTATCAGGCTGTGGATTTCCGCAAGCGCGTCGGGCGTCAAAATAGGCATATTCACGCTTATAGGAATGAGATTGAGAAAGGTAACCCCTGCGCGCATAGTCAATCCTATGATTCGCGCAACAAAGGCAGGCTTATCAATACCAATAAACAAGCTTGAAGCGCACTACTTAGCGGGCGGCAATGTTGACAGGGTCGTAAACGCATTGATTGCGGCACAGCGCGCAGGTATCCCGCTTGACTTCGAAAAGGGCTGCGCCATAGACCTTGCAGGCCGCGATGTTTTGCAGGCGGTTCAGATGAGCGTTAATCCAAAGGTTATAGAAACTCCCATTATCGCGGCTATCGCGAAAGACGGTATCGAGCTGAGGGCTAAGGCAAAGGTAACGGTTCGCGCGAATATTGACCGCTTGGTTGGCGGCGCAGGCGAAGAAACCATAGTAGCGCGCGTCGGCGAAGGTATTGTTACCACCGTAGGCAGCTCGGAAAGCCACAAGGATGTGCTTGAAAACCCCGACTCGATTTCAAGAACAGTATTGGGCAAAGGTCTTGACGCCGGTACTGCTTTCGAAATTCTTTCAATTGATATTGCAGATGTTGATGTAGGCAGAAACATTGGTGCGCAGCTGCAAATCGACCAAGCCGAAGCCGATAAGCGCATAGCGCAGGCAAAGGCAGAGGAACGCAGAGCGTTGGCAGTCGCGGAAGAGCAGGAGAACATAGCTGCTGTTCAGCGCATGAGAGCAAAGGTTGTAGAAGCCGAAGCGCAGGTTCCCTTGGCGATTTCAGAGGCATTCAGAACAGGCAATTTAGGCATTATGGACTACTACAATATGCGCAATGTAATGGCTGATACAGATATGCGCGAGGCTATAAGCAAGGGCGCGGCGCCCAAGGAAAAGAAAGGCGACGAATAATTAAAAAGGGAATCCCCCGAAGCAATGGGGGATTCCTATAATATTCGTTTTGCGTTGCTTGTTGCAGCGAGACTGTATATTCCGTAAATAAAGGGGGGATAAGCTTGGAGTTTATTTTATTTATCGTTGCGGCTATTATCATAAGCAGCATATCCGCGTACAATAAAAAGTCAAGCCATGACTCAGGCAAGAGATATGGCAATTATACGCCCTACAACCCGCAGCAAACAGGCGCAGGGCAGACACAGCAGGCTGATAGCCAAGTTAATGTGCCAACATTTAAGGAAGGCGAAAGCATAGAACGCCGTTCTGAGCGAATTTCGGGGAAAAGCACCATAGAAGCTACCGTAAAGCCTTCAACCCCCAAGGTTCATTCACCGAAAAAAGCCCCTGACCTCGATTGCGAACCGCATTCCCCCATTATTTCGTATGAGGGCGACCCAAAACGCAATATTCGCAAGACAAAGCAAGCACCCGCTCCCACACCCGCCGCAAGCATATTAAGCGGAATGAGGTACGACAACGACGCGCTGATAAAGGGCATAATTTATAGCGAGATATTCGGAAAACCGAAAGGGAGAAGATAGAATTGCCCTTACGGGCATGAAAAGCTTTGCTGTCGCAAACCGTGAAATAATTCGCTTACGCGAATAATGAAATAGTCTAAAGACCATGAAATGCTACGCATTGCGTAGCATATGCAATCATTCTTAATTGTGCGTTGCTATACATGCGCGCACCGCGCGGATATCTCCATACTCTTAAATACTTGTACCGCAAATACGGACACACTAAGCTTGTTTCATAAACCGAACATATGTTATAATTATTACATCAAAGCACGAGGTGGCGTTATGCGCAGATTCGATGAAAAAGAGCTTATCAGAGAAACAAAAAAGCGATTATACAGGCTTCCGCAGCTGCTTTTCAGGATAAAGTATTCAAAAGCTGAGCTTGCGGAGCTAAAAAGCTCAGGCTTCGATATGTCAAAGCTAAGGCGCAATTCGAAGTCGTTTGTTTCGCTTATAAAAAGCGGAATGCGCCTGTCGCCTATGGACGCGCATTTAGCGCAAATAGAGCTGTTAGAGCAGAGGATCTCCGCCGATACCAATGAGGTTCACCAGCTTATGCGCGCCTTGAAATGCGTAAAAGGCGATAGGTATTACAATGCAATTTGCTATAAGTTTTTCAAGAATTTAGACGATGAGGAGGTCGCCCGCAGACTGAAATGCACTCCCCCGACACTGCGCAGGAACAGAGCAAGGCTTTTACACCAAATCGCTAACATACTTTACGGCATGCAAACGAATTTTTATAGTAAATGCAATATGTAAAACCAAGCTCGTACCCTATACCCTACTCAAACAGCTTGTCTTTTTTTGCGAACAGCTCGCTTTGCTTATTCATATATGTCGCAATATCCTTGGGATTAGGCAGTCTTTCAACGCGCAGGGTGCTTCCCTTATAGATTCGCTTGGTCATCGCGCCGGCACCATGCGCTAATATCGAGGTCATTTCCTCCATCATATCTATATTGTAGATACATTCAGCGCCTGCCCTTGCATAGCCTATGTTCTCAAGATTTCCGCGCATATACTTCTGCCTATACATATAGTAAGGGCGCATATCCATAGATTCTGCAATTCTATGCGCTGTATTAAGCATATTGTTGGCTGTTTCGCTGTCGGGCATTGACATTACCCAGTCCTCAAGCGATTCCTTCAGGCTTGATGCCCTTTTTACAGCCAATGTATGCACAGTCAGATTATCAATATCAAGCTTCGAGATTTCATTCAGGGTGTGCGTAAAATCCGCTTCGCCCTCATGGGGCAGGCAGGCTATTATATCCATGTTAATTGTGAAGCCAAGCTCCCGCGCCTGTTCGTAAGCGCTTATAATCTCCTGCGGCGTGTGGCTTCTGCCTATTGCTATTAAAGTGCCTGCGTTCATGCTCTGCGGATTGATAGACAGCCTTGTAACGCCGTATTGCTTCAATATTTGCAGCTTTTTTTGAGTTATGGTGTCCGGTCTGCCTGCTTCGACTGTAAATTCTACACCGATTTCACCATAGCAGCCAAGTATATGCGTCAAAAGCTCATCAAGCTCGCTCTCGGTCAATACTGTGGGAGTACCGCCGCCCATATAAATTGCGCGCACAGTCATTCCGCGCGACCCTGTAAGCTTAGCCCCATGCGCAATATCCGCCTTCAAAGCGTCAATATAGGCATGCATATCCGTTTTATTCGTACGAACGGCTGACGGGAAGGAACAGTAAAGACACTTTGTCTTGCAATAGGGAATGTTAATATAAACATCAATGTCGCCGGGCTTTATATTAGTGATTATGGGCTTTTGAACATCTATAATCTGCTTTGCCAGCGCGTATTTTTCGGGCTGAACATCAAACAGGTTTAAGAATGTGTCCTTCGCTTGAATAGGGTCTGATTCCTCCTCCAATTCGCGCAGAAGATGAGTCGGGCGGATACCCGTTAAAGAACCCCAAGGCGTGAACGAATAAGAAAACGCCTTTTTCAGCGCACGGAAAAGCGCAACCTTAGCTACGCGCTTCATATAGCGTTTTTTCAAAAGGTCAGAGGAGTATTCGGCTGTAATGGTTTGCTCGAAAAACGCAAGCCGCTCGCTATTCTGTGAAATCTCAGCCCGCGCGTACATTGCTTCTGATTCCGAGTATTCGACAAAAATGCTGTATTCCGCGTCGTCTGAAAGCTCGATTTCGCCAAAAAACAGGCGCACAACATCGCAAAGGTCGTTTTCAAAGCCGGTTAAGTTTGTGTTTAGCGCAATTTTCATTTCAAATGCTTAGTGTAGGGGTTGTGCTCGCGCTCAAACGCTAAAGTGGTTTCGCGCATATGCCCGGGCAGCACCCTGTAATCGCCCTCTAAAGCGTATAGCTTGTGCAGCAGTGAGTCCTCAAGCTGCCTTGCATCAGAGCCGTAAAGGTCGGCTCTGCCCACGCTTAGCCTGAAAAGCGTATCGCCTGAAAATATTACTCTGTGCTCGGGAAGCACAAAGGATACGCTACCCATAGAATGTCCCGGCGTGTGCAGCGTTTCAACCGCAATGCCTGCCGCTGTGAATTTGTCGCCATCATTCAATCTGACATCAGCCTGCGTAGGATTTACCGTTGCTCCCATAAATATCGCAAGGCTCAGCTTGGTGCTGGATAAGCATTCGGCGTCAAGCACATGTATATACACCTTCGCGTTGTACTTGCGCTTGAGATCCGCAACCGCTAATATATGGTCGTAATGACCATGAGTTACAAGTATAGCGTCAACACTAAGCCCCTTATTAGTTAAGTAACTGTCTATCAGCTCAAAATCGGCAGGGTCAACAACAAAGCAGGTGTTACTGCCCTCTTTATAAACAACATAGCTGTTGCAATCAATTGGTCCTGTTATAATGCGCTCTATGTTTAGGTTCATTATATTCCTCCGATAGTATTATTAACATTATTTTATAACATATCAGGGAATTGGGGGAATATATCTTTTGCTTTTCTATATAGCTTAGCCGACTGCAAAAGCATAAATACGGGTCAACCCTGCTGATGCTCCTAATATCTACATTACTCACCATTTTTTTCAAAGTACATTTGACAAATTATATATACTGTATTATACTGAATTCACTCTATAGATGGAAATTATATTCAAACACAAATATTTATTTCCATTAGTCGTTTTGACCTAAAAATAGCGAAATTTCTCACCACTGGGCTGACAATCACTAAAGTAATGTATTTGTTAAAATACATACAGAAATACAAATAAAGGAGAGATACAAATGTCTGAAGATAACAATAGGGTAATTGTTTCGGGTAAGGTAGTAAACACACCCATTCTTGACCATACCCTGTACGGCGAGGAATTCTACACATTTGACATCAGCATACCAAGACTATCCGGGACTGTTGATGTGCTTCCGCTAACGGTTTCCAACAGGCTTATGGGAAACAGGCTGCCGGAGGTGGGCAATCACATAACCGTAAAGGGTCAGTTGCGCTCGTACAACAAGCAAATCGACGGCGTAAACCGCTTAATCATCACGATTTTCGCCAAGCAGTTCCGCTATGAGCCTACCGATTACGATTACATCAACGACATTGAGCTGAAGGGCTATATATGCAAGCCTGTGATTTACCGCACAACTCCATTTATGCGTGAAATTGCGGATATTCTTATTGCCGTAAACCGCTCTTATGGGAAATCCGACTACCTGCCCTGCATAGCTTGGGGAAGAAACGCGCATTTTGCCGGCAGCTTAGATGTTGGTTCGGTAGTAAGGCTGGAGGGGCGCGTTCAAAGCCGCGTATATCAGAAGCAGCTAAGTGAAACGGAAATAGTTGAACGCACAGCATATGAGGTTTCGTGCTCTATACTTGAGCTGCTGCCAACGGATACGGTGATTGGAAGAATAGGCGAAAGGGAATAGCCCACTAACAAAAAATATGCTATAATTGCTTATACCGCTTAGGAGTGAATTATGGCATATTTCGTTGACAGCGCTACAAGAAACAAGGCATACATACTCTACTTCATAACAAGAATGGGAACCGAGCTTACGAAGCCGCAGCTGGCTACCGGGTTCATTGAGCTGGGATACTTAAACTACTTTGAGCTTATGTTCGAGCTTGCGGATTTGGAAAAGGCGGGCTTGGTTGCCACTGTGCCATGCGTGTACGGCGAGGGCTACAGCATTACTCCTAAGGGAAGCGAATTCTATAATGTAACAGCAGAGAAGATTCCTTTATCGCATCGCAATCAAATAGACGATTATATTAAAGCAAATGCGCAACGCATATTGGGGATTGAGCAGTTTTCAAGCTCCGTTATTAAAGATGCTGACGGGGGCTATAACACATTCTTGAATTCGTTTGACAAGGACAGAATTCTGCTTTCGGTAGCAATAAATCTGCACGACTTGGATACGGCAAAGGCGCTTTCTGAAAACTGGGCGGAAAAAGCGCACCTCGTATATAAGGCGATAATTGATATTTTAACCGATAAAGAAAAAGGCGATAATTGATATTCCTGCCATTTCAGAGAAAAAATAAAAAATCCTGTTGACAAAAAATATTTTTGATAATATACTGCTATAAAGCGTTGATGTTGGAAGTAAAACATCAAACGGGCTTCACAGAGAGTGGGGGCATGGGCTGGAACCTCCATAAGCTACGCGATGATAAATGGGCCAACGGAGTGCATAGCCAAAGGCGATTTTCTAAATTATCGCTGAGTATGCTATGACGCAAGGCAAGCGTTATCTGCCAGGAATGTGTCGGCATTCTGTTTTAAGTGTATGCAAATGCATAAAACAAGGTGGCACCGCGGGGCTATAAGTTCTCGTCCTTGAAATAGGCTAAAAGCTTATTTTAGGGGCGTTTTTTATTTGCATACGATGGCAAACCGACAAAAAATATTTTTTGTCAGGAGAGGTAAGACAATGAACAAGTATTCGGAATTTCAGAACTATCTGAAGGAGTATCCGAACGCGCAAGGGCGTTTCGGGCAGTATGGCGGGGCATATTTACCGCCGGAGCTGTGTGAGGCATTCGATGAAATCAATCGCGCATACAGGCTTATTTGCCACAGCGCGAAGTTCATCAACGAGCTTAGAAGAATTCGCAAGGAGTTTCAGGGGCGTCCTACACCTGTGTATCATTGCGAGAGATTATCGCAGAAAATCGGCACAGGCACTCAGATTTACTTAAAACGCGAGGACTTAAACCACACAGGCGCGCACAAGCTGAATCACTGCATGGGCGAAGGGCTGTTGGCTAAGTTCATGGGCAAGCGCAAGCTGATTGCCGAAACAGGCGCCGGGCAGCATGGTGTTGCATTGGCGACTGCGGCGGCTTTCTTCGGCTTGGAATGCGATATTTACATGGGCGAGGTAGATATTAAGAAGCAGGCTCCCAATGTCGCAAGAATGCGAATTTTAGGCGCGAATGTTATACCCGCAACTCATGGGCTGAAAACGCTGAAGGAGGCTGTTGACGCGGCATTCGAGGGCTATATGAGGGAGTATAAGCACTCTATATACTGTATCGGTTCGGCAGTCGGCCCGCATCCATTTCCTATGATGGTGCGCGACTTTCAGCTTGTTGTCGGCATTGAAGCGCGTGAGCAGTTTATTGATATGACAGGTATGCTGCCCGACGCCGTATGCGCCTGCGTGGGCGGCGGTTCAAACGCAATAGGGCTTTTCCTACCATTCATAGACGACCCTGTGGAGATTCACGGCATTGAGCCGCTGGGCAAGGGAACGAATGCAGGCGAGCACGCGGCAAGCATAACTTATGGAACTAAGGGGGTTATGCACGGATTTGAAAGCTTAATGCTGCAATCTCAGAAGCCGGGCGAGCCGGACCCCGTATATTCAAACGCAAGTGGACTCGATTATCCTTCGGTTGGTCCTGAACACGCATTTTTGCACGACATAGGCAGAATCAAGTACGACGCCGTAACAGATGAAGAAGCCATACGCGCATTCTTCATGCTGAGCAGGTATGAGGGCATAATACCCGCCATTGAAAGCTCACACGCTTTGGCAGGCGCCATTAAGCTTGCAAAGGAAGGCAATTACGGCTCAATTTTAGTGAACCTGTCAGGTAGAGGCGATAAGGACTTGGAGTATGTGATAGAGAAGTACGGATATGGAGATGAGTTTTTGAAGGAGTAACGATATACCGGGGCGCGAAAGCGCCCTGTTTTAGTGTGGAGTTAGCGCGGGGCGTTACCCCTCACCCCACTTCTTTTCTTTTCATGAAAAGCGCAAAGGAACACGCATATCAATAAGCTGTGTCTTCATTCAACGGTAGCACCGCTGTCTTCATTCAGCGCTCCGCACGGATAACTCCACACTCCAAACTAAAAGGGAGGTTGCCCTCCCCTGCTTTATTTACCGGCTCAATGCTTTCTCTTAGGCGCGCCTTTTGATTCCTGCGGTTCATCGGAATCGGGCAATAAACCCTTGCGGGTAAGGTCTATTTTGCCGTCGGGGCGCACATCTGTAACGCGCACTAATATCTCCGAGCCCATTTCCACCACATCTTCAACTCTTTCTACCCTGTGATTTGCGAGTCGTGAAATATGTACCAAGCCCTTTTTGCCCGGCTTCAGCTCTACCTGCGCACCTATGGGAAGTATTCCTACCACCTTGCCCAAGTACACCTGACCTACTTCGATGTCGCGCACTATTGCGTCAATCATGCGCTTTGCGGCTTCGGCAGCCTGCATATCGGGCGAGGCTATTGAAATTCTGCCGTCGTCCTGAATGTCAATCTTAACGCCTGTATCGGCTATAATCTTGTTTATTGTCTTGCCGCCTGAGCCTATTACATCGCGAATCTTATCAGGATTTATCATGAACTGAGTAATGCGCGGCGCATATGAGGACAGCTCTTTGCGCGGCTCGCTTATGGTTTCAAGCATTTTGTTCAATATATACAGCCTGCCCTGTCTTGCCTGTTCAAGAGCACGCGTAAGAATTTGCTCATCTATGCCCTTAATCTTAATATCCATTTGAATAGCTGTAATACCGTCTGCTGTGCCTGCGACCTTGAAGTCCATATCGCCGAAGAAGTCCTCAAGCCCTTGTATGTCTGACAATATGGCTATGTTGCCATTTGATGCGTCCTTTATAAGACCCATAGCTATACCTGCAACGGGCTTCTTAATGGGAACGCCGGCGTCCATTAACGCCAATGTGCTTGCGCAAATTGATGCCTGTGAGGTTGAACCGTTCGAGCTGATAACCTCTGAAACAAGGCGTATTGCATAGGGGAACTCCTCTTCGGAAGGAATCATGGGAAGCAACGCGCGCTCTGCCAATGCGCCATGCCCTATCTCACGCCTGCCGGGACCGCGCAAGGGGCGAACCTCGCCCACGCTGTACGGAGGCATATTGTATTGGTGCATATAGCGCTTGTCTTCCTCTAAGCCTAAGCCGTCTAACTCCTGCGCGTCGCCTAATGTGCCCAATGTGGCTACTGTTAGCACCTGAGTTTGTCCGCGCGTAAATACTGCGCTGCCATGCGTGCGGGGAAGCAAGCCTACCTCACTCCATATGGGGCGGATTTCCTCCCACTTTCTGCCGTCGGGGCGAATCTGATGATTTATAATCTTGTCGCGCACTATCTCCTTCGTCATATCGTAGAGAATGCTTTCAACATCCTTCAATACCTGCGCGTCATCGGGGTACAGCTCTTTGAAATGCTCTACTACCTCGCTTTTAACCTGCTCTCTGCGCTCCTCACGCTCCGCTTTTACAAATGTATCAAGTGAGTACAGCACCTTATCCATAGCAAATTCGCGTACCTGCTGCACTAATTCATCAGAAGGCTTGCGAATCTCAAACTCTAACTTGGGCTTGCCTACCTGCGCTACTATGGACTCTATGAATTCGACTATCTTCTTGATTTCAACATGGGCAAGCATTATTGCTTTGAGCATTTCCGCTTCGGAAACCTCGTTCGCGCCTGCTTCAACCATCATTATAGCTTCCTTTGTGCCCGATACGGTTAGGTGCAGGCGGCTCTTTTCGCGCTGCTCGCTTGTGGGGTTCATAATGAACTCACCGTCAACAAGACCAACGCTTACAGAGCCTGTGGGCCCCATAAAGGGCGCTTCGCTTATTGACAGCGCTATTGACGAGCCTATCATAGCCACTATGTCGGGCTCTACATCATGCTCAACCGAGAGTACTGTGGCTATAACCTGAATATCGTTGTAAAAGCCCTTGGGGAACAGCGGGCGCAAAGGCCTGTCTATGAGCCTTGAAGTTAAAATTGCTTTTTCAGTGGGCTTGCCCTCGCGCTTTATAAAGCCGCCGGGGATTTTGCCGACTGCATATAGCTTTTCCTCAAACTCTACGCTTAATGGTAAAAAATCAACGCCCTCGCGAGCGGTTTTCGATACCGTCGCACACACTAATACTACGGTATCACCTAATCGTACTAATGCGGAGCCTCCTGCCTGTTCGGCATACTTACCAATTTCGACTACCATTTTTCTGCCGAAAAGGGTTGTTTCAAATCTGTTCTGCATTTCTTTCTTATGCTCCTTTTCTTTCTTCTCTTATATTTTTTCCATATGTCATTATAAACAGTAATTCCCAAAAAGGCAAATTTTTATTTATGTTGCATAGGCTCAATTTTTGGCAAACGCTTAGCCGAAGTACTCAATGCCTGCTGAGAATATGCTTAAATCGAAGTTACCCTCTACATTCTTGAACAAGCCGTTTTCATATCTCTCGGTATGTCCCATTTTGCCCAATATTCTGCCGTCCTTTGAGGTAATTGCCTCAACCGCCATAAACGAACCTGACGGATTGAAGTCGTAATTCATTGAAGGCCTGCCCTCGAAGTCAACATATTGCGTGGCTATCTGCCCGTTCTTTTCAAGCTGCTTATACATTTCCTCGCTGCATACGAAGCGGCCCTCGCCATGCGATATGGCTACGGACACGATGTCACCCGTATTCAGCTTTGAGAACCACGGAGACAGCACTGATGTAATTTTAGTGCGTACAACGCGGCTCTGGTGCCTGCCTATCGCGTTGAATGTCAAAGTGGGCGGGAATTCCTCGCCGCCATCAGCGCCTATCTCGCCGAATGGCACTAAACCTAATTTTATGAGCGCTTGGAAGCCGTTGCATATGCCCAGCATCAAACCGTCGCGCTTGTATAAAAACTCATTTATTGCGTCTTTTATCTTTTCGCTTCTGAATACTGTCGCTATGAACTTGCCCGAACCGTTGGGCTCGTCGCCTGCTGAGAATCCGCCGGGCAGCATGATTATCTGCGAATCGTCAATATGCTTTTTCAGCGCATCTATGCTGTATTCTATATCACCGTCGAAAAGATTCTTGAAAACAAAATTATCAACCCTGCCGCCTGCGCGCTCAAAAGCCAAAATGCTTTCATACTCGCAGTTTGTGCCGGGGAATACGGGTATAAACACCTTGGGCTTTGCGATTTTTACGCCGGTGCGTTTCGTATTCCTGATAGAACACGGAGTCGCAGGCTCAACCTTTGCTTCTGATAAATTCGCAGTCGAGAAAACGCTTTCAAGTGTGGCAATATAGTGCGAATACGCTTCGTCAAGCGGTATTACTTCACCCGAAACGACTATTTGGCGCGTATCGGTTACTTGACCTAAAAGTATTCCGCCCTCAAAATCGCCCTCTGTTTCTATAATTACGCTTAATCTGTTGGGCGCGAACAAGTCAAAGCCTTCATTCAATTCAACGCCAAGCATATTGCCGAATGCCATGCGTGAGAGAGTGGGCAATACACCGTCGGGCTCGACTGTTCTTGCTGAAACGATTTTTTGATTCCTTATGCCCTCATACAGCTTCTGACACATAGCATTGAATTTATCAAAGTCGGGCATATTGTCTTTATATTCGGTTTTCAATAAATATAGCTTATTGCCCTTGCGCTTCAGCTCGCTTGATATAACATTGCGAATATCAACAGGCGCAACCGCGAAAGAAACCAATGTCGGCGGAACATTCAAGTCTAAGAATGAGCCGCTCATGGAGTCTTTGCCGCCTATCGCGGCGACATTCAGCCTGCGCTGCGCTGTGAAAGCGCCTAACAATGCCATAAAGGGCTTGCCCCATTTCTTCGGGTCTTTGAGCAGCTTTTCAAAATACTCTTGGAAGGTCAGGCGCACCCTCTTTGCGTCACCGCCGGCGCAAGCTATGCGCAATACGGACTCCATAACCGCGTATATAGCGCCGAAGAAGGGGTTTTGCTCTGACAAATACGGGTCAAAGCCGTATGACATCAATGTTCCCGTATTGGTTTCGCCAATGGGAAGCCTTGCCGCCATAACCTGCATGGGCGTACGCTGATACTTGCCGCCTAAGGGTAACAATACAGTATTCGCGCCTACTGTGGAGTCGAAACGCTCTATGAGCCCGCGCTGTGAGCACGAATTCAGCTTTTCCAAGGTTGAATACAGCTTTTCTTTTACGCTTTTTGCTTCACAGCCACAATTATTTTTTATTTCGCCGCTTGCGACCTCAACCTTTATGTGCTGAGCTACGCCGTTTGTATTCAAAAAAGCTCTTTCTAAATCAACTATGGTTTTGCCGCGCCACAGCATTCGCATTCTGTTATCGTCTGTAACTGTCGCTATCTGAGTACACTCTACATTCTCTTTTGCACAGAACTCTCTAAACTTTTCAACATCGGCTTCTGCAACTACAACCGCCATACGCTCCTGCGATTCTGAAATAGCAAGCTCTGTACCGTCTAAGCCCTGATATTTTTTGGGAACTGCGTCTAAATCTATGAGTATGCCGTCTGTCAATTCTCCCACAGCGACGCTTACGCCGCCCGCGCCGAAATCGTTGCAGCGTTTAATAAGCCTTGCGCACTCGGGATGTCTGAACAGACGCTGAATTTTTCGCTCTATTATAGGGTTGCCCTTTTGAACCTCGGCACTGCATTCCTCTAATGAACTTATGTCATGCGCCTTTGATGAACCTGTGGCACCTCCGCAGCCGTCTCTGCCCGTTCTTCCGCCTACCAAAAGCACTACATCGCCTGCTTCGGGGCGGCTTCTCTTTACATTTTCACGCTTGGCGCAGGCAATAACAGCGCCTATTTCCATGCGCTTTGCAACATAGCCCTCATGATATATCTCACTTACAAGCCCCGTTGCCAAGCCAATCTGATTGCCGTATGAGCTGTACCCTGCCGCCGCCTGAGTCGTTATAACCCTTTGCGGGAGCTTGCCGTTAAGCGTTTCATAGTACGGTGTGTTGGGATTGCCGCAGCCCGTTACACGCATAGCCTGATACACATATGCCCTGCCCGATAAAGGGTCGCGTATTGCCCCGCCCAAGCAGGTAGCCGCGCCGCCGAACGGCTCTATCTCTGTGGGGTGGTTATGCGTTTCGTTTTTGAACATTACTAAGTATTGCTCGGTTTTGCCTTCAACATCAGCGTCAACTACTATTGAGCAGGCGTTTATTTCCTCCGATTCGTCTAAGTCATCTAACACGCCCTCACGCTTCAGCACCTTTGCGCATATGGTCGCAATATCCATCAATGTAACGGGGCGCTGATCAGCCCTTTCGCCGTAATAGAATTCCCTTGCTTGCAAATACTCCTGATATGCTTTTTCAATTTGCTCGGAATACGCGCCCGAGAACTTGACATCATCTATAACCGTATTGAATGTTGTATGCCTGCAATGGTCAGACCAATAGGTGTCTAACACCCTTATTTCCGTTATGGTAGGATTGCGCTTCTTTGATATAAAATAGTCCTGTATGAACTTCAAATCGTCTAATGACATGGCTAAGCCGTAATCTTTTACAAACCTCTCCCTGTCGGCTTGGCTCATATCTGTAAAGCCGTCTAACACTTTTACTTGCGGCGGTTCGGGAGCGATATCCTCTAAGCTGTCGGGCAGCTCTTTCCTGCCCTCGCGCGTTTCAACGGGGTTTATGAGATAACGCTTCAGCATTTCGTATTCCGAAGCGTTTATTTCGCCCAAAAACACAAATACCGTCGCGCACTTTACTATGGGATTGCTTTTAGGCGACAGCATTTTTATGCACTGTGAAGCGGAATCCGCCCTTTGATCGTACATTCCGGGCTGGTATTCGCGTATCAGACAATTGCCCGAATAGTCGAACTCGGTAAACACCTTGTCGCCCACTTCGCCGAATATTGTGTTTTTAGCTGCTTCGTATGTAGCTTCGTCTATGCCCGAACAGTCGTATCGATGTATTACCCTGATTCCCGATAAGCCCTGTATGTTCAACTGCGACATTATCTCGCGATATAAGTTGCTTGACTCAACATCAAAGCCCTCATGCTTTTCAACATAAGTCCTGTAAATCTTATTTGTCATTTTTCCACCCTTAATTTATGCTCTGCCTATATCCCTTCTGAAATGCATTCCTCTGAAGCCTATTTTGCGCACATTGTCGTAAACCTTTTCTATTGTGGAATCAAGGTCCTTGCCCCTTGCGCATACGCCCAAAACTCTGCCGCCGCTTGTGTAGAAAATACCGTCGCGTTTCACTGTGCCTGCGTGTATTATCCACGCGTCAGGGTCAGTAACATTTTCAAGCCCGCTTATTTCATCGCCCAACTGAGGCTTGCCCGGATAGCCGGCAGAAACCATAACGACTACCGCGCAGGCGTCCTTCGAAAAGCTGATTTTTTGCTGCTTCAAAGTAGAATTCCTGCAAGCTACCATAATTTCCAGCAAATCGCCCTCTAAAAGCGGCAAAACCACCTGAGTTTCGGGGTCACCGAACCTTGCGTTGAATTCAAGCACATACAAGCCCTTATTCGTTAATATAAGCCCCGCATAAAGCACGCCCTTGAAGGGGCAGCCTAACTCTGCCATAGCTTTAAGCGCCGGCGCGAACACGCGCTCGTTCACCTCATTGGCTATTTCATCTGTGTAATGACGGCTTGGAGCAAATGCGCCCATACCGCCTGTGTTGGGACCTAAGCCGCCATCGAAAACGCGCTTGTGGTCCTGCGCGGAAACCATGGGCACGAAGTCTATACCATCGCAGAAGCTCATTACGCTTACCTCAACGCCCTCTAAAAATTCTTCTATTATTATTCTGCTTCCCGCTTCACCGAATACCTTGTCGTTGAGCATGGAGTTTATTGCGCCGTACGCCTCCTCCATATCCTTCGCTACCACAACGCCCTTGCCCTTTGCCAAGCCGTCTGCCTTGATAACAATCGGGAAGCCCATAATGGATACGAAATCTATCGCGTCATCAGCATTTGTGAAAAACTTAAACTTGGCTGTGGGTATATCAGCCTTTTCCATGAGCTCTTTTGCGAATATTTTGCTCGATTCAATTCGCGCCGCGGCAGCTGTGGGACCGAATGAGGGGATTCCCGCAGCCTCCATAGCGTCAACCATACCCAATGCGAGAGGGTCGTCGGGAGTTACTACGCAGAAGTCTATGCGCTTTTCCTTAGCTAATTTCACCATGCCCTCAACATCGGTAGCTGAAACCGATACGCATTCGGCGATTTCAGATATTCCGCCATTGCCCGGGGCGCATATAATCTCTAAATCCTCCCTTGTTTTGCGCAGCTTGCGTATAAGACTATACTCCCTGCCGCCTGAACCTACTACAAGTACTCGCTTGATATTCATATAGACTCCCCCTTGCTTTTATTTACCATTAGCATACCTTATTATTACATATTTCGCAATCAGCTGTGCTTAAAGTGCCTTTGCCCCGTGAATACCATGGCTATTCCCAGCTCATTCGCCGCGTCTATCGATAGCTGGTCGTTAACCGAGCCGCCCGGCTGAATTATAGCGGTAATGCCTGCCTTTGCCGCCGCGCGCACGCAATCGTCAAACGGGAAGAAGGCGTCGGAAGCCAATACCGCACCCTTTACCCTGTCTCCGCCATGCTCTATCGCCTGCTCAGTCGCCCAGATTCTGTTCACCTGACCTACGCCCAAGCCGACGGAGGTATTATCCTTAGCTATTGCTATCGCGTTAGACTTTACATGCTTTACTATCCTCCACGCGAACAGCAGATCCTGCATTTCCTTTTCCGTGGGCTGCTTCTCGGTAACTACTCTCAGCTCGTCAAACAGCGTTATGTCATAGCCCTGTATAAGCATTCCGCCGCTTACGCGCTTGAAGTCGTAGCCCTTCTTGGGTATGCCCTGCTGCAATGAGGGCAGCTTTAAGAGCCTTATATTCTTCTTCTTTTTCAGTATTTTCAACGCTTCTTCCGTAAAATCAGGCGCTATCACTATCTCAATAAATACCTTGCTTATGCCCTCCGCGGTCTGCTCGTCAATACACCTGTTAGTTGCTATTATTCCGCCGAATATGGATTTCGGGTCGGCATCAAAGCACCTTGTCCACGCCTCGAACAATGTATCGGCAGAGGCTACGCCGCAGGGGTTCGCATGCTTTACTGCAACTACTGTGGTTTCCTCAAACTCGGATAAAAGCTCTATTGCGCCGTTAGTGTCCGCGATATTGTTATATGAAAGTTCCTTGCCGTGCAGCTGTTCAGCTGACGCCATAGTGCCCTTTATATCGCCCATTTCTCTGTAATACCTTGCGCTTTGATGGGGGTTTTCGCCGTAGCGCAGGTCCTGCACCGCTTCAAAGGGAAGCGTAATCGTATCGGGAAGCGTAATGCCTATCTGCTTGGATAAGTAATCGGCTATCATAGCGTCATACGCGGCTGTAAGCGCAAATGTCTTGTAGCCCAGCATCTGCCTTGTAGCCTTTGTTGTCTTGCCGTGCGCTTTAAGCTCGTCTAACACGCGCTGATAGTCCTTGGGGTCTGTGATAACGGTTACATCGTTGTGATTCTTTGCGGCGGCTCTCAGCATTGCGGGACCGCCTATGTCTATATTCTCGATAGCTTCTTCTATCGATACATTCTGCTTCATAATCGTTTCACGGAAGGGATATAGGTTTATTACTATAATATCAATGGGGTCTATGCCTAACTCCTTTATTATTTTCATGTGCTCTTCATTATCCCTTATTGCTAACAGCCCGCCGTGAATCTTGGGGTGCAGGGTTTTTACTCTGCCGTCTAAGCATTCGGGAAAGCCTGTGATTTCCGATACATTTACCACATCAACCGCATTGTTTAGCAGCATATTCGCCGTGCCGCCCGTGGATATGATTATGTAGCCCAAAGCGACAAGCTCTCTCGCGAAATCTAAAATACCTGTTTTGTCTGATACCGATATCAGCGCGTATTTTTTGTTTGCCATACACATCTCCTTTATTATTCGATTATTTGAACCTTGCGCCCTACTACCTTAAGCCTGTTTTCACAGAAAAGCTTTACAGCCTCGGGCAGTATTTTATGCTCAATTACTGAAACCTTGCGGGCGACGCTCTCCGCATCGTCTGAAAAGTCTACTTCAACCGCTTTTTGAAGGATTATTGCGCCCGTGTCGAAATTATAGTCAACGAAATGCACCGTAGCGCCCGTAAGCTTTGCGCCGTAGTCTACCACAGCTTTATGCACTGACATTCCGTACATGCCTTCGCCGCAGAAGCTTGGAATAAGCGACGGGTGCAGATTCATAATCGCGTTTTCATAAGCGTCAACAACGCGCTTGCCTATCTTAGAAAGGTAGCCTGCCAGCACAATGAGGTCGGCTTTATACTCACGCAATATTTCAAGCATTTTTTCGTCATGCTTGTCCAAATCGCCGCCGAACATATACTTGTTCAGATATATTGCGGGTATATTGTGCTTACTTGCCCTTTCTTTAACGAACGCTTCCCTGCGGTTGTATATGAGCAGGCAGACCTCGCCGTTTATATAGCCGCTTGCGCACGCGTCAACTACCGATTGAAAGTTAGTGCCGCCGCCCGAAGCCAATACCGCGATTCGCTTCTTTTCGCTCATACGAACTGCACTCCGGATTCGGTTGTGCGCTCCGCTACTTCGCCTATTATGTAGGCTTCCTCACCCATGCGCTGAAGCTCGGCTGCTACCGCGTTTTTATCGGAATCCTTGACGCACAGCACCATTCCTATACCCATATTGAAGGTATTATATGCCTTTTCCTGAGTCAAGCCCGCTAAGCCGCATAAGTAATCGAACAGCTTGGGCATTTTCCATGAGCCTAATTTGATATTCGCCTGCAATGAGGAATTGAACATTCGGGGAATATTCTCTATGAAGCCGCCGCCTGTTATGTGAGCCGCGCCGTGTACCTCGAATTTGCTCATTACGCTTTGAAGTGTTTTTACATATATCTTTGTAGGGGCTAAAAGCGCCTGCCCTATATTGCCTATGCCTTCTACCTCTTTTGAAAGCGCTTCCTTGGTTTCGCCTACTAATTTTCTTACGAGCGAAAAGCCGTTTGAGTGTACTCCCGATGAAGCTATGCCTATAAGACTGTCGCCCGCCTTGATTTTTGAGCCGTCAATAATAGCTTTTCTGTCAACTATGCCTACCGCAAAGCCCGCTACGTCGTATTCGCCTGTCGGATAGAAGCCCGGCATCTCGGCAGTTTCGCCGCCTATTAACGCACAGCCTGCCTGACGACAGCCCTCCGCGATACCCGCGACTATTCTCTCAACCTGCGCCGGCTCTAATTTGCCCAACGCAATATAGTCTAAAAAGAACAGCGGCTGTGCGCCTTGGCATATAATATCGTTCACGCACATTGCCACGCAGTCAATGCCTATTGTGTCGTGCTTGTCCAATGCGAAGGCTAATTTCAACTTTGTGCCTACGCCGTCTGTGCCTGAAACCAGTACGGGCTCCTCTAAGCCCATATTCGCAATCGAATACATACCCGAAAAGCTGCCCAAGTCGCCCAGCACCCTGTCATTGAATGTGGACTTTGCGTGCTGTTTTATCCTCTTTACCGCTTCATATCCGGCTTCTATATCGACTCCCGCAGACTTATAATCTATCGCCATACTGTAATCCCTTTCGTATTATTCGCCTTATTCGCCTTATTCACCTAATACTCTGTGCAGCATTTCGGCGTATGCGCCCTCTACATTGCCTAAATCCCTGCGGAACCTGTCCTTATCCAGTCTTTCCTTTGTGGTCTTATCCCAGAAGCGACAGGTGTCGGGCGAGATTTCATCAGCTAATATTATCTGACCGTCGAACCTTCCGAACTCAAGCTTGAAGTCAACCAGGTCTATATTCATCTTCTCGAAGAAAGGAACCATAAAGTCATTTACCTTAAAAGCAAGCTCCGTTATGCGCTGCATTTCCTCTTTTGTGGCAAGCTCAAGCGCGAAAATATGGTATTCGTTTATCATGGGGTCGCCTAATTCGTCGTTCTTGTAGCAGAACTCCAATACGGGCGATTTCAGCACTACACCCTCAGGAAGCCCCAAGCGCTTTGACAATGAGCCAGCTACTATGTTTCTTACAATTACCTCAACCTTTACTATTTCAACGCGGCGTACGAGGGAGCGCCTTGTGTCTAACTCCTCGACAAAGTGAGTGGGTATGCCCTGCTTTTCCAACAGCCCGAACATATAGTTCGACATGCGGTTGTTTACAACGCCCTTGCCTGATATTGTGCCTCTCTTTTTACCGTCGAACGCCGTAGCGTCGTCCTTGTAATCGACTATGACTAATTTCGGGTCATTCGTCGCATATACCCGTTTCGCTTTGCCTTCATAAATCATTTCGGTTTGTGTTACCATAATTCCCTCCAAATTATTTTATAGATTCGTTATCGGATAATACCTTTTTACGCATGGAAACCTTGTATTTTTCTAAAGCGACCCTGGCTTTCGCGTCGGCTACCGCTATAATCTGAACAGCCAGCAGCGCCGCGTTTTCGGCGGCATTCGTACCAACCGTCGCTACGGGTATGCCTGCGGGCATTTGCGTCATGGATAAAAGCGAGTCAAGCCCGTCTAAAAAAGACGATTTTATGGGCAAGCCGATTACGGGCAATGTGGTGTATGCCGCAATTGCGCCCGGGAGTGCGGCGGACTTGCCTGCCGCGGCTATTATAACGCCGAAATTATTGCCGACAGCGTCTTTCGCGAACTCAGCTACCTCATCAGGCGTTCTGTGTGCGGATAATATGTGAATCTCATGCTCCGCGCCGAATGAATCAAGCACGGATACCGCTTTTTCGATTATGTCAAAATCAGATTTGCTGCCCATTACTATCGCAACTCTTTTGCTAAATGCCATATATTCTACCTCGACTCTCCTCGAATAAAAAATCACTTCTATAATATCATTGTTGTAATGTTTTTTCAAGCAAAAACAGGTAAGTTTTGAGCGGATTTGAGCGTATATTTCGGAAAAGCTCATATATAAGCGATTATAAAAAATACGAAGCGATTTATTGCAGTTAAATATCTATAAGACTATATGTTATTAGCTTGACATGGTAATGCTTTGGGCTTTGCCGCATGCCCCGCTTCTTTTCTTGAGAAGAAAAAAGCAAAAGAACACAAAAAATCAATTAGCTTTGCGTTTACGCGAAATTTAGCTCGCGTAAGCGAATTTAGCTGTTCGCTATGCGAACAATTCAGCTCTTCACATACTTCCGCATTTGCCTAAGCGCGTTTTTTTCAAGGCGTGAGACCTGCGCTTGAGATATGCCTATCTCCGAAGCTACCTCCATTTGCGTTTTGTTATCAAAGAAGCGCAGTTTTATTATGCGTCTTTCGCGTTCGGTGAGATTCTCCAAGCCCTTTTCTATCGCAACTGAATTCAGCCATGTTTCATCGGTAAAGCTCTCGTCTTTTACTTGGTCGCAAACATATATGGCATCGCCGTCGTCGTGATATATGGGCTCAAAAAGCGAAATAGGGTCGGCTATCGAAGCTATCGCGAAAACCACCTCGCTTTCGGTTATGCCAAGCTCCTTCGCTATATCAGACATTTTGGGCTCGCACATATTGTCCTCCATAAGCTTTGCCCTTGCCTGCAACGCCTTGTATGCAGTATCGCGCAATGAACGGCTAACACGAATGGCGCTTGAATCGCGCAAATGCCTGCGCACCTCGCCTATTATCATTGGAACGGCGTATGTTGAGAAGCGCACGCCATGCTTCAGATCGAAATTGTCTATTGCCTTGATAAGACCTATGCAGCCGACTTGAAACAGGTCGTCCATAGTTTCGCCGCGCCCCGAAAATCGCTGTATAACACTCAGAACAAGTCTAAGATTTCCGATAATAAACTCCTCGCGGGCTTCTTCATCGCCTTCCTTTACTCTCTGCATAAGCTCTATGCTTTGCTCGGTTGTCAGCATGGGCAATTTCGAAGTGTCTATTCCGCAAATCTCAACCTTGTTCAACGCCATTGTACCCTCCGCAGCATGAGTTTTATGTGCTTATGATTGCCGCAACCGCCTTGGCTTATCCTGCGAATAAGGTATTTTTTTAGACTGTAGGAAAAATCAGCTTTTAATAATTGAGAGGCAATTTAGAAGTGTACTTTTTTTAATAATTTAACCGGTGTTCTTTGCTTTTTTAATATGCGTTGATGAAGATTGTTGACAATTCTTTTCAATGTAAATATAATCTAAAATAGTGAAATATACCTTTATTATATAGGAGTTTTCTGCATAGCGGTTGCTGACAGTGTGGAATTACCGCTTGCGTATGTTTTCGATATCCAAGGAAAGGCGGTCGGCAAGGTTTAATGAACAGGCTATACAGGTGGCTTTCATTCGGATTGATAATACTGATGCTTGCGCAGGCAATACCCATTGCGAATGCTTCAACGCTTGATTGTGAAGCATATCTATATCATGAAGCAAAGGCAAGAAATGATGTTAAAATAGCATTAGCTGCGAACGGACTGGCAATATCGAACCGCATTGTTTCCGTAGGCGGAGGGCTTAGGGCTGTTGAGATTGCGCAGGGCATAAAAAAGATCAGCTTCGATAAAACCTATACAGCTGCGCTGTTCTGGACTTTAACCGACACCAACAAGCTGTATTCCGAATATGATAACGCCTACATGACCGTCCACGCGGGCAACCTGCTTTTGACACAAGATGAAAGCAACGCCCTGACCGTTGAAATTAAAAGCGACGGCAGGGTAATGTTTTTCAGCGACAATACACCCGTAAATATCGAGCTTGACGCATTTCACAGATGCTTTACACCTGCGGACAGGGCTATGCTTTCCGCTATTCCGATATACGCTTATTACAAGCCGGACAGCATTGCGTTGAGCAATATAGCTTCAACAAACGAAGACGAAACACCTGCGCCCACGGAAAGCGACTATACGCCCGAGCCGACGGAATCAGATGAACCGACTGAAGAACCAACAGAGGAACCGACTGAGCAGCCGACTGAAGCGCCCACGCAATCACCCGAGCCGGCTGAAACGCCTCAGCCTGCCGTGCCTGTTACGGGGATTGCGCTTAGCCATTCCGAAATAACACTCGTTATCGGCGATACATTCACGCTTACAGCAATAGTCGCCCCTGAGGACGCGACAGACAAATCTGTTACATGGTCAAGCGATAATGACGAAGTTTGCACGGTTGTTGACGGTGTAATAACCGCCGTTTCGCGCGGAGACGCAATTATAACGGTAACCACGAACGACGGCGGATTTACCGCAAGCTGCAGGGTTTACGCAAGGTATAAGGCGTTTACGGTAAGATTCTTAGATAAGTACGACAATGTGATTTCAGAGCAGAGGGTTGAAATGGGCTTTTCCGCCACAGCACCGCAGCCGCCCGAGCATATCGGCTATACATTCGCAGGCTGGATAGAGGATTTCTCTAACATAACGAACGACTTAGATGTTCATTCGGCTTGGGAGCTTGTAGTATATTCGATTACTTATGTTGTAAATGGCGGAGAGCTGCCCGCAAGCTATCCCACCGAATACACCATTGAAAGCGATACTTTTTCACTTCCCATTCCTGCAAAAACGGGCTATGCCTTTGTCGGCTGGTACGAAAACGGTACATTGTTTGCCGAAATTGCTACGGGGAGCTATGGCGACAGGGTATTTGAAGCCAAGTGGAGCGCGATAGTCTATTCGATAACATATAATCTGAATGGCGGAGCGTTCGAAGTCACGCCCAAGACGCTATATACGATAGAAACCGAAACATTCACGCTGACTGTGCCTGTTAAGAACGGCTATACATTCGGCGGCTGGTATGAGAACGCGGACCTTGCGGGCGCCCCCGTAGCTAAAATTGAAAAGGGCTCTTATGGCAACAGAGTTTTCTACGCAAAATGGAATAAAATCAACTATACGATAACATATAACCTCAATGGCGGGCAGTTCACAGCGCCGCCAATATCCACCTACACAATAGAGAGCGAAACCTTCGCGCTGCCTGTTCCCGAAAGGCCGGGCTATGCTTTCGCAGGCTGGTACGAAAGCCCGCAATTTGAAGGCGCGCCCGTTGCAAGCATTGTTAAGGGCACTACGGGCAACAAGGTTTTCTACGCCAAATGGGAGGTAATAAACTATCAGATAACCTACTACACGAATGGCGGAACCCTTCCCTTAGGCACTATTACCACATACAACATAGAAAGCCCCATTATATACCTGCCCCAGCCCACTAAGCATGGCTATGCGTTTACGGGCTGGTACACGAACGCGAATCTGTTAGGCGATAAGGTAACATATATCCCCACAGGCTCAACGGGGCATAAGTCATTTTACGCGGCATGGGAGTACATTCAATACACTATAACTTACAATCTCAATGGCGGCATAAATCCCATAGACGCACCCACAGGCTACAATATTGATTCAAGCTTTGCGCTGCCCATACCCACAAAAGCAGGCTATGATTTCGCGGGCTGGTATAATAACGCTGACTTCACAGGCGAAGCGATAACGCAAATCAAAAAAGGCACGACGGGCGATTTGACGCTGTATGCTAAGTGGACAGCGATAAGCTATATAATTCAATACGATTTGCGGGGCGGAGTGAATCCCATAAACGCTCCTGAGAGCTATACTATTGAGAGTCCTGATATTATATTGCCCATACCTGCAAGGCTTGGCTATGAGTTTTCCGGCTGGTATGACAATCCTCAGCTTGCAGGAAATGCGGTAACCAAGATTGCCGCGGGCTCATACGGCGATAAATTTTTCTACGCTTCATGGACTCCCATAGTTTATAAGATAACCTATGTTACAAACGGCGGAATGTACCTGCCGAGCTTCGTAACAAGCTATACTATCGAAACGCCTACCTTCGCGATTCCTTCAACCACAAAGCGAGGGTATATATTCTCAGGCTGGTATAGCAATCCCCAATACACAGGTAACCCCATAGCACAGATTACACAGGGCACAACGGGCGACATTACGCTTTATGCCAAATGGACCGTTGAGGTTTATACGATTACTTATGTGGCAAACAACGGCATAATTCCCTCCGACGCACCCAAGACATACACCATAGAGAGCGGAGGGGTAACGCTTCCCATAGCCGCAAGAGTGGGCTACGACTTTTCGGGCTGGTATGACACGCCCGAGTTCAGCGGCAATCCTATAACCATGATTGCGCCTAACTCTATTGGCGACCGTACTTTCTATGCGAAGTGGACTCCCAAAATCTATACTATTACATACATACTTAACGGCGGAACGCTGCCCGACGGCGCTCCCACGACCTACACCATAGAAAGCCCGACCATTTACCTTCCCATACCAACGCGCACAGCATATGATTTCGTATGCTGGCGTTATATGAACGAAACAGGCACGATATTTGATAAGATTACAACCGGCTCTGTGGGCAATTACACATTCTACGCTACATGGACACCCACCGTATATAAGATTATCTACCATGTATATGACGGAATTATGCCTGCCGAATACCCGACAACATACACGATAGAGAGCGAAACTGTTACATTGCCGCGTCCCACAATGGAGGGGCATGTGTTTGTTGGCTGGTATGACAATCCCGAATTGAGCGGCATACCTATCAGGGAGATACCCTCAGGCAGTTACGGCGATGTTGAGTTCTTCGCATATTGGCGCAAGCTCATACACACGGTTACATTCGTAGATTGGGACTATGAAACCGTAATAGGCAAGGTATATGTAGAGCATGGAGACGTTGTAGCCGAGCCGCCAATACCGCCTGAGCACTACGGCTATGACTTCATTGGCTGGGATAAGGACATTTCCTGCGTGCTTTCTAATATGACTGTCGCGGCTATGTATGATTTGAAGGTATATTCAGTCGTGTTCGTGGATATCGACTACTATATACTCAGCTCACAGAAGGTTAAGCATGGGCAATCCGCAATAGCGCCCGAGCCTCCGCAAAGGGAGGGCTGCGTATTCGCTTTCTGGAGCTGCGATTTCTCATATGTTACAAGCGACTTGACAGTAATAGCGGTTTACAGAACAACAGTCGTAACCCCTACGCAGCAGCCCTTGAGATTCGTAGAAGCGGACACTATAAAAGCCGGCGAGCACTACATATTTGCTGTTAAGAACGCGAAGGGCGAGCATTTTGCGCTAAGCGTGTTAGACAGATTATCGGGCAACGGGCTATGGGGAATAGAGATAAAGGTTGATCGCAGAGGCATAGTGCCTCAAAACGAGCAGGGCAATCTTGAAGAAGTGATTTTCGTAGCCAACAAGGGCAATGACGGTTTCAGATTGGCAAGCATAATAACCGGTCAATATTTAACGGCGAGCGACGGGTATGTGCAGATGCAGGATGTGTTCCCGCTGTACGCGGATTCGTTCGATTTGGTAAGTACAAGCGGCAAAAGCTACCTATACAACGCAAAGCGCGATGTGTATTTGAGCTTTGATGATGAAGGGTATTTTAAGACCTCTAATATTCAAAACGCCTGTGAAATATCTGTTTATAAGCATATCAGAATTTCAGCGGACTATATCAGGGTGCATACTCCCGAAACGGGCAAGAACTACTATATTGTCGCGCAGAAAAGCGGCGTATCGTATGCGCTTACATATAAGGAAGGCAGAATTTCCACAATTCCCGTAGATATAATAGACGATAAGCTGTACTTCTACGATAATGTGAATGAGCAGCTGTCGGCGTTCAGATTCATATACGGCGACAATTACAAGGGCTTCAACCTGCGCAATGTGGCGAATTCGGAGTTCTTGGCTGTTGCGAATAACTCGTATATCACTACACCCGATATATTCAACGCAGGGTATTTCGTGTATCAGAATGTTGAGGATCAAGATTTCAGCGTATTCTTTGACTATGTGAGCAATAAATATCTGTATTGCGACGATTTGGGCAATGCTGCCGCAGACAATGAGGAGTTCTCTGAAATACTGCTGTTTGAGCGCGTTCCCAAGGACGGCAGAGTGGGCGATGTGAATATGGACTCCAATGTAAACACAGGCGACGCGACGCTTATGCTGCGCCACTTGGTAGGCAAAATCAAGCTTAACGACGCGCAGTTGAAGCTGTTTGACACAAATGGCGACAGGAACAAGAACACAGGCGATGTATCGCACCTTTTGCGCTACGCAATAGGCGAGGTTGACTGGATAGGCGACTAATAA
Organism: Clostridiales bacterium; assembly: GCA_012838425.1. Taxonomy (GTDB): domain Bacteria; phylum Bacillota; class Clostridia; order Christensenellales; family CAG-138; genus DUPG01. Next base: position 2,005 of record DUPG01000002.1, on the reverse strand, counting down.
GCGTTTACGCAGGCTCAATGAGGGGTGAAAGCCCCTTTTTATTTGGCTTTTCAAGAATAGAAATGCTGCACTTGCTTGTAAGCGCAAAACGCACACCTGCTTACGCAATATTACAGATTCACAGCCGGAGAAAATCGAAATATCCTAAATTCCTTTCATCTAATAATATTTAGTATATTTGGAAAGGCTCATTGAAATAATATTGAATAAAGGATATAATCAACTTGAGCCTATCGGCGCTGCAATATAAACTTTGGAGGAAAAAATGATTAAGGGTCAATTAGAAAAGCTCGGCATTTTCACAAGCAAGCAGATTATCAAGAATCCAAGTCCCGCAGAACTCGTAGAACACGCTATAAGAAACGGCGAAGGCAAGCTATCACAAACTGGCGCATTAGTTATTAAGACCGGCAAATACACAGGGCGTTCACCTAACGACCGCTTCGTTGTAGATACGCCCGATGTTCATAATGAAATTGACTGGGGCAAGGTGAATGTTCCTATAAGCCGCGAAAAGGCAGACGCTATATTCCGCCGCATAACTGCTTATTTGCAGAACCGCGAGCTGTATGTGTTTGACGGTTTCGCAGGCGCGGATAAGCGTTTCAGCTTACCCATTCGCGTAATATGCGAATACGCAAGCTCATGCTTGTTTGCTACACAGGCATTTATTCGTCCTACTGTTGAGGAGTTAGAGGGCTTCGTTCCCGGATTTACCGTTATTTGCGCTCCGGGGCTTACGCTTAACCCTGAATTAGACGGCACGAATTCCGACGCGGCAATTATATTAGACTTTGAAAAGAAAATGGTGCTCATAGCTGCAAGCAAGTATTCGGGCGAAATCAAGAAGAGCATATTCTCGGTTATGAATTATCTTATGCCCAAGAAGGGCGTTTTCCCGATGCACTGCTCAGCAAATATCGGGCACGACGGAAAGACTGCGCTTTTCTTCGGACTATCAGGCACGGGCAAGACAACGCTTTCGGCTGACCCCAACAGAAATCTTATCGGCGACGACGAGCATGGCTGGAGCGATGACGGCGTATTTAATTTTGAGGGCGGCTGCTACGCAAAGTGCATTAACCTTTCAAAGGAGAATGAGCCCGACATATACAACGCAATCAAGTTCGGTACATTAGTAGAAAATGTTATAATGAACGACGACACACGCGCGCTTGATTACAGCGACAAGTCGATTACAGAGAACACCAGAGCCGCATATCCCGTTGAATACATATCGAACTGCGTGATTCCCGGTGTGGGCGGTCATCCAGACACGGTTATTTTCCTGACTGCTGACGCTTTCGGCGTGCTTCCTCCCATCTCAAAGCTTGATAAGAACATGGCTATGTACCACTTCGTATCAGGCTACACGAGCAAGCTGGCCGGTACGGAGCGCGGAATTGTCGAGCCGCAGACTACTTTCTCAACCTGCTTCGGTGCGCCCTTCCTGCCTTTGCATCCCTCGATTTACGCTGAGATGCTGGGCGAGCGCATAGAGAAGCACAACGCAAGAGTTTATCTTATCAACACGGGCTGGTCGGGCGGCAAGTACGGCGTCGGCAAGCGCATAAGCATTAAGCATACGCGCGCAATGGTAACTGCGGCGTTGAGCGGCGAGCTTGAAAATGGCGAATTTGAGCTTGACCCCGTATTCAATGTATTGGTTCCCAAGGCTGTGAACGGCGTTCCTAATGAAGTGCTGAGTCCGCGCGAGATGTGGGCAGACAAGAGCGAATACGATAAAACAGCTAAAGAATTAGCCACTCGCTTCGTTGAGAACTTCAAGAAGTATAACAATATGCCAAAGCATATTATTGACGCAGGTCCGAAGGGCTGATATAAGATGATATAAAAGGGGGCGAAAGCCCCTTTTTCAGTGCGGAATGTGGAGTCGGCGCGAAAAACACAGAAAAGCACAAAATTAGAAACGCAAAATAGTGTTTCCCGAAGCGCAGTATTCCATTATTCGCGCAAGCTAATTATTTCATGCCCGTTAGGGTTT
>DUPG01000009.1 GCA_012838425.1 Clostridiales bacterium | reverse complement strand
TCCGACGTGGAGTTGTGCGACGATCCGGAAGCAAAATCGGAAGAGAATTCCGGTGTTCGTATTTCAAATTCCATGCTCCACCACTTTATTTATCGGAAACAATTATATCATAAAAAGCCCTGAATCCTTGCGGTTTCGGGGTTTTTGTGTTTTGGGCTTCCGTTTTTGCTGTTCGGTTTTTGTAGTTTTTCACACGAAATATATCAGTTTCACATATACCAAAGAGCAGAGAAAAAAGTACGATTGCCCCCGTTTTCCTGCGGCAAATGCACTTAAACTTGGCTTGCCCAGCATCTTCAGGGGGGTATTTTCTACCCCGTTGGTGGAGGGGTTAAAAATGGGGCTGTTTTTGTGTTATATGTGTCCTATTCTTTCTCATTTATTATTATGTATCATTATGCGTAATTTTCCGATTTACAAACATATATCATATTTAAAATATCACGTGATAAATTTATTATTGGATGTGTCTGAAAACACCCGGGGGAGCTGGGGAAGGCATATTAAGTCAAGGAAAACAGCGGGGATTTTGCCGGGGTGTACCCGGTTTTACCCGGGGAGTGTCTTTTCTTTATCCGTAAAGTCTCGTTTTATAAGCATATATCATTACTGTCATACACTTGGCTGTATGACCGTTTTAGTTCTCTGATGGATATTGATAAACTAGTACAAACATCCCTTGCCACCCTTTTCTATTCAAAGTTGACGACGCTAAATACATAAGCACGCCATCACACAGCTAACATTTAACATGAGCATATCGCTGATCAACCACCCTTATCCACAATATTTAACATAAATGTTTCTTTTATTGTTATTATGTTTCTGAATCGCTATTCAAGTTGCTAAGTTTGCATTGATATTTCAAATGTTGCATTGTGTTTTCGAGAAATATGGTCATATTTTCCAATAATTAGCATAGAATATATTTAATTATAACCAAAATACTTAAAATGATATAAGAAACAGTTAAATATCTGTATTTTTCAGATATCGGTGTGCTTTTATTGTTTGACAGAATTATCAAATCCTAATAAGCTTAATATAACCGAATTAGATTTTAAGAATTCGGTAATACATTAATCCGCTGATACGGCGCTTTTGTGCTGCTTCGGCTTATCAAACTATGAAAAGGAGTATGGTGAAATGAAAAGGAGACGCTCAAAACAGCAGGCTTTTACAATCGTTGAATTGATTATTGTAATTGCGGTTATCGGTATATTGGCTGCAATACTGATTCCTGCTTTTACGAATATGATTGCAAGGGCGAACGCTAAGTCGGCACTGTCTGACGCTCGCAATACTCTTACAGCTTTTCTTACTGAAAACTTGTCTGTAGTTGATGGAGAAATTGCGACAAGTATTGTAATGTTTGTTAAGAAAGCTAAAATGTATTATGTATTTGGTTACTCTACTACGGGTCCTGAAAGCGGTAAGCTAATGCAGTCTGCGGGTAACCCATTCCACTATGAAGACTTAGCAGAACTGATTAACGACTACAACTGTACCGACTTTACAGAAGAGCAAATCGCAGAAATGACTCCTCAGCAATTAGCTGAATATGCTTTCTTCTTGAGAACTACTCCCTCGGCAACGGGTTCGGGTGTTAAGGGCGGAGGAATAAAAGGTGCGAGCATGGAAGACATCAACGATACCTATGTGAACCTTTCAGACAAAGTCAAGAATCTGCCTGAAACTACCGAAGTGTTTGACGGGTTCCTGATTGGTATGATAGTTGACGCCGGCGTATATAACCCCGGTGGCGACGGCACAAATCCCGGCGACATACCTGGTGGCGGAACTCCCGGCGGCGGGGATACACCCGGCGGCGGTGATGAGCCCGGCGATGACCCCGGTGGCGTAAAGCAAAGGTTTGCCTTGGCTGTTCATGTAGTTCCTGAGAACGCTGCAACCGCTAATGTTGCACCCGACTCAGCCAACAATATGTACGATAGTGGCACGCAGGTAACTATCAGCTTCACACAAACGCCTGAGCAGGCTGAAAATTATACCTTTGTCCACTACTCCATTGCCGGACAAAAGGTTTCAGAGGACACAACCTACACCGTTACAATGGATTCCAACAAGGCGGTTATTATTAACTTCGCATCAGGTGCTTGGGACGGTACGGAGGATATGAGCGACAGCTTCGGCGGTGGCTCAGGTACATCTTCAGACCCGTATGTAATAAGAACACCACAGCAGTTATACCACCTTTCAAAGAAGGTTGAGGGTGGAACAACATATAACGGAAAATACTTCGTTTTGGCTAATGATATTGTTCTGAACGATGGTGTAATTAACGCTTCGTCAACCAATGCTAATGTATGGCTGCCTATTGGCGACGACAACGCGTTTATGGGTACATTTGACGGGCAAGGACATACGGTAAGCGGAATATACATTGTAGATACTACAGGAACATACCTTGCTTTATTCGGCTACGCCGATGCGGCAACTATTAAGAATGTGAATGTCGCGAACTCTTACATAAAGGGTCGTGAAAGAGTCGCAGGTATTCTTGCAACCTCTTCAGCGTCTACAATTAGCAACTGCAAGGTTGACGCCATACTTGAATCAACCGGAAATACAAATGATACGATGATTGGCGGCATAGTAGGTCGCGCTCTCGGCTCAACAATTCAAAAATGCGCATTCTTTGGCAGCATATCATCTGCAGGCAACTCAAACGGCGGCATTGTAGGAATGTGCGCCGGCGCGGCAAACACTATTACCCAGTGTATAAATAAGGGCAATGTATCCGGCAGAAACAATATCGGTGGCATACTTGGATATGATAGCTACGAAAGTCTATCCTCGACAGTAAAAGAGTGCGTAAACACCGGTAATATTTCTGGTTCTACCAACATAGGCGGTCTTATTGGCTATGCGTACACTGCCAACGGTTATGTAACACTAAGAGATAGCTATAATATGGGGGCTATTCAAGGCACAAGCTATGTAGGTGGTTTAGGCGGACTTTTGTACTACACCAACGGTAGAAATAACTACAATGTCGGAACCGTTACAAGAACTTCAGGCACAAGCACATACTATGGCCCTATAGTAGGTGGTGCTACATTAGGTCAGGCATCATTTTCAAACAACTACTATCTAAACACATCATGCGACCGAACTTCATCTCTTGGCACTTCCCGTACCGAAGCTCAAATGAAGGACGCTTCATTCCCCGCTACACTTGGCGAAAAATTCAGAGCTGACGTAACGCCTAACATAAACAACGGTTACCCCATTCTAAACTGGCAGACCGACGCGCCTATGGATAAGCCTGAATCCGGCACCGGCGGCGGTGGCAGTGGTGGAGAAGTTCCTGCCGTTTACACCCTGATGTATATGGACGGTGAAACATATATAGCCTCTTACGCATTGAGGGAGGGCGACAATCATATCATTCGCGCTGGGCTGCAAAAAGATGGCTTTAAGTTCACAGGTTGGAGTTACAACGGCGTAACATATTTACCCGCTACCTCTTTCTCAATGCCTGCTAACGATGTTACTATGGGAGCCACTTGGTTAGAGCTGCGGCCTAACGAATACTATTACGAAGCGCATTACGCAGTAGGTACTCCGAGCGATTATGATGTATTTACGGTAGTTGCCGGCACAGCGCCCGCAGGCACATGGTACTATCCGAGCCAAGACGTAGTAGATGCGTTAAACCTGAACTATGCTATTATCAACACAGACCCGTTCGTTGTTCAGCCGCATAATGAAAACCTGTTCATAATCTACTGCGCACAAGGCATAAGCACCGCTGAACAGTTCAACGCGATAAGGAATAACCTTGGCGGAACATACTTCTTGCTGAACGACATTAGCTTGTCAGGTTATCCTAACTGGACACCTATAGGAACATCCGACGCTCCATTCACAGGCTCATTAAACGGTAACGGGCATAAGATTACAGGGCTGCAGATATCAGGGAATAGTAAAGTTCAAGGCCTGTTCGGTAGAAATGACGGAACGATTGAAAAGCTGTTTGTAGAAAACGCAAGCATAAGCGTAAGCTCGCAATCCGGTATTATTGCAGGCCATAACTACGGCACTATACGCAACTGTGCAACCTCAGGCACAATACAGGCATACTCGTATCTTTTAAGCTGCCTTGGCGGAATAGCCGGCGCAAACGTAGGTCTAATTGACCAGTGCTGGTCAAACGCCAATGTGCAAACTTACTATATAAGCACAGATGTAATCAACTACTTTGGCGGCATTGCGGGTCAACAAACGGCAGAAGGCACAATAAGCAACTCATACTTCTGCGGATATGTAGCAGGCTCTCGCTCATCAGGTTTAGTAGGATTTACGCAAGGAACAGTCAGATACTGCTACACTGTCGGTCGCGTTTACACCGGAGGTGATACTTGGGCGCGTCCTACATTCGGCGAGCTTGGCACACCCTATTCTGTAAAAGACAATGGTAATGTGGCTCAACAAAAGCTTCTGTCGCGCGATGGTTCTTCCGCATACACCGGCTGGGATACAGACAGCTACACGCTGAACTGCACACCCGCCGCGGAAATGCTACAGTCGTCAACATATCTTTCACTTGGCTGGGATACGAACATCTGGAATATAGTCGATGATCAGCTGCCTACGCTGAAGAACACCCCCACCCCGACGCTTCCTGTGGCTAACCCGTGGCCGTAATAACATATGCACTTACAAAGGAGAGCTTAAGAGATTTGCGGAAATAGTTAAATAACTGACAACTCTCTAAAGCAAAAGCTGATAGGCCGGCTGTTTCAAGCATAAAGCTTGGAAGGCCGGTCTTCTTATATTCTATTGCCCTACTGCATGGCGCTCTATAAGCATAATCACGCCTGCTTAATGTTCAGCATATCACGCATTAAGAAAGGAATAGTAAAACTGAATAGTATCGATAAAAAAAGACGGTGGAATATAGTATTATACAAGACTGCTTGAGAGAAATGGCTTTATTGTGCAAAAAGGCAGCGTATAGTACATAGTTGTATATGGCGTCAACAACATACAAACGGGATTTGCAGATTTTATCAACATTAGCTTGTACGGTGATGAGCATCGGAAGGGCGTTGCGGGCACCGTGTTTACAAATGAAAGCCAATCCCCTGCAGATGAACACTTTCAAAAATACAGCAAAGTCAGCAAAAGCTATTATGTTGTGAAACTGGCAAGGCGCGCCACGGAGCCAAATGATGTTACTATGCCTTATGGCACCAACAACCCAAGCGGGTCGGCTTATGTAGTAGAAGATGATAATCAAGATTTATTTGTAGTAACAAGATTAATTTGTAGTAATCAGAATGTATTTGAATCAAAAAACCAAGGCGGCTTCATCTCCCTTTAGTATTATTTGGGGTCACGCAATTCTATTTAGAAAAAAAGAATATCAATTAAATCGCTAATTGCTTTTTAAGATTACGAATCTCAAATACGCGCCGTATAATACGGGGCGTTTTCTTTATCTGTATTGCCTGTTAAAGCAAATCCTTAGCTTCAAAAATATATTTCCCTACCCTATTGTAATATACAATTTTATCCGTTATACTTAATATCGATACAGGGAGTATCGATATATAAAACATCGAAAGGAGTAAGGCGATGTCAAAGAAACAGATGAACAAAATGCTTTACAACCGTTTGCTATCGTATTTGCGGTACATGAAGCAACTGCCCGAGGACGCGCCGGACAATATTTCATCTTCCATGATTTCCGCAGCGCTTGGCATTTACGATGTTCAAGTGCGAAAAGACTTAGCATTGGTCAGCGACAAGGGCAAGCCAAAAATCGGTTACATTCGAAAAGAGCTAATACAAGACATTGAATGCTTTTTAGGTTACGACAAATTCACGGAGGCTGCGATAGTAGGCGTAGGAAACTTAGGTCATGCACTGCTATCATACGAAAACTTTGAGAAGTACGGGCTTAGAATCGTTGCGGCATTCGATACAGACCCGAAGCTAATAGGCACAACGATAGGCAAAACGAAAGTAATCGATGCTGAGAAGATTTCAAACCTTTGCGAACGCTTAGGAATCCGAATCGGCATTATTACCGTTCCCTCACAGCACGCACAGGATGTGTGCGACAGGCTCGTTCAGGGCGGCGTAAAAGCTATATGGAACTTCGCGCCTATCGATTTGCAGGTTCCTGACGATGTAATTGTAAAGAACGAAGACTTAGTTGCTTCGCTCGCTGTTCTAACAAGGCAGCTGATTGAAAAATCAGTGCTATAAATAACCAAATGGGGAGGAAGGACGATGAAGGGAAAGAGATTTCAGAGGACTATTGAGGAGCAAAACAGAAACGGAGGTGCGGAGAAATGATGCGCGAATTAGGAACAAAGTTTGAGCTGGTGTGCGACATAATTGACCGTTATGACCGCAAGCCGTACAACTTGGTTGCGATACTGCAAGAGGTTCAGGAAGCTTACTCATACTTGCCTGAAGACATCATGGCGTACATAGCCACAGCGCTTGGCATTCCGCCGGGAGCAGTGTTCGGCGTGGCGACATTCTACTCTCACTTCACATTGGAGCCTAAGGGTAAGTACCTGATCAAAGTATGCGACGGTACAGCTTGCCATGTTAAGAAATCGACGGACATTATCAAGACAATACAGCAAGAGTTAGGTCTTAACGAAAGCAAAAAAACATCCGACGACCTGCTGTTTACATTAGAAACGGTTGCTTGCTTAGGTGCTTGCGGACTTGCGCCAGTAATAGTTATCAACGATGAGGTTCACGGTTCGATGAATCCTGAGAAAGCAAAGGAGCTGCTCAACAAGATTAAAGAGGAGGAAAGCAAAAATGCCTGAGATTTTGACATTAGAACAACGCAAAACGCGATTTGCAGAAGCATTTGATAAGTGCAAGCACCGCATAGTAATATGCGCAGGCACAGGCTGTATGGCTGGCGGTTCTATGAAGATTTATCACAGATTCAGAGAGGTGCTGAAATCACGTGGGCTATCAGTTACAGTCGCGCTTGAAAAGGAACAGGCGGAATACACGCTTACCGAAAGCGGCTGTCAAGGCTTCTGCCAACAGGGTCCGTTAGTAACCATAAAGCCGGAAGGCATCATATACACCAAGGTTTCTCCCGACGACGTAGAGGAGATAGTTGAAAAAACAATACTTGGCGGCGAATATGTAGAGCGTCTTCTCTACAAGCTGCCCGAAAACGGTCAACCGGTCGCCAAGGTTGAGAACATTCCCTTCTACAAGCTGCAAAACAGGCTTATGCTTGGTCTATGCGGCAATATAGACGCTCACGACATAGACGAATACATATACCACGGTGGATACTTCCAAGCACGCAGAGCCGCTATGGAAATGACAGACAAGGAAATCTGCGACGAAATCACAGCCTCCGGCTTGAAAGGCAGAGGCGGCGGCGGATTCCCCACAGGGTTGAAATGGGAATTGACGCGCAGGAATGAGAGCGACCAGAAGTATGTTATATGCAACGGCGACGAAGGCGACCCCGGCGCATTCATGGACAGATGCGTTATAGAAGGCAACCCGCACGCAGTTATAGAGGGTATGATAATTGCCGCATTAGCAGTAAACGCAACATACGGCTACATATATGTTCGCATGGAGTATCCGTTAGCTGTTAAACGCTTGAAGGAAGCTATAAAGCAAGCAAGAGATGCAGGAATATTAGGCGATAACATATTCGGTTCAGGCAAACGCTTCGATATCGAAATAAAGGAAGGCGCAGGCGCTTTCGTTTGCGGCGAGGAAACTGCACTTATCGCTTCAATAGAAGGCAAGCGCGGCATGCCTACCTTAAAACCGCCCTTCCCTGCTGAAAAGGGCTTGTTTGGCAAACCCACAGTCATCAACAATGTTGAAACATTAGCCACAGTTCCAATCGTATTGAGAATGGGCACAACTGAATACGCAAAGCTCGGTACTGAAAACGCAAAGGGCACAAAAACATTTGCGCTGACAGGTCATGTAGCTAATACAGGCTTGATTGAGGTGCCTTTCGGCACAACATTGCGTCAGATAATAAGCGATGTCGGCGGCGGAGTTATTGATGATAACGGCAATCTCGTAGGCATTGACTTCAAAGCGGTACAGATTGGCGGTCCTTCAGGCGGCTGCTTGACAAAGGAGCATTTAGATATGCCTCTCGATTACGACAACCTGAAGAGCGTAGGCGCAATGGTTGGCTCCGGCGGACTCGTAGTTATGAATCAGAATACCTGCATGGTGCAGATAGCAAGATTCTTCATGCAGTTCACTCAGAACGAAAGCTGCGGTAAGTGCGTGGTATGCCGCGAAGGCACAAGACAGATGTTAGCCCTGTTAGACGACATTATCGAGGGCAGAGCGACTATGGAAACGCTTGAGTTGCTGGAAGAATTGGCTAACATGGTTAAAATCGGCTCGCTTTGCGGTCTTGGCAAGACTGCTCCGAACCCGGTACTCTCCACTATGAAGTACTTCCGTGATGAGTACTTGGCGCATGTTGTTGACAAGCGCTGCCCCACAGGTAACTGCGAAGCGTTGGCAAGCTACAAGATAATCCCCGAAAAGTGTAAGGGCTGTTCGGTTTGCTCAAAGAAATGCCCAGTTGGCGCAATATCGGGCGAATTAAAGAACCCCTTCGTGATTGATGGTGAAAAATGTATTAAGTGCGGCGCGTGCATTGCAAGCTGCAAGTTCGGCGCAATAGTGAAAGGATGAGGTGTTGTTATGAAGAACAAAACAGTCATTATAGATAATGTAGAAGTTCAGATTGGGAACGAAAGGAACCTATTAGAGCTTTGCCGCAAAGCAGGAATTGAGCTTCCTACATTCTGCTACCATTCAGAGATAAGCATATATGGCGCATGCCGTATGTGTATGGTAGAGGTTGAAGGTCGCGGCATTGTGCCTGCCTGCTCAACAAAGGCAGAGGGCGGTATGGTTGTGCATACGAACACTAAGCAGATTCGCGAAATGCGCAAGATGATAATTGAGCTTATGCTCGCAAGCCACGACCAAAGCTGCACCACCTGCGCAAAGAGCGGAGATTGCCGCCTGCAATCTATTGCAAAGCAGTTAGGCGTTACAAAGGTACGCTTTAAGCAGGTAAACGAGATTAAGCCCGTTGACTATTCATCTGACGCTATTTTGCGCGACCCGAGCAAGTGCGTGCTCTGCGGCGACTGCGTAAGAGTTTGCAAAGAGATTCAATCCGTTGGCGCATTAGACTTTGCATACCGCGGCGCAAAAGCTCAGGTTGGAACAAGCTTCAACAAAGGAATAGGCGAGGTTGAATGCGTAAACTGCGGTCAGTGCGTAAAGGTATGCCCCGTAGGCGCATTAACTCCCAAATATCAGATAAACAGCGTATGGGATGCCATACACGATGAAAAGAAGGTAGTTGTAGCGCAGATTGCACCTGCTGTTAGAGTCGCATTGGGCGAATACTTCGGTAAGGAGCCCGGCGCACTGACAATAGGACATATTATAGCTGCATTAAAGCGCATGGGCTTCGACTATGTGTATGATACCTGCTTCGGCGCAGACTTGACAGTAATTGAGGAAGGCAAAGAGTTCTTAGCAAGAAAGGCTAAGGGAGAAAACCTGCCCCTGTTCACATCCTGCTGCCCGGCATGGATAAAGTTCGCAGAGCAGTACTACCCTGATTTCCTTCCCCACCTTTCAACCTGCAGGTCGCCCCAGCAGATGTTCGGCTCACTATGCAAGGATTTGATACCCAAGCAGCGCGGAATATCACGCGAGGATTTAGTAGTGGTTTCGATAATGCCCTGCACAGCAAAGAAGTTCGAAGCTAACCGCGACGAGTTCAAGGTAAACGGCAACCCCGATGTTGACTTCGTTATCACTACAAACGAGCTTGCCACTATGATTAAGGAAAGCGGTATTGACTTCGATATGTTAGAGGTTGGCTCATTCGATATGCCCTATGGCTTCTCAACAGGCGCTTCTGTAATATTCGGAGCATCCGGCGGTGTTAGCGAAGCAGTACTGCGCTTTGCAGCTGAAACGCTTGAAAAAGGCTCATCACAGGAGTTCAAGCAGTTCAGAGGCGAGGACGGCATAAAGACCTCTGAAATCACAATAGGCGACACTACATTAAAGCTTGCAGTAGTAAGCGGACTGTCAAACGCAAGAAAGCTGCTGGATAAAATACGCAGTGGCGAAGCTGATTACGACTTGGTAGAGGTAATGGCTTGCAACGGCGGCTGCGTAAACGGTGGCGGTCAACCCGTTACGACGAGCAGGACTGCAGTACGCGAGCGTTCAAAGGGGCTATACAACAACGACAAGATGTTGCAATTCCATGTATCCTCTGAAAACCCCTACCTGCAGCAGCTATACGCAGAAACGCTTGACGAGCACAAGGCGCATGAAATTCTGCACACCGAATACGAGAACAGAAAACGTATATCGGTTAAGGATTTCGTGTTAGGCGAAGCAGACGGCAACAAGGAGCTGTTCTTAGAAATATGCTTTGGAACAAGCTGCTTCCTACGCGGTGCACAAGCGCTTTTCAAGGAGCTGACAGAGTACATACGTGAGAACGGCTTAGAGGAAAAGACGGAGTTCAAAGCAAGCTTTTGCAGCGAATCCTGCAGCAAGGGACCAGTGCTTAAGGTTAACGGCAAAATGATTGAGCACTGCACATTCGACAAAGCAAAGGCAGCAATAGAAAAGGCAATGCAATAACAATATGAGGTGAAAGCAATGGTGCGCACTCAAACAATATTTACAATAACTGCAAACTGCCAAGACTGTTACAGGTGTGTTCGCGAATGTCCGGTTAAAGCGATAAGGGTAACAGGCGGTCAAGCTATGGTGCAGGACGACCTGTGCATTAAATGCGGCACATGCGTTCGCGAATGCCCTCAGCACGCAAAAACCGTTCGTTCAGACTTAGAAGCAGTTAAGGCTTTGATTGCAGAGGGCAGAGTTGTAGCTGCGAGTGTCGCACCTTCTTTCGCCGCGCAATTTAAGGATTCATTTCTGCTTCGCTTACCCTCTGCGCTAAGGCAGTTAGGCTTCAAATATGTAAGCGAAACAGCAGAGGGAGCAAAATACACGACTGAAAAATCATTCGAAAGCGGACATTCAGGCAGTATTTGCTCCGCCTGCCCTACTGTAGTCAACTATATTGAAAAATACAAGCCGGAATACTTAGATTCACTTATACCCGTTGTATCACCTATGATTGCGCACGGGCGTATGCTAAAAGCCAAGTATCCCGACTGCGCTGTCGTTTTTATAGGACCATGCGCTGCAAAGAAGCAAGAGATTCTGCGTCCTGAAAATTTGGGCGCGGTTGATGAGGTGCTAACCTTCATAGAGCTTGACGAATGGCTTGAGCAGGAAGGAATACGCCTTGAAAACTGCACGGAAAGCAGCTTCGACAGGATATCCGAGATAGGCGACGCGCGACTTTTCCCCATATTAGGCGGCATGCTGAAAACAGGCGGCGTATCAAGCGATGGCACACAAGCGAATGTAATTCATGTTAGCGGTGCGCATGAGGTTCAGTCGCTTTTCTCTGGTGAACCTGATTTAGAAGGCAAGCTGATTGAACCGCTTTTCTGCAAGGGCGGCTGCATAGGAGGCCCCTGCTTCACCGACACGCAGGGCGAAGACCCGCATGGCAACCCATTCGAACGCAGAAACTGCATAATACGCTATGCCGAAACGATGAAGAAGCTTGAAAAGGAACCTAAGGAAAGCATAGAGGTTCCATATAGAGCCGAATATGTGCCTGAGAAAGAAGAATTCGAAGAAGTGCCAATGAGCGAAATTCAGAAGATATTCGAAAACACAGGCAAAAGCGACCCGAAAAACCAGCTTAACTGCGGCGCGTGCGGCTACAAGAGCTGCGTTGATAACGCTATTGCGGTTGTGCGCGGTTTGGCAGAGCCTGAGATGTGTATTCCATACATGAAGCGATTGGCACAGCAGCGCACAGACAAGATTATCGAAACGACCCCGAACGGCATAGTAATACTTGACAGCGAGCTTTGCATAATAAAGATGAACCCTGCATTCCAGAGAATGTTTATGTGCAACAACGGTATATTGGGGCGCAGAATATCCTACCTGCTGAATGCAGAAGGCTTTGAACGCTTGCAATCGGGTGAGTTAGAGCAATTCGACTCAATTCAGGTTAAGTATGGCATAAAGTATCACGAAATACTGTATGCGTTAAGAAGCGAAGGACAATATGTCGGCATATACTCGGATATTTCGAAGCTGACATTCGATTCGGGGCATTTAGAAACCATAAAAGCGCAGACTCTTCATCACGCTAAGGAGTTCTTAGAGCATCAGGTACGCTTTGCTCAGGAAATGGCGCATTACTTGGGTAAGAGTGCCGCAGAAAGCGAAAAGATAGCAAAAAGGCTCATAAACCTTTATGAAAAAGAAGGCGGCGAAACGAAGGAATGAAATTCTTTGAGGGCATTGTAGTACAGGAGTGCAAGAAAGGTTATTCGGTTTGCGGCGACTACTGCATAAGCGATAGAACCGCAGCAGGCACTGTGCTTGTGCTGTGCGACGGATTGGGCTCGGGGATTTATGCGAATATCGCGGCTATTTCTACCGCAAACAGAATGATAGAGCTTATTCGCGGCGGCGTTACTGTGAGAGCGGCGGCGGAAACCATAGTCGCTTCAATGCACAGAGCACGCACAGAGAATATTCCATTCGCTGCGTTTTCCGTAGTGCATATACTGCCCGACGGTAAGTTTACGGCATATACATATGAAGCGCCAAACCCTGTACTCATCAAAGATAAAATCGCAATTTCGCTAATGCCGCGCTTCTACACATACGGTTTTGAAGCAATCGGCGAAACCTTGGGAACATTAGATTATGGCGACGCGCTTCTGCTTTTTACAGACGGCGTCAGCCAAGCAGGCATAGGATTCGGGAAGAACTTCGGCATCGGCTCAAAAGGTGTCGCAAGTTATATCAACAGGAATTATAAGAGCGGCGATACAGCATACGAATTGCCCGGACGCATACTTGAAATGTGCAAGGAGGTTTCGGGAGAGAATTATGGCGATGATACCACATTGGCAATGCTGTATTGCAGAGAAGCAGTTGAGCTTACACTGCTGACAGGGCCGCCCTCGCGCAGCTCATTAGACAGCAAGTACGCGGCAGAATTCATGAAAAGCCCCGGAAAGAAGATTATCTGCGGCTCAACTACAACAGACATAATAGCAAGAGAGCTTAAAAAAGAAGTCTTAATGCTCTCACCGGGAAATGCATTCGGTCAACCGCCTGAATATTGGATAGACGGAATTGACTTAGTATCCGAAGGCGCAATAACGCTTGGGCAAGTATATAACATATTGGACGAGCCTAAGGAGCGCCTTACGGGAAGCTCTACAGCAGAGCGCATTTGCATTATGCTGCACGAAGCGGATCTTATCCATCTAATGATAGGCAATGCCGCAAACACCGCGCACGACGAGCTGCTATTCAAGCAAGTGGGCGTGCAGGTGCGAAAAGCGACTGTTAAGCGCATAGCTGAGAAGCTTAGAGAAATGGGAAAACTCGTAATAGAACGATATTACTAAGATATAAAGCAATGGACAATAACATATAGAGTAAAGGAGAATGAAAATGGACTTTACGCTTTCTAAGAAACATTCAATGGCGCAAACTCTGTTTCGTGAGTTCGCAGAGAAAGAAGTTAAGCCGATAGCTGCTGAAATCGATGAAACCGAAAGGTTTCCATCTGAAACAGTTGCTAAGCTGAAGAAGTACGGCTTCTTGGGAATACCGGTCCCAAAGGAGTTTGGCGGACAGGGCTGCGACACACTCACCTACATCATGTGTGTAGAGGAGCTTGGCAAGGTGTGCGGAACTACCTCCGTAATAGTTTCTGCGCATACATCATTAGCCTGCGAGCCTATTTTGAAATTCGGCACGCCAGAGCAGAAGGAAAAATACCTTGTTCCCTTAGCTAACGGCACGCATTTAGGAGCTTTCGCGCTTACAGAGGCAGGCGCAGGCACCGACGCGGGCAGCCAGCAGACAAAGGCGGTGTTAGACGGCGACGAATATGTGCTAAACGGCTCAAAGATATTCATAACCAACGGCAAGGAAGCGGATACATATATAGTGTTCGCAATGACTGATAAATCAAAAGGCACGCATGGAATAAGCGCATTTATAGTTGAGAAGGACACTCCGGGATTCTCATTCGGAACAAAGGAAAAGAAAATGGGCATTAGGGGTTCATCAACATATGAGCTTATATTCCGCGATTGCAGAATACCCAAGGCGAACCTGTTAGGGCAAGAAGGCAAGGGCTTCGGTATAGCGATGCAGACATTAGACGGCGGGCGCATTGGTATTGCAGCACAGGCGTTAGGCATTGCAGAAGGCGCGTTCGAAAGAACGGTCGCTTATGTAAAAGAGCGTAAGCAGTTCGGCAAACCCATTGCGGCTTTCCAGAATACGCAGTTCGTATTAGCAGATTTAGCAACTAAGATTGAAGCCGCGAAAATGCTTGTATATAAAGCCGCGATTGCTAAGGATACGCAAAAGAGATTCAGCACAGAAGCGGCAATGGCTAAGCTGTTCGCAGCGGAAACCGCCATGGAGGTTACAAGCAAGTGTATTCAGCTGCACGGCGGCTATGGCTATACACGCGATTACGAGGTTGAACGCATGATGCGCGACGCGAAAATCACCGAGATATACGAAGGCACATCCGAAGTGCAGCGTATGGTTATATCCGGCGCAGTCCTGAAATAAGGGGAAAGGAGAGTAACATGAACATTGTAGTATGTATTAAGCAAGTGCCTGACACAACAGAAGTCAAGTTAGACCCAAAGACAGGTACTCTCATTCGCGAAGGAATACCAAGCATTATGAATCCCGACGACAAGGCAGCACTTGAAGCGGCGTTGACGATTAAGGATAATTTCAACGCGACAGTTCATGTAATCACTATGGGGCCTACGCAGGCAGAGGCTGTATTGCGTGAAGCATTGGCAATGGGCGCAGACAAGGCGTATTTGCTCACAGACAAGGCTTTCAGCGGCGCGGACACGCTTGCAACCTCCACCACATTAGCCGCAGCGATAAGAAAAATTGATTTTGACCTGATATTAGCTGGCAGACAAGCTATTGACGGCGACACAGCGCAGGTCGGCCCTCAAATCGCCGAGCACTTAGGAATACCGAATATTTCATACGCCGAAGAAATTGAAATCACTGACGGCGAAGTATCAGTAAAGCGCTGGTACGAGGACAGATACCACTTAGTAAAGGCGAAGCTACCTTGTCTGATAACTGTGTTAGGCGAAATGAACACACCAAGGTATATGACTCCCGGTGGTATATTCGACGCATTCGATAAGGAAATTACCGTTTGGACACGCTCTGATGTAGAAGTTGACGATTCAAGCATTGGCTTGAAGGGCTCTCCCACTCGCGTTGTAGCTTCGTACCCCAAGAGCCTAAAGGGCGCGGGCGAAAAGAAGGTACTCGACACGGAAGAAGCGGTAGAATACCTGCTTGGCAAGCTGCGCGAAAGAGGAATAATCTGAAAGGCGGTGTAAACAATGAAAGAACAATATAAGGGCATATATGTATTCGCACAACAGGTTGATGGTCATATCAGCGCAGTATCATATGAGCTGATTGGAAAGGCAAAAGACTTAGCCAAAGCACGCGGCTGCGATGTTACGGCAATACTTTTGGGCTATAATATTTCGCACTTAGCCGAAGAGCTTGGCGCATACGGAGCTGACAGAGTAATAGTTGTTGATAACCCCGCGCTTGAAGTCTATATGACAGAACCATATACGCACGCTATTACGGAAATTATCCGCGAATTTAAGCCTGAAACTGTGTTATACGGCGCAACATCAATAGGCAGAGATTTAGCGCCCCGCATTTCAGCACGCGTTAAAACAGGCTTGACTGCGGACTGCACAGGATTGGAGATTGATGAAGCAACAGGCGATTTGCGTATGACACGCCCCGCATTCGGCGGCAACATAATGGCGACTATTCTATGCTCTGAGCACAGACCACAGATGGCCACCGTACGCCCCGGCGTTATGAAAAAGCCTGAAAAGTCTAACAGCAAAGCTAAGATAATCACATTCGCCCCGAAATTTGAAGCTAACAACAGGTATGTTGATGTAACAGATGTTGTAATGCGCAAGACAGCGCAATGCGATATTACAGAAGCGAATATACTCGTTTCAGGCGGACGCGGAGTTGGCTGCCCCGAAAACTTCAAGCTGCTTCAGGACTTTGCCGAAGCAGTAGGAGGCACAATAAGCAGCTCACGCGCTTGTGTTGACGCAGGCTGGGTTGCGAAGGATTTGCAGGTAGGGCAAACCGGCAAGACTGTTCGCCCTACTGTGTATTTCGCAATAGGCATAAGCGGCGCAATACAGCATATCGCAGGTATGGAGGAATCGGATATCATTATCGCTATCAATAAGGATGAGAGCGCACCTATATTCGAAATCGCAGACTATGGCGTAGTCGGCGATCTTCATAAAATACTGCCCATGTTGACAGAAAGAGTCAAGCAAGCGAGGGCAGATAAGCAATAATTACTTAGCCATTTGCATTCACCCATAAGTTTTGTGCGAGCGGTGCCGGCAGAAATGTCGAAGCACCGCTCACGCAATTATTGCACTTATATAGCAAGTTGTGAAGCTATCCCAAATGAGCAAAAACAAGATAACTAATTTATTTGCTTAAACAGACGAGCGGAACTAATGCAGTATATTATTAGCATTGCTACATTTTAATATCACGAATAAATTCAAAATTTTCAAACTGATTGATAAGAGTTGATAAAAATATTTGCTAATCCATTCCTTTCTCTCAAAAAGAAAGCATACGATAGATTGAGGTGATTTGCTTGTTAGTTGAAGTAGGATATAACCGCGAGGAAGTGATTAAGTATGCTGAGAAATGGGCGTTATCGCGCAATCCCGCATACGCGAATTTCGACAGTCTTGGCGGCGACTGCACAAATTTTGCTTCTCAATGCATATATGCCGGCTGCAAGGTTATGAACTATACTCCCGTAATGGGCTGGTTTTATAGGAGTATGAACGACCGTACGCCCTCTTGGACAGGGGTAAAATACCTGTACGAATTCCTGATGCGCAACAGAAGCACAGGACCATATGGCGTACTTGTAGATAAAAAAGACATTATGCCCGGGGACATAGTGCAATTAGGCGACGGGAGCGGGCATTTCTACCACACTCCCGTAGTGTTAAGCGTTGGAAATGAGATTTTAGTCGCCGCGCATACATTTGACGCGCTGTATAGACCGCTTTCAAGCTATATATATGGAGAAATACGCTATATCCACATACAAGGCGCAAGAAAGTGGGTATAACCTTGTATGCCCTACTCTGCTCTCAAAGCCTCCACAGGGTCTTTCTTTGCGGCAATGCGTGCGGGGATCAATCCACCCAGCATGGTGAGTAATACGCTTAATACAACCAATACAAATGCGTGAATAGGATTGAGCTGTGCTACATTTTTCAGGTCGGTTAGGTTATAGAGGACATTGTTCGCTGGAATGGTGAGCAGGTACGCAATGCCTATTCCAAGCAATCCTGAGAATGCGCCAATGATAAATGTTTCTGCATTGAACACTCGTGCAATATCCTTCTTCCTTGCGCCCAATGCACGCAATACACCTATTTCTGTGGTTCTCTCAAGCACCGAAATATAGGTGATAATGCCTATCATTATAAGCGAAACCACAAGAGAAATTGCCGCGAATGCTATTAACACTATCGTAATTGCGTCCATAATTCCGCCGGACAGCTTTGTAACCATTGCCGCCATATCTGTAAACTCTATTCTGTCCTTTTCTTCTTTTCCCTCGTTCCATGCTTCTAAATAATCTACCACCTTCTCCTTCGCGTCGAAATCATAAGGATAAATCGAAATCGCAACGGGAATAGAATCTGCCCCAAGAGCCGCAAGAACGACTTCCTTAGTCATAGCACCGCCCATTCCGGGTATGCTCGGCATTCCACTGTTCGATGGCGGAAATACTTCGCCAGTGAGCACATTGTAGTTGGCTTTTTCCTGCGCCAATACTATTTTCGACTTCTTTGCGTCTTCAATGAAGAATTCTACAAGCTCGTCCGGGTACATTATGCCGGGCTGAAGTATTGAAATCTTTGAATCTTCAAGCGGGCGAACTATACCGGCAATTCTTAGAGTAACTGCCTTATCGCTATTGTATAGCTCTGAGAAGTTTGCGCCGTTGACTGTGAAATAATCGCCGTTTTGAATGTAAAAATCGTCATTGAGTATCAGCTTAAACTCATAGCCTACAATTTTATCGAAAGGCACAGGGTCAGAGCCTGTGTCGATTCCCAATGCTTCCAACAAATCTTTATAGACTCTGTTATACTGGTCAAGCACAAGCACCAAATCGGTCTTTGATTGGGGAAGCTCGCCGTATATCAAATCATAACGCTTTTCTAAGTATGAGGCTATGCCCTCGCCGGGCTTCTTGGGGAAGCTCGTAAAGCTCATATTAGAAGGATTTATGGTTACTGCAGTATCGCCATCTAACCTCAGCAGGTTCAGATTAACGCTTCTTGTGAGAGAAACACCGTCAATCAAGCTCGGGTCAAGCTTCTTTACATAGTCTATATACTCTTTTGTAAACACATTTGTATGAATAACCATATTGTCGGTAATATCAAACGGATATACGACCTGTTCAGTCGGGAACTCGTCTAAATCACCGCCCTGCCTCATTTGCTGCATAGCTGTAATATCTATATCCATATTCGCCTGCGTAATAATAATCGGGAAGTTAGACAGGGTGCTTGTTTCAAAGTCCTTTATCTGCTTATCAAAGCCATTTGAAAGCGACAGTATAAGCGCAATACCAATTATTCCTATGCTTGAAGCAAAGGCTGTCAAAAATGTGCGCCACTTCTTTGTGATGATGTTCTTTCCCGAAAGCTTAAGCGCCGTGAAGAAGCTCATGCTCGTCTTTTTCAGCTTGTAGTCCGATTCCTCTTGCTCGGGCTCATATGGGTTGGAATCAGCTATTACCTTGCCGTCGGAAAACCTGATAATTCTGTCGGCGTATTGTTCAGCAAGCTCTTTATTGTGAGTTACCATTATTATAAGCTTGTCCTTCGCAATTTCCTTTATCAAATCTAATATCTGCTCGCTTGTTTGCGAATCTAACGCGCCTGTCGGCTCGTCAGCCAATATTATGTCGGGGTCATTTGCTAACGCGCGCGCTATGGCTACCCTTTGCATTTGTCCGCCCGATAGCTGATTGGGCTTTTTGTGCAGATGGTCCTTCAAGCCAGCCTTTGTTAATACCTCTATTGCCTTTTTGTGCTTCTTTTTTGCCGGAACGCCGCTCAGCGTCATTCCCATTTCGACATTATCTACAATATTCAAATGCGGAATCAGGTTATAGCTTTGAAATACGAAGCCTATGCTCTTATTCCTGTACGCGTCCCAATCCTTATCCTTGAAGCGTTTTGTGGATTTGCCGTTAATAATCAAATCACCCGAAGCGCACCTGTCAAGACCGCCTACGATGTTCAAAAAAGTAGTCTTGCCCGAGCCGCTCGGTCCCAAAATAGCCACGAATTCGCTTTTTCTGAAATTAAGCGAAACATCGTTTAATGCGACTTGTGTAAAATCGCCTGTCTTATAGCTTTTGAAAATGTTTTTTAATTGCAGCATGGTATTACCTCTTTCTCAATTCAAATTATCAGAGCTTGCATGTAGTCGCTTTGGCTGTTTCAACAACAGTATCAAGACTATTGAAGCAACGCAGGTTAGTGCAGCCATTATCAATGAAGGTACATAGTTGTTATTGACAGTTATTGCATTCGATATAAGCGGAAATACCAATGACGAAACACCAAAGCCAAGCATTACGCAGCCGTAGTTAAGCCCCATATTCCTTGTGCCGTAGTAATCAGCAGTCAATGCAGGATATACGCCAGCCGAACCGCCGAACGCGAGTGAAATCGCTCCAATGCAGATGATATACATATAGCCTTTTGCGTATATCAAGCCGACAGTACCTAAAAGATTTATAGCTATGAAGCTGATTATTGCCGCCTTCCTTCCGATTATATCAGAAAGCCACGAAAAACCGAGCCTGCCCACAGCACTTGCTATTCCTGTGATCATAACTCCCAACACGGTTAAGTTATCGGTTAACCCTCTTTCCAAGCCGAATGTAACGAAAATGGGGTTCATAATAAAGTAAGCGGGCAATGTGGTGAACATAGCAAACGCCATCATATAGAATTGCGGAGTTTTAAGCATTTGCTTTGTCGTATAGCTACCATCATCTATTTTTGCAGAGGTGGAATCGCTCTCAAAGTTTTTCGGATTGACAATCAGGAATGAGCATGGCGCACAGATTAGCAAAAACGCTATTCCTATTGCTATAAATGTGAAGGGCACGCCGTAATTCGCCAGAAGTGCCTTTGTAAGCGGCGCAAACAGCACTAACGAGAACCCGAACGCGCTTACCATCATGCCTGTTGCAAAGCCGCGCTTGTTGGGGAACCACTTTTGAACGACTGCAACAGTTGTTGTATATACGGCTCCAACACCCAAACCGCCTATTATCCCGTATGTGAGATATATAAGCTCGGGATAACTTTTTGGAACGAATGCGGTTAGAACCATACCAATACTAATAAATATGCTTCCAAACAGTACAACGCGCTTAGGGCCTAACTTGTCCTGCGCTCTGCCGCCTAATATCAGCCCTGCAACAAACGACGCAAGCATAATTGATGAAGTCAATGCGGCTTTATCCTGCGCCCATTCAAGATGAAGCGCTACGGGCTGCTTGAATATGCTCCACATATAAATTATGCCGGCACAAAGCTGTGTCAACATGCCCGCAATTAAAACTACATAAGGGTTATTAGGTTTGTTTCTCATGCGTATTCCTCTCTCATGCTCTTATAACACGAATTATAACATATTAAAGGGAAAAGGGTAGGTGGATAATGTAAAATAATTGCACGAGATGGAGTTAGTATTCATAAGACAAATGACTGCTTTACTGTTAAAGCTGCTTTGAATATGCACAAAAATCATCTACTATCATTTAAATTATTGTAGCTTTTACACAGAATCTACGACCTTTTTCTATATTATATACTATCAATACAGCTATGTATTTGTGAATTATATTATATTGGTGAAACATTTAAAAAAGCATGGCATACCGTTGATATGTTTCGCAAAAAATCTGATTTGGGCATGCATTGTATGTTTTCAGCAAATTTTTGTATAAGCAGCAGAAAACATGTTCAAATATAGTCCACTAATTTCACAATTTATTTCCTTGTAACAATTCACTCTGATAGCTACAATTCAACATTGTTGTGCCGGAAATGTAAATAAGCATAAGCAAATGCATAGGATAACTGCAAAGTAATATTGTTACGGAACGGGAATGTTTGCTTTGCTATCTTATGCGATGGAAAAACGCTTACTGGGTTATGCCAGAATAACTTTAGGAGAACGCAATGAAACATAGTAAAGTATCTAAACTGATCGCAATAGCGTTGTGTTGTATTTTTCTTGTTTCATTTATATATGAATCACAAGTACTTAATGCGCTTGCAGATGGTAGCAAAAATCTGACAGCGACTAAAAACGGCAGCACTTGGGTTAGCAATAGCGGCTATCGGCCATATACTGAATGGTATAATCAATCGACTGCCGGTATTCCTCGTAAGCAAATCATTAAGGCTTTTGTTAATAGCGGCGAGATAATATACTTGGAAGCAGCGTTGCGGCCGGTTATGGCGGTGATATAGTCGTAAGGCGCCCCGACGGCACTTCAAACAAGAACTGGGATTTAGATGTTGTCAGCAACGGTAAAGGGCATATAAACACCCGCGCCAAAGAGTTAGCGGGTCCTAACTATGCAGGCAGCGGTAATACCGGAGGCTATATTCCCCTATCAATAACGGCGGATCAAACCGGCATATGGGAGTTTGAGTTTCATTCAACCGGATATACAAACACTAACCCTGCATTAACTGAGGTAGGTGCGTCAACCTTCGTAACCAACCAAACCACTGGCACAGTGGGCGCATGGGATATTACTGTTACAAAGCTTGTAAACGGCTCACGAGTGGCAGTCCCCGGACGCGTATTCGCTAATTACTTATGCCTAAATCTTGGTAACAATAAACAAGGCTTTGGCGTATTGTATTCTACTGTATATGTTCTGACAAATGACGGCTATATATACAGAACAGAGTTTAACGGCATTGACCCGTATGGCTTTGTCTATTTTGCAAACAACAGAGGGCTTATAAATACCAAACAAACACATCGAATTTAGCTTCCGGTGTTTGCTCGTCAAACGAAATGTCTTATATCTCAAGCAACGGCACAGAAGTTCAGTTCCATTCGCCGATATATCCCGATACTATGCTTGACCAGACTTACAAAATCTTCTTCGATATGCCGGCAGATGACCTGCCAAGCTACATAAGGCCTACCCCCTATATTCCCGGAACGATTACGAATTTACGCTTTGTGGGCTTTGATGAGAATATAGGCTATGTAGGCAGCGGCGGTTACTTCTATTTTAATGCTGATAAGGCATCATCAGTTGAGATTAAGCTCGACTTCTCAAAATATGTGAATGAGCTTGGTCAAATTGAAAACAGAGGTATAGTATATCTCTCAAACGCATGCGTACAGGGTGAAAACCGAATCTATTGGGACGGCAGAGACGCTAACGGCAACATATTGCCTGCGGGTGTTTACGGCAATAGGAACGATGTCGAAGTCAGTGTCGTTGCAAAGGCAGGCGTATATCATTTCCCGATGTTAGACGTTGAAAACAATAGGAACGGCATCAAAATCAGGCTTATGAATACGCCATTGGACGCATACGGCAATCCCGTTGAAATAAGCGAAGAAGAACGCTGCAGGGTTTACTATAACAATTCGTATATGCCTAATATGACCGAAGCAGACTCCGGCGCGCCACTAAATCAGCTTGGCGGCTACGATTCAAGATTAGGTGCTGCAAAGTTTGGTGTTACATTATCAAACAGCCCCGGCGATTTCGGAGCAATAGATATTTGGGCTGCATATGACGGAGTTGATGAGCTACCTGTTATAGCACCACCTGAGTTCGAGCTTATAGAACCGCCAAAAAACATATTGTCTCTGCGCGGGTTCGTATTTTACGACTACAACAATGACGCGCTCTACAAAATGATTAACGGCGACTATTCTTTAGCTAACACCAAGGTTGATTTATATAAGAATGGCGTAAAAATCGCTACTGATACCACAGATCCAAGCGGATTTTATCACTTTGACGGTTTGGAATATGGCACTTATGAGATCAGGGTTACCACCCCCATATCCAACTGCAAATGCACAACGAATAACGCAACTCAAAGCGTGATAATCGGAACCGCATATGCAAATAACGGCATAGTGCGTGCTAAAGATGTAGGTTTCTACTACCAGCTTTATGAGAACAGAATAACAGTTTATAAGGAATGGGAATCAAACATAAATGATCCTATACAGCCCGACAGCATAAAAATCAATTTATATGCTAAGCGAGGAACTGTTATCGAAAACACATATTCGGTTACATTATCGCCTGCAAACGGCTGGCAATATACATTCTCTGATTTGCCGAAGTATGCAAGCAATGGAACAACAATATTGACATACGAGGTTGCTGAGGAAGCTGCATATGGCTTTTACCAGAAAAGTGTTACCAAAACCACAACCCCGGGATATGAAAAATATACTTTTATCAATGCGCCTAAAG
>DUPG01000008.1 GCA_012838425.1 Clostridiales bacterium | reverse complement strand
GTGGGGAGAAATCCCCACATCGTACTAAATAAGATAAGGAGGAAAGAAAATGAGAAAAATAAAGCTAATTGCTCTTTTGCTTGCTTTATCAATGTTTTTTATGCTTATGGTAGCTTGTAACAAAGAGAACGGAGAGGGAAGCATAGGGGATAGGCTTTCCGAAGGTATGCGTAACGGATATAGGGAAGGCGGTAGCGAAGGCGAAGAGGGCGATCTAACAAGTGCTATACCAAATGACATCATAGCAGACCCTAACCAACCCCAAGATGATGCCCTCCCCGAAAACACCTTCACCGCCCTTATGCCTGCTCTGCGTATTCCGTTGAAGGAAGTTATAGACAATGAATTCGGCACAACGGCAGTATATAACACTGTATCGGATAAAGACTTTGAAGCCATAGTAAACGCGGCTCAGAAAAAGGGCTTTACCGAGAACATAGAGCAAGCGGAGCTTACATTTACGGCAACTAACAAGGACGGTATGTTCATAAAAATCGCTGTGGATTCGGAAGCGCTGAGGATTTCGGTTTATGCTGACGAAAAGCATTTTGAGTAGTCTCATTTCCTAATCTCTTTCTCTTTTTCCTTCCCCCCTTTATCTTCATTAAGATAGGGGGGAACTTTGTTGCGAGCAAAAGTTATAAAATATATGTTCAGATTTCTGGAATTATATACTTGCTTTATAAATAATAAATGATATTCTATTATCAAGTACTATATGTAAGTACTAAAATTCAAAAGGAGAGAAGAACATGTCAAAAATTACCATGAGCACACCGTTAGTCGAGATTAACGGCGACGAAATGACTCGAATCATTTGGGACTATATCAAAGAGCATCTAATTCTGCCCTATGTCGATCTGAAAACCGAGTACTATGATTTGTCGTTGCCCGAGCGCGACAAGACTGATGATCAAATCACAGTCGCAGCGGCAGAAGCCATTAAGAAGTATCGTGTAGGCGTTAAGTGCGCAACCATTACCCCTAATGCTCAGCGCGTAGAGGAATACAATCTAAAGCGCATGTACAAGAGCCCCAACGGTACTATCCGCGCGATATTAGACGGCACAGTTTTCCGCGCGCCCATTATTGTTTCATGCATTAAACCCTTCGTACGCCCATGGGTAAAGCCTATCACTATCGCTCGTCATGCTTACGGCGATATTTACAAGTGCCAGGAATTCAGAGTTCCCACAAGCGGCAAGGCTGAAATCAAATTCACAGCCGAAAACGGTGAAGTGCTGTATAACGAAACAGTATTTGATTTCAAGACACCCGGCGTTCTTATGGGAATGTATAATAAAGACGATTCTATTATCAGCTTCGCAAGAGCTTGCTTCAACTACGCGCTTTCCACAAAGCAGGATTTGTGGTTCTCAACTAAGGACACAATCTCAAAGAAGTATGACCATACATTCAAGGATCTGTTCCAAGAGGTATATGAAAAGGAATACAAGGCAGATTTCGAGACGCACGGCTTAGAATACTTCTATACATTGATTGACGACGCTGTAGCGCGCGTAATGCGTTCAGAGGGCGGCTTCATATGGGCTTGCAAGAACTACGACGGCGATGTTATGAGCGACATGGTTGCTTCTGCTTTCGGTTCACTGGCTATGATGACAAGCGTTCTCGTTTCGCCCGACGGCAATTTCGAATACGAAGCTGCTCACGGCACAGTTACACGCCACTACTACAAGCACCTCAAGGGCGAAGAAACCTCCACGAACTCAATGGCTACTCTGTTCGCATGGACAGGCGCATTGAAGAAGCGCGGCGAGCTTGACAACAACCAAGCATTAGTTGACTATGCTAACAAGATGGAGCAGGCAGCGCTTACTACAATTGAAAGCGGCTATGTAACAAAGGACTTGGCTTCATTGGTAGAGCTTGAGAACATACATATCCTCAACACTGAGGGCTTTATACTGAAGATTAAGGAATTCTTCGATACAATGGCGTAAAAGTTAGCGCAAATAGTTAGACCCCTTTTATGAGGGGTCTTTTTTTATTCAAGGTCACAAAGAAAAAGCCCGCAAAACTTGATGTTTACGGACTTTTTGCTGGTCTGGGTGACAGGAATTGAACCTGCGACCTCTTGAACCCCATTCAAGCACGCTACCAAACTGCGCCACACCCAGCCGCTATTCACAAAGGGTATAATAGCAAAAAATACAGCACTTGTCAAGGGGAAATATGAAAATATTTTGTATATGTGTGCATCACTCAACCTCCGGCAGAAGATAACCGTAGCCCTCCTTTTCCATATCCTCCTTAGGTATAAAGCGAATCGCCGCACTGTTTATACAGTAGCGCATTCCGCCTGATTCTATTGGTCCATCGTCAAACACATGCCCTAAATGCGCGTCGCCTACCCTGCTGCGCACCTCTGTTCGCTCCATGCCAAATGATAAATCATCATTCTCTGTAACTACATTAGGGTCTATGGGCTTTGCGAAACTCGGCCAGCCGCAGCCGGAATCGAACTTGTCCTTTGACGAAAAAAGCGGCTCACCCGTTGTAATATCAACATAAATGCCTGCCCCGAAATTATTCCAATACTCGTTTTCAAAGGGCGGTTCGGTGGCGCTACGCTGCGTAACCTCAAATTGCGTTTTAGTAAGCGATTTCTTTAGCTCGTCGGGGCTCTTTTTGCTGTAATCAGCGGGGTTCACAAGCGCATTTGACGCTTTTTCTATCTTTGCTTTCGGAATGTGGCAATAACCGTTGGGGTTCTTTTCAAGATATTTTTGATGGTATTCCTCTGCCTTATAGTAGTTTTCCAAGGGCTTAACCTCTATCGCGATTTTAACATCATATTTCGCTTGCAGCCTGGCTATTGAACGCTCTATTACAGCGAGGTCATCAGAGTTGGTGTAATAAATGCCTGTGCGATACTGCGTGCCTATATCCGCGCCCTGACGATTGCGTGAGGTCGGGTCTATTGAGTCGTAAAATAATTCGAGCAGGAACTCAAGCGAAATTACATCGGGGTCATATTCCACGCGAACTGTTTCTGCGTGCCCTGTGTTCCTGTGGCATACATCCTCATAAGAAGGATTCTTAGTTTTGCCGTTTGCATAGCCCACTTCGGTATATGTTACGCCGCGAATCGCACTTAAATACGCTTCCGTTCCCCAAAAGCAGCCGCCTGCTAAATAAATCTCTGCCATATAATCACCTTTTTTTATTTATTTTATCACATAACACAAGGTATATACACCTTGCATATGTGTATTCTTTTAAGCGAATACTACTTAAAAAGCCGTAAAGGAGGTGGAAGCATGAAACGCATTGTGGGACATCCTGAAATACCGCTTGGCTTCGGCATGGCGTTGATGCAGGATATAGACGCGTACAATTTCTTCTCAAATCTATCCGAAGAACAGCAGTGGAGAATAATTGAACGCACACATGGGATAAGCTCAAAAGAAGAAATGCAGGACTTTGTTGGGAATCTCCCACGCTTTCTGTAATAGAAATGTATTTCCCTTTCATCGTACGACATATGGGTATGAATTCGCTTGAACAAAACGCAAAGCAAGGTTATAATCATACTATATGTCGTATTTTGAAAGGAGATTTTATGGCTATAGATAAGAATACATCAAGAAAAGCGTCTCAAGTTACGGATAGCAACGACGAAAAGCTAAAGGCTCTTGAGCAGGCGCT
The DNA here is from genome assembly GCA_012838425.1 of Clostridiales bacterium. Taxonomy (GTDB): domain Bacteria; phylum Bacillota; class Clostridia; order Christensenellales; family CAG-138; genus DUPG01. The sequence goes on along the minus strand of DUPG01000008.1, from coordinate 144,369 downwards.
TACTCAGATAGAAAAGAAGCATGGCGCGGGAACTGTAATGAAGATGGGTTCCAAGCCCATTGAGGCTCCACCCGTTATCCCGACCGGCTGTCTTGATATTGACTACGCTTTGGGCATTGGCGGCGTTCCAAGAGGAAGGATTATAGAAATATTCGGGCCTGAATCCTCAGGCAAAACAACTATAGCTTTGCACATAATTGCAGAAGCGCAAAAAATGGGCGGCATAGCTGCGTTTATTGACGCAGAGCACGCATTGGACCCCATATACGCCAAGAGGTTAGGAGTCGATATAAACGAGCTGTTAATTTCTCAGCCGGACTATGGCGAGCAGGCTTTAGAGGTTGCGGAGGATTTAGCGCGAAGCTCAGCGGTTGATATTATAGTCGTTGACTCGGTTGCGGCGCTCGTTCCCAAGGCTGAATTAGATGGCGATATGATTGACAGCACCGTGGGCTCGCAAGCGCGCCTGATGTCAAAGGCATTGCGCAAAATAGCAGGTACAATAAGCAAAACAAACTGCACGCTTATATTCATTAACCAGCTGCGTGAAAAGATAGGCGCTATGTTCCAAAACCCCGAAACCACAACGGGAGGCAGGGCATTGAAATTCTTTGCTACTATCAGAATAGATGTTCGTAAGGGCGAGCCTATTAAGAACGGCAGCGAAATAATAGGCAACCGCACCAAAGTAAAGATAGTAAAGAACAAGCTGGCACCGCCATTCAAGAATGTTGGGTTCGACATTATATTCGGCGAAGGCGTATCAAAGCATGGCTCAATAGTTGACTTGGCTACAGAATTAAAGATTTTGACGCGCACGGGCTCATGGTACTCATACGGCGATATGCGCTTGGCACAGGGCAGAGACAATGTAAAGACCTTCTTGAAAGAAAACCCGGAGCTTTGCGACGAAATAGAAAAGAAGGTGCGCGAAGAATTGGCAGCCCAAGCAAATAAACCAACAGAATAAGCCTTGACTTATCATTAACCATACGAAAGGCGGCTTGTCCGCTTTTCTTTTATTTTGCAGGGAAAGAGTTTTGAGCTAATGCAACAAGATATAGACAACAAAAAAGGCGGTGCGTACCGCCTTTATGCTTTTTGCTTATAACTTATCAGCCCTCAATATTTGTGTCATGGAAAATGAAGTCCGGTTCAGGTAACTCAGGACCATAGATTGATACAAGAGTGATTACCGGCGGTTCCTTGATTGTTTCGCCTCTGCGCTCTAGCTTTGCAATCTCCTCAAATATCTCCATGCCCTCGGTAACAACACCAAACGTTGCGTATTCGCCGTTGAGAGGTATTGTGTTCGCTGTATTCAAGCAAATATAGAACTCAGTAGAAGCGGTGTCGTACTTGCTTGTACCGTCTTCCATATCTTTTGACAGACGCGCCATAGCTATAACGCCTTTGCCATGTGATAGAGTATTCTCAAATTCGTTGGCGGAGAATTCACCGAATATTGTGTAACGACCTACTTCGGGAACCCTTTCCTTCCAGCCCTCAGTATATACGCCGCCGTATATCGCTGTGTCTTGAACAAGCCTGTGTAATACTATACCGTTGTAGAAGCCCTGCCTTGCAAGATATACAAAGTTATAAACTGTTTGGGGGGCTTTGTGGGCATATAAGTCAATCTTTATTACGCCATAGTCTTTAATAACCATTTCGCACTTGATAATTTGCGGCTCGACTGCTGTAGGAGCAGGAGTTGTATCTGCACCCGGCGTTGCGGAGCCTGAAGGTTGACCTGGGGTATCATTATTACAACCTGCAAATGCAAGCAGCATACCTGCGCAAAGGATTATCGCAATTAGTTTTTTCATGCCATTATCTCCTTATTTGTTTTTTATAAATATATCATCAAACGCAATAATTATCAACCGATTTTTTCGTTTTTCCGCGGGTTGCATTAAAATTCACTTAATTCCACAATTTATTGATTTTTAAGTATAAAATAATCACCATATGGTAAATTGCTAACAATGCATAAACCACAAATATTAACCACATAAGCAGCCTGAATACAAAAACCGCTTGCAACAGGTACAGTATAGCCAATGAAATTCCTGTGAATACAACCTTTACTAAGAACGCGATTCTATAATCTTTGAGAAGAAATCTGCCTATTGGATTTGCTTCGATTTCCAGCCCGAATTTATCCACAAGCATTGTTGTAGCGTACAAATCAAACAGATTAAGCAAATAAATTATTAAAGCTAAAAGCAGCATTATGCGTAATTAGCTATGATGTACTCATAGCAGGGCTTGGGAACTATTTTCTCTATTGCCTCGAAGTTCTTTTCGCTTATGTATTTTCGAACCTTGCTTGCGCTTATGCCGCCTGTACGCTCTATTTCAACAAGCTCTATGTCGAATTTGGGCAGTATCGCCTTCATACGCTGATTATATGAGTTTGTTACCGCACAGAAGGGCTCTGTTCCCACAAAGCGCTTTGTAATGCCTAACGCGGGAGCAATTTTTGAGCCGAAAAGCGTCAAATCTAAGTCCGCGTTGATGTTCTCGGCGTTTGCCAAATCCTTGATAAAATACGTCGGGAACGTAGCCGACGAAATAATGTAATCGGAGCTTTTGTGCAGGCAGATATTTTTTATATGCGCCGTTGATTTTTTTACAAGCTCGAAACGCACGTCCGTCGGAAACATGCTCTTATCCTCTGAAAGCACGAACACATGCAGCACTCTGCATGCCTTTGAGGCTGTTTCCATAAGATAGAGATGGCCGTTAGTTATGGGATTGCAGTTGCATACTATGGAGCCTATTACGGTTTGCGATTCGTTGTATTCTTCGGGAACCGTTGATAGCGACTTGATGAATTTATCTAATCCGAACTTGTCGTTTTCCATCATGCAGGCGTATTCTGTTTTTGCTAATGTGTAGAAGCCTAATGAGGAAAACAGCGATTCATTTTCGGGCTTGGTGTATAGGAACAGCTTTATTATGCCGTTTCTGTACGCATGGGAAGCAAGCTCGCTGACTACCTGAGCGCAGGCGTTGTTGCCCTGCTCGGTAGGCGAAACGGCTATGTACTTCAACACATTTCCCACCAATGAGCCCGTAGCGACTATGTTGTCGCTGTCGTCAAGCAGGTTTACTGTGAAATCTGCGTCGGTTTCAGGAAATAAGCCGAGGGAGTTCAAAAACTCCTTTGTGGCTTTAATAGCCTTATGCGTCCCCTCCCCTGAGGAAAGGGACGCATTGTATAAATGTGCAGGCTTATACATCAATCGTCAACCTCACGAATGACATCTATAATTGAGTTGTCGCGATACATCAACAGTCCGACAACCCTGTCCTTATACTTTATGGGTTCGGGCTTGCCGGCTATTGCATATGCCTTGTCACGCAGCTGCTCTATTGTCATAACGGGCAGCTTTGCCGCAAGCAGCTTCTCGCGCAATTCGGGGCGATTCGGGTTTACGGCAATGCCTTGATCTGTTACTACAACGTCAATAGTGTAGCCGGGTGTTACAATGGTGTTTACCCTGTCGCAAACGCAGGGGATTCTGCCTCTCAACAGCGGTGTTACAACTATTGTTAAGCTTGCGCCTGCCGCTGCGTCGGGGTGTCCGCCTACCGCGCCTCTTATAACGCCGTCTGAGCCTGTCATAACATTGATGTTGAAGTTCGTATCAACCTCTAATGCCGACAGTATGCAGAAATCTAACTGATTTACAGCCGCGCCCGCGTTCATGTAGCTTGCGTAGTATGAAGCGTCTATCTGATGATGGAAGCGGTTGTTCTTGAGTGAGTTTGCCGCTATTAAGTCGAATGACTGCACATCAAGTATCTTCTTAACTAAACCTTCCTCATACATTTCTACTATCTGACCTGTTATACCGCCAAGCGCGAACCTTGCCTTGTAGTTCTTCTGAATCATCTTCTCGCGCAAATATCTTGCGGTTGCCAAGGATGCGCCGCCGGAGCCCATCTGCATTGAGAAATCGTCATTAAAGTAGCCGCTGTGCTCTATAACGTCTGCCGCCGCTTTTGCGATTAACAGCTCCTTGGGGTTCTTTGTGTAGCGTGTCGCGCCGCTCATAATGCCAGCGGGGTCACCTATCGAATCAACCTGAACAATGTATTCGACATGGGATTCAGGTATGCTGAAGGGCGTATTAGGGTACGAAACTATTGTGTCTGTAACGATTATGGTTGTATCGGCATATAGCGCGTCTAACTTTGCGTAGCCCAAGCTGCCGCACGCCTTGCCCTCATCGCTTTCACGGTTGTAGCCGTTAGCGTTTCCGAAAGGATCGCAGGAGGGCGCGCCCAAGAAAGCGACATCGATATGCAGCTCACCGGATTCGATAGCCGCTGCTCTGCCGCCATGGCTTCTGAATACTACGGGAATATCCATTAAGCCGTGCGATACTGCCTTTGCGAGATCGCCGCGCATACCGCTTGTTTCGATTCTGCGCACAACGCCGTTCTTAATGTGCTGAATCATAGGCGCGTGAACCTCGTTCAATGAGCTTGCGGCAATTACCAAGTCCTTTATGCCCATTTTCGCTATCGTGTCCATAACGGTATTGACAACGTTGTCGCCATTTCTGAAATGGTGGTGGAACGAAATGGTCATACCGGATTTCAGACCGCTGTATTCTATTGCCCTTTCAAGAGAGGGCATTATCTTGTTGTGCTGGAACTGCCTTTCACGCATTACGCGCGTATCCTTCTTGGGAACCTTCTTTTCGTCGTACTTGCCGTGAATAGCGTTTATGCCTTGGATATTGGGAATTTTATCTATATCGAAACTCATTGCTCACACCTCCTCATATACTGCGTGCGCCGCTTCGTAGCGTTCAATCATAAGCTTTGCACGTTCTACAACCGGCTTATCTATCATCTTACCGTTAAGCGCTATAACGCCTGAACCGCGGCTTTCGGCTTCTTTTATAGCTTCGATTATCGCAAATGCCTTTTCCAATTCCTTCTCAGTGGGAGTGAATATCTCATGCAATGGAGGAATCTGACGGGGGTTTATTACGCTCTTTCCGTCAAAGCCCAGCGACTTAATCAAGGTTGCTTCTTTCCTGAAGCCTTCCTCATTATTTATATCGCTATAAACAGTATCGATTGCCATAAGCCCTGCGGCGCGCGCCGCGTTTACTATCATTGAACGCGCGAACATAAGCTCTACGCCGTCTGCAGTACGAGATGTTTTTAAGCTCGAAACATAGTCCTCAGCACCTAACGCTATGGCAACGAGTCTCTTAGATGAAACCGCAATATTATACGCTTCAAGCACGCCGCGCGCGCTTTCTATAGCCGCCATCATCTTAGTTGTGCCTACGGGGATTCCCGCTTCCTTTTCTATGCGCTCGATTTCTCTTTCGCAATCTATAACATCTTGAGCTGTTTCTGTTTTCGGAAGCCTTATAACATCGGGCTGTGCCCTTACAATAGCTTCAAGATCATCAATACCGTACTTTGAGTTCAAGTCATTTATGCGGACAACTATTTCTTTCTTGCCGAAATTCAGCTGTGTGAGCGCGTTGTAAACCAAGAAACGCGCCGCGTCCTTCTCGTTAATGCTTACGCTGTCCTCTAAATCGAACATTATGCTGTCTGAACCGTAAATGTGAGCATCCTTTATCATTCCGGGATTGTTGCCGGGAACAAACAACATACTTCTTCTTAACTTTGAAAGTGCCATATTACTTGCCTCCGCCCCATTCGTAATCAGCGCATTCCGCTGCACGAAATGCCGCCGCCTTTGTACGAGCTGCTACCGTACAGTCCAAAGCACCCTTATCAACCGCCGTAACAACTGCGCTGTCAACTCCCAAAGAAGTGAGAGTATCGTTGATAACCTTCCTGATCTGGTTGCCATATTGCCTGATAACATTGCTTTCCAAATGGATTACTATGCCACCTGTCTTTTCTGTGTTTGGTTCCACTCGGACGACAATATCGCTTGATTCCATAGTGCCTGCGACGCCAACGGTCTTGATTTGCATTTTGATTTCATCTCCTTCGTCTTATTGTCATGCGACAGTCCGTTCACATAATTAGAACAGACCAAGATAAATTTACACCTATTTACACGGGGTGTCAAGCTAAAAGAGCTGTATTTATGGCGTAATTCGTTTAATATAAAGTATAATTTAACCGTAGCTGTGTTGTGTAGGCATCAATTCTGCACCGTATGACAGTATTCTCAGCGATTTGCGCAAAATTAAGCTAACTCTCGGCAATTTATTATAGAATATATCCATAAATATATTTGTAAAACAGCTTATTTCGACTTTACTTATAACATAGATGTATGTTACACTAACTTTTGGCGTGAAAACTTGCGCAATTTGTGCATGTCAAATGCGCACGAAACTATATGGGAGGTCTTTTCTTATGGCAAATGAATGCAATGCCCAAAAAGAGCTTTATTCGAAGATGGACGCGATTATTGCGAAGTGGAGAAATGAACCGGGCGGATTGATTCCTATCATGCAGGGCGCACAAGAAATATTCGGTTGCGTAAGCGAAGAGGTTCAGACTTACATCGCAGAATCCCTCAACATTCCCGTTTCAGAAATCTATGGCGTTTCCACATTCTATTCGCTTTTCACACACCAAGCCAAAGGAAAATATGTTATTGGTCTTTGCCTTGGAACTGCTTGCTATGTACGCGGAGCACAGGCAGTTATTGACGAGCTTCAGAAGGAGCTGAAAATCGAAGTAGGTCAAACAACTGAGGACGGGTTGTTTACGCTTGATGCCACAAGGTGTATAGGTTGCTGCGGTTTGGCTCCCGCAATGATGATTAACGACGAAGTTTACGGGCAACTGACACCTGCAGATATTCCAAGAATTCTTGAAGAATATCGCAGCAGATAAGCCCAACACAAAAAACTATCAATATTCGGAGGTATATAATGAAGAATTTGGAAGAACTGAACGCAATTCGCGATAAGGCGTTAAACTCAATAAATAGTTCCAATAGCTCAACCTCTACTCGTGTATTAGTCGGTATGGCAACTTGTGGCATGGCTGCAGGTGCACTCCCCGTATACGAAGTATTAAAGGAAAAGGTTGAAAAAGCAAATCTTAAGGATGTTTTTGTTACACAAACAGGCTGTATAGGCGTATGCCGCTTAGAACCCATCGTAGAGGTTTACAAGGGCGGTCAAAGAGTTACATATGTAAAGGTAACTCCCGAAATGATTGAGCGCATATTTGATGAGCACATAGTAGGCGGCAAGGTTGTAAACGAATTCACAATAGGGCACCATGACGGTCAACCGAACGCAAACTCGGTAAACGAGCTTGATTTCTTCGCAAAGCAGGCGCGCGTTGCATTGAGAAACTGCGGTATCATCAACCCCGAAAACATCGAAGAATACTTTGCTTTTGACGGTTATAAGGCATTAGGCAAGTGCTTGACAGAGCTCACCTCTCAGGAGGTTATTGATATTATTAAGGCTTCCGGTCTGCGTGGCAGAGGCGGCGGCGGCTTCCCGACAGGCATGAAGTGGCAGTTCGCAGCAAACACACAGAGCGAAATAAAGTATGTAGTTTGCAATGCTGACGAGGGCGACCCCGGCGCATTCATGGACAGATCCGTATTAGAGGGCGACCCGCACGCATTGTTGGAAGCTATGGCAATAGCCGGCTACGCAATAGGCGCAAATCAGGGTTATATTTATGTTCGTGCAGAATATCCCGTTGCTGTTAAGCGTTTGTATAAAGCGATTGATCAGGCAAAGGAATACGGCGTATTGGGCAAAAACATATTCGGCACAGATTTCAGCTTCGATATTGAGTTAAGGCTCGGTTCGGGTGCATTCGTTTGCGGTGAGGAAACAGCGCTAATAGCTTCAATAGAGGGTATGCGCGGCGAACCTCGTCCCCGTCCTCCATTCCCCGCAGTTAAGGGATTGTTCGGCAAGCCCACACTATTGAACAATGTTGAAACATATGCAAATATTCCTCAGATTATTTTGAGAGGCGCAGATTGGTTCGCTAAGATGGGTACCGAAAAGAGCAAGGGCACGAAGGTATTCGCATTGGGCGGCAAGATTTCAAACACCGGCTTGGTTGAAATACCTATGGGCACAACCCTGCGCGAAGTTGTATTCAACATCGGCGGCGGCATTCCCGGCGGCAAAGCTTTCAAGGCTGCACAGACAGGCGGTCCCTCGGGCGGCTGCATACCTGCCGAGAAGTTAGATGTTCCAATCGACTATGATAACTTGGTCGCTATCGGCTCAATGATGGGCTCTGGCGGTATGATTATCATGGACGAGGACAACTGCATGGTTAACATCGCAAAGTTCTTCTTAGAGTTCACGGTTGACGAAAGCTGCGGCAAATGTCCTCCCTGCCGCATAGGTACAAGGCGTATGCTTGAAATGTTAGAGAAGATCACTGAAGGACGCGGCGAAGAGGGCGACTTGGAAAAGCTCGAAACATTAGCTGAGAACATCAAGGCTGCTTCTCTTTGCGGCTTAGGTCAGACCGCTCCCAACCCCGTTTTGAGCACAATGCGCTACTTCCGCCACGAATACGAGGCACATATCCGCGAAAAGCGCTGCCCTGCCGGCGTATGTAAGCACCTGTTGCAATACTTCATCAATGCTGATAAGTGCATAGGCTGCGGCGCCTGCGCAAGAGTTTGCCCCGTAAACGCTATAAGCGGCAAGGTAAAATCACCCTTCCATATAGACACCGCTAAGTGCATTAAGTGCGGCGCATGTATGGATACCTGCAAGTTCGGCGCAATTTACAGAAAGTAAAGCAAAGTACATAAGTAAAAGGAGCGTGAAAGCGCTCCTTTTTTGTTGCCGGGCGACATGAGATAAACTGCGGTCATGAAATAATTCGCTTACGTGGTAACCCCTCACTCCACGCTCAACTCCCCCCTAGCAAAAAAGGCGCAATGTGCGCCCATTGATTTATCACTTATTTACTATTAACTAACCTCGCCTGCGGGGACAAGGTGTTTAACATAGGTCTTATACGAGATTAGCATAAACACGCTTGCTGTTGTGAAGCCTACTACTTCTGCAATGGGATATGCTAACCAAATATAGCTTAGCCCAAACAGCTTTGAGAAGAAATACGCCACAGGCAATATTACTACAACCTGTCTCATAAGCGTAATAATCAGGCTGAAAACTCCCCTTCCTATTGAATTGAATGTGGTTATGAACACTATCGTAATAGCAGCTAACGGGAATGAAAAGCTTATTGTTCTAAACGCTTTTATGCCTATTTGCAGCATTTCCTCGTCTGCGTTGAACAGCCCTAACAGCTGTGTGGGGAAAGCCTGCATAAATATAAAGCCCAGTATCATAATTGCAAACGCATAAAACAGGGTTGTTTTTAATGTCTTAATAAAGCGATACTTATTCTTTGCGCCATAGTTATATGCCAATATGGGCAACGCTCCCGATGTTAAGCCGAACACGGGCATAAATATAAACGATTGCACCTTGAAGTACACTCCCAATACATTTACAGCTATTGACGAGAACGAAATCAGAATGCTGTTTAGCACCAAGGTTGTGAACGACATGACCGACTGCATCAGGATAGACGCTATGCCAACCTCGTATATTCCGAAAATAATCTTTGAATCAGGCTTGAAGCGCCTGAACCTGATATGCAGTATATCGTTCTTCTTATAAAAGAATAAAAAGTAAATGCCTATAAGCATGCTTACTACTTGCCCTAATACCGTCGCATAGGCCGCGCCGGCTATGCCCATGGGCTTTACTCCGAAATAGCCGAATATGAATATTGGGTCAAACACTATGTTTGTAATAGCACCAGCTAACTGAATGAGCATGGGGTGCAGCATATTGCCCGTTGCCTGCAATATCTTTTCGCAAACAGTTGCCACAACGCTTGCCATACAAAGCCCGCCGCATATTCTAAGATAGATTGTGGCTTGCTCGATAATATCTGAGTCGTCGGAAAAAAGGCTCATCAGCGTTCTTGAGAGCAGCAGGAAAACAACCGACAGCACTAATGAACTGACGACTGCCAGAAACATGCCGTTTGCGCCTGCTCTGTTTGCGTACTCGTTCTGCTTTTCACCTAATTTTCTTGCTATAAGCGAGTTGGTGCCTACGCCGGTGCCTACGCCTATGCCGACAATAAGCATTTGAAACGGAAACGCCAAGGAAACGCCCGTCAACGCGTTCTGACTTATCTGCGCTACGAAAATGCTGTCAACTATATTGTAAAGCGCTAATGTGAGCATGCTCAGCATCATGGGCAGGCTCATTGTTATAAGCAACTTTGGTATGGGCTGAGTGCCCATCTTGTTTTCTTTTGTTGTAATCTCTTTCATACTCTAAATCTTTCCTGTAATCCAATATTGAACTATCGCGGCACATTCGCGAAGATAGTTGTTTAGCGTAATGTACCAAACGCTCTCGCTGCCTATGCCCTCCGCTTCTATGCCGTGCTTTTTCGCCACTTGCTCCGCTCTGAACACATGGAAATCTGTTGTAACAAACACGATTTTCGCTCCGTTCGGGAATAATCCCTTAATTATCTCATTAGAGAATACGAAGTTCTCAACCGTGCTCGTTGATTTATCCTCCATGTAGATTTTGCTTTCGTCTATATTATGCGCAACTAAATACCGCTTCATAGCAAAGGCTTCTGATATTGCTTCTCCCCTGCCTTGACCGCCTGAAACTATGATAATTGATTCGGGGTTGGCATTGTGGTATTCGATAGCTTTATTAAGCCTGTTGGCAAGCGTTAAGGTTACCCTTTCGCCCTTAATACCTGCACCCAGCACAATTATCGCGTCAGCACCCTGCGGAGGGTCATTCTGCGCGGTAAACGTAAGCGCGGTTGTTACGCACAAGGTAATTCCGAACAGAATATAGGAAAAAGCGACGAAATATACAAGTATTCTCCACGCTATATGGCGTTTACACAGCTTTTTTATTAAGCCTAAGAAAATCCCCATAAACAGCAAAGGAGTGCCGATGATTAAAGGCATTATATGACCAAGACTGAAATTGCCTATCCTCAGCACAACCAATAATACCGTATCTAATACCAATAAGCTGCCTGCCAGGATCAGAAAAACCCTGAGCAAGCCCAAAATAAGCTTTCGTATCCGCATGAGAATTAACGCAGCTTATTTACTATTTCGTTTTGAATTCGCTCTATGAATTCTTGTAGGGGCATTGTGCCTAAATCGCCGTCCTTGCGTGAGCGTACCGCGACTACGGAGTTCTCTACCTCTTTATCGCCAACTATCAGCATATAGGGGATTTTCTGCATCTGAGCTTCTCTAATTTTGTAGCCAAGCTTTTCGCTTCTGAGGTCGGTTTCTACACGAATACCTAACGCTTGCAGCTTATTCGCAATATCTACCGAAGCGTCATGCGTGCGGTCTGTCATAGCGAGTACCTTTACCTGAACGGGAGCCAACCAGGTCGGGAATGCGCCCGCGTATTTTTCAATAAGCAACGCCAATGTGCGCTCATAGCAGCCAATGGAGGTTCTGTGCAGCACTATGGGGTACTTCTTTTCGCCGTCTGCGTCCGTATAAACCATTCCGAAGCGCTCGGCCAGCTGGAAGTCTATCTGAATGGTGATAAGCGTATCCTCCTTGCCGTGAACATTCCTTATCTGAATGTCAAGCTTAGGACCATAGAAGGCAGCTTCGCCGCTTGCTTCGGTGTATTTAATGCCTATGTCGTCAAGTATTTCGCGCATCATGTTCTGGGTGTGCTCCCAGCTTTCCTTATCGCCTATGTACTTCTCTGTATTGTTCTCGTCCCACTTTGAGAACCTGTATGATACATCTTCGACTAAGCCCAATATTTCAAGGAAGTACTTTGCTAAATCCAAACAGCCTCTGAACTCGTCAGCGACTTGGTCGGGTCGGCAAGCGATATGTCCCTCCGAAATCGTGAACTGGCGCAATCTTATAAGACCGTGCATTTCGCCGCTCGACTCGTTTCTGAAAAGCGTTGAGGTTTCGGAGAGTCGCATAGGCAGGTCGCGGTATGAGCGTGAACGCGTTAAATACGCCATGAACTGGAACGGGCAGGTCATGGGGCGCAGAGCTAATACCTCGGCTTCCTCGTCGTCGGGGTCGCCCATTATGAACATACCGTCTCTGTAATGGTACCAATGGCCCGAAATTTTATACAAATCGCGCTTTGCCATTAACGGAGTCTTTGTCATCATATAGCCGCGTCTTTGCTCCTCGTCCTCAACCATGCGCTGCAATATCTGCAATACCTTTGTTCCCTTGGGAAGCATTATGGGCAAGCCCTGCCCTATTATATCTACGGTTGTGAACAGCTCAAGCTCTCTGCCCAGCTTGTTATGGTCGCGCTTTTTGGCTTCTTCTAACTTTGTCAGGTACTCGTCTAAGTCGGCTTGCTTATCGAAGGCTGTGCCATATACCCTGCACAGCATGCGGTTTTTCTCATTTCCTCTCCAGTAAGCACCCGCAACATGAGTCAGCTTAAACGCCTTTACCCTGCCGGTGCTTTGAAGGTGAGGACCCGCGCATAAATCAACGAATTCGCCCTGACGATAGAAGCTGATTACGGCGTCCTCAGGCAAATCTCTTATAAGCTCCGCCTTGTAGGTCTCGCCCATGCCCTCTACATAAGCTATAGCCTCTTCGCGCGGCATTTCGAAGCGTTCTAAGGGATAGTCCGCCTCGATTATCTTCTTCATCTCTTTTTCTATTGCCTCGAAGTCCGTTATAGACAATGCAGGTGTTATATCGAAATCATAGTAATAGCCATTTTCAATAGCAGGACCAATAGCGAGCTTTGCTTCGGGATATAAGCGTTTTACAGCCTGTGCCAATATATGCGAAGCGGTGTGGCGGTAAGCGTGGCGCCCCTCTTCGTCATCAAAAGTTAACAGCCTTAATGTGCAATCTGAATCAATAGGCATAGTAGCGTCAACAACCTTGCCGTTTACTTCCGCAGCAAGCGTCGCTTTTTTAAGGCGCGGGCTTATCTCCCCCGCAATGTCGTAGGCACTAAGCCCGTTGGCAAACTCGCGGATTGAGCCATCGGGAAAAGTAATTTTCATTTCATTCTCCTCCGATTCAGATATTTTATCTTGAAATTATAACCCTTAAAAAATAGGTTGTCAAAGAGAAATCGGCATATAAAGCGCCATTATGCAATATGACTTAATCACATATCCGAATATATAATCAAATATATTCACAACACAGGCTGTTTAAGTGCAAAAAAGCCTATATTTATGGGCATTTTCGGGGTTTCCATAAGCCCTGTATGCTACATTGCTTTAATTGCACGCGATATAAATAAATGTTATAATAATCGCAAGAATAGAATGATTGCAGAAGCAATTTTGAAAGTGAGGTAATACTGCATGGCAAAAGTCATCATTAACGAAGAACGCTGTAAGGGCTGCGGGTTATGCGTTAGAGCTTGTCCGAAAAAGATTATGCAGCTTTCAAAGACAAAGTTAAACTCTAAAGGCTATCACCCTTCCGAAGTTACAGATATGTCTCAATGCATCGCTTGTGCTTCATGCGCACGCACTTGTCCTGACGCTGTAATCGAAATTTATAAGTAAAGGAGCGATACTATGACGAATACAAAGAAACAACTTATGAAAGGTTGCGAAGCGATAGCTGAAGCTGCAATTCAAGCCGGCTGCCGCTATTTTTTTGGCTACCCTATCACTCCGCAGAATGATATTCCCGAGTATATGGCGGCTCAAATGCCCAAGGTCGGCGGCACATACCTGCAAGCCGAAAGCGAAGTCGCCGCTATAAACATGGTATATGGCGCGGCAGGCGCAGGCGCAAGGGTTATGACATCAAGCTCAAGCCCCGGTATCAGCTTGAAGTCCGAAGGCATATCGTATGTTGCTGGCGCTGAGCTTCCCTGCTTCATTGTAAATATGATGCGCGGAGGTCCCGGACTTGGCTCGATTCAGGCATCACAGGGCGACTATTTCCAAGCTACAAAGGGCGGCGGACATGGCGACTACAAAATGGTGGTTTACGCGCCTTCTTCCGTACAGGAAGCTGTTGACTTGGTTCAGGAAGCATTCGATGTAGCGGATACATACCGCATACCCGTTATGATGCTGGCTGACGGTATTATAGGTCAGATGATGGAGCCCGTTGAGTTCACTAAGAAATCAGAAGGCAGAAAGCTACCCGAAAAGACTTGGGCGGCAACCGGCTGGGACAGAGAAAAGTCAACACGCGAGCGCGCTGTTATAAACTCACTGTATATTGAGCACGAGGAATTGCAGGAATTGAACGACCGCTTGCAGGCAAGATACAAGGAAATTCAGGAAAAAGAGGTTAAGGTAGAGCTATACAACACAGAAGGCGCTGAATACATACTTTGCGCATACGGCACTGTCGCCCGTATATGCAAGAGCGCTATTGCATTAGCCGCTAAGAAGGGCATAAAGGTAGGACTCGTAAGACCTATTACTGTATGGCCTTTCCCGACAAAGCAGGTACATGACGCTATAGCACAAAAGAGCGTAAAGGGCGCTTTGGTAGTTGAAATAAGCGCAGGTCAGATGCTTGAGGACATAAAAATCGCAGTAAACGGCGAAAAGCCCGTAGATTTCTTAGGCAAGCCGGGCAGCATTGTTCCAACAGCAGAAGAAATATTGAATAAAATCATAGAGCTTGGGAGGTAACATAATGGAAACCGTATTCAAAAAGACTCCTGTATTAACTGATGCAGTCATGCACTATTGCCCCGGCTGCGGACATGGAATAGTTCATCGCTTGGTTGCAGAAGCGATAGATGAATTAGGCGTTGCTAACAAGGCTATAGCGGTTGTTCCCGTAGGCTGCGCAGTATTCGCATATCGTTACTTCAATATCGACTCAATGGAAGCAGCACACGGCAGAGCGCCGGCAGTCGCAACAGGCATTAAGCGCGTTAACCCCGATAATGTAGTATTCACCTATCAGGGTGACGGCGACTTGGCTTCGATAGGTACCGCGGAAATAGTTCACGCTGCACATAGAGGCGAAAAAATTACGACTATATTCATAAACAACGCTATATACGGCATGACAGGCGGTCAGATGGCACCTACAACTCTTGTAGGGCAAAAGACCACCACTTCCCCCTATGGTCGCGACAAGGAGCATTGCGGCAGTCCTATAAGAATCGCCGAAATGCTTGCAACCATCGAAGGTTCTGCTTATATAGAGCGCGTCGCAGTAAACAGCCCCGGCAATATAATTAAAGCTAAGAAAGCTATTAAGAAGGCTTTTGAAACTCAGCTTGCCGGCAAGGGCTTCTCATTGGTAGAAGTGCTTTCTAACTGCCCCACGAACTGGGGTATGAGCCCTGCGGAATCAATGAAATGGCTTGAAGAAAACATGATTCCCTACTATCCTTTGGGCGTAAAAAAGGAGGTTTAATATGTTAGAACAAAACATTTTCGCAGGTTTTGGCGGACAGGGTGTGCTTCTTATGGGTCAGCTATTGGCTTATGCCGGTATGCTTGAGGACAAGGAAGTTTCTTGGCTTCCCTCATACGGCCCCGAGATGCGCGGAGGCACAGCGAACTGCTCGGTAGTCGTTTCCGACGAACCCGTTGCTTCTCCCATTGTTACGCAGGCAACAAATGTAGTAGCTATGAACAGACCCTCCCTTGAGAAGTTCGAAAGCGCATTATTGCCCGGCGGCAATCTGTTTATAAACAGCTCGATTATTGATATAAAGCCCAAGCGCACCGATATAAATGTGTACTATGTTCCCTGCAACGATATTGCAGACGGGCTGGGAAATCCCAAGGTTATAAATATGGTTATGCTCGGCGCGTTTGTTGAGGTTACGAAGTGCGTTGATGTTGAAAACATAGTCGCTGCGCTCTCGCATAAGTTAGGCGCTAAGAAGGCAGACCTCATACCCTTGAACCGCGAGGCGCTGAAAAAGGGCGCGGAGGCCGCACGAGCTACAAAGTAAAACTGTATTTCGTGGGGTAAGAGTATTCTTATCCCACATTTTCTATATATATGAACCTATTAGATGCGCAAAAAAGAATAACCACCCCTTTGGCTGACAGAATACGCCCCCTTACATTAGATGAATTCATAGGGCAGGCGCATATTGTCGGCAAGGGCAAGCTTTTGCGCAGAGCTATTGAAACAGACTCTCTCACAAGCAGTATTTTCTTCGGTCCGCCCGGCGTGGGGAAAACAACTCTGGCTTCAATAATAGCAAATACCACGAATTCGCGATTCATAAAGCTGAACGCCGTAACATCGGGCGTAAAGGAAATTCGAAGCGTAATACAGGAAGCCGAAAAGCACCTGGAAATGTACGGAATAGGCACCTATGTACTGTTAGACGAGTGCCACAGGTGGACAAAGGCACAATCCGACAGCATATTGCCCGCGCTTGAAAGCGGTACTATCAAGTTCATTGGCTCAACGACGGAGAATCCGTATATCGCTATGACAGGCGCTATTGTAAGCCGCTGCAGAGTTTTCAGGTTCTATCCTCTTACGGTTGATGATGTAAAAACTGCCCTGAATCGCGCGTTGACGGATAAGGAGAGAGGGCTTGGCAGATACGATGTCGTAATAGATGCAGACGCGCTTGACCACATAGCATATATAGCTAATGGCGATGTAAGATGTGCTTTGAACGCTTTAGAGCTTGCAGTTCTTACAACCGAGAAAGATGAAAACGGTAGGATTCATATTACTAAAGAGATTGCCGAGGACTCCATACAGGCAAAGGCAATTAACTGCGATGAGCAGCAGTTTTACGATATGCTATCCGCTTTCTGCAAAAGTCTGAGGGGCGGAGATTCGTCAGCGGCGTTGGCGTGGTTCGCAAGGCTCATATACGCAGGCGCGGACCCGCGAATAATAGTAAGGCGAATGATAGCGCACGCTTCTGAGGACGTGGGGTTGGCAAATCCGCAAGCATTACAGCAGGCAGTTGCCGCGGCGCAGGCGCTTGAACTTATAGGTATGCCCGAAGCGAGATTGCCCATAGCGCAGGCTATAATATTCATATGCGAAAGCCCGAAATCAAACTCTGTTGTAATGGCGATAGGCGAGGCGATGAAGGACGCTGAAAACACTATTGACGAGCCTGTGCCCGTGCATTTGCGCGATACTTCGTACAAGGGCGCAGCGAAATTGGGCGACGGCGTGGGCTACAAGTATCCGCACGATTACCCGAATCATGAGGTTGAGCAGGAGTATATGCCGCCATCAGTAAAGGGCAAGAAGTATTATATTCCAAGCGATATGGGGCTTGAAGCCAAGATAGCCGAAAAACACAGACAGAAAAAAAGTAAATAGCTTTCCCGTTGTTGCATAGATTGTATTAGCGCATAATGGGAGGGTAAATATGAAAAACCCGTTCAAGCACAAAGCATTTCTTGCTATTGCTTTCAGTTTTTTTGGAGTAATTATAATAGTTTTAGCCGCATTCCTATTAAACAACGGCACTATGGCTGTATTTACAAACTCAACCGAATTGGATAACTGCAGGGTGCGTAATTTATTGCTTTTGCAGGCTATTGACGAAATAGGCGCGTGCAATCCGCAGGCCACCGCAGAAATATGGTCAAGCGGATTAGTGAAAAGAAGCGCCGCACTGCAATATGCGGTTATGAGCAGCGAGCTGAAAGCGGAATACATAAAGCAGTTAGAGGAGAATTCGCCTAACTGGGTAACTGGCATATCAAGCCCTTGGGTGGACAGCTTCAAAATCATAGGAGTTGAGCATATAGGCGATAACACGAGCATATTCACTATTCAATTCAAGCTTATGACATCTACGGGACCCGCCGGCGAATACCAAGCCATGCTGACTGTTCAAAAGCAGGGCAATTACTGGCGAATAATCAGAATATCGTATGACGAAGCGTTATACCCCTATATACTGTTCAGGATAGATGCTCTAAAATAACGCTCCATGCTTTTATGAGGTTTTCAAGACTCCGTGCCGCATTTGCCGGACTTGTTGAGGGCAAGGCTATTGCTTTTATATTAGTTTTCGGAAAAATGTACTTATCATATAGACGTGAGGCTGTTTTCCCGTTTACGAATATGGCTTTTACTTGAGTGCTTTTTATAATAGATTCAATATCATTTGGCACTACATCTGTGATACTGCTGTCGCCTGAGCCCTTTATATTGCATGAATGAATTACATCCCATAGCGCGATATTGTGCTGAATAAGCATAGTGCGCTTTTCCTCTATTGTGCTTGGAGTTACACAGCCTAATATTGCGGAGAGCACCTTCCAAAACCTGTTTTGCGGATGCGCGTAGAAAAAACCCTCCTCGCGCGACTTAACAGAAGGGAAGCTTCCTAATATAAGTATCTTTGAGTGCTCGTCGAAAACCGGCGGTACATTGTGAAGCATCATGTGGATATTATACACGATAGGAAGGCGAAAAGCTCGTTAACTATGAATTCTTTTGCTGTCTTGGGGTAATAATAATGCCCGGAATCCTCTACAATAAGCGCTTTTATATTGCTATACGGCTTTACATATTGCAGCGACCTGTTGCTGACTATCTCATCATCTGAGGATTGAATAATCGTAACCGGAACACTTAACTTGATCAACAGCTTACGCGTTGTATAGCTCTTTTTCAGCAATTCTATATAGCGCGGAGTGCAGGCTAAGTATTCAAACGCGCTTTTTGTGCTTATACTGTTTGCTTTTCGCGCGGCTGCTATCACTTCGTCATCATTTCTGTTTGAAAAGCCGATAATAAGGCTGTTTCTTATGAAACGATAACGCATATTAACAACTAAGGGTAACGCAAGCAGAAACAGCCCTTTGATTTTATCAGGAAAAGAAAGCGCAGATTGCACCGCCAACAGTCCGCCCATTGAATGTCCTACTATAACGATATTTGCATACTCTTTTTCTAACCTCTGAATCCTTTTGTCAACATAGCTTTGCCATTCCTGCATACTCGTTTGCGAAAACTCTTTTGCAGTATAGCCATGCCCGGGAAGCAGCAGGTTTTCAACCGAATACTTATTATCAAGCGCGTCAATCAAGTAATTAAACTGCCAAGGACTGCCCTGTATCCCATGAACGAACACAATGCAGGTATCGGATTGCGCTTTATGACTGTATTCCTTATGAATCACCTTATTCCCTCACCGTCAAAATATGTTGAAGCTCTGTGATAGGAGATAGAAGCTTCTCCCTAAAAAACTCGGGGTATATGTAAAATTCGTTCAATCTGTCAAGCGGAAGCCAGAACAAGCCTTCCTTTGCACCAAGCTCTGTGTAGCTGTTTGAGCGGATATTCTCTATATCCTTTGCTTTTATGTAGAAGTAGAATGAAAGCTCGTGAAAGCGTTCTTTAGTAACCTCCTCAACAAAGAAGCATTCGTGAACGAAGCCCAGCCTGTCGACTTCCATGTGAATACCTGTTTCCTCATACACCTCGCGCAATACGGCTTGCTCGGCAGTTTCGTTCAGCTTAACGCGCCCGCCCACGCTATAAAAGTATGGCGAGAGCTCATTTTTTACCATAAGAATTTTATTATCGTGAATAATAATTGCGCCTACACGATAATTGAACCTTCCGTTTTCTGTTTTGAATGTTAAATCCATATGCACCTATAAAAAACACCCCAAAACATGCGCTTTGGGGTGCCAAAAGTTTTTTGATAGATTATCTCTTTGAGAACTGAGGTGCGCGGCGTGCGGCTTTAAGACCGTACTTTTTGCGTTCCTTCGCTCTCGGGTCTCTTGTTAAGAAGCCCGCAGACTTCAAAGTCTTTCTCAAGTCAGGGTTAGCCTTTATCAATGCGCGTGAAATGCCATGACGAATCGCGCCTGCCTGACCTGTTGTTCCGCCGCCATGAACGCTTATCAGCGCATCGAACTTGCCTATTGTGCCGGTAAGCTCTAAGGGTGCGCGAACAATCATCTTCAATGTTTCCAAACCAAAGTAGTTATCAATACCACGCTTATTTATAGTGATATTGCCAGTACCCGGTATCAAACGAACGCGTGCGATTGCCTTCTTACGCCTTCCTGTTCCAAGATAAACTGTATTTGCCATAACTATCTCCTAACCGCTTATTTAAGCTCGAGTTTTTCGGGCATTTGTGCCTGATGCTTATGTTCAGTTCCGCTGTAAACACGAAGCTTTGTTAGCATTTGACGACCCAAGGGACCCTTGGGGAGCATCAAACGAATAGCTTCCATAACAACGAATTCGGGCTTCTTGTTCATAAGAGCTCTGTACGAAATCTCCTTCAAACCGCCCGGATAACCCGAATGCTTGTAATACTTTTTCTGATCTAACTTTCTGCCAGTCAGAACAATCTTATCTGCGTTTACTATAATAACATGGTCGCCTGTATCTACATGAGGCGTATAGGTTGGCTTGTGCTTTCCCCTAAGAATCGCAGCAACCTGTGATGCCATTCTGCCAAGCACCATACCTTCCGCATCGATTATATACCATTTGCGGTCAACGGTTTCTGCCTTTGCCATATATGTTTTCATGGCCGTCCTCCGATTTCTTACAATTTGTTGCTGTGAACGCAAGAATTCTGACAGGCGTCCGGGGCTGTGGTCGCCTGAGGAATTCCCCTTTACACACAAACTTAATAATAATAAAAGGAAAAAGCTTTGTCAAGCGGAAAATGTATAAAAAATGTGATATTAGCAAAAAAGAGAATGGTTTTTTGGCGGAACGACTTTTCAAAGTGCTGAAATGCGCTTTCTGCAGCAAAAACTATAACTCACCACTATCTGCTACACCGCAAACCCGCCGTCAACACCTATTACCTGTCCGGTTATGTACGCGGCATTCTTAGAGGCTAAGAACAATGCTAATTCTGCGACATCACGAACCGAACCCATACGCCCTAACGGAATTTGCTCGCAAAGCGACTCAATATCGGATTCACTGTAACAAGCATTCATATCAGTATCTATAACGCCCGGAGCAATGCAGTTAACGGTTATCTGACAGGGGGCTACTTCCTTCGCCAACGCCTTTGTAAAGCCAATAACCGCGGCCTTTGAGGCTGAATAGTGCGTTTCCATAGAAGCGCCGCATACGCCCCACACAGACGCAATGTTTATGATTCGCCCACGTTTTTTTGAAATCATATGGGGCAGAACCGCCTGCGTTGTGTAGAAAACGCCATTTAGGTTTACATTCAGCATATTCTGAAAGTCGAATTCGCTTATATCGCAAAACAGCTTTGACTGCGCAATGCCTGCGTTGTTTATGAGAACATCTATTCCGTTGAGATAGTCTATTGCGCTTTGTACTGCGTGCTTTATCTGATTTATGTCGGAAACATCTGCCTTGATTGCATAGGCGTCATGCTCTTTTGACAATTCTTTCGCCTGTTCATCGGAATTCAGATATATAAATGCCACCCTGTAGCCCTGCGCGGAAAAGGCTTTTACCATTTCTGCGCCTATTCCGCGAGAGCCGCCTGTTATTAGCACTGTATCGAAATGCGAATACACACTATACCTCGTGGTGTTCGTTTGAATTCTTAATGCTTGCAATCATGCTTTGCTTCAGGTCGTATAACTTGTCTGACAAGTCCACCTTATATACCTGCGGATTAAGCAAGCGCTTGTATTCGTCCCAGAAATGACCTATTTCCTTGCGCGCGTACTCGCATATTTCCTCTAATGACGGGGACTGATATACCTGCTTGCCATTTAGGAATATAGGCTGCAAAAGCTCACGCGCATAGAAGTTTACAAGCACCATGCTTTTATAGCGCTGTTCGGGATGGTAGAGCTTTAAGGGACGCGTATCGTCTATGACCTCGTCATCTAAGGCTATTACATCAGCAAGCGCATAATCATTATGCTTTGAATACAGCCTAAACACCTTCTTGTAGCCCGGATTTGTGGTTTTTATGGGGTTATCTGAAATCTTTATCTTAGGAATTATAACCCCGTCTTCAATTTCCGCAGAAAGCTTATATACGCCGCCCAATACGGGATAATCGCTTGATGTAATAAGCCTTGTGCCTACTCCCCAGAAGTCGATTTTCGCGCCCTCCGTCTTAAGCTCACGAATAACATACTCGTCTAAATCGCTTGAAGCGAAAATCTTTGCGTCGGGGAAGCCCGCTTCGTCTAACATCTTGCGTGCTTCCTTTGAGAGATACGCAAGGTCGCCCGAATCAAGCCTTATTCCGAAATTCTTTGTATAGCCCTGCTCGCGCAGCTCACGGAAAACCGTAATCGCGTTCGGAACGCCGCTTTTCAGCGTGTCGTATGTATCCACCAGCAGCATACAGGCGTTAGGAAAGCACCTTGCGTATGCTCGAAACGCTTCTAATTCGCTTTCAAAGCTCATTACCCATGAGTGCGCATGAGTACCCTTGACCTCAGAGCCATACAGCTGACCGCAAAGCACATTGCTTGTGCCGGAGCAGCCGCCTATTATTGCCGCCCTTGCGCCGAGAGTGCCGGCGTCTGCGCCATGCGCACGCCTTAGCCCGAATTCTACAACAGCGTCGTCGCCTGCCGCGTGCTTTATCCTGCTTGCCTTTGAAGCAATAGAGGTTTGATGGTTCACGAATACCAGCAAGGCGGTTTCAATGAACTGCGCTTCAAGCATTTTTGCGCGCACTCTTACAAGCGGCTCCATAGGAAATACGACTGTGCCTTCGGGCATGGCGTAAATATCGCCTGTGAACTTGAAGTTTTTGAGATAGCTCAAAAAATCTTCGTCAAATAGGTTGAGTGAACGCAAGTATGCAATATCAGCGTCTGTGAACCTGAGATTGTTTATGTAGTCGATAATAGATTCGATACCGCATAGCACCGCATACGCTCTGTGATTGCCTGTTTCGCGGAAAAAGAGGTCGAACACCGCCTCTTTTTCAGTATTGCCCGACTTGTAATAGCCGTACATCATTGTAAGCTGGTACAAGTCGGTAAGCATTGTAAGATTTCTCTCTGTCTGCTCCATTTTTAATTATTTATTCCTCGCTTTTTTCGCTTTTCTCGCTTTTCTCGTCGTTTCCTTCGCTTTCACCATTATCGCTAACTTCTGTTTCCTCTGTTGCTTCGTTTGCTTCAATGTTTTCATCCGCAGCGGGTTCGTTTTCGGCTTCCTCCGAAATCACATCGGGAGATATGCCGAACTCCGCTAAATCGGTATCCTCAGCCACGATTTCGGCGGGCGTTGTTACTTCCTCCTGAACCGCTTGCTTTTCTTCCTTTTCGCCTTCGGGCTTGGATTCGTCTAAATACTCTATGTGCTTAGGCCATATAATGACGCCTAACTTCTCTTCTCTTATCTTTCTTATTACAAAGAAAGTCAATACAGCCACAGTTGTTAAGAAGCACAAAAGCTGAGTTATGCGCACTGATCCTAACATGAGTATATATTCAGGTTCCCTCAAGCCTTCCAAAATCATTCGAATAAAGCCGTACATTGCCGCGTATGCGAGTATTAAATCGCCGTCATGCTTTACCCGCTTTCGCATAGACCACAGCGCTAAGAATATTAACAGGCACGCAACGGACTCATAAAAGAACAGAGCCAAGTGAATTGAATAACCTACCACCTGCCCGCCTACTACTTCTTCGATTCGTACTACGAACGGAAAATGTGTTAGCAGCCATGGTGTTGAGCTTGTTATTTCAATCTGATAGCCATATACTTCCTGATTGAAAAAGTTGCCCCACCTGCCTATTGCCTGGGCAAGCGCAAGCCCGGGGGCTATAATATCCGTATAGCGCAAAAAGCGCTTTTTCTTTATGCGGCTGTAAATGAATATACCTAACATGCCGCCTAAAATTCCGCCGGGAATCGCTAAGCCGCCTTCCCAAATTTGCAGGATTTTTATCGGGTCAGCAAGGTATTTATCCAGCTCAAAAAGCACATAATACAGCCTTGCGCCAATAATTCCTAATGGGATAGCCCATAAACAAATATCTATGACTGTATCGGGGTGCATTTTTTTGCGCTTTGCTTCGATTGAAGCGATTATTGCCGCAACGATAATACCTGTTGCCAACAGAATAGCATACCAGTATATATCTTTTCCAAATATGGAGAAAGCGACTCTGTCGGGGAGTTTCATAAAAGTTCCTCCTGAATAATATTGGTTTCATTATTCGGTATTATACTATCAATTAGCAAATACTTCAACTAAAACTAACAATGCGTGCTGTGAAATCGAATAGGTTCTGATACATTATTTTGTGGATATCATATTGCGAAAAGCCTGCTGCGCTTAGCGCATTTATTAGCTTTGGAAAATCTCCGCTGTGGCGCAAATCCTTGGGGTACTTGTTCATTCCGTCAAAATCCGAGCCAATGCAAACGCAATCAATGCCGCCCACATTAGCGATATGCTCTATATGCTTAACAATATCATCTATGGTCGCAAAGCCCTTATCGCAAAGCTGTTCATGAAAGAAGTTTACGCCTATAACGCCTTTTCTGTTGGCTATTTCTTTTATGTGCTCATCGCAAAGCGAGCGTTTTGAAAAATGCACTGCTCTTGCGTTGGTATGCGAGGAGAATACTAACTCTTTACTTGTCAGCTCTAAGCAATCGTCTATGCCCTTGTCGCTGAGGTGT
The DNA here is from genome assembly GCA_012838425.1 of Clostridiales bacterium. GTDB lineage: Bacteria > Bacillota > Clostridia > Christensenellales > CAG-138 > DUPG01. The sequence continues at coordinate 119,801 of DUPG01000008.1, read as the reverse complement.
GCAAAGTCTATCGCCGTATTCAGCTCTTCCATCTTCTTTACCGCCTGCTTGCCCAGCTTTGTTAGCCCCTTGTTGCGCCTGTATGTCGCAGGGTACGCTAATTCATTGGGGTAATTCCATGTCAAGGTCATTGCACGCACGCCCATTATGTGAAACATATCTATATTCTCGATATTGCCCATTATCGCCGCGCCGTCCTCAACGGTCAATACGGTGGCTATTTTACCTTCAAGGTATTTGAAATCCGGTGTTGCCTCTACAAAAATATCGCTGTGCTTTTTTAGCATGGCATGATAGGTTTTTATCATTGAAACGCATTGTGAGAAGGGGCTTTTCTTTGCCTTTGTATCCACCCAAGCGGCAAAGTACTGCAAAGCGACGTTGCCCTGCTTTAATCGCTCAAGCGTAATCACCTGGTTGGGCGACAGGGTGTCTATGCTATATTCGCCCAAAGCGGCATAATACAGAAAATCACAATGGGCGTCTGCTACGGGCTGAACCAAACAGCACCTCCTAAAAATACAGGTTTAGGTAGGCATATCTCTACGCCTACCTAATTATATGCAATAATGATTTGCTTATTTTGCTATCTCTACTGCTCTTGTTTCTCTGATTACATTTACCTTTATCTGACCCGGATATTCAAGCTCGGATTCTATGCGCTTTACAATATCCTTTGCCATTATAAAGGTATCGGCGTCGTTTACATTCTCGGGCTTTACTATTATGCGCACCTCTCTGCCCGCCTGTATAGCGTATGACTTCTCAACACCGGAGAAGGAATTAGCGATTTCCTCAAGCTTCTGCAAGCGCTTAATGTAGTTCTCAAGAGTTTCGCGTCTTGCACCGGGGCGCGCGGCTGATATTGCGTCTGCCGCCTGCACCAGTACCGCTTCAATCGAAGTGGGCTCAACATCGCCATGGTGTGCGGAAATCGCATTTACGACTAAGTTGGTTTCGTTATACTTCTTAGCCATATCCGCGCCTATCTGTGAGTGGGAGCCCTCTATCTCATGGTCTATCGCCTTGCCTATGTCGTGCAGCAGACCGCAGCGCTTCGCAAGCGTTACATTAGCACCAATCTCCGCCGCCATAAGCCCTGCCAAATGCGCAACCTCTATTGAGTGCTTTAGCACATTCTGACCATAGCTTGTACGGTACTTTAAGCGGCCTAAAAGCTTGATTATCTCGTGATGCACATTGTGTATTCCTACATCGAATATAGCCTGCTCGCCGGCCTCGCGTATTTCTACCTCGACCTCCTTGCGCGCTTTCTTTACCATTTCTTCGATATGCGCAGGGTGAATTCTGCCGTCTAATATCAGCTTTTCAAGCGCTATGCGGGCTACCTCTCTGCGAACGGGGTCGAATGCCGATAAAATAACCGCTTCGGGTGTATCGTCGATTATCAAATCAACTCCCGTAGTGGTTTCAAATGTGCGAATATTCCTGCCCTCTCTGCCTATTATTCTGCCCTTCATCTCGTCATTGGGCAGCGGCACCACCGATACTGTGGTTTCAGCTACATGGTCTGCAGCGCAGCGCTGTATTGACATAGCTATTATGTTTCGCGCCTTCTTGTCCGCTTCTTCCTTGGCCTTTGACTCTATTTCCCTTATCATCATTGCCATTTCACGGCGCGTTTCGTTTTCTACACTGGTTAATAGCTCCTGCTTTGCTTCCTCCGCAGTCATTCTCGCTACCATTTCCAACTCAGCCTGTCTTTGCTCTAAAAGCTTCAATGCTGCTTCCTCTGCCTGCTGAGCGTCCTTCAGCTTCTTAGACGCCTGCTCCTCTCTTTGCTCTGCCGCCGCAATCTTCTTCTCTAATGCTTCCTCCCTTTGAATAAGCCTGTTTTCAGCCTGCTGCAATTCGCTTCTACGCGTCTTAAACTCTTGTTCCTGCTCGTTTTTCAGCCTTAAAACTTCTTCTTTTGCTTCAAGTATTGTTTCTTTCTTTATAGTTTCGGCTCTCTTTTGAGCGTCATCTATCATCTTCTTAACAGCTTCCTCAGCTCGCATCGTCTTAGCTTCCGCTATGTTTTTTCTATATGCAAAGCCAATTAAGCTGCCTGCTACAATGCCGACAATTAAGCCGACAATGGCATATATGGCATATTCCAAACCAAACACCTCCAAAACATCAAAAATAATCTATCGAATATCAATGCAATAAGAACAGATAAGCATGATGAGGAAAAATACCGACCGAACAGCCAGCGAAAATATGCCGTCGCAAATATCGCAGTATTAGATTTCGTATATCTAAGCGCTTTACGCGTTTCTGTTCGGGTAACATATTTAGCCTTGCAAACATTCTCCTGCATATTTCCCCATATGGAAAATGCTTGCTATCCTTAATGCACATATATACTCGCTATTATTTTACTTGGCGTCAAACATAAAGTCAAGCAGAAAATAATCTGAGAAACACTGTGAATAATGAAGAAAATTTTGTCGAAATCTGCTGTTTTCTTAGTATTTAATCTAAATTCTTGCAGCTTTGCATCAAGTTTTATATTTGTATGCAGGCAAAAATTATGGTAATATAGCCTTTGAAAGTATTTTTTGGGAGTAAGCTGTGGATAAAACTTATGACAAGTTAGATATAATATTCGAAATGCAAAAGGCGCTTGATACTGAAATAGAAAGCAGGCGCAGCCTTTCTTTCTCAAAGTCCGAATGGATACAGAAGGAAGTGCTTGCAATAATCTCAGAATTGAGCGAGGTGCTTGACGAAGCGAACTTCAAATGGTGGAAGAAGCATGAGGAGATAGACGACGCCAAGCTGCACGAGGAAATAGTAGATGTATTGCACTTTTTTATAAGCATGTGCATGCGCGCAGGGCTTGACGCGGATACGCTTTTTGAGCTGTATAAGCAAAAGAATTTAGAAAACCTCAATAGGCAGCACGGGAAATCCGCTGTCAAAAATTACGAGGAAGTATGATGGAAGCAAGAAGGCGCAGAAAGCGCAGGAATGCTGCACGCCGCCGCTTAAGCTGTTCATTGGCGATTATTGGGCTAATACTGCTTGTCGGCATAGTGCTTTTTTTCGTGCTGCGCCCCAAATCACCTGAAACTATAGGACATTCGACAATCACGCTAAATCTGAGAATTGACGCGACTGTTATACGCGACGAGGTCAGCTATGAAGCCGACAACAACTACAACCGCGTTATATTCTACGCGAATGAGGGGGACAGGCTGCAGAGCGGCGAATTGGTTGCACGCGTTTTCAGATGGGGCTATACCGACGACCTTATGCAAGCCCTATATGATGTGCAGGCAAGAATATTGAGCTTGCAGCAGGAGAGCCTAAAAGGCATTTCAACACCTGAAATTGATCAAATAAACGCAAGCATAATAGCGTTGCTAAACGAAGCGCGCGCCACATTATCAGGCAATGGCACAAAAACGCTTTTGCAGATTGAAAACGACCTGGTTTCGCTTATGCGTCAGCGCAGATACCTGTATGAAGAAAAAACGCAGGCGACCGAGGAATTACTGCGCCTATACAGAGAGGAAGAGGAAAAGACGCGCGCAGTCATGGAATGGGCGAAGGACATAGTTGCGGCAGAGGGCGGCATTGTGAGCTTTTATTTTGACGGCAACGAGCAGGCGCTTAATATGGATAAGCTGGACATGGTAACCGCCACGCTTATTTCGCGCATTCAAAAGAAATCAGCGTATGTGAGCGCGTCGAGCACAGGCGCAAGGCTATACAGAATAATAGACGATTCGAAGTGGTGCATAGCGTTTTTGACAAAAGCAAAGGAACCGCAAAGGCTTGTTGAGGGAGAGAGCTATACAGTAACCTTCAAGGGCTATGAGCAGTCACAGTTCAGAGGAAAAGCGAAAATGGTTAAGCTGTCGGAATCGTATGTGCTTAATATAATCGAGTTTGAGGGCAATATGGGCGACTTTATTTCTATCAGAAACATAAAGGCGACTATAAAGCAGGACTTCACAGGGCTGAGCGTTCCCGAAAAAGCAATTACAATGAGGGACGGCTTAGCGTATATAAGCATTATGCAGGGCGGGCAAAAAACGCTTGTGAATGTTGATGTATTGGGAATACAAGACGGTGTGGCGGTAATACGCGCAAAGGATTCAGCAAGCTTGGCTGAGGGACAGGAGATATTCATTCCATAAGGAAGGAGTGTGCTTATGATTGCTGATAATGTGAAAAGAGTTCAGGAAAATATCGCAAATGCGCTTATGCGGGCTAACAGACAAGACACTGTTAAGCTTATTGCCGTTACGAAATTCGTAGATTTGGAAAGAATCAGGCAGGCTGTCGAGGCAGGAATTTCAAATGTTGGCGAAAACAGGGTGCAAGAGCTGTGTGATAAGTTAGATTTTTTCAAAAGTTACAATTTAGACATAAATTTTATTGGACAATTGCAAACCAACAAGGTAAAATATGTTATAGGACAAGTAGGCATTGTTCAATCCCTTGACAGAATGAGGCTTGCCGAGGAGATAAACAGGCAGGCGTTGAAAAACGGATTAGTGCAGAATGTGCTGATTCAGGTGAACATTGGCAACGAGGAGCAAAAGGGCGGTATAAATCCGCAGGAATTGGAAAGCTTCTTAGCAGAGGTTTCCGAATTCGAGGGAATCCGCGTGAAAGGGCTTATGTGTATTCCACCCTTTGTTTCGCAGGAAGAGGTAAAGCCATATTTTGAGGAAATGGCAAACCTTTTTGCCAAGATTAAGCAAAAGAACATAAAGGGAATTGAGATGGAAGAGCTTTCAATGGGAATGAGTAATGACTACGAGGTCGCGATAGAATTCGGAGCAACTATGGTTAGGGTCGGAACAGCCCTATTCGGCTCACGAATTTAACGGGTGCTGTATAGAGAGATAGGCACACGGCAATTTACCAAAAAAGTTTTTTCTCCAAGCGCCAACAAATATGTTTTGGAGGGAAACGGAAATGGCAAACGCATTCAAAAACTTCTTCACTCGACTTGGGTTTGGTCCTGATGAGATTGAGGACGAGGGTTATGACGAAGAAGAATACTACATCGATGAAGAAGTCATAGATGTAGGCAATCGTGCTAAGAAAAAGCATGTAGAAAATGTCGTAAACCTGCCTAACTCCGGCGTGTCGAAAATTGTTCAGTATCATCCGCTGAACATTGAGGACGCGCAATATGTAGTTGACAATCTGAAGAGCCGCAAGCCTGTTGTAGTAAGCCTTGTAGGTGTTGACAGCGATATGGCGCAAAGGATTATCGACTTCTTATCGGGTACTGTGTATGCGCTTAACGGTACATTGAGCAAGGTTTCGGGCTGGATATACATTGTGGCTCCAAGCAGCTGCGAGGTTATCAGCGACGAAACCGAATTCAACAAGTATTCCGAAGCCAAATAATGCGCAGGTATGGCGGATATAAAGGAAAGGTTGATATCAATCTTTCCTGTTTGTCATGTGTACGAGGTAGTAGTGAGCGATAATATAAACTGCACTTATGTTGCTAAGTTCGGCGGAACATCCCTTTCTGACGCTGTTCATTTTAAGCGGGTAAAGCAAATTGTTACCGAATATGAGGGGCGTTGCTTCGTTGTTCCCTCCGCGCCGGGCAAGCGCTTTGCTTCTGATACCAAAGTAACGGACTTATTATACACGCTATATTCACAAAAAGAAGATTTCGACGCTGCGAAAGAAACCGCTTCTATAATCGAAAACCGCTTTTTAGAGATTGCAAACGGGTTGAAAATTACAAAAGAGCAGTTCGATATTTCGGGCTATTTTGAAAAGCTGTTGCAGGAGCTGCCCAACAGTAATGAGGATTATATAGCAAGCCGTGGCGAATACCTTTGCGGCAGGCTTTTAAGCATTTACTTGGGCTATGAGTTTATAGACCCCGCCGACTTAATACTGTTTGACGAGTATAAAGAGCTTATAATGAAAAAAACCCTGCGCGCTATCGCAAGACACACGAAGAGCATTGACAGGGCAGTTATTCCCGGATTTTATGGGAAGAACATAGTAACTGGCGAGACTACGACATTTTCACGCGGAGGAAGCGACATAACCGGCGCATTGGTAGCGCGTGGAGTAAATGCAGTAGTTTATGATAACTGGACTGATGTTTCGGGCTTTTTCACAGCCGACCCGCGAATAGTAAAAGAAGCTGCAAGAGTGCCTGCGCTAAATTTCAGCGAGCTTCGCGAATTATCCTGCATGGGTGCAAGCGTATTACATTCAAGCACCGTATTGCCGCTGATGGATTCGAACATACCTATTCGCGTAAGAAATACATTCGATTTGCGTTCAAAAGGCACGCTTATTGCCCCAAATGACTATAAATCAGCTTCAAGCAAGCCCAAAGTTGCCGGTATTGCAGGCAAAAAGGGCTTTACCTCTGTAATAATATCAAAGCTTAGCTTGGGCGAGAGCCGCTCATTCGTGAGGTTGGCTTTACACGCTTTTGAGGCATGCTCAATACCTGTCGAGCACATACCGTTGAGCATGGATAATCTATCCGTTGTTACTTTTACCGCCGCATTGAAGAACAAGAAAAAAATGCTTCATGACGAGCTTCAGCGCGTGTTAGGCGATATATCCGTTGATTTCTGCGACGGGCTTTCATTGGTTGCGGCTGTTTCATCGAGCCTTTCTACAAACGCAGTGTTCGCGCGTGTTATGTTTGACGCGCTTGCTAAGGCAGATATATCCATACGGCTTACCGACCAAGGCTCCGGCGCTAACAGCTTGGTAATAGGCGTTGACGAGCACAGGTTTGACGACGCAATTCGCGCGATTTACGAAGCGTTTATCGAGCACGATTTCATATGAAAACTCTGTATCTTCCTGCAAATAAAGAAAACATACTGCGTTGCGCCGATATAATAAAAAGCGGCGGAATTGTAGCATTCCCGACCGAAACAGTATATGGGCTTGGCGCGAACGCGAAAGATGATAACGCCATAAAAAAGATATTCGAGGCAAAGGGGCGCCCGCAGGACAACCCGCTTATTTTACATATCCCCTACCCTGAAATGGCTGAGGAGCTGTACAGTAGCGTTCCAGAAAGCTATTACAAGCTCGCTTCTGTGTTCTTCCCGGGGGCGTTGACGCTTATTTACTATAAATCCGATAGCGTTTCAGATGTTGCGACAGCGGGTCAAAGCACTGTCGCTTTGCGAATGCCGGATAACGAAATTGCGTTAGAGCTATTAAGAGCGGCGCAGGTACCTGTAGCCGCGCCCTCCGCTAATATATCGGGAACTCCGAGTCCCACGAAAGCCGAGCATGTTTACAACGACATGAACGGCAGAATTGACGCTATTTTAGACGGCGGCGAATGTAAAATAGGCATAGAATCGACTGTGCTTTCGTTAATAGGCACTCCAACAATATTGCGCCCCGGTGCAGTTACAAAGGAAATGTTGGCGGCAGTGATTGGCGAGGTGCAGCTTTCAAAGAGCATTTTGCAGCCATTGGGCAGCGGTGAGGAGGCACTCTCCCCCGGTATGAAATATAAACACTATTCACCTAATGCACAGGTGTATGCGGTATATGGAAACGAGCATGAGATTGCGAACAAGATTGCGTATCACTATGATAACTTCGAAAAATCGGGCAACAGGTGCGTAATACTGTCAAGCGAGGAGAATTCGCGTTTCTACGGCGAAAGAAAGCAAATCATATTGGGCAGCAGGAAAAAGCCCGAGGAGTTTTGCAAAAGGCTTTTCTCAGCACTGCGCGAATGTGACGGCTATACAACAGTGCTTTGCGAAACCTTACAGGAGCATGGCGCGGGCTTGGCGTTCATGAACAGATTATTGCGGGCGAGCGGCTTCAAAACGCTTTAGTCCTGCCTCAATTCCTGCATTTTCACATCTAAAAGATAATCCATAATTCCTCTTGCTATGCCTTTTGCAAGCTTTTTTTGATATTCCGGGTCGCTGAGATTCCTTTCATCTTCGGGATTTGATAAAAAGCCGCATTCGATTATAACAGCAGGCGCATAGCTTTCACGCACAATTAAATAATCTCCCGGGTTTGAGCGGCGCAAGGGGTGGTCAATAGCTTCGCACAGCGCCTTTATCACATAGTTAGCCAATATGCCGCCCGTATCCTCACAGCCCTTCATGTAGAACACCATAGGACCCTTTATGCTTCTGTCCTTAAACTTGTTCATATGAATACTAACTACCGCGTCGCAATTCTCGTTCTGAATTATCGACTTTCTGATAGCCATATCCTCTTTTTTTGTGCCTGCAAGCGCGTTTTCATCGCTTCTTGTCAATATTACCTCTATGTTGTTGGCTTCAAGCTCGGCTTTCACAAGCTTTGTAACTATGAGGTTCAATTCGCCCTCGCCTATGCCTGTTTCAATGCCTGAGGCTCCCCTGTCGAAGCCGCCATGACCCGCATCTAATATCACGCAGGCGAATGGAGCGGGCGTGGGCGATTGCGTAGGCGTTGGGGAATTCTCGGGGTAATCATTATGCTTTGATATGATCAGCACTATGGCGCAGAAAGCAACAACGACCAATGCGCCTAATATTCTATATAGCGTCGTTTTTTTGAAGCACTTTATCTTGTAGGTGCGCATAGCTCCTCCAAATACTTTTATGGACATTAAACTATATGAAAGAATCCTGCAAATTATTAGCTGTGCAAAGTTTATCGAAAATAAAAATATTCCCAAAAAAGTGCTATAATGAATACCGGAGGCTGAAATGGAGCAAGCATACACGATAGCAGCGACACTTATGCGCTATGTTTTCGTTGCCCTGATGGCGTACATACTCATCAGGCTTGTTATCATTTCTATCAGAGAATGGAGCTCGCGCAGGTTCTGGGAGAAGCAGCTTGAGGGAAAAGCCTTTGCGCAGCTTGAGGTTATTGAGCCGTATTCAAAAAGAGGTGCTCTGTATGATGTTTCGCATAAAACCACGATAGGCAGAAACCGCGCGTGCGATATTCAGATAAGAACACGCAGCATTGCAAAAAAGCACGCTATATTCTTTGTAAGAGATACACTATATATAACCGCATACGAGCCTGAGAAGCATCAAATATATGTGAACGACAGCCCTATAGGCAGACAGGACGCAAGGCTGTTTGACGGCGACACGATAAAAATCGGGCGCGTAACACTGAAGGTACACATAATAGAAGATGAGGAATTGTACGACGAAGAGCTGTTCGACGATGATGATTTCATAGAATACGGTTCGGGAGATATTGATGAGGACGAGTTCGACGAGACAGACGAATACGACCAAGACGGTGAATGAAATAAAAATGACCTTCAGCGCAAACAGGCTGCTGATAATCATACTGCTTTTCATTATGCTGGGCTTTGGGTTGCTTTCATTCTCTCAAGGCAGTATGGATTTCGAGCCGCTAATATTTGGACTCATTGTTTCCGCGCTGTTCGTGCTTATTTATGTAATGATGAAGGGCATATTCCACGATTTTGACAGACCGCTTTTCTTAACGACTGTCTTCTTATTGGGATTAGGGCTTTTAACTCAATACCGAATGAATCCCAAAAACGCGAAGAGCCAGCTGTTTATGCTGTGCATAGGCGTTGTGCTTATGTTTTTGTGCATGGGTACTATAAAATTCGATAACATTATGCGCAAGCTGACTGTTCCTATAATTATAGGCAGCTTGGCAATTATGGCAGCGCTGCTCGTTGTTGGAAAGGAAAGCGGCGGCGCGAAAAACTGGATTATAATAGGCGGCAGGAGCTTTCAACCGAGCGAATTCGTAAAAATCGCAGTAGTTTTCGTGCTGGCGCATTACCTCGATAAGCGTACGAAGCTGAAAAAGCTGTTGGTGCCACTTTCATTTGCTATGGCTATTGTATTTCTTTTAATAGTCGAAAAGGACTTAGGCGCGGCAATGCTGATAGCCCTTACTACCCTTATTGTATATTTTGCTGCAACGGGCAATTTGGGCATTACATTAGCGGGACTTTTTGCGGGGGCGTTAGGCGGAATAGCGAGCTACAAGCTGTTCAGCCATGTGAGGTTGCGCGTTGAGGTATGGCAAAACCCTTGGGCAACATACGACAGCAGCGGCTATCAGATAGTGCAAGGGCTTATTGCTATTGCAAGCGGCGGACTGTTTGGCGCAGGGCTTGGCTTAGGAAGCGCAAAGATTATACCTGCATATCACACCGACTACATATTCGCTGTTATTTGCGAGGAGTTCGGCATAATTGCGGGCGTGCTTCTGATAGCGTTTTATATCGTGTTCATAATTCGAGGGTTTCTGATAGCGCTGAACGCGAGAAACCGCTTTTTGATGCTGTTCGCGCTTGGCTGTACCACTCTGATTACATTGCAAAGCTTCATAATAATAGGCGGCGTGATAAAGCTTATTCCGCTTACGGGGATAACACTTCCGTATATAAGCTATGGCGGAAGCTCTATGATAGCGTGCATGATAATTTCGGGATTCTTGCAAGGCATTGCGGCAGATTCTAAAAAATACAGAGCAGAAGCGGAGGGCAAGGCATGAACACACGCAACCTTATTAAAGCATTGCTGGCGCTGTTCTTATGTATGTTCATAGTGCTTAGCTCATACCTGGTGTATGTTGTGGGCAAGCATGGACCGCGCTGGTTCGCAAGCCCGTATAATATCAGGATTCGCACGCAGAAAAGCAATATTATAGCCGGCAGCATATTGGATAGAAACGGAGTTGTGCTGGCATACAGCGATTCAAACAGCTTGCGGCACTATAACTCGGATATAAGCCTACGGCTGTCAGTTTCACACATTGTCGGCGACGATTACGGGCAGACATTGGGCGCAGAAGCACTTTACGCCAAGTATCTGTTAGGCTTTGACAAGAACGCGATAGAAATGATAAAACACATAGACCAAAACGCTGCTCCCACAGGTAATTACTGCGTATTGACTATTGACGCTTCGCTATGCAAATATGCGTACGAGCAATTAGATGGCAGAAACGGCGCAATTATTGTAATGAACTACAAAACGGGCGAGATATTGGTTTGCACTTCATCACCTAATTTCGACCCGAAAAAGATGGAGAGGTACATAGCCAAAGAGATTGAGTTAGAGGAAGGCGCAATGATAAACCGCGCGACATCGGGGCTGTATGTTCCCGGCTCTGTATTCAAAATCGTTACAACCGTCGCGGCGCTGCGCTATATAAAAGATGTAGAAAATATGGAATTCGAATGCACGGGCGAGCTGATATTCGATAAGAGTACGGGCAAGCTGTTAGGCGATTCCAAAGAGATAGACAAGGACGAGCTTACGGATAAATACCTGACGCTTATTGACTTTCAGGGCGAGGAGCATGGCACTGTTACGCTGAAAGATGCTTTTGTGAAGTCGTGCAACTCAACTTTTGCAAGATTAGCGCTGCAAATAGGCTCAAAAAATCTTTATAAAACCGCAAAAGACTTAGGGATAGGCAAAGAATACTTGTTTGCGGATATTATAGCGCTGTCCGGCTCATATACAGAGGGTAGAAGCGAATACGAAACCGCTTGGTCTGGCGTCGGGCAGTATAAGGACATTGTTACGCCAATTTCTATGTGCCTGCTTGCTGGCGCTATTGCGAACGACGGAGCAGCTATGGAGCCGCGCCTGCTGAAAAGCGTACAAACGAGCACGGGCGCTGAGGTGTATAGCGCGGCATACAGGCAGAGCTACAGCCCGTTAACGAGCAGGGAAGCAAGTATTTTAAGGGAATATATGCTTGAAGCCGTAAACAGCGGCACAGGTAGGCGGGCAGCGCTTGAAGGCTATAACATCGGCGGAAAAACAGGCACAGCCGAGCTTACAGTAAACGGCAAAAACGAATCGCACGCATGGTTTTGCGGATTCATAGATTCAGAGAAACACCCATACGCTATTGCGGTAGTTGTAGAATATGGCGGCAGCGGCGGTTCGGTTGCAGCACCTATAGCAAGGCGAATTTTCGGAAAAATTGTTGACTGAAACGCCCAAAATTTGCCTTAATTATTCGACTTTTTTGCCTTATATGCAAGCAAAAGAACACAATCACTTTTTAACAACGATATAAAATTTTCTTTTATTATAAAAAATGCTTTTAATCGTAAAAAAGTTATGATATAATAATGATAGGTTGGTAAACTTTAATAATGATTGCTATAGATGGAGGTATATATGAGTCAGGTAAAAATATTGATTGCGGACGATGACCCGGTGGTTCATGAGTCACTGGGGATTTACCTAAAAGCGGAGGGCTATATACCCATAAGTGTTTACGACGGAAAAGCCGCGCTTGAAAACGCGACTTCAGACATTTCATTGTTCGTGCTTGACATAATGATGCCCCAGCTTTCCGGTATAGATGTCTGCAAGGAAATCAGAAAGACATCGCAGGTTCCTATCATAATGCTCACAGCTAAGGGCGAAGAAATCGACCGCATTATAGGCTTAGAATTGGGTGCTGACGACTATATCGTAAAGCCCTTCAGCCCGAGAGAAGTCGTTGCGCGTATAAAGACTGTTCTGCGCCGCTCGGTTGAGCACGAAGTCGCCTCCTCACGCACTGTAAGCATAGGCGGCTTACAGATTGACATTAGCAGATATTCCGTAACGCTGTTCGGCAAGCCCATTATCTGCACACCCAAAGAGCTTGAAATACTGCATATGCTTGCTTCGAATCCGGGTCAGGTTTTCTCGCGCGAGCAGCTGTTAACGCGCATTTGGGGCTATGAGTTTGCAGGCGAAACAAGGACTGTAGATACCCATATCAAGCGTATTCGTTCGAAGATTGAGCATCCCGACTTCAAGTGGGGAATCAAGACGATTTACGGCGTAGGATACAAGTTCGAACAGCTTTGAGATAGATATTACCGTTTTACAATCAACGCTGCGAGATTTCTTGCAGCGTTGTTGCCATATTGTTTTGGAGAAATGTAATGCTAAAAAGCGTATTGCTGCGCAAAGCCTTAATAATATTCGTAATTACCACAGCAATTGCATTAGCTGTGCTGATTACATCATATACGCTGCTTAGCAAGGACAAGCACATAACACAAAAGATAAATGAGTTAATGCCTGTCGCAAATGCAGCCGCACTTTTAACCACCGAGAAAATAGCGAACAGCTTAGATTATGAAACATATGCTTATCTGTGTGCGGAGATGGCTGATTCCGTCAATTCGTACATTGTTTTTGTTGAAACAGATTACGCTTTTCAATATTTATCAGAGCCGGTTAACGACCCGGAATTCATGCGCGGGCTGATACGGTTCATAGCGGAGAACAACGAGTTTTTTACGGGCGAGAGGTATTACTCAAAGCATTTAGAAATCAACAACGAAATATATGTATGCGCCGCATCTCATGTATATAACGAAAGCGGAACAATACTTGGCAACATATTCATAATTACTGAGAGAGCTAAGATTCTCTCGAGCATTTCACTATCGAACTACACAATAATACTATCGGCTTTGATTGCGCTTCCATTCGCGGCAGTCCTGACAATAGCAGGAGCGACTCACGCACTCAAGCCGACTAAACACTTGGTATTAGTAGCGAAAGAGGTTTCCGAAGGCAATTACGACGCAAAAGCTAACGAGAAAATCAAGGGCGAGTTCGGAACAATAGCACGCGCAATAAACACAATGACGGACAGGGTTTCTAATATGATGCGCGAGCTTAGGCTTGAAAAACGCCAGCTTAATCAAATAATAGCAGGGCTATCCGACGGTATTGTCGCAATAAATACACAGGGCAAGATTATGCACTACAACCCTGCGCTTATGAATATGTTCGGCGCGGTGGGCGTTTCCACAAAGGAGGAATTAGTACCGCACCCCGAGATTTGGGAGCTGTTTGACGCAGTGCTTGACACCGACGAGGTCAGAATGACCACATACCACACAGAAGACGGCAGAGCTATATGGATAACCGTATCTACCATATACGACGATGAAAACAATTGCGCAGGCGCAGTTGGGCTTTTCAAGGACGCGACAGAAATGGAGAGATTAGAAAATATGCGAAGGGAGTATATCGCTAATATAAGCCACGAGTTCAGAACTCCGCTGACTGCGTTAAGAGGCTTATTAGAACCGCTTGCCGACGATATGATTCCCGACGAAGAAACTAAGCACCGCTATTACAATGTAATGATTGAGGAAGTAACGAGGCTGTCAAGGCTTATATCGGATATGCTTACTATTTCTAAGCTGCAGTCTAATGCGCTGGCATTTGAGATTGAGCCTGTGAATGTAAGCGAAAAATTAAAGCAGCTTGAGGTTTCATTAAGCACTACCGCAGCTAAGAAGAATATCGAAGTAGAGTTTGATGTGCAGGACAATCTTATAGCAATGACGGACCACGACAGACTATCGCAGGTGCTGATAATATTGACGGACAACGCAGTAAAATACTCAAAGTCCGGCGGAAAGGTAACCGTAAGCGCAAAATATGTGAAGGACTTCTCACACCTTATAACACAGCCTAATGTAGCGGTATCCAACCCAAGCTATAACGCGAACAAGTGCAAGAACAAGATAATTATCAGCGTATCGGACAAGGGCGTAGGTATTCCCGCAATGGATTTGCCACGCATTTTTGAAAGGTTCTATACAGTCAGCAAGTCGCGCACAAAGGGAAGCACAGGCTTAGGGCTGTCAATAGCGCAGCAGATATTAGACGCTATGGATGAAACGCTTATAGTAAAGAGCGTTGAGGATAAGGGCTCGACATTTATGATAACATTAACGCCATTCGACCCTGAAAGAGATAAGAAATACTTGAATTAAAACTGAATACTTATATTTAACTTTATATCAAAAAAATGAGGGAATAGCTTTCTTTTGATTGGTAACACACCGATTAAAGTAATTCTTGAATCAGAGCTTGAATACTTCTGCCTTTGCTTTATGGTTCTCGATAGTCAAAAGACCTACTGTTTTGCCTGAATCGGAAAGCGGTCTTGTGGGGCTGCCGGGGTTTAATACGAGCACATCGCCCACCATTGCTATTTGGGGTATATGTGTATGCCCATATAACGCGACTTGGCAGTTTAATTCCTGCGCACGATATACAAGCTTTTGAATACCGAAGTTAACATTATAGATATGTCCATGCGTTAAGAAGAATTTAACTCCGCCGTATTCTACAACAAGCTCGTTGGGAGCTTCTGAGCCCAGTATATCGCAGTTTCCGCGCACAAAATCCACATGCTTGCCTGTAAGCTGCACAAGCTTCTTGAAATCAGAGCCGAAATCGCCCATATGAAACCATAAATCAACATCGGGAAGGGCGTTTACAGCACGCTTTATATTTGCTAAATCGCCATGAGTGTCGCCTGTAACACCTATTCTCATAGTATTGCTCACGCTTTTTCACCCCTCATAAGATTTGCAAACTTGTATATGAGTATTCCTGCGGCAACGGAAGCGTTAAGCGACTCCGCAAAGCCGTATATGGGAAGCCTGTACTTGTAGCTTATGTCCGCTAACGAATCCGATACTCCCCTGCTCTCATTTCCTATTATCAACGCCATTTTTGATGTGATTGCAGGTGCTTCCTCGCTGCCTTTTAGGTGACCGCAAACCAATGTAAAGCCCTGTTCTGTAAGCTTTTGAATCTCAGGCGCTAACTCGGTGCGCCATATAGGGATATGATACACAGAGCCCATAGAAGCGCGCAAGGGCTTGGGGGCAAACGGGTCTGCGCTGTCGTCGCTTATTAGTACGCCCTGCGCTCCGAAAGCGTCGGCTGTTCTTATTATTGTGCCTAAATTGCCGGGGTCCTGAACCTCGTCTAATACTACAATAAGCCCGTCGTCATAAAAGCGCGGGACTTCAAGCTCGGGTGTTTTTACGGTAGCGCAAACATACTGAGGCTCATTTGTGTTGGCTAATGCCTTCATAACATCGCGCGATACTATCTTAACCTCAGCGCCAGCGCCTTCTAAAATTGCCTGCATTAAGTCATGCCCTTCTTCAATAAAGGCATCGACTATTTCAGCGCCCGATATTATGGCTTCGCGCACAAGCTTATCGCCCTCAATAAAATGCAAACCCGTTTCGAGTCTGCCTTTTTTATTTGAGAGCGACCTTGCGCGTAAAACCTTATCGTTTCTTGTGCTTGTGATAATCAATTCTTCGCAGCCTTAGCAACTTCGACTAATTCGCGGAAAGCGTTCATATCTGAAATTGCCAACTCGGATAATACCTTACGGTTTATATCGATACCGGCAACCTTCAAGCCGTTTATCAAGCGGCTGTATGATGTGCCGCACATTCTTGCGCCTGCGTTGATGCGTGAAATCCACAGTCTGCGATATTCGCGCTTCCTTAGCTTTCTGCCTACATAGGCATACGCCAATGACTTCATAACCTGTTGGTTTGCAGCGCGATACAGCTTGCTTTTTGCGCCATAATAACCCTTTGCAAGCCTCAATACCTTACGACGCTTTTTCAGTGCGTTTACTGACCTTTTTATACGAGCCATTTCAATACCTCCTTATTTATACGGGATGAGCATCTTGATCTTCTTGGCTTCCATCTCTGCGATATAGCCAGTTTGACGAAGACTGCGCTTCCTCTTAGTAGATTTCTTTGTTAGAATATGGCTCTTGTAAGCCTTGCTACGCTTTATCTTGCCTGACTTTGTAAGGCTGAAGCGTTTTGCCGCGCCCCTGTGTGTTTTAATTTTCGGCATGGGGTTTTCCTCCTATAAATTATTTTTGCGGTTTGGGAGACAGTATCATGAACATACTGCGACCTTCGATTTTAGGCGGACGGTCAATCACAGCATATTCCTCAACTAACTTGAAGAAGTCGTCCATAACCTTTTGACCGATTTCTCCGTGAGTTATTTGCCTTCCCTTAAAGCGAATAGAAGCCTTAACCTTGTCGCCATTCTGCAAAAACTTAATAGCAGCCTTTGATTTAACCTCTAAGTCATGCGTATCTATCGTTGCAGATAGGCGGACTTCCTTCATCTCAATTGTTTTTTGAGCTTTGCGCTGCTCTTTTTCCCTCTTGATTTTTTCGAACTTAAACTTCGAATAGTCTGTTATCTTACAGACCGGGGGCTTTGCCTGCGGAGCAATAAGCACCAAGTCAAGCCCGCGCTCATCAGCCATCCTCTGTGCAACCGAAAGCTCTACGACACCAAGCTGGCTTCCGTCTTCATCAATAAGGCGGACCTCCTTCTCACGAATTTGGTCGTTAATCAATAAGTCGTTATTAGCTATGTGATGACACCTCCAAAGTATTTTCCCAAACAAAATTGGGTGCATAGCGCACCCAAGTATAAGCAAGTATTATTACTTATTTCTAACCATGCAAGAACTAAATCGTCCAGCAGGTGAGAAGCGGGTGCTTCTGCTTAACACACAGATTATATAGGCAGTATAAGGGGCTGTCAAGCGGTTTTTTAGGGATTTTAATATATTTTGGTTCATGATATAATATTAAATACTGCTTAGCATACTTGTAGAATATGATGGGAGTGAATATGGAAGAAAGGTTATTTATCTGCATAGACGGTGAGAATCTCTGTATTAAATTCGGCGAAAGCATTTATCAGGCGTTGGAGAAGCTGAATTTAGACAGGAATTCTATATCCGCTATTCCGCTTGCCGCATTGATTGACGGCAAAATGTTTGATTTGCATTATGCTCCTGTTACGGAGTGCGATATAAAATTAGTGAGATTCGATTCAGAAGCGGGCAGAAGGGTTTATGAGCGCTCGCTGAAATACATAGTGCTTTATGTGATGAAGCAGCTGTATGAAGATGTTGAGCTTATAGAACAGCATTCCTTGGGGAACGGAATCTATATAGCTGCGGAATTTCCGAATGGTAAAAAGCTGGGACAAGATGATGAGGGAAAAATAAAGGCTGAATGTAAGAAGCTGATCGGCAAAAACCTGCGCTTTGTAAGAACGCAGATGGATTCGGCTGCGGCTATTGAGTTTTTCAAGAAAACCGGTCAGTGCGACAGGGCAAAGCTGTTAAGTCAAGCGGAGAGCGACGATTTTGAGTTCTACTCGATAGAAGGGAGCGACTATTTGGATTACCTATACGGCGTGCTCGTGCCTTCTACCGGATATATAAGCGTATTTGATATTAAATGCGTTGATGACGCTGTGCTGATTATGATGCCCTCTGCTATGAATCCGAATATTCCGAATGAGTATAGCCGTTTGCCCAAGCTTGAAGAAGTGTTTATGCAAAGCGATAATTGGTGCAGGCTGATGCACTGTTCGACAGCTAATGACCTGAACAGCTTGGTTGAGCGCGGCGAGCTGCCAGAGCTAATAAGGGTGAACGAAGCGCTGCATGAGAGGGCATACGCGAAATTAGCCGATGAAATAGCGGCAAGAGGGGCAAGGGCGGTGCTGATTGGCGGACCTTCCTCATCGGGTAAAACGACTTCCGCGAATAGAATCGCTACACAGCTTAGAGCGTTAGGGCTATCCCCCATTATGCTTTCGTTAGACAATTATTATTTGGACAGGGATAAAATGATACCTGACGAGAACGGCGAAATAGATGTTGAGCATATAAACGCGCTCGATATTGAGCGCATAGGAACGGATCTGTCATTGCTTATGGCGGGAGAAGCTGTGGAAACGCCTGTGTTCTCCTTTGCGAAAGGTAAAAGGGAAGAAAAGGGTGTGATTTTACAGGGCGGCAAGGAGCATCCTATAATTATAGAGGGAATACACGCGCTGAACCCGCTATTGCTTTCTGATGTGATAAACAAGGAGCAGGTTTATAAGGTTTATGTAAGCGCAATGACCACATTGAACTTGGATAATCATAATAGGATAAGAACATCAGATGTCAGGCTGCTGCGCAGGCTTGTGAGGGATTTCGCGACGCGCTCGGCATCTATGGACAGAACGCTTTCAATGTGGCAGGGGGTGCAGAGGGGCGAAAGGCTTTGGGTGTTCCCTTTCCAAGAAGAAGCGGACACTATATTGAACACTGCACTTGTGTATGAGCTGGCAGTATTGAAGAAGTATGCCTATGGCCTGTTGGCTGATGTGAAGCCTTCAAGCCCCTATTATGCGGCGGCGCGTGAGCTTGTTAGGTTCTTAACATATTTTGTTGACGCTGACGCAAGCGTTGAGGCGCATATTCCGCCGACATCAATACTGCGTGAGTTCATTGGCGGCAACTCATTTTATGAAATACACTTTTAAGGAGGTAAAAGTATGATATATTACACAGATTACTTATTCTTCGCGCTTTTGGGCGTTATGGTGATCGGCTTTATAGCGCAAGCTTCTGTGCAATCGGCCTTTAATAAGTATAGTAAAGTGCAAGCACGGTCGGGCAAGCCTGCGCACCAGGTAGCGAGCGAGCTTTTGGGGAAGTACGCCGGTGATGTGTCGCTACAGCCTGTCGGTGGAAGGCTTACAGACCACTACAATCCACGCACGGATACAGTAGGGCTTAGTCAAAGCGTTTATAATGGGACAAGCGTTGCGGCATTAGCGGTTGCTGCGCACGAAATAGGTCATGTTATGCAGTACAAGGAGGGGTATGTTCCTATTCGCATAAGGAATACCATATTACCTGTTGCGAGCTTTGGCTCAAGCATCGCGCCTTGGCTTGTTTTCATAGGCTTTTTTATGGGCGTCATAGATCTTATGTGGGTTGGCATAATACTTTATTCGGCTGTGCTGCTGTTTCAGCTTGTAACGTTGCCCGTTGAGTTCAACGCCTCTGCACGCGCGATAGCTATGCTGTCGCAGAGCGGCTACATTGATTACTACGAAGAGGAAGGTGCCAGAAAGGTGCTTAAAGCGGCGGCAACAACCTATGTTGTCGCAGCGTTGGCAAGCGCTATAACATTGTTGAGGTTTTTTGTGATAATGAATAGCAGGAGAAGGAATTGAGAGGTGAATCTCATATTCTTTACAGCGAAAAGTGGGATTTCTCCCACTTTGCTTTGCATATGCCTAATGCAAGAGGTGAAAGTTTCCTCCTAATATGAATTTAGTAAAGGCTTACTCTCGAAAAGGCTCTCAGATTGCTACAAAATTATACTAAATCAACAAAGCCAATACTGCTGGTTTTTTGCTTAACGCGAGGGGTTTGACATGATGCCAGGGAAGTAACCTTCTTCAAACTCCCAAATGCTTGTATCGAAGCCTGCTAAAGGAGTTGTGCCGCCGAATACGGTGTTAGTACCAACGCCCTCACCGCCTGTAGCATCCGCAGTTTCTTTATAGCAGTAGGTTACTGTGCCTAAGTTACCCCAAGATGTTACTATGCTTCCTGCGCTATCAGAATAATATCCTGTAGCATCAAGGATATATGCCCAGCAAGCTGTAAGTGTGCCCTTGTTGTAACCAGCGATACCACCCAAATAGTCATAGCCATGGATATCCTGTACGAATGCCCAGCAGTTAGAAACAGTTGAGTTTGTATTCAGGTAGCCAACTATACCGCCGATGTAGTTGCCGCCATAGCTATATGCATACTCGGAATTCAATCTTCCGTTAAACCAGCTCAAGCTAATTGATGTGTTGCTCAATGCAACGCCGCATATTCCGCCGCCACCGCCATAGTTTTGATATGTCTTGATTAGAGCAGTGCCATTACATTTTACACTACAATTTACAATTGAGCCGGGACTTGTCATGACACCACATATTCCGCCAACGCTGGATACATTGATGCCATAGTTTACATACCTGTATGCTTCGATTCTGTTGTTGATTGTGACATGCACATTTTCTATCGCACCAGCATTCCAACCAACAACACCGCCAACTTCTGCTGCGCCTTTCAGTGTTCCGATTGTTAAGT
This sequence comes from Clostridiales bacterium, assembly GCA_012838425.1. Taxonomy (GTDB): domain Bacteria; phylum Bacillota; class Clostridia; order Christensenellales; family CAG-138; genus DUPG01. The sequence continues at coordinate 99,020 of DUPG01000008.1, read as the reverse complement.
TAATGTTTTTAATAGTACCTGTATTGTAACTGAACAATCCGACGCAAGTATCGTTTGAACCCCAAGGCTGACCGCCAAAACCTGTTATCTCATGCATGCCGCCATCGTATATTCCGCTGAACTCTAAGCTGTTTACGCCATAGCCGCCAATGGTGCATACATATGTAAATGTTCCTAAGCCATAAACAGTGTTTGTAGTTATGCCTGTAAGGTTCAAATCATTATACTGCAAGTAGTTGTCTTGTAAGCCTGCCAAAGTATCGTCAATCTTTAGGAAGCCTGTAACCGTTGTGATTACCTGATAGCGTGTTCCGTTTGTATATGTTACATAGTCGTCGCCATCGGGTTGAGCCAACCTTGAACCGTAAAAGGTTATGTTGTCGTACTCCTCAACATCAGTTACTTGTTGCGTTGTAGATACCCATAATTCTGGTGCAACTGCCAAAACATCTTCAGCAGTTACTGTACCGCCAGCAGGCACTTCGACCTCATATTCCGTGATAGTCTCTTCGTTCCATGTGTCATAGAAGGAAACATCAACTGTAATAGTATCGGGTTCTGGCGGAGTGTAGGTAACGACAGCTGTGAGGGTAGTGTCATAATCGATGGTAAAACTAGGGTAATACGCAGTTTCGTAAGAGTCTACCCAATAGTGGAAGGTGTAACCCTCAGGTAATGGCCCTCCAATTAAATCTTCAATATCTACTACATAATGCAATCCATCTTCCGTTTGCCTTTCTTACGGGAAGTCAAGAGTTTCGCCTAACTCAGGGAAGTCGGGGTCGAACTCATAGGTAATTGTAAACTCGTTTCCATTTGCCAGCGCGCTAATTCCTGCCATTGGCATAAGTGCCATTGCTATCGCTATTAGAAGCGATAGCGCCTTAATAATGCTTGTCCGTTTCATGTTCTTTTTCTACTTTCAAAATAGTATTTTATATCTGCAAGCGGTTTGTGGTTTATTCAACTGCTTTTAGCACATTGCTATATATCTGCAGCTATATAACTTTGTGAAAAAAGCTATTGTTTGCCACTTACCCCCTTACATTCAATTTAAGTGCTTTTTTAACGGCTTGTCTTATGTATAAGGCGAGGGCGGCAGGCAAATGCCGCCCTTTTTATTACGCCGGGAACGGGTTGTTCCTTAACCTTGGCAATGATGAACCATCGATAATCCAAATATTCGTATCCCAACCGAATGAGGGTGATTGCGCGATAAGCTGGCTTTCATTAGCGAAAACCGTGAAAAAGCTATCACTTCTGCTTGATACTACATAGCAACCTGTTACTGTAGGCGCAGTGCTGCCTTGACCGCCAATAGCCGCACCTATATTTGTCGGATTGTCGCCGCTTGGCGTAACATTTCCGTTGTCAACTCCATAGCAGTTAGTAATTATTGTATTACTATTACTTGCATATCCAACAAGCAAGCCAAGGTATTGATTTCCGCGTATAGGATATAAAGGCATTGCTATACAATTCGACATGCTTACACTTATTGCAACATTATGCCCTACAATTCCTCCAACACGGACAGCAGTTAATGCATATGTACCTGTATTGTTTATACCGCTATATGACCAGCATTGATCAATAACACCGCCTGCTACATTGCTTCCTGTAATACCACCCGCAGCATATGCACCATTAATGCTATAAAGACAGGTGGAACATTTTTCAATGAGACCTCCAGAATTTTCAGCAACTATACCACCTGCATTGTTTCCAGTACCACCAATAGTAGTAGTTGTCTGAATAATACCAATGTTTTCTCCAGGCGCACCATTTGTTACATGCACATTTGATATCGTGCCATGGTTTCGTCCTGCGATAACACCAGCGAAATTATAAGCTGTTATTGTATCTGTCAGCAATATTTTTAGATTCCTTATAACCCCTGAGGTATCAATCCTGGCAAACAAACCGACATACTGATTGCCACTAGAAGCAGTCCAACTCATTGACAAACCGCTTATTTGATAATTACCCCCGTCGAAAATACCGTTGAATCGTACATCGCCTATTGAAATCGGATTGCCGTTATCATCGGTTCTTACCCATCCTAATGGTTTCCAATTTGCCATGCCGGAGGTAATGTTGTTGTTAAGTATATATTTTGCGTCCATAGAAGTTGCGCCATTAACGTCAACCTGGCTGTCAATCTTTTTAAGTCCTGTAGCGTTGGTTATTACTCTGAACAGCTCACCTTCAATAGTTCTGTCGCGGGTACCCTCAAATGTAATTTCAATATTGCTGTCCTCTTGAACATCTACTATTACTTCATCTGTTGCAATTGTGAATTCGGCTGAAGCGATTGACTGTACCATTTCCTTTGTAATGGTTTGAGTGCCTGTCTCATCAACTGTGAGAGTCTTTGTTTCGAACAATTCTTCGTTCCAAGTATCATAGAACTTTACAGAAATGTCGATTGATACGGGTTCTTCCGTAGGCTCAGGCTCCTCCGTAGGCACAATGGTAGGACCACTTGGGTTGTCATCACCGGGGGTTGTGCCGCTGCCGCCGGGATTGTGTACGCCTGCGTCAACAATCATTCCTATTAAGAAGCCATCGAATACCTGTGCGGTTTCAGGTGCGCCCTTAATTCTCTCTGTTAGATTGATGAAGCTTTGATTGATTTCTTCCATTCCGCCTGATTTAATACCAGAGCCTGAGCCTGAGGGCTGGTCATGAGGCCACAGGAAGAACGCATAGTTGGTTTCTTCCTCTGTGCCTATATGTCATAGTCGGGACAATTGTAGTCATCAATCAACTCGGCTAGATCTTCATAATTGAAGGGATTGCCGGCGGATTGCATCAGCTTGCCCGCATCGGGACCATTGTTCTGATAACCGAAAACATAGTACATTTTCGCTTTCTTAACGAAAATTACAATGCTCTTAGCTATTACGCCATCAACAATCTCTAAATTCTCTGTTAAGAAAGAGGTTAAAGTATTGCGCGCATCAGATAGCGCAGATTTTGCATTGGCTTTCGCTATGATGTTCGTGAATGCAGGTATGAGTATCGCCGCAAGTATGCCTATTACCGCGATAACGATAATCAACTCTACAATCGTGAACGCCTTTTGCTTGTTTGTCTTTTTCATTTCGACATCTCCTTTTGACAAAATTATTTACTTATTACTTCTTGCAGAATTGCATTTCTTTTGTATTACAATAATATGATAAATTTACAAATCTTAGCTGTCAAGCATTACAAAAATTTATTTTACTGTTTGGTTGCGCATTGGCAAAGTAAATTGCAATATTTTTGTTAGCATTATTATAATAATTTCATCATGATTAAAATAATTAAACTATAATTTGTAATTCATTTCACAATGTATGGCTTCAAATGAAAAGAATTAGCTTAAATTTTGTATATTATGCTTCGGATTAGCCCAAATCGCACAAATAATTTTTATGTGAAATAATTAGCCAATTTGCCATAAAGTTAGAGTATAATTCGCTTTAAGCAAATAGCGCACGAAAAAGTGGGAAGTACTCCCCACTAATTCTTTTTTACCTGATTTTTTCACCAATAATGATTATAGGTCGTCTTGGTCCTGTATAGGTCTTTGGCAGCAATCTGATGCTCCTGTATAGCTGCCTTCAACATCAGAGCGGATTTTCGCCTGCTCACAGCTTTGCTTAGTCATCTGCTTGTTGGGTTGCTGCTTCTTTTGCTGTCTTTGCTTTTTCTGCTGCTTTTCCATTAGTTTTCCTTCCCTTCTGAGCGGTTCTGCTCCTGCTGACAGCATTGCTTCATCTGCTTGTTGGGTTGCTGTCCTTTTTGCTGTCTCTTCTGCTGCTTTTCCTTCTGCTGCTTTTCCATAAATTTTCGCCTCCTTTCACAGCCACAATGTACAATTATTATTAGTCATCTGCTTGCATTTATTCAGTCAAATGGAGTAGAATAGCTTTTAAGAAAGCAAAAACAAGGGTGATATATGAGCAACGATATTGCCGTAAACATGAAGAACATTACTGTACGGTTCGTAGAAACACTTGCGAACGATGACATTTCATTGTCTATCAAAAAGGGCGAAATATTCGCGATAGTCGGCGAAAACGGCGCAGGCAAAACAACTCTTATGAATGTATTAGCCGGTCAGATACAGCCCACGCTTGGCAGCGTTGAAATTCTTGGAAGCACCGTAACCACATTCTCCCCAACCGCCGCGATAAAAGCCGGAATCGGCATGGTGCATCAACACTTCATGCTGATTGACTCATTCACTGTGGCGCAAAACATAGTATTGGGGCATGAACCCAAAAAGCCTGCTAAGTTCGGGATATTCTTCGATAACAAAGCGGCTGTTAGGTTTACAGAGGATCTGATACGCGAATACGGGCTTGAGGTTCCCCCGAACGCGAGGGTTCGAGATTTGGGAGTAGGCTTGCAGCAGAGGGTGGAGATTCTGAAAGCGTTGGCATTAGGCTCTAAGGTCTTAATTTTAGACGAGCCTACTGCAGTATTGACCCCCAGTGAAACGGACGAGCTTTTCAAAATAATCAGAAAGCTAAAGGAAAAGGGACATACCATAATAATAATCACGCACAAGCTATATGAAGTAATGGAGATTTCCGACCGAGTAGCAGTTTTGCGCGCCGGAAAGCTTGCAGGGATAGAAGAAACTAAGAACCTATCCGAAAGCAAGCTGGCTTCAATGATGGTGGGTCACGAGCTGTCATTCGAAAGCATTCCGCGCGACGAAACGGTTAAGACTCCCGTATTAGATATAAAGAATCTGACTGTTTCAAACGCACGCGGCTTAATTGCCATAAACGATTTGAATTTAACTATAAACTCCGGCGAAATTGTAGGAATAGCAGGCGTTGAGGGCAATGGGCAAAGCGAGCTTGCGCAGGCGATAACCGGATTGCGCCCCGCATTGAAGGGCAGCATTTACTTAAACGGAATTGAAATCACTAAGCAATCTCCCGAAAAAATACGCAAGTTAGGCTTGGCGCACATACCTGAGGACAGAATTAAGACAGGGCTATCAAAGCAGGCTTCAATATGGGAAAACCTATTAGTAGGCAAGCAGAGGCGAAGGGAATTCGCATGGCTGAAATTACACCTAAGGCGCGACAAAATCAGTAAATACTCAAAAGAAGTGTATAATCAATTCGATGTAAGAGGCGCTGGCATTCACATACCCGTAGGCTCATTGTCAGGCGGAAATATGCAGAAAATCGTAGTCGGCAGAGAGTTTTCTTTCGAGAACACAAGGGCGTATGTGATTTCACAGCCCACGCGCGGCTTGGATATTGCGGCAATGCAGTTCATACACAAGCAGATAATAAACAAGCGTAACGAAGGCGCGGCGATACTTTTAATAAGCGCGGACTTAGACGAAATATTCATGTTGTCCGACCGTATTTGCACGCTGTTTGAAGGCAAAATCACTGCCGAGTTCGACCCGAAAACCGCTTCAAAGGAAAAAGTCGGGCTTGCTATGCTTACCCACAGCAAGGAGGAAGTATGCGAGAATTCCTAAACGAGCTATTTACAAAGCGATACAAGTATGATTTCAGCTATATTCTCTCATTGAGCATAAGTATATTACTCGCTCTTATATTGGGAGCTGTAATCATGCTGATATTGGGCTACAACCCCATAGAAGGCTACGGTGCGCTGATAAAGGGCGCTTTCGGTTCGCCAAGAGGAATCGGCGACACTTTGGCGAAAACCGTAACGCTTGCTATGACGGGTCTTGCGATGGCAGTTGCCGCGAAGGCCGGCATGTTCAATGTAGGCGGCGAAGGGCAGCTATTCTTGGGCGCGATGGCTGCGGCAATAGTGGGCGCTGAGCTTACGGGGGTTTCACCCATAATAGCCATTCCCCTATGCTTGCTTGCGGCAATGGCGGCGGGAGGTGCTTATGCTTCTATTCCTGCGGTACTGAAGGTGCGCTTAGGTGTAAACGAAGTTATAACTACTATTATGATGAATTCAATCGCAATTTACTTATGCGTGTATCTCTCAAACGGTCCTCTGAAAACCACAGAGAGGGGCATAGCATCAGGTACACAGGCGATTGACCCCGAATTCAAATTCACAAGGCTGATAACCAGCTCGACCTTGACGCAAAGCATATTCATAGCGGCAGTAATAGCACTTGTTGTATGGTATTTTATGAGCAAGACCGCGCAGGGCTATGAGCAGAGATTAACAGGGCAGAACTATGAGTTCTCACGCTATTCGGGCTTCAAGACAAACCGAATCGCAATAATTTCAATGATAATATCCGGCGCTATATGCGGTCTTGTAGGTATGTTCGAGGTGTTCGGCATACATGGCCGCTTCATAGAATCCATAAGCAAGGAGTTTTATTTCGACGGTATGCTTGTAGCAATGATAATGCGCTACAACCCCATAGGAATTGTGGTGATAAGCATATTCTTCGCCGCGTTGAAGATGGGCTCTACCGCTATGGAAATGAAGGTTGGAATTTCATCTGAGCTGATACTGGTTGTGCAGTCTATTATTATATTCTTCATGGCGGCTGAAAACGGTATTTCAAGAATTCTAAAAGAAAAGGCGGCAATACGAAAAGCAAAGCGTGAGTATCTCGCCGCGAAGGCAGGTAATGTATGAGCGAATTCCTTGCAGCTTTCTTCACCGTATTTAATGTAATGCTGTTCCAAAACACGCTGCGAACAGCTACTCCGATAGTATTAGCCGGTTTAGGCGGACTGTTTACCGACCATGCGGGCATTATGAATATAGGTATGGACGGTATGATGCTGATAGGCGCATTTACTGCGGTTATGGGCACATATTACTTCCAGTCTGCTTTTATGGGGATAGTGCTCGCGATAGTTGTAGGCGTGCTGTTAGGGCTTTTCTTCGGGCTTTTCGTAATAAAATTCAAGTCAGACGAATTTATTATAGGCGTTGCGCTGAACATATTCGCAGGCGGAATTACTATATTCCTGCTGCGCACGCTTACCGGCGTAAAAGGCGCTTTCCCGCTTCCTAAAAGCTTAGGGCTGCCTACTGTAAGCATTCCGCTGTTGGATAAAATACCAATAATAAACGAGCTGTTCAACAACAATTCAATACTCGTATATATTTGCTGGCTGTTGGTAATAATATGTTACTTAGTAGTGTATAAAACGCCATATGGCTTCAGGCTGAGAGCGGCGGGCGAGCACCCTCAGGCGCTGCGCTCTATAGGTGTTAGCCCTGACTTCATCAAGTATTCGGCAAGCGTAATATGCGGAATACTCTGCTGCTTGGCAGGCGCGCACCTGTCATTGGGATACCTGACTCAGTTTTCGGAAAACATGAGCGCAAGCAGGGGCTTTATCGCATTTGCCTGCATAATATTCGGGCGCTCTAATCCTATAAAGGTGTTCTTGGCTGCATTGCTGTTTGGCTTCTTTGACGCGTTAGGGCTGCGCTTGCAGAACATTATACCCGCAAACCTCACGCTGATTATACCCTACGCGGCGACCATATTCGTATTAGTGATTGCGGCGCTTCAATCTAAGCGCAAGAGCAAGCTAAGCGAATTGAAGCTTAACAAGGTATAATTGCGCTTGCTTGGTATTTTGTGTATAATTGACCCGTAATACCTACCGAAAGGCAATAAATGAAAATACCCGAAAAGCGAAAAAACATATTCTGGCTGATGGTGTTTGCCGCCGCTTTGCTTGCCTGCGCATTGAATATAGGCAAGATAATTGATATTATAAAGCTAATTCTGCGCGCGGCATCACCCATATTGGCCGGTCTTGCAATCGCATTCGTGCTAAATGTGCCGCTTAAGCTTTTCGAAAACAACATATTCTGCTTCATTAAGAAAAAGGGCGGCGCGGTTGCTTTAAGAATATGCAGGTATGTTAGCCTTGTATTAACATTTGTGCTTGTGCTGGGTATTCTGTTTGCTTCTCTATACTTTTTGATCCCTCAGCTGATTTCAACTGTTCAAACCTTGATTTCGAACTCTGCGACATTCGGTGAAAACATAACTGCATGGCTCAAAAAAATACTTTCACAGATGAATGTTTCCGAAACCGCAATAGAGAATATGCAGCTTGACTGGGGCATGTTCGTTGAAAGGCTTATTGGGATAATACAGGCTTCTGCCGCTAAGCTGGCTTCATACGCCACTAACCTTACCACAAGCCTATTAGCTACACTGTTTGACGCTGTGCTTGCAGTTGTGATATCGATATATGTTCTGATGAACAAGGAGAAAATCAAACGCTTTTTTGTTCGTTTTTCACAAGCATTTGTGCCCACGAAGCACCAGGAGGAGTTTTTCAGAATCGCAAGGCTCACAAACACTATGTTTTCGGGCTTTGTGCGCGGACAGCTGCTTGAGGCCATGATATTGGGAATGCTGTGCTTTGCCGGAATGGTGCTTTTCAAGTTCCCGTACGCGACTATAATTTCAATTTTTGTAACTATACTCGCGCTTTTCCCGATAGTAGGCTCATTCATAAGCGCAGGAATAGGCGTATTTTTAATGCTGACTGTTTCGCCTATAAAGGCATTGCTGTTCCTTATATTCATACTCGTATTGCAGCAGTTAGAGGGCAACTTCATTTATCCCAAGGTCGTTGGGCGCACTATCGGAATTCCCGGAGTGATTATTGTATCTGTTGTAGTGCTTTGCGGCAGCTTGTTTGGAATTATGGGAATACTGATAGGAATTCCTTTATCGTCTGTGCTTTACATATTGCTGAAGGAAGCTATAAACAAGCGTTTAGAAAAGCAATTTATGAACGAAAACCCAAGCTAATGCTTTTCTCACTGCTCTATTTTTGCGTTTTTGCGTAATACGCTAACAGTAAGTCAACAACTCTGCCGTAGCTTTGTATTCCGTCTGTCTGGTCATTATGCTTCAAGTAATTATCATTTACCTTTTGCGAAACCTCTTTTACCTTGCCCTCGAAGCTCTTCCAATAATCGCTGTAATTCGCTAAGTCTTTGCGCATATCTTCGCTGTAAGAATAGTACAGCTCTGAATATTTCTCAGAATCAGCTGAATACAGCTTGTTGCCTGCATTCATCAGCGCAAGCATAATGCCCGAATACTTTACATTTATGTCTGGCGAATTTACACAGGCAAGATATGCAACGAAATTTGCTTCGTTTTCTCTTGCTATGCCTAAGAAGTGGGCGTTTTCGTGCGCGGCAGATGCGGGAATCAACAGCGCAGGCTGATCAACATTCACATTCGCTTCAACCGTAAACGGAATGAACATACCCGCAGTACCTGTGTAAGACATTACCTTTGAAAACATAACGGGCTTTGCAGGATACACCTTGCGCGAGAAAAGCTTGTATTCCTTGCCTAACTGCTCGAAGCCCTCACACACGTTTCTGAACGCATCGTAATTGCTTTCTATATCGAATATGCCTTCATCGTTCTCTGAAGCTTGACTTCTCAGCTTAATCGCTTCGTCTTTCAAATAGACGCATAGCTCGTATAGCTCATCAACCGAGCGTTCCTTAACCTCAAGCTCCATCAATTTATCTATGGGCTGTCTGTAATAATTGAAGCCCCACATAAAGTAAAACAGATTCAACAATACTGCCGCGACAAGCCAAATCGCCAAAAAGAACCGTATAACACTCATCAAAGGCAGCTTGCGCTTGCTCATCTTGATTATAGCCAACACTAAAAGCACTAACGCGGCTATAATCGCGGCAATTATAAGCGATTCAATCAACGATATTGGTATTATAGATGTGATAAAGCCCACCGCTTGAGAAACGCCAACAAATAGACCATTTGAGAAGAATTTTTCTATGAACTCGGGCGAATTGGCAAATGCTTTGGGCAAAAACAGGCCTATTATAGTCAGCGCGGCGCATATTATGGCTTTAACCCATATAGGTATGGGCTTTCTTTTTTTGCGTTTCCTTGATTTTTGCTCTTTTTGTTCTGCCTTATCTTTCTTGCTCATTACTTTTTCGCTTCCTCAGGTGTTGATGTGGGAGTAAGTGTAATTACGGGAGCCTGCGTGGGTACGGGCGTATCGCCGAAAATGCGATTGCGTAATTCTTTGTAGCACTCGCTGGTTTCTTCCTCGCTGCTCAAATTGAATATAACGCTTTGCCCCTTGTAGTAGCAGAAAATATATGCTCCTGTTTTAGTATAAATATGCAAGTAATACGGGTCATAGCCATCGTTTTGGAATATGCCCGAAAGTATCTTATTGCTTACTTGCGCGTCAATAGCTTGACCTATGTTGCCCGGAGGCGTCGCCTTGTATTCGTACATCTCAACTGAATCATAAGGCACCTCGCGCGTTTCATACGGTGCAATGATTTTGAATGTCTTTTCGCCATACTCAATTCGTATAGGTCTTTCGGCATTGCCTAAAACCATTGTGCTTACAACTATAAGCAATGCGGTCAATATAATAAGTGAGCCGATTATCACCAGCGCGGTTTTATTTTGCTTTATCAATTCAAACAGTTTTTTCATGTGTTTCTCCTCAATGTTATGAAGCCTGCGCTCGCCCCTGCCTTTTTATCGTCCCTGCGGTATGAGTAGAACAGCTCTTCATTCTCATATGTGCAGCAGGAAATATGGTAAATATTCTCCCTTAGTATGCCGCAGTCTAAAAACTGCAGCTCTGCCGCAAGGCGCAGGTTCAAATAGGCTTTTTCGGGGTTTGTGTGAGGTAAGGATACATCATTGCGCCTAAATTCCTTTTCGAACTCAAATGCCAAGCTCCTATCTACCTCGTAACAATTTTCGCATATGCAAGGTGAAATTGCAACTTTTACATTATGCGCTTTTGAGTCGTATTGCTCTGCCATTTTCTCAACTAATTTTGCGCCAATACGCCCGAATATTCCGCGCCAGCCCGCATGGGCGATACCTATACACCTTGCTGCGCTATCATACACGAATAAGCAGGCACAATCGGCATGGAGAGTTGCTAATACCACGCTTTCATCGTTAGTAACAAGCCCGTCGCATTCGGGTAAAGGCTTGCTTATTATTCCGCTGCCGCAATAACGCTTATCTACAGCAAGCACATTCGTACCATGCTTGTAATTAACCAATACTAAGCTGTTAATAGCTAAGCCGAACGCGTCGCAAAGCAGCTCATAATTTCTCCTGATATTCTCCTTAGGCTCGTCTCTGTTCCAGCCCAGATTTAGCGCGTCGAAGGGCGGCTGACTTACACCACCTAAACGCGTAGTGTAGCCATGCGCAACCTCTAACCCATTTGAAAACACTATTCCGACGCCGTTTTTCACAGAAACGGTGTAATCACTTTGTTTCATCTTGCTCTTTCAACAATACTTTCAGCTCGTCCATGAAGGTATTTATGTCCTTAAATTGACGGTGCACACAGGCAAAGCGCACATACGCTACCTCATCTAACTCCTTCAAGTGACGCATTACATATTCGCCTATAACTGACGACTCAACCTCTTGGTCGTCAACTGTGCTTAATAGCTCTCTGACCACATCGTCGGCTACCTTGTGCTGCAGCTCTATAGGAATAGGGCGCTTTTCACAGGCTTTTTTAATGCCTGCAAGAATTTTGCTCGTGCTGAAGGTTTGCCTTGAGCCGTTGCGCTTGATTACCACGAACGGGACTTCCTCTATCTTTTCATAGGTTGTGAATCTGCGTCCGCACTCAACACACATTCTCCTGCGGCGAATAACTGTGCCGTCATCAGTAGAGCGCGAATCCACTACCTTGCTTTCAGCGCAGTTGCAATAAATACACCTCATGTTAATTCCTCCATTTCATGCTGTTCTTCATCAGCTTCAATGCCGCCTGCGGATATTTCTTAGCGATTACTCCGGCAGAGGCGAATATATAGTCATCATCGAACAGTATTTCTGCTTCATCAGGCGCAGGAGCCAGCATGGTGCCATTTGCGTTGCAGTTTGCTATCTCACGCAACAGCCTTTCCCTTTCAGGAAGCCTTGTCAACGCGCCGCCTGTGCCTATTACATACTTAACAAGCGTTAAATCCTTGCCCTCAGCTAATGTCTGTCTGCCTGAGGGGGTATATACATAGCGCAGAGAGCCTGCGTGGCGCATAAAAGCCTTAACGCCTGCCTCTACACACAATCGCTGCGCAATTTTTGTATGCGCACTTGTTTGGGGTATGGGCGTGTAGGTTTCGAGCTCTTTATCAATGTCTAAGGACAGCTCTCTTTCAAGCTTATCCTTACCTATGCTTTCTATAACATGGCGGGCATTAACAAAAAGCCCTAAATCACCCTCAACCGTGCGCTTTGCAAATGGCTCGGGCGTTGTTTGAATAGAAGCAATAGCCTCTGAGCCTAATGACACCGAATGAACATCCGTCGTAGCGCCGCCTATGTCTATTACGACTAAATCGCCTATATCCTCATACAATAGCTTGGCGGCTTCCATAACAGCGCCGGGCGTGGGTATAATGGGACCGTTAACCATATCCCTTACATGCTCCATTCCCTTCGCCTTAATAATATGCTCCTCGAACACATCGTGAATTTTGCGCCTTGTAGGCTCGATATTCAGTAAATCTAACTTAGGATATACATTTTCAACTATATAGCAAGGCACATTCGCTTCTCTGAATATTTGCGCTATAATCTTTTGGTTCTGCACATTGCCTGCGTATATTACAGGCACGTTTATTCCGCTTTTTGCTATAAGCCTTGCGTTGTGCAAAGCGCATTCCCTTTCGCCGTAGTCTGTTCCGCCCGCTATGAGTATAAGATTCGGAGCAATATCGCGAATTTCATCTATATCATAGTCATGCAGCTTGCCCGCCGTGGCTAATTTTACTATTGCGCCTGCACCCAATGCCGCCGCGTGCGCCGCTTTAACCGTCATATCATACACAAGCCCATGCACGCACATTTTCAAGCCGCCTGCCGCGGAGGAGGTAGCGAACATCTCCTTCGCTTCTATCTTTTCGCCCAAGGTCTTTTCTAAATCCTTAAAGGCGTTTGACAGCCCTATCCGTACATCACCCTCTAATACGGTTGTGTATCCTACCCCCTGACCTATAAACCTTGCATCGCCTGAAATATCATCGAATGCGTTTACTATCGTTGTGGTTGAACCTATCTCGGCCACTGCCAAATCAATCTTCATACTTTCTCCTATGCGCCATATATTAAGCCTATATTCTTATAAAGCGGAGCACCTAAGTACACATTTTTCAGAGTCTTTATGTTTTCTCCATTACATAAGAACAGTACGCTATCTATATAATAAACCTCCGTCAATGAGTTAACTATGCCATATATAATCAGTCTTTCACTTACATTGCCATCAACTATGCTGTTTTCGTTGTTTATGTACTTGCTTAATCCTTCATAAAAGGTCTTATCTAAATCAAGCACAGCGATTCCGTTATTCACATAAATATCTAATATGTATTCCTCTTTCATTCCAGTAAAAATGCTGTAATTTGCAACCGAGCTCGCGAAGTATATCTCTATGAATTCTTTTATTGTGCAGCACGCAAGCCCCTTGCTTATAGTGATATTACGAACGCTTAGAACATCCTGCAACAGATAGGGGTAATAGACCTTCACAGTACCGCCTATTTTTTTAGCGTAATCCTTGCGCTGAATTGCTACTGAGCTATTTTCATATATTACTGTTACATAGTGCAAATCGGGAATATAGCCCGTTAGCGTAAGCGCAATGCCTGCCCTTAGAGTTTCTAATACGGAATCATCGCTTATATTGCCCTCTACGGTAACTGATATGTTGTATTTGCCTAAGTGCCGGTTTGACTCTATGCTCGTAAAAGTGAATTCTGGCGAAACTACGCCATTGTATAGCTTTAAGAAACGCCCTAAAATCGCACGGACAAGCTCTTCATTCGACGCTTCGTTTTTAATTACTATATGCTGCTTATTGGCTAAAAAGTATCCGCTCTTATCCTTTACATATATTACGCAGTTGGCTGTAAAGGGCGATTCCTCGCTTAGACTGCTGAAATCTGTATAAGCGTCAATAGTATCCGAAATATGCTTGCTGAGCGTATCTGCAGGCTTTACAGCGAAACCGACAGGACACGACTTATAGCTTGGAGCGACTCCGTTAATATAAACATTGACGGCGTTCACACCAAAAGGCTCTAATGTAGCCAATATGACCGCTTGTGTTTCTATGTACTGCTTCATATCGTAGTAGCTGTTAGAATTAAATGTATCGCCCTCAAAAAACACATTGGCGACGCCTTCCGAAACCTCAATATCGGCTAATTTATAGCTGCTGTCTATGGGGTTTCTGTGGTAATCGTACTTGGGTTTTTCAAGCAGCTTATTCATTATAGTTATTAGAACCGGCTCATCGTTATATATTTGCACCTCGTGTATTTCATGCGAAAGCTCGCCCGAATCCTTCATAATATAATACAGCTTTGCGTTGAACTCGTATGCGACCTCGGTTCTCTCGGGCGGTTGCATTGGCTCAAGCTCGTCAATAGGCGGCAAGGTATTGCTTTGACAAGCAGCAGATGATACAAGCAATATTATCACTAAGAAAAGCAATAAAAATCTTTTCATCGCGGTGCTTCCTCAATAATTCGCAGTAAGTCTTCAAAGCTGATTTTATATATGCCATCTGCCATATACATAGGCACATTCGCCCCATCTATGACTATGGACTTAGCTTCGCCGGTTGAGTAATACTGAAACTCTGCGTCTATCTCAACATAAGCGACAGAGGAATCCGCAGATGTTATTACTTTCTTTACACTGAACATTTTCAGCTTGTATTCTAAGCCAAACAACACCCTGAGATTGTTTTCATCGATTTTCATTTCTGTTGCAGTGAACAGGGGCAGCGCTCTATCAAAAAATTGCATAGCAAGGCTGTTAAAAGCCTGCTCTAATATCCTGCCGGCGTCGGCAACGACTTCCGAGTTATATACAAGCGGCTCTACTAAGGATAGGCTCGGACTTAGGCTTAATGCGCTGTAGCTAATACGCTCTCCTACTCCGTCGCCGTTTTCATCTACAAGTATTTGAACGCTCACCTGCTCTTTATATTTTGTAATGGTGTTGACTATTGAATAAACAACAAGCATTTTTGAGTATTTGCCCGAAGCATAGTTCTCGGCTCTTAAAAACTCTTGGTTAAGCGTTACATAGATTATATTTCCGCTTTGTGAAACCTCAATTATCCTAACATTTGGAGGAAATGCGCTCGCATATGCGGAGGGTCCGTCCATATTGCGCGACAAATAGCGTAAAAGCGCTTCATACAACGGTTCATTTACTATCAAATCTATTTCTCGCTGAACGGGAACCAAATAGTTTGTGTTAAGCAGCTTATAATACAGTGTTCCCGTTACTATTTGCCTGATACCGTCGTCGGGATGAAGCTGGGGCAAATCATTGGCTTGGGTGTTTTCCTCATAAATCGTTATGAATGTATTGCACCCAAAGCAAGCAAATATTATCCCCGCTAATATGAGCAACACTATGCATTTTTTATACTTCTTCAACAAAGCGCATTATCTCCTCATAGCTCATGCCATTTTTTATTTGCTCATTTAATCTATTTGACAGCTCTTTCATCTCTCTCAGCTTTTTACAGCTCATAGCGCCTTCGGTGCATATGGAGCCTATGCACGAAGCGCCCGCGTTGTCGAACAAAACCGGTGTGGTTTGCCTTACTAATGCTAACATTGCCCATGCAAGCTTGCGAATCTCCCACTGCGCCCTGTTGCAGCAACGCAATGAAAAGAAGTGCAATAATTCTCGCGCATTCATTGTGAGTATCATGCGCGTTTCCGCGGCGTTGGGGAGTATGAAGCGCGCGTCCTCCGCGGCCAAGCCCTTGTCTATCCATTCGGAGTACCATTCGCTAAGCGTATTCATCTGCTCTATGAAGCGCTCTTCCTCTCCAAGCTCTTTTACCTTCGGGGGAATTATGTAGTTAAGCCCGCCCTTGCCCTGCTTTACATAGCGTTGCGATTGCACGGAGAAGCTGGCAATTCTATGGCGTGTAATCTGCGCTAACAATGCGCGCGACACGCCCTCTATTCCAAATGTGTATGACGCGTGCTCAATAGGCGAAAGATGCCCTAAGCTCATAAGCTTTTTTACGAAATCCTCAGCGCTTCCCTTTGATTTATCGTATAGCGAATCTATATCGCTGTCGGAATAGCACAGCCTTGCCGCCAACGCTATTGTTTCAAGCGGGCTTGGCGTGTGCTGCAGCAGTTTGACTTTCAGCTTTCTCTCAGGCATCTTTTGTTTCTCCCTTTTCTCCCTTTTTTCCCTCTTTTTCTTCAAACAAGTAATCGAGCACCTGCTTCATTATTTCAGTCATTCTTGCGTCCTGCCCTGTAAGATACAGGTAGCCTAACAGGGTTTCAAGACCGGTTGCTATTTTGTATTCTTGTATCGTAGCGTGCTTGGGATATGTGTTGTTGTGCGCATTCCTGCCACGCCTGAATATTGTTTTTTCATCCTCGGAAAGCGTTGGTGAAATAATCTCATATGCCTTTGCCTGCGCCTGCGCGCACACTGATTTTATCGCCCTCATATGCAGCCCATGCACCTTTGCGTTTGAAAAGTGCAGCAGGTATGAGCGAATATACAGGTCGAAAACAGTATCGCCTATATAAGCTAATGTAAGAGGGCTAAGCAGGCGCGGTTCTATGCTTTTTACCTCTGAAAATGCGTCGCAAACAGTGTTATGGATAGAATTTTCATGCTTGTCTAACATAGCAATATTATATCCCATTTCTGCTATGCGTTTCAAGCGGAATTGAAATAGCAAAAACGCACCCTTGTAGGAGTGCGCAACAATGCAAAGGCATATGTGTCGCGAAGTCTTAAGCGACTACCTCAATGACTTGATTTTCACCAAAAGCACAGCAATATCGGCGGGAGAAACGCCCGATATGCGTGATGCCTGCCCTAAGTTTTTGGGCTTAACTTGACTGAACTTCTGCCTTGCCTCTATTTTCAGGCCATGAATGCTCATATAATCTATGTTTTCGGGAATAGCTATGCGCTCTAACTCGTTGAAGCTCATAACCTGCTCTTGCTGCTTTTTTATATAACCCTCATACTTGGCTGTGATTTCGACCTGCTCTGATATTTCCGGCTCATACGCGGGCAAATCGGGGAAAATGCCTAATATATCCGTGTAGCCTATGTTTTCACGCTTCAAAAGATTATACAGCTTAACGCCGGTTACGACGGGGGAATACCCCTTTTGCGCCAAGAACTCGTTTAATACCTGAGAGGGAGGAACAACGCTATTCAACACTTCCGTAAGTTTTTGAATTCCCTCGCGCTTTCGCATAAGCAAATCGTAGCGTTTATCGGAAATAAGCCCGGTTCTGCGCGCTTTTTCGGTTAAGCGCAAATCGGCGTTGTCCTGCCTTAGCAACAGGCGATACTCCGCGCGTGAGGTCATCATTCTGTATGGCTCCTGCGTGCCTTTTGTGGCTAAATCATCTACTAATACGCCAATGTAGGCGTCTGCACGGGTAAGTATAAAGCTCTCCTGCTGAGATAAGAACAGCCCCGCGTTTATGCCTGCCAATATGCCTTGCGCCGCAGCCTCCTCATAGCCTGATGAACCGTTCATCTGCCCTGCGAAGTACAGCCCTTCTATGCGCTTTGAAGCTAATGTAATGTCAAGCTCCGTGGGGTCTATGCAGTCATACTCTATTGCGTAGCCGTAGCGCATGACTTCGGCGTTCTCAAGCCCTTGAATCGAATGCAAAACCTCAATCTGCACGTCTCCGGGCAGGCTTGTGCTTAAGCCCTGAACATACTTCTCGTTGGTAGTAAGCCCCTCCGGCTCTATGAATATCTGGTGCTTTTCCTTATCGGCAAAGCGAACTATTTTATCTTCTATTGACGGGCAGTAGCGCGTGCCTGTCGCCTGAACAAGCCCGCTATACATGGCGGAACGGTGCAGATTATTCTTTATTATCTCGTGTGTGCGCTCATTTGTGTATGTTAGGTAGCAGGGTGTTTGCTCTCTTTCAATGCTTTGTGTTAAGAATGAAAACTTGTGCATGGGCTCGTCGCCATGCTGGACTACCATTTTTGAATAGTCTATTGACCTGCCATTTATGCGCGGAGGCGTGCCTGTTTTGAATCTGCGCAAAATAAAGCCCAATTCCTCAAGCGAAGCAGACAGTTTGCTTGCGGAGGAAAGCCCGGCAGGACCTATGTTCTCTACATGCTCGCCTATAAGTATGCGGCTTTTTAGATATACGCCGCAAGCTACTATTAGGGCTTTACAAGAGAATACCGTGCCATCGGTGCATTTTACGCCGGCGATTTTGCCATTGTTGACAATAATTTCTGCGCACTCGCCCTGCATTAAGCGCAGGTTCGGTGTGTTTTCCATAACAGATTTCATGCGCTCGTGGTATCTGCGCTTGTCCATCTGCGCGCGTAATGACTGCACAGCAACGCCCTTGCCGGTGTTGAGCATACGGACCTGAATCATTGTATCATCTGTCGCAAGCCCCATTTCACCGCCAAGCGCGTCTATTTCGCGTACCAAATGCCCCTTTGAAGTGCCGCCAATAGCAGGATTGCACGCCATGAATGCTACGGACTCCAAATTGATTGTCAGGCACAGGGTTTTATGCCCCATTCTTGCCAATGCTAAGGCAGCCTCGCAGCCTGCGTGTCCGGCACCTAATACGATAGCCTCGTATTCTCTATCGGAAGAAAAGCTCACTTAGTAATGCTCACTCCGTCAACATCGTCGGTTTCTACCAGCTTGACATTAACGCGTTCAGAACGCGAGGTAGGCACAATTTTACCTACAAAGTCCGCGCATATGGGAAGTTCTCTATGCCCTCTGTCTATGAGAGCTGCAAAGCGTATAATCTTTGGTCTGCCCATGTCTATCATCGCGTCCATAGCTGCCCTTGCGGTTCTGCCCGTGTAGATTACATCGTCAATCAGCACGATATGCTTGTCGTCAACGCTGAAAGGCACATCGGTTGAGTTTACGATGGGCAAGCCTTCGATATCTACATCGTCGCGATAGAAGGCAATATCAAGCATACCGAAGGGTATCCTAACACCCTCTGAACGCTCAATAATATTTACTATGCGCCTTGCTAACGGCACTCCCCTATTGTGAATGCCTATTATGCAGAGCTGGTCCGTGCCGCCATTGTTCTCGATAATTTCGTGCGCAATACGGATTATCGCTCTGCTCACCGCGCTCGCGTCCATTATTTCTACTTCGTTCATATTCTTTTCCATAGCTTACTCCAATTCATTTTGCTTTATTTCACGCAGTATTTTGCGTTAATTTCATCTAACAGCTTGCTATCAGCGCCCAATTTTAACAGCGCTTTTGTGAAGTATTCGGGCAACTGTGCGAAAAAGCACATTTGCTCATGTGTCTTGGGGTGCAAAAGCTCTAACCTTATAGCATGCAGCGCCTGCCCCTCCAAGCCTAAATTGTTATTGCCCGACGAATATACATCGTCGCCCAAGCAAGGGTGCTTAATATGGGCAAGGTGAACGCGAATCTGATGCGTTCTGCCCGTTTCAAGCCGCGCTTCTATCAATGTAGTTTCGCCGAACCTGTGAAGCACCGTATAATGCGTTACGGCCTCGCGCGCGCTCCCCTGTGAGCTATCAAGCACCGCCATACGCTTTCTGTCCTTGGGGTGTCTGCCTATGGGGGCGTTTATTGTGCCTGAATCTTCCTTTATGTTGCCGCTGACCAGCGCTAAGTATATTCTGTGCACCTCGCGCTGCTTTATCTGTTCGCTTAAGCTCAAATGCGCCAAGTCGTTTTTGGCTATTACGAGCAGACCGGAGGTCATTTTGTCAATTCTGTGCACAATGCCGGGGCGAATTTCGCCGCCTATGCCCGACAGGTCCTTTATATGAAACATAGCAGCGTTCACGAGAGTTCCGCTATCATGCCCGGGAGATGGATGCACCACCATTCCCTTTTCTTTGTTGATTACGGCTATGTATTCGTCCTGATACACTATGTTCAGCGGAATATCCTGCGCGACTATTTCGGTTTCAACTGGCTCTGGCGGGAATACCTCCACTGTTTCGCCTGCTCTCAGCTTGTAGTTTGCGGATTTCGGAGCGCCGTTCACAAGCACTCGCTTTGAGCTTATAAGCCTTTGCACCTGTGAGCGTGTGAATTCGGGCGCATATTGCTCTTGCAGTAGCTGCGTGGCGAAAACATCAAGCCTTTTATTCGCATAATCGGCTTCTACTAAGGCGTATACAGCTTCTTCCTCAAAGTCAAACCTGTTCGTCATCGCTATCCACTTGCGGCTCTGTGTTCGCTGCGCCTGCCTTTGCTATCTCTGCCGCAAACAGCTTTCCTGTTTTCTCGTAATTGTCTAAAATCTGCTTGCCATGGAAAAAAAGCAAGTCCGCAATAAGCAAAATTGTGCCTATTGTGAGCGCTGCGTCGGCAACATTGAATACGGCGAAATTTATAAGTCTGAAATCGAACATATCGCGCACATAGCCGAACAGTATTCTATCTACGAAGTTGCCTATTGCGCCTGAAAGTATAAGCACCATGCAGTACTTAAAAAGAGTGTGCATATACTTGTATTTTCTTATCATGAAGTACGCAAGCAGCACTATCAATACTGAGTTAACGATTAACAAGACATAGGGGGCTTCTCTCAAAAAGCCATACACCGCGCCCTGATTTTCGACATAGGTAAAATGAAATACACCTTCTATAACCGGGTAGGTGTTGTTCACTAAATGCGGCAATTTTGCTGCTGCTATGAACTTTACTAACTGGTCTATTGCTATCAGCAGCAATCCAAGTATTATGGGCATACTTCCTCCTACGCCTCAGATTAAAGCCATATTATACAATCTCATTACAGTTTTTGCAAGTGTAAGCGGCTTTATTGAAAAAAGGGTTTACAAAATAAATTGACTGTGCTATAATTCCTTCGTGCGAATAATTGCCCTGTTTGGTGCATGATTCAAAGCATACACATTTCTCGCACAAGTCGCTGTGGGGGCGTAGCGCAGTTGGTAGCGCGTCTGAATGGCATTCAGAAGGTCAGGGGTTCGACTCCCCTCGTCTCCACCAGAAAATTACCAAGAACGGCATAATCATAAAAGCCCATAACGGTTTGGGCTTTTGTGTTTTTGGGGTTCGGTGTAATGTCAGTCTTGCTGTTACAAATTATTGCGACTTGCTTTTCAGTCATAGTAGATTATTGTGTATTAAGCATTATCTTAATCAGTAAGTCTTGTGTTATCGCACGCTTTCTAAACGCAGCTTTTGCCAAGCAAATAAAACGCTGCTGCTTCATGCTTAACAAAAACCGAGGATAATTCTTGTAGGCAAGGTTGAATTGACGGTGTGCCAATCAAAACTATCGGTAAGATTCCAAATAGTCAATCCGAAATATGCAGCGCTTGTTTCAACGCAGCTTGCAGGATTGCGGAAATGTTCAAGCCCTGCTTTTCCGCCTCAGCATTAAGCCACGCGGGCAGAGAAACATTACGGCGGACCGTGCTGTGCTCGTATCTTCTACGATATAGTGAAAAATCAATATCCACTAACGAAACTATTTCATTTGCATTATGAGCAATATCCTCAAATCGTGATGGCTCGGGGATATGTTTGCCGTCATCTTCCATGTCAATACCCATAAGGCCTATGGAATCACGCGCCATCGCTATTGCGTCAACAAGGCTGTTGCCCTGCGTATCAATTTCAAAATCGGGCACATGAGCCATATAGCCACCGTCTGCTGATTTTATGAATATAACCGGGTACACCCTTTTCATCGTTCCACATACCTCCTTAAATATATGGCATAACCCCGTCTTTTATCAATGCTTTATGCAACTGTGTTTTCCGCTTATTTTGAAAAGACTTTACAGTTCCCCACTCACCCAAAATGCGTTTTTCTGTAAAAGTCCACGCCGCCGGGATAGACCTTTACATTTTCAAAGCCGTTTTGCTGCAATATTCTTGCGGCATTGTAGGCGCGTACGCCGCGTGCGCAGACTACAATTATTTCTTTGCTTTTATCGAGTTCTGAAAGTCGGTTACGGAGTGCGCCGAAGGGTATATGATAAGCGCCTTTTATCGCAAATTCCTCTAACTCATATGGTTCGCGAACATCTAATGCTATTGCGTTTTCGCTTTTCTCTATAGCGTTCCAAGCAGAAAACGCCACTCCGCCTGAGAGCACATTTTCAGCTACATAGCCTGCCATGTTTACGGGGTCTTTCGCTGATGAGAACGGGGGCGCATAGGCTAATTCCAAGCGTTTAAGTTCATTTACTCCGCCGCCTAAGCGTATTACCGCAGATATTACATCGATTCGCTTATCGACTCCCTCCTGCCCTACTATTTGCGCTCCGAACAGCTTTTTGCCGTCTAACGAAAACAGCAGCTTGATATACATATTCGAAGCATTTGGATAATAGCCTGCGTGTGAGTTTTGCGCTATAATAAGCGTTTCATATTCCTTGCCCTTCTGTAAGCCAGACGCTTTTAGCGATTTTTCGTTCAAGCCGGTTGAAGCGGCGACTAAATCGAAAACCTTGGCTATTGCCGTGCCTTGCGTGCCTTCGTATTTATCAAAGCCGCCAGCTATGTTGTTTGCGGCGATTCTTCCCTGCTTGTTCGCAGGACCGGCAAGTGGAATCATAGTGCGGTTATTGCTTACGAAATCCACAACCTCTACTACATCGCCGACTGCGTAGATATTCGGGTCGGAAGTGCGCATATATTCATCTGCTACTATTCCGCCCCTCTGATTAGTAAGCAGGCCGCACGCCTTCGCAAGCTCGCTGTTGGGCTTAACCCCGATTGAGAGAAGCACCATATCAGCGTTTATCTTTTTACCGCTTTTTAGGGTAATATTTACACCGTTTGCTTGATCTTTGAATGCCTCAACCCCGTCGCCCAATATCAGATTTACATTATTCTTTACTATGTTCTCATGCAATAGTTGCGCCATCTCATAATCGAGAGTTGACATAACCTGATCTAACATCTCAATTATAGTAACTTCAACGCCTGCTCTGTGCAGGTTTTCCGCCATTTCTAAGCCTATGAAGCCGCCGCCCATTATGGCTGCGCTCTTTACACCCGTTTCGAAAACTGCTTTTCTGATATTTTCTGAATCGTCTATTGTCCAGAGAGTGTGAATCTTGGGGGAATCTATGCCCTCTATGCGCGGTCTTACGGGTGATGAGCCTGTGGCGATGACCAGAGTATCGTAGCTTTCCTGATATTGCTCGCCGGTCGATAAGTTAATCACGGTTATGCTTTTGCCTTCCCTGTCAATGCTTATGACCTCATGCTTAATACGAACATCTATGTTGTATCTTTCCTTCATAGCTTTGGGAGATTGCAAAAGCAGCGCGCGCTTGCTCTTGATTACATCACCAACATAGTAAGGCAGACCGCAGTTAGCGTATGAGATATACTCGCCACGCTCGAATATTATTATCTGTGCGCTTTCATCAAGCCTTCTCAATCGCGCAGCACAGGTCGCGCCGCCTGCCACTCCGCCAATTATCAATACCTTTCTCACTGCCACACTCCTTAAGCTTAGTATGAAAAGAATTCAATAAAAAAGAAGTGCAGAGTAAGCCCTGCACTTCTTGCAGCATTACTTCTTTTCTTTTCTGAAGCACATAAACCAGTCTAAGCAATACATATTTTCGTCCTTGCTCTCTATGCGTTCCTTTGCTGTGCCGCAGGAGCCTGCCGTGGGTATAATAACATCGTCGCCGGGACGCCAGTTTGCAGGCGTCGCGACATTGTCCTTATCCGCTTTCTGCAAGGCTAATATAATGCGCTTGATTTCGTCGAAATTCCTGCCCAGCGACAGAGGATAGTATAGTATAGTGCGTATAATGCCCTTTGGGTCGATGAAGAATACAGCCCTTACTGCCTGCGTTGATGACGCTCCGGGCTGAATCATGCCGTACCTGCTGGCGACCTCCATTCTAATATCCTCAATCAGCGGGAATTTAACCTCTACATTCTTCATGCCATTCCATTCAATCTCTTGAATTTTCCTAAGCCATGCGATATGTGCATACAGCGAATCAACAGACAAGCCGACAAGCTCTGTATTCAGCTTTTTGAACTCCTCTGCCATAGACGCGAATGTCATGAACTCGGTTGTGCATACAGGGGTGAAATCTGCAGGGTGTGAAAACAGTATTACCCATTTGCCCTTGTAATCCTCGGGGAAATTGATTTCGCCCTGTGTTGTTACTGCCTTGAATGACGGCGCAGGTTCGCCAATTAGCGGCATTTTGTAATAAGTATCTGTCATTTTTCTGTACCTCCTTATGCTTTGCTTAATATTATATCATATAAAATTCCAAAAGTAAATTAAACATTCTTTATCATTTTTTCAATTTGTGTCTTTGGCATAGCGCCTACTATCCTGTTCACTACAACACCGTCTTTTATCAAAATCAATGTAGGTATGCTGATTATGCGAAATTGCTTTGCCAACTCCGCCTGCTCATCAATATTCACCTTGCCTATTTTGACTTCGCTTTGCTCTGCAGCCAACTCCTCAACTGCCGCGCCTACGCCCTTGCAGAAGCCGCACCAAGGCGCCCAGAAATCCAATAAAACCGGAGATTGCGACTCCATAACCTCTCTCTGATAGTTTTCCGTAGTAATTGTTAAAGCTGCCATTCGATTGTCCTCCTTGATATTGTACTATGCTTTACATTATATTTATTTTTTAACCTTTGTTTGTGATTGAATTACATTCCAGCCCGAAAAAATTGACTTTTTAGCCCCAAAAGGCTATAATTCCCGAAGGGGGTGAGCCAATATGCAGTTATTTAGAAAGCTGATAAAATACTACAAGCCGCACATGAAGCTGTTTTATATAGATATGGCATGTGCTTTTTTAGTTGCTGTATCAGATCTTTTCTATCCATACATAGTAAAGGATATAATCAACGATTTTATTCCTAACAAGAACCTCAGAATGCTAATCGTTTGGGCAGTTGTTCTGCTGCTTATATACATTGTAAAAGCATTTATGAACTTCGTAGTGCAGTACTGGGGGCATGTAATGGGCGTGAGGATTCAAGGCGATATGCGAAAGGATATGTTCACGCACTTGCAGCGCCTGCCCTTCTCATATTTTGACGAGAACAAGACCGGTACAATAATGAGCAGGCTGATAAACGACCTTATGGACATTTCCGAGCTTGCGCACCATGGCCCTGAGAACCTGTTTTTATCGTCAATTATGCTGATAGGCGCCTTTGTAATGCTTATGACTATAAATATTCCACTGGCTTTAATCGTATTCGCATTAGTGCCCATAATGACATGGTACGCAGTAGCTACAAGAAGCGAAATGAATTCGGCTTTCTCTCAATCAAGGAAAGAGATTGCCGAGGTTAACGCGAATATCGAAACGGCTATATCGGGTGTCAGAGTATCACGCTCATATACTTCGGAATCGCACGAAACTGCTAAGTTTGAAAAGGCAAACGAGCATTTTAAGAAGGCACGCGGCAGGGCATATCGCGCAATGGGTAAATTCTTCTCGGGAATGACATTCTTCAATGACCTATTGTACTTAGTAGTGCTTATAGCCGGCGGGCTTTTCGTTTACTACGATAAAATCAATGTGGGCGAATTTGCAGCGTTCCTGCTATATGTAACAATGTTTTTGAAGCCCGTGAACCGCTTGGTAAACCTTTTTGAGCAGATGCAGGACGGTATGACGGGCTTGCAACGCTTCAACGAAATAATGGAGCAGGAGCCCGAGACGGACAGCGAGAACGCGGTTTCACCAAAGGATATTAAGGGGCATATACGCTTTGAAAACGTTAGCTTCAAATATAAGAATTCAGACGCGACAGAAGAGGAAAGCAAGGTTATATCGAACCTGACAATAGATATTCCGCCGGGAAAAACCGTTGCGCTGGTAGGCCCCTCAGGCGCAGGCAAGACCACGCTTTGCCATCTTATACCCCGCTTCTATGAGCCGACAGAGGGCAGAATACTTATTGACGGTATTGATGTTAAGGACTTTTCGCGCCTTGCATTGAGGAAAAACATAGGCTTGGTAGCGCAAGATGTTTTCCTGTTCAATGGCACAATTAAAGAAAACATAGCGTACGGCAATTTAGACGCAAGCGATGATGAAATAATAGAAGCCGCTAAGAAGGCCAATATTCACGACTATATAATGACATTGGAGCATGGCTACGATTCACAGGTAGGCGAGCGCGGCGTAAAGCTGTCGGGCGGGCAGAAGCAGCGCATATCCATAGCGAGAGTGTTCCTGAAAAACCCGGCTATACTGATACTTGACGAAGCCACAAGCTCATTGGACAACGCTACGGAGATGCAGATTCAGGAGGAGCTGAGCGAGTTGGCAAAGAACCGCACAACAATAGTTGTAGCGCACAGGCTTAGCACGGTTAAGAACGCCGACGAAATAATAGTGCTTACAAAGGACGGCGTTGAGGAGCGCGGCACTCATGAGGAGCTGATAGCTAAAAACGGGCTTTACACAATGCTGTATAACTTTCAGTTTAAGGAGTAATTAGATATTTGCTTTCTTTCAGGGCGGGCGTACAAGCTCGCCTTTTTCATACCCGCGAAATTGCTGAAAACGGCGCACTTCACCCGATTTTACGAATATAATTAGTTGTAAACTCTTGCCTTTAATGCTATAATACCCTGTAAACCAAAGGGGGTTTAATATGACCGTACAGGATTTAGACAAAATTAAGCAAAATGCACTAAAAGCACTTGAAAGCATAAACGATTTAGACGACCTTAACACCTTCTACCCTACCGTATTAGGCAGAAACGGCGAATTGACACTTGCTTTGCGCGAAATGAAGAACCTTTCGCCTGAGGAGCGCGCTGTATTCGGTCAACACGCAAATACTGTCAAGAAAGAGCTTGAAGAGGTTATAGAGAACAAGCGTAAAGCGCTTGCCGACGCGAAGATGCGAGAGATGTTCGAAAAGGAAGCGGTTGATGTAACTGCTCCGGGCAAGGTATGTATTCCGCGCGGCAGAATTCACCCTATGACGCAGGTGTACAGAGAAATTCGCGATGCTATGATAGGCTTGGGCTTCACCACATACGAGGGGCCTGAGATTGAATATGAGGACTATTGCTTTACTAAGCTGAACCTTCCGAAAGGGCACCCTGCACGCGATATGCAGGATACCTTCTATATAAGCGATTCTGTCGTTTTGAGAACGCATACGACACCCTGCGAGGTGCGCTCGTTGCTTAGCAAAAAACCTCCATTCCGACTTGTTATTCCCGGCAGAGTGTTCAGAGTTGACGAGGTTGACGCGAGCCACAGCCCCGTATTTATGCAGATGGAGGGCTTTGTGGTTGATAAGAACCTTTCTCTCAGAGATTTGAAGGGCACGCTGATTGAATTCGTACATACCGTATTCGGAAATGATGTGAATATGCGTATGCGGCCGAGCTACTTCCCGTTTACCGAGCCTTCCGCCGAGATAGATATTTCCTGCACAATATGCGGCGGAAAGGGCTGCAGAGTGTGCAAGGGTACAGGCTGGATTGAGATTTTGGGCTGCGGAATTATAAATCCGCATGTGCTTGAAAATTGCGGAGTTGACCCTAATGAGTGGAGCGCGTTCGCATTCGGAATAGGCGTTGACCGTGTAACGAGCTTGAAGTTTGGCATTTCGGATATTCGACTTGAATACGAAAATGATGCCAGATTTTTAAGGCAATTCTAAGGAGGATAGCATGAAACTTCCGCTGAGATGGCTAAAAGAATATGTAGATTTCGATATTTCGATTGATGAATTCAAGGAAAGAATGATTATGCGCGGCTTCGAAATAGCCGAAGTGATAGAGGAAATGCCGAACATTTCGAATGTTTATGTCGGTCAGGTGAAGAGCATTGCGAAGCATGAGAATTCTGACAAGCTCTTTGTTTGCGCAGTTGATATTGGCAGAGGGGAAAACATTCAGATAGTTACGAATGCCTCATATCTTTTCGAGGGCGCTATTGTGCCTGTTGCGCTTGACGGCGCGACGCTTGCAGGCGGCTTGGTTATCAAGAACACCGTGCTGCGCGGAGTTGAAAGCTATGGTATGTTCTGCGGAAAAAGCGAGCTTAACATAAAGGACCATGAGATTACGGGCGCAGACGACAGGATATTGATACTGAATGATGCGTCAATGATAGGCAAGACCATTCAAGAGGCATTGGGGCTTGACAGCGTAATATTCGATATTGAAATCACGCCTAACCGTCAAGACTGCCAAAGCATAATAGGCATTTGCAGAGAAGCGGCGGCGGCATTGGGAAAGAAATTCAAAGAGCCGGTTATTAAGCATATCGAGGGTTCCGGAAATGCTGCTGACTATGCTTCTGTAACCATTTTGAATCCCACGCTTTGCCCGCGTTATGTAGCAAGGGTAATAAAAGACATAAAAATCGAGCCTTCACCGCTTTGGATGCAAACTAAGCTGCGCAGCGTCGGGCTTCGTCCTATAAACAATATAGTTGATATAACTAACTATGTGCTGATAGAGTACGGGCATCCTATGCACGCATTCGACTTGGCGTGCGTCGACAGCGGCGCAATAATAGTGAGAAACGCGTATGAAAACGAGAAAATCACCACGCTTGACGGTGTAGAGCGCGAAACCACCCCCGAAATGCTGCTTATAACCGATCCCAAGAAGCCCGTAGGCTTAGCAGGAATTATGGGCGGCGAAAATTCTGGGATTACCGAAAACACCAAGGCGGTGCTGTTCGAGTCGGCGGCATTCATAGCAGACAATATCAGAAGAACATCAAGGAAGTTGGGGCTTGTTTCGGATTCGGCTCAGCGATTTATGCGCGGAGTTGAGCCTGTGAACGCATATTTGGCGCTTGAAAGGGCGGTAGAGCTTGTGCATGAATTAGGCGCAGGCACAGTTGTAGGCGAAGTAATTGATGTGAACTACGCGGATATTTCGCAGCGTGTTATTGAGGTTGACACAAAGCGCGTAAACCGCATAATTGGCGAGGAGTTATCGCCCGAATACATGAAAGCGCTGCTTGAAACCATAAATATAGAGTCCACTGTAAAGGGCGACACGCTTGTTGTGAATGTTCCGCATTACAGGGTGGATATTGAAAGCGGCATTGAATCTGACCACGATATAGCCGAAGAAGTCGCAAGGCTGCATGGCTACGAAAAGCTTACTCCCCGGCTTATGAGCGGCAGAACATTCTCAGGCAAGCTTGAGCCGCATGTGCAGGCTGAGGACAATATTAAGAATCTGCTTGCGGGCTTTGGCGCGTATGAAATGTATAATTACAGCTTCATGTCGCCGGCAGATTTGGAGAAGCTTATGCTTCCCAAAGACTCAAGGAAACGCCAAGCTGTACGCATATTGAACCCATTAGGTGAGGACCAAAGCCTTATGCGCACAACATTGACTCCGGGTATGCTGAACACCTTGGCGCACAACATAAGGCATAAGACCAAGCATAACAGGTTCTTTGAGGTAGGCAACATTCATTTTGATAAAGAGGATCTGCCCGAGGAAGTAAAGATGTTAGGGCTTGCTTTCATGGGCGACGGAGAGAACTTCTTCACATTAAAGGGCGTAATAGAAGCGCTGTTTGAGTTCTTGGGAATTACGGGCTATCGCTTCAAGGCAGGCGGCTCTGACTATCTATGTCCCGGCAAAAAGGCAGAAATCTTCGTAAATGGCGATTATATCGGCGAGATGGGCGCTGTGCATCCTTTGGTTGAGAAGGAATACGAAATAAGCTCCGCATACATTGCCGAAATCGAATTTAATAAGCTATTGAAGCATAAGGCTGCTGTTAAGAAGTATAAGTCCTTGCCGAAATTCCCGTCTGTTGAGCGCGATATTGCAATTATTGTTGATGATTCTGCAAAATGCGATGATGTTTGTGATATAATGTACTCAACCGAGCTTGATTGCGTAATTGAGAATGTAACTCTGTTTGATGTGTATAAGGGTGCGGGAATCCCTGAGGGCAAAAAGAGCATGGCTTTCTCATATACGCTGCGCAGAGATGATAAGACGCTCAACGATAAAGAAATCACCGAAGCGACTAACAAGCTGTTAATGGCATTAGAATGCAAGTTAGGCGCTAAGCTAAGACAGTGATGAAGGGATGGTTCAGATGACACCGAAGTCATACATAACATTATGCGTGGTCGGAATACTATACATTATAATCGGCGCGACTGCAATTTTGAGTCCGCATGGGCATGATTTTACGCCGAGCGCAAATGCAAATTCGCCTAAGCATACTCCGTTTGTTTCTCCGCTGACCGGAATATCGGAAAAGCTCGTGCTGAAAAACGCAAGCGGAGTTGAGGTGAGCATTCCGCTTGAAGGTATGCCGGTATTCAAGGCGAAGAAGCAGACTATCACGCACAACAATACATCAATGATGTTTACAACCTGCGATTTTTCAAGCGTTGTTGCTTATACGAGCTTTAAGAACATTGGCGAAAAGGTTGTGTTTGAAGATTATTTCGGGAACAGGCGCACATTTTTGTTCAGCGAGCTGAAACAGCCGGGCAACGCGTATGTATGCTATGCCGACGCAGAGCTTAACCCGCTTGACAATGAGGAGTTCGGCTATTTCTGCATTTACATTTTTAAGGGCGAAAAAACAGAGCTTTTAACGCATATTAAGTATGTGATATTTGAGTAATTGTTATCAACGAATTCGAGGGCAGGACAAGCAATGTCTTGCCCTTTTTTATTAGTGATTATCAGTGTTGAGTGTGAAGTGTGGAGTTAAGCACGCTATCTCTAAAGCAAAGCATAGGCAACGCCAGCCAAAATGAGTCAATGCTTCAAGCGAAGCAATTAAGAGAACTCTATTCAAACTGTACATAGCATTGTAAGTATCATCATCTGATTGTATTGCTTTATTACCATTTAGCGTGATAATGCCGCTTATATCAGGTAGCATAATGCTTCAATAGATTTATTGGTATGCAGATTTGATAATTTGTGCGCTATTACTAACGATATGTACCACCCCGAATTTCATTGACTATAAATTATGCCTTCAAAATCCCTCTATTCATTCTTTGCTACTGCATAAGCTGCTTATTCGATAATCTATTCTAAACACCCAAAGCTGCTGCCACTCAAAAATAAAGGCTTTCGCCAAATGGCGAAAGCCTTTGAGTATATTCAGCTATTATGCTTCTGTTTCTTCCTTGCGGGTTGCGTAGTAATATACAACACCACATACGCCTAACAGTGCCACAGCTACTGCGAAGAAAGGCATTGACTCGGAACCTGTTACAGGTGGATCGGGATCCTCTGTTCCCGGAGGTTCAGATGTCGGAGGCTCTGAAACAGGAGGCTCGGTTGTTACCGGAGGCTCTGTTGTAGGCGGTGCAGTCGTTACAGGAGGCTCCGTCGTGGGAGGCGCAGTCGTTACGGGAGGCTCCGTTGTCGGCGGTGCAGTCGTTACGGGAGGCTCTGTTGTCGGCGGAGGTGTTGTGGGAGGTGCCGTTGTTACAGGAGGCTCCGTTGTCGGCGGAGGTGTTTCGCTGCCGCCAATTGTGTACTCTAAGCCATAAGTTACTGTATCCAATATAGTAATTGTATCGTCGTGTATCAACTCGTTACATATCAGATCAATATATGTCTTAGTGCCCTTTGCAACGCCATCTTTAATTGTCAACTCGATTGTACCTAATCTGCCGCCCTCATCGGGTATCTT
Organism: Clostridiales bacterium; assembly: GCA_012838425.1. GTDB lineage: Bacteria > Bacillota > Clostridia > Christensenellales > CAG-138 > DUPG01. The sequence continues at coordinate 67,331 of DUPG01000008.1, read as the reverse complement.
TTCGCTGCCCGCAAATGCTGCAACTACTTCACCGGGGTTGGAGGTATTAAGTATTACCAAGAAACCGGGCAGTGCCTCGCCCTGCTTGTGCGACTTGAACTCGAATATATTGGGGTCAAATACCAATGTATACATACCGCTTGCCGCATCTGAGTTCTTGGATATTGTTATATCAACCGTAAGCACATTGTTGATTTCGCTTACGAACTCAACCTTCAATATTCTTGCATCTGCCGGAGGCTCAGTTGTAGGCGGTGCAGTGGTTACGGGAGGTTCGGTTGTAGGCGGTGCTGTGGTTACAGGAGGTTCGGTTGACGGCGGAGGTGTTACCGTACCGCCACCTACTACATAGGAAGCACCTATTGTTTCAACCTTCAAAATCGTGATTGTATCGTCGCCTATAAGCTCGTTGCATACCAAGTCGAATACAAGCAGTGTGCCGTCGATTGCCTTATCGGTCTTGTCGAACGAGTATGTCATCATCAAGCCGCCGGCGTCAGGAATCTTATCCGCACCTGCGAATGCGCTTACGACCTTACCGGGTACTGCGCCGTTTGTCTGAATCAAGAAGTCGGGCAGTGCAGGACCAGTTGTAACCTTGTCGTATGTCAGCATTTCAGCGTTATAGCTCAATGTAATCATACCGGAAGCGGCGTTCGAATTCTGGCTGATTGAGATGTCAACCAATATCTTCGAGCCGTCCTCACGGACTGACGTTGTCATAGTCGCATCGACTGTTCTCTGCTGCGTAACCTTCTTATAGAGGGTTATCTTGCTTGCGGATTGCGACGGATTGAATATGTCGAATGCCGCTATATCGGAATTCTCGATTGTGGGATAGTAAATCAAGTGTGTATCGCTCGTCTTGCTGCTGTTGTGTGACAGATACTTGCCGTCGAATGTCCACTTGACATCGTTTGATGAGGTTGTGCCAAGCCAGTATGAGCTGCCGTACTCAACCAAACCTAAGTAATTGCCTGTCAATACATTCTGTATAGAACCGTCTTCGTTCATCTTCCATTCCATACCTGCGAACTTAGAGCCGCCGGTTATGTAGGAATCGGTTACTTCAACGGTTACGCCTTGCAAGCGAATTCCATAGGGCTGTGCTGCTATGCCTGTGAGCGCATATACTGTGTCGGGCTGACCTACGAATTCGCCGTTCGTGGTGATTATAAAGGTCTCGCCATACTCTACATTATATACGGGAGCATAGTAGGTTTCGTCTGTATCCGGCGGGCTGGGTAAGGGTTCGTGTACAGCGCCCGAATCAAATACCTGATACTGAACCTCATTGCCTGCATAGTCGCCCAATACCAAGAATACGGAATCTCTGTCGCCCATATCGAATTCGATTGTGGTAACTGCGCCACGCTCGTTTTCTGCGATGCAATATGTCTGTATGGGCTCTTCTGTATTGTCAAGAGCGAATATGCCTGCGTATGCTGCATAGTGATTATCAGTAATCTTTACCGTAATCTTTGAGCCATTTGCCCATGAATCGACTACATGAGGTGCGGTATTATCGAGAGTTACGGGGAATTCCCAATATGCCATAGGTGCGCGGGAATCGTCCCACTTGTCGTAATATGCTTTACCGCCTGTTCTGATTAGAACGGTTTGACCCTCGTTAGTGCCTTCACCCGTCCAAGCCTTAATCTTTGTGCCTGTAACGCCTGTCGGGTTGATGTAGCCATTGCCTGATGTGTCGGCGTTCTTCTGGATAGTACCGTTTATGGTCTTATCCCAAAGCACTTCGCCTGTTTCTTTATCTATTACCATGTAGTAGAACTGCTTCAGGTTACGCATAATGCCTGTGTAAACAGTATCTACCTCGTCATATATGCTGTCTTCGTTAGCGGGAGAAATTGAACCGCGGTCGCTCAAGAACTCGAATTCCTCTGCGTCTTCAAAGTAGGGGTTCATACCGATATAGTAGTAAACGCCTGTTGCGAACTTAGAAGCCGCTGTGTTGGGATACAGCATAGAGCTGAGATCGTCTTCGGGCTTATCGTAGTAGAAGCCGGTGTCAACAACGGGAACCTCGCTCCAGCTGCCATAGTAGCCCAGGTAGCAGATGTTAAGGTCTGTGGGTGCTGCGCCTTCATCGTTGCCTTGACCGCGCAAATATACATAGCCTTCAACATATCCGCCATAGGGGAATACTTCTGCCATGAGGTCGTGGAACTCTTTATTTACTGTCATGACGACTTCGATTGTTTCAGTTGCACCAGGCTGTACTGTTACGAGGTTGTCAGCGTGGTTTGTGGTGTAAGTCATCATGTGGTTCAGGCTTATGTTATGCGGAGTTGTAACATAGGTTGCTCTATCGCCTTGGTCAACCCATTCATAGCCTGATGTGGTGAGCTCGGGCTCAATGAAGTATGTCAAAGGAGTATTGCCAAAGTTCTTTACATAGAACTTCAAGGTGTATACGCCTGTTCTGTTGGTGTCCTCGCCGATTTCAAGCTTGGGCCACGGATGATTGTCAACCGACAAAACTGCCTGAGTTGAAACCGCACCGAAAACATCAACCATACCTGCGCCCTGCTTGCGCACTGCGTATGACGCGCCGTCAATCGTGTTGACTGTCGGGTCTGCTGTGCTCATAAGCAATGAGTTGATGAAGTTTACCTTCTCCAACGGAGATAAATCCGGGAACTTCTCGTTTACATACTGACGAACTACCGCAATACATCCTGTAACATTGGGTGTTGCCATTGATGTACCGCTCATTTCGCCGTAAAGCTGACCGCCGCCTGTGAGCAACGGGTCAACAGATGACATTATAGCGCCACCGGGAGCCGCTATCTCGGGCTTAATTGTAAGGTTAGCCAAGGGACCCCATGACGAGAAGTCTGTGGGAGTTGCGGGATTGTCATTACCTGAGATTATAGGTGAACCGTCGGAAATAAAGATCTTGTTTTCACCTTTTTCTATGCAATCAATAATGTGCAGACCATTCTTCCTGTTTACGAATATAGCAGGAATCTTGAATTCTGAAATAACCATGTTTACCATTACGTTGCTGAACACGTTATCGTAAACGATACATGCAATAGCACCATGATTGTATGCGTTCAAATGCTTATCAGAGAAGTTGATGCTGCCGCGTTGAACAAGCGCGATTTTACCGGCAACATCTATGCCCTCATAGTCAGCGTCTTCACCGACACCGGGAACAACAACAACTTCAACTTCCTTGCCGCCCAGCGCAACCTTTATCAGCATGTCGGGGTTATTGCCCTGCGATACAGCTGTATCTGTGTAGCTCATAGTCTTGCCACCGATCTTAATGTAATCAGTGTAGTACTTATGAGTGTTGTTTATAGCTGCAACTGAAAGTGAATCAGCATATGTTGAGGGTGAACCTACCATGCTCGAATCGAGGTGGCGGGTTATGTTCATGTCCTTGCCCCAAGTGTTTGAATAACCTGAGCTGTAATCGTTGCCTGCCGCTACGGACAATGAAACGCCGTTATCGTTGAGCAGGTCGTAAATCTTTGCGTATGTCTGGCTCTGCGTGGGGAAGCCAAGCGGTGAGCCAAGACTCAGGTTCGCAACATCAACGCCAAGATATATACAGTCTTCCAAAGCTGCAATTGTATTGTCCCATGCTGCGCCGCCGCCTTGGTCGGGGAATACCTTCATTACCGCAAGCTGTGCTTTAGGAGCAACGCCGCGTGCGTAAACGCCTTCCAAGCCGTTCATCTCATGCTGCGGATCAGCAACGGAGATACCCGCAACATGCGTACCATGGTCGGAGCTGTTAGCAGAATGGCCATGGTTTACATCATAATCATTGTGGTGATAGTCGAATGTGAAAGGAACCTTCTCACGCAGATAGCAATTCTCAGCGGTTAGATCCTTAAATCTATCCTCGCACTTCAGATTGTTATTCTCGAATATCTCCTTCAATGAGTCAAGAGTCAGCTTCTGATTTGCGGGAGCTGTCTGGAAAGCCTCATGGTCGGTGTATAAGCCGGTATCTATAACCGCGACCAATGTTCCTTCACCGTCAAAGCCCAAATCCCATGCGCCGAACGCCGAAACCATATCGGCAGCCGCATACATTGAGGGCTTCAAGGTGCCTGCGAACTCAGTCTTAGGAACATCGTAGTATGCTACGGGTTCACAGAACTTAACACCATCAAGACCCTTTATCTTTTCAATCAGATAGTAAGGACCATCGAATGAAAAGCCGTTGAAAAGGAGTGTGAGATTTCTTCTTACATTGATTTTTTCGCCGTTTAAGAACTTGGTTGAGATTTCATTAGCAATGTCAGCTTGCTTTTCTAATAATGACTGCTCAATGCTTTTACCCTTCGAACTCAGAGTTCTTGCACCCGAACGGAGAGCCTGTAGCGTACCGTAAACTTCGAGTACCGGGTCGTCCTCCAAGCCAACCATAATCGATACGATTTCATTAGGGTCGATAGTAACTTCTTCTACCTCGTCCATAAGATTATAGTTGCCTTTTTTCGTGTTCACGGTTACATCGCTCATCTGAACGATTTTGTAGCCGTTTGCCATGCTTGCCTCAGAACTTAGCGCTATTGCAAGCCCCGACATCAACGAAAGCATCATCAATGCCGCTAAGATGCCTGCAATAAAGCTCTTCGAGTTCTTGTGTCTCATATTTCTCCCCCCTGTGAAGATAAATATATACATAGGATATTTCCCTATCCTAACATATACATTTAATTATATATGCGGCAGCGAATAATGTCAAGAATTATTATTCATTTATGTGAATTATTGCAGTATGCTGTTTAGCTTTGACTAATATGCACACTTCTGCATTTTTCACATCTGCCTGCATTTATGTATATAGCGCACAAAATCTCAAAAAAGCGGTGGATATTAAATAATATATTGTTTTGCCCTAAAAATCTGTTTTGGGGAGTGAATTTGACTTGATGCAGTCATGCACATAGGACAATAGCTTTGAGAAGGGTTCTTTTGTGCTGTAAATCATATCTGCAGTTGTTCTATATGCTATGATTCTTTCGTAATACAGCTTTTCAATATCTGACGCGTCTTTTATAAGCGGTCTGCCGACATTGTCATTTTGATATGCTTCTAATAGCTCATTCAAGGGCTTATCTATAAAAATACATTTGCCGCTTGCTTTAAGCAGCCGGGCATTGTCCTTATAGGTCAAAGCACCCCCGCCTGTTGCCACAATGAGCTGCCCTTCGTATGCCGCTTCCTCTAATGCCTGTCGCTCGTACTCTCTGAAAGCCTCTTCGCCCTCATTTTCGAATATTTCTTCTATGGTATTGCCTGTAATTCTCACGATTTCAGCGTCTGTATCAACAAACGGAATACCTGTTGCCTGCGAAAGCTGCTTTGCCAGCGTGCTTTTACCGCTTAGGGGCATTCCTATAAGGTAGAAGTTCTGCATAGCGCGCTGCAACGCCTTTGAAGCTGTAAAAATAGAATTAAAGAAGAATTCGGCATACTGCTTGTAGCTTTCAGTTTCAAGCAGCTTCATTTTTTGCGCCAATATTTGCTTTTCGCGCGCTTTATCCTCTATCGGCTTAGCTTCTTGCCGCTTGATTGCGCCTATTTGCTCGACATACAGCAAGCGGCGCTCGAAAAGTGCCATTAGCTCCGCGTCTATCCCGTCTATTTCCCTGCGCAAATCGGAAAGGCTTGGCTTTTTTGCAGAATCGCTCATTGCTTTTCCCTCAGAATAAAGTCGTATATGCAAATACAGGCGACTGCTTCAACAATCACAGCTCCACGCAATGCCGCGCAAACATCGTGTCTGCCTTCCGCCTTCGCGCTGACGGGCTTCATGGCTTGCAAATCAATGCCTGATTGCTGCTTAGCTATTGACGGTATTGGCTTAAACGCCGCCCTGAATATTATGGGCATTGCATTTGTCAAACCGCCTGTTATGCCGCCTGCGTTATTGGTATGCGTAGAAACTCCGTATTTATTCGTGGGATTTTCTGTGAACCGGTCGTTAGCTATACTGCCGCGCATTTTAGCAAGCGCAAAGCCCGCGCCGAACTCAACACCCTTCACAGCAGGTATTGAGAATAATAAATGCGCCAAGCAGCTTTCGACGCTATCGAAAAACGGTTCGCCCAAGCCTGCGGGAGCTCCCGTTACTGCGCACTCTACCACTCCGCCTATGCTGTCGCCTTCACTTTTCACCTCGCTCAATAATTCTTCCATTGCTTTGCGCTTTGATTTATCTATAAGCGGAAAATCAAGCTCGAAATCATTCTTCTGCGGAGATACGGGGTTGAAGGAATCGTCCTCGACATCGCCTATTGACTTGATATGCGAGAATACCTCTATGCCCTGCTTTCTAAGCTCTGTTCTCGCAATCGCGCCGAAAAACACCAGCGGAGCTGTAAGCCTTGCTGAAAAATGCCCGCCGCCAGACAGGTCGCAAAAGCCGTTATGCTTTATGTATGCGGCAAAGTCAGCGTGGGAGGGTCTTGCTATTTGTGGTTTGTAGTCGTCTCGCTTCACATCTTTATTTTTGAACATCACTGTTAGCGGCGCGCCGTTGGTTATGCCATTTGTAACGCCGGAAATCAGCTCGTACTCGTCATTCTCCCTGCGCTGCGTGGAGTATGCGGCTGTGCGCGGCCTTCTGCGCCCTAAATCCTGTTCTATCTGCGCAAAGTCAAGCTCTATTCCCGCACGCAAACCGTCTAACACTCCTCCTACCGCCTTGCCATGCGATTCACCAAACAAGGATATTCTCAACATATTACCCCAAGAGTTCATATTTGCCTCCTAAGCTCGAAAAGTCGCTGAAAAAATCGGGCGCGCTTTTTCTAACCGCTTCATAGCCTGTCAGTATCACGGGAGTTTCGCAAAGCTGCGCGGCGACAGTCAAACACATGGCTATTCTATGGTCATTATGCGAGCTGACGTTACCTCCACGCAAGCTGCCCTTGCCAATAATTTTAAGGGCTGAATCATACTCGTAAACCTCTGCGCCTAAGCTTTTTAATTCTAAATACATAGCGTGCAGCCTGTCGCACTCCTTTAATCTAAGTCTTTTTGCGTTTGTAAGCACGGTTTCGCCATGCTTTTTGCACGCTGACACCGCTAATATCGGGAAAATATCCACGCATTGCGAAACATCTATCTCTTTTTGCGTTAGGTCTATGCTCTGAATCACGCTGTCGCCCTGCTTTGAGCTTGTGTTAAGCCCTTTCAGCACGATTTTTGAGCCTAACTTGTTTGCGACTATGAAGTTCGCAGCGTATGACCAGTCGCCCTCGACAGTTAAGTCGCCGGCTTTCTTATATGCTTGATTGCCGGGTATGCAGTAGCCGCTTTCGGTTTTGATAACATCAATGCCGAACCTTTTAAGCGTGTGAAGAGTTAATTCAACATAGCTTTGCGACTGAATTTCTTCAATTATTATATGACTGTCCTCTGCAAGCAATGGCAGTGCGAACAAAAGCCCCGATACGAATTGCGAGCTCTGAATATCGCAATTTACCACATATTTCCCGGGCAATATTTTGCCGGATACTGTAAGATTATTGCCATTCGACGCGAATTCTGCATAGGGTAAAAGGTGATTATACTCCGTAATCGGGCGGCGAGCCAAGCTATCGCCCAACACGAATTTTACAGGCTTGTCCAAAGCCAATGCCAAAGGAATCAAAAAGCGCAATGTCGAAGCGGAATCACGAACATTCAGTACCGGGTTATCATCATTCAAAAGAGAATTCATACATTCGCGCGTGGCTGATATATCGTCAGAAGGGTTATTGACTTGCATTTCTTGACCGCAGAGTGAGGCGCATATCAGCATTCTGTGCATAATGCTTTTTGAGGGCATACGCGCAGAAATATCTATCTCACCCGACAGCTTGTTTGTATGAATAATCATTCGCATAGCTCGTTCATCACTTCGCAGCAGAATGCTTTTAGCTCGTCTAAGGGCAGGCTAATGCTCATAACGCGCCCGATTTCCTTTAACGCAATTATATTGATATGCTCTCCTTCAGCCTTTTTGTCGAATTCTATATGGGGCATAATATCAAGCTTGGTGCTTGTGGGCAACGAGAACTTCATAAGCAGCCTTTTTAGCCTGTCTGTCGTGCCTTTGCTTGCGAAAAAGTATTTCTCTGCAAGCCTTGAAGCGATCACCATGCCTATTGCTACCGCTTCGCCGTGCGTTAGCTCGTTATTAGATGCGGCTTCTATGCCATGCCCGAAGGTATGCCCGAAATTGAGTATGTGGCGCTCGCGCTTGTCAAACTCGTCTATTTCCACCAAAATAGCTTTGAGCTTGCAGCACTTGTATATGATTTCTTCTAAGTCATACGGGGCTGTTTCCAATGCGAAGAACATTTCCTTATCGAATAGCGCGGCGTATTTTATAACCTCCGCCATGCCTGAGTTGAAATCGCGCTTTGAAAGCGTTTTTAATACGCCTGTATCTATCAATACCAAGTTAGGCTGATAGAATATGCCTATCAGATTCTTAATACCGTTGTAGTTTACGCCGCACTTGCCGCCTATGCTGCTGTCCGCCTGCGCTATAATTGTTGTGGGTATATGCGCCAATGCTATTCCGCGCATATATGTTGCGGCAACGAAGCCCGCTATATCTCCTGCCACCCCGCCGCCTAAGGATATTATGCAATCGCTGCGCTTGATTTTACATTCATGCAGAAAGGCGTATATTCTCTCAACTGTTTTCAGGCTCTTTACACTCTCCCCCACCCCTATGGATATTGGGTGTGCCGAGATTCCACGCGCTTCTAATGACCTTAACAGATCACCTAAATACAGCTTTGCGACATTATCATCGGTTATTATTACTGCTTTTTTCTGCTGAATGAACTTAGCCGCATGGCTTAATAAGCCCTCTCTAACATAAACATTAGAAACGCCTGATGAACAAGTTATTTGAATGTGCCTGCATTTCATCAATTATAATACGCCACCCAAAACTTCACTGCGCCGTATGCGTTAAACATAACAGCGAACAGCAATATTACAAACTCATATTTTTTGAGCTTCCACGCTTTGCATTCTAAGTCTATGGATAACCCCTTCTCAGGAGTTTGAATCAGCATATACAATAGCGCATACGGAAGCATATCTACCGTATATCTTGCCCCGAACTGCCAGCCGCCAAGCGTCTTATGACAGCACAAAAGAAGTATATTCATCACAAAAGCAAATATTATTACAAGCCTTTGCACCGAAAAACTGCGCTTGAAGGCATTTCTAATCATTTGAATAAACATGACCAGGAAAAACGGGTTAGCTATATAAAACATAAAGCCATCAAACCATGTGTATTCAAGGTGCAGGCGCGAATTCAGCGCAATTTTACCAAACAGCAGCCTTGATAGGTTTTCACCCAAGTAAACTAAACTAAACTGCCCGTTCGGGGATTTGCGGAATTCTTCTAAATAGTTATGTCCGAATTCCAAAGCATTATCGAACCTTGCATAGTTGTACGACATATAGCACAGCGCTATAACCAAAGGTATTATCAGGCATTTCCACTGCTTCAGGGCATTTATAAATATGCCGCTCTTGCTGTCGGCTTTAATATCTTCTATTAAATATACTGCAAACAGCACAATGAAGAAAAGTATCGAAAACGGTCTGCACCCTACCGCAAATGCTATTAACGCATAAGACAGTATGCGCCTATTAGTTATCATCGCATATATTGCCCATGTGCAGAGGAGAAGATTTATTGCCTGCGCCATGAACCATACGCCGCCATTTAGGCTCATAGTCAGCATATTGCTTCCGAATACATAGGCTATTGCTATAAAGGCAGCTGCTTTATCATCAGTATTGAGCTTTTTCAAAATTTTATAGGCGATTAGTGCGGTTATTATGCAAATTGCCGCTATGATTACCTGATTCGGAGTCTTGCTTCCGAAAATATATGTGAAAGGCAGCATTACGACAGACGGGAAGGGCGGGAATGATACATACAACTTGTTATCGTATTCCGCAAGCTCTAAATATGCGTAGTTTGTGCGCTCGCCCGCTTCGTTGTACTCAGCCTCTGCAATATACAGCCTGCCCTCCTTCCAAGCTAACGCCTGCAATGTGTAGCTGTCCCACATGCAATGGTCTAATATGCTTGTACCCTGACTGCCACCGCCGGCGTAATCCGTAACAGCGGTTAGGTCATATAACAAAAGGTAGGAAAAGGCCATTATCAGCACCATTATTAAGGGCGTTATATTGAACCTTTTTGCGTTTTCCACCGTCATTCCCCTTGATTCACATAATACATGGCTATAATACATTTTTTACATGCGTTTCGCAAGTCAAGAAAAGTTTGCTAAAATACATAAGCTGTGATAATATTTTATTCCGAACCCTTACGGCGCATAATACAAGAGGAGTATGTTATGGACTTTAAGCAACTGGTAGCCAAAAACATCGCAGACGCTGCAAATATAGACATTCAAGCTGTGGAAAACGCGCTTACCACTCCGCCAAGCGCAGAGCTGGGCGACTATGCTTTCCCATGCTTTATTTTAGCAAAGCAGCTCAAGAAATCACCTGCTATAATAGCTTCTGAATTGGCCGAGAAGCTGCAGGGAGTAAATTCATATATTGACTCTGCAAAAGCTGAGGGCGGCTACCTGAACATATTTATAAACAAGGCGGAATACGCAAACGCCGTAATCAGCGAGGTTCTAAGAGCCGGCGAGGACTTCGGGCGTACAAGCGAAGGCAATGGCAAGACTATATGCCTTGACTATTCTTCTATCAACATAGCAAAGCCCTTTCATATTGGGCATTTGAGCACCACAGTTATAGGCAACGCGTTAACGCGCATATTCAAGCACTTGGGCTATAAAACAGTGGGTATAAACCACTTGGGCGATTGGGGCACGCAGTTCGGCAAGCTGATTGTCGCCTACAAGCTTTGGGGAGTGCGCGAGGAGGTTGAAAAGGGCTCTGTGCTGGCACTGATGGACCTGTATGTGCGCTATCACGAGGAAGCGGAGAAGAATCCTGCGTTAGACGATGAGGCGCGCGCATGGTTCAAGCGGATTGAGGACGGCGACGAGGAAGCGCTGTCGCTTTTCAACTGGTTCAAGGAGCTGACACTGAAAAGCGCGAAAAAGACCTATGATATGCTTGGCGTGGAGTTTGACTCATACGCAGGCGAGAGCTTTTACACTCCGTACATGCCCGCAGTAATTGATGAAATGCGCGAAAAGGGCGTTTTGAGGATAGACGACGGCGCTACGATAGTCGATTTATCGGAGTACAATATGCCCCCCTGCCTTATTCTAAAAAGCGACGGAGCGACGCTGTACGCAACAAGGGATATTACGACCGCAATATACCGCAAGAATACTTATGATTTCCATAAGCTGTTGTATGTTGTGGCGTATCAGCAGGCATTGCACTTCAAGCAGGTGTTCAAGGTTTTAGAGCTTATGGGCTATGATTGGGTGAAGGACTGTGAGCATGTGAGCTTCGGTATGGTATCCATGGAAGACGGGGCGATGTCAACAAGAAAGGGCAAGGTTATACTGCTTGACGATGTGCTCAACGCTTCTATCGAGAAGGCAAGGGCTATTATAGAGGAAAAAAGCCCCGACTTAGAGGATAAAGACGAGGTAGCGAGGCAGGTAGGCGTTGGCGCTGTGGTTTGGCTTCCCCTGTATAACAACAGGATAAAGGATATTGCTTTTTCATACGACAAGGCACTCAATTTTGACGGTGAAACCGCACCATACGCGCAATACACGCACGCAAGATGCTGTTCTGTGCTAAGGAAGGCGGATATTTCGGATATTCGCGATATTGAGTTCAAGGGCAAATTGCTGACAGACCCCGAATCAATTGAGCTTATAAAGAGCATTGACGCGTTGAAGGACGCCATACACTCTGCCGCAGAAAAGTATGAGCCATACTTGATTGCAAGGCGCGTTATAGATATATGCGGCAAATTCAACAGGTTCTATTATGAGCACAGGATAATAGGCGAAGAAAAAGATATTGAGAATTCAAGGCTTGCGCTGTGCTATGCCGCGAAAACCGCAATAAAGGTGGGCTTATTCCTATTGGGAATAAATGCTCCTGAAAGAATGTAAACGATATTGGAGGAAATTATGAAGCTGAAACACATCATTGCTGCAATTTTAGCGCTGGTTATTTTGACGGCTGTTGCCGCTTGCGCCAAAGAGCAGGCACCCCCCGACCCAAATAAGACTACTGCACCGCGCGGAGAAAAGCGCGTTGACGAAGTACAATCAATGGCTCCCACCGCTTCACCGCCGCCGCGCACTCCTGAGCCAAGCAGGGAGGATATGCAGCTTGCAATCGTGAAGAAAGCAAAAGCGAAGGACGGTACAGTAACGCTTGAGTTCTACAACGAAGCTGACTCAAAAATGGTTAAAACAGGCGAAACCAAAACCGTAAAGGTTGATGAAAATAGCTACATTATGTTCGGCAACATTTTCATTTACAAGGGCTTAGGCAAGTTCACAAACAAAAAGGTCGATAATGATTTCTTCTTTGAGAACGCGACTGAGAAATACGAGGGCGAGCCTTTGTATTTCTTCGTGCAGATTGAGGGAGATACGCTTGTTTACGCCGAGCTATACTTTGAGCATCACTTAGGAGAATAGGGGAAAAATGTTAGACATAAAACGGATTCGTCAAAACCCTGACGAATTAAAACAGGCGCTTATTCTGCGCAACAATCACGACATAGATGTTGACGCCCTGCTTGAAGCTGACGAAAAGCGCAGGGATATTATGAAGCAGGCGGAGGATTTGAAGGCCTACCGCAACGAAGTGTCCGCGCAGATTCCCATAATGAAAAAGAATGGCGAGAACACAGAACCGCTTTTAGAGAAAATGAAGGCTACCTCCGCAAAGATAAAGGAGTTAGACGATGAATTGGCGGTTTTAGACGCAAAAGTTGATGAAATGCTTTTGAGGATTCCGAATATTCCGAATGAAAGCATACCAAAGGGCGCAGACGACAGCGCAAATGTAGAAGTGCGCAGAATGTTCGAGCCGAGAGAATTTGACTTTACGCCCTTGCCCCATTGGGATATAGGCAAGAATTTGGGCATATTAGACCCTGCGACTGCCGCAAAGACCACCGGAGCGCGATTCACCACATACAAGGGGCTTGGCGCAAGGTTAGAGCGTGCTGTTATTAACTTCTTCATGGATACGCACGCCGAAAACGGCTATACGGAGGTATTTCCGCCATTCATGGTTAATAGGACTGCTATGACGGGGACTGGGCAGCTTCCTAAATTCGAGGAGGACGCCTTCAAGGTTGCAGATACGGAATATTTCCTCATACCCACAGCCGAAGTGCCTGTAACCAATATGCACAGGGAGGAAATTCTGTCCGCGGATATGCTTCCCATAAAGTATTGCGCATACAGCGCCTGCTTCAGAGCCGAAGCGGGAAGTGCCGGCAGGGATACGCGCGGACTTATTCGCCAGCACCAGTTCAACAAGGTTGAGCTTGTGAAGTTCTGCCTGCCCGAAAACTCATATGACGAGCTTGAAAGCTTGACGCGCGATGCGGAAAAAGTGTTGCAGCTGTTGCAGCTTCCCTATCGCGTGATGGTTTTGAGCACAGGCGACTTGGGCTTCTCATCAGCTAAGACATACGATATAGAGGTGTATATGCCCAGCTATGAGCGCTATGTTGAGATAAGCTCATGCTCGAATTTTGAGGATTTCCAAGCGCGCAGAATGCAGATACGCTTCAAGCGCGACAAGAACGCAAAAACAGAGCTGGTGCATACGCTTAACGGCTCCGGGCTTGCTGTCGGGCGCACAGTAGCGGCGATATTGGAGAACTACCAAACGAAAGACGGACATGTGAGAATCCCCGATGTGCTTGTTCCGTATATGAGATGTGAGATTATTTGATAGTATAAGTAATAAAAAGGAGGGGAAGCCCTCCTTTTTTGTCGCTGCGCGGCATGAAATAGTCTTTGACCATGAAACATTGCGCTTGCACCAGCGAATGATGACACTCTGTGAGTGAATCTATTTCGCTATGCGTAGAAGAATGAAATATCCTCCGGACATGAAGTAATTCTCTGCTGATAATTTTGCATTTAGCATTTTGGGCTTACTCGGATAACTCCTCACTAAACCTCAACCGCTCTCTCATTCGCAATGCTATACACCTTGTTTTTCGCGACTATTACCGAATCCAACACCGTTATTCCATACTGGATTAGGCGTTTTTTGAGATTGTTGTACGCGTCTGTATCCGCTTGGCTGGGAGAGCAATTCCCGTTTGGGTGGTTATGCACCAAGAACAGCCCGCACCTTTTCAAATCGGGCTTTGATATTAGAACGTCGCGTATTTTCAGCTTAGCATAGCTTATGTGATTGCTGGTAAGCGTGCGGGAGTTCGCTAATTCCATATTCTCATTCACAAAGAGAAGCGAAATTCTCTCCGCTTTTTCGTTTTTATAAAGGTTAGCTGCATATTTCGCAAGCGCATTTAAGCTGTTTAGGCGTTTTTTTGCTATTGGATTCCGTTTGCTGTTATCGTTTGCATACGCCAAAGCGCAGAGCATTAAAAGACACGCTGTGCTTTTATCTGTATTTAACGACAATACGCGCTCTAACATCAAAGGGTGAATGAGCAGATTGGATAAGCAATCGTATTTCTTGAATATAGTCCTGCTGATTTCCTCGCTTCTGTGTTTTTCTTTTGTAAAGCTTAAAAGCTCATTTAAGAGGCACAACTCACTTGATTCTCGCCCTTTTTTGAAAGCTAAGAAGCGTGGGGTTGTGCCTGTATCCATTGTGCTATTTGGAATCATTGTTGCTAATTATATCTCGTCCCCGTTTTCGTTTTCGTCGTCTGCGTCTAACTCTTCAAGCAGGCGCATAAACTCATCGAACACTTCTTCAAGCAGCACTTCGTTTTCTATTGTCTTATATACGTCCTCGCCGTTCTGATTGTCTATTCTCAAAAGCAGCACTTCGTCTTCGCCTATGCCCTCTACTTCATCTAACGGTAAAAGTGCAATGTACTTTTCACCTTCGTACTTGAATGTAAGCACATGGTCAAAATGCACATCGTTGCCTGCTTCGTCTTTCAATATTACTTCGTGAAATTCATCAGTGCTGAAATTATCATCAATACCCATATTGTCCTCACTAAATTATGCTGTCTAAATAGCTTTGCAGTATTACCGCCGCCGCGATTCTGTCAATAGCGGCTTTATTATTCTTTGTTTTCATCATGCGTTCATTCATTATTCGCTTTGCTGAAACGGTGGTTAGGCGCTCGTCATAAAAAACATGCTCGCAAGCATAGCGCTTAATTATTTCTTCGGCAAAATCACGCACCTTTTTTGATTGAAAGCCCTCTGAACCGTCCATATTCTTAGGCAGACCAAACAAAAGCTTAACAGGCGCATACTTTTTAGCGATATTGATTATGTAATTGCAATCCTTATCAACATCGCCTGTGCGCGTGTATGTTTCAAGCCCCTGTGCTGTAATGCCAAGGGGGTCGCTTACCGCTAAGCCTACGCGGACATCGCCTACATCGAGCGCAAGAATTCTCTGCATATTATTCCTCGCTTTTTGCTTCAGAATCGTTCAAGGATTCCAAGTAATGCGATACGAGCGCCTCTAAAATCTCATCTCGCTCCATTGTTGTAATCAGGAACCTTGCGTTCTTATAGCCTGTTACATATGTAGGGTCGCCCGAAATGAGATAGCCTACTATCTGATTTACAGGGTCATAGCCCTTTTCTTTAAGCGCCTCGTAAACCTTTTTTAGAATATCCCTGCAGGTTTCGCCTGTAACACTCTTTCTGTACTTGGTCGTTAAGCCGGTGTTAAATTCCATTCTGTCCACCTCCGTTTGCTTTTTCTATTATACACCGTTTTATATACATTTGAAACTGCTTGTACAAAAAATCTCTTAACCTTCACTATTTGACATATACACGTTATCATGCTACTATCAATATTGAATAGCCATATGTATTTGCGTAATGCCAACGAGTTTTCGTTGAGGGAATCGGATGAGAGTTCCGGACTATCCCAGTAACCGTGAAGCTGACGAAAGAGGAAATGTGCCACTGCGTATGCGGGAAGGCGCCTTGATTAGAACGAAGCTAAGTCGGGATACCTGAATACATATTTAACTACCTGGGGTTGAGATTAGGCTATATAAGCTGCTCAATTATTAGGTAAGGCGTATCATTCAATATAGCTTAATTGGAGGAATTATGAAGACAAGGAGTTCTAAAAAAGCCTTTACCATTGTTGAGTTGCTTATCGTAATTGCGATAATAGGCATTTTGTCGGCTATTCTTTTCCCTGCATTCAATAAAATGATTGACAATGCAAACGCAAAATCCGCACTTGCCGACGCAAAAAACATAAGCACTCAATTCGTAAGCGAAAGCCGCGACAACCATGTAATAGACAATCTTATAATCATTATCGAAAAAGCCGACGCTTACTACGTTTATGGCTATCAGTTCATGCAGTTTACGCTGATGCAGTCAAAATACAACGCATATGAGAATTACTCAAGCGTTACCGAGCTTGTGAACGCGCTTCACTCTACAAACGGCGAGGAAGAGGGCAAGGCATTTGTGCTTTCGTACGACCCTGTCAATCCAAGCGAATTTCACAATGTAACACACAAGTTAGGCTTTAAGGCGCACAATAATGTAACGCTTTTTGAGGGCGTGCTGTTGGATTCCGTGGCTGAGAGCATATCAAGCTCTGTACCCGCTCAAACGGGAATAAACTTCGTTGATATGAAGGGCAGAGCTATTCACCTTGACAAGCCTGCTGATAGAATTGTAGCTCTATCCGCTTCCGAATGTGAAATACTGTACGCAATAGGCGCTGGCGACAAGCTGGTAGGCAGAGGGGCTTACTGCGATTATCCTGCCGAGGTGCTGTCCGTTCCCTCCGTTCAATCGGGCTTTGAAACTAATATTGAAAGCATAATTGCGCTGAACCCTGATGTAGTAATAATGGCTACCATGAATCAAACACCCGAGCACGCGCAGGCATTGGAGAACGCAGGCATTACGGTTGTAGCGATAGAAGCCTTCGACATTGAAGGAGTATATACCGCAATACGCTTAGTCGGCAAAGTTACAGGCGAAAACGCCGCCGCTGAAAGCTTAGTAGCAAGCATGAAGAGCCAGTTCGCGCAGATAATTGAGCAATCCACGGGCGACGGAACCGAAACGGTTTACTTTGAGGTGTCCCCGTTAGAATTCGGGCTGTGGACTGCCGGCAAAAATACATTTATGGACGATCTTGCGAATATGTTAGGCTTGAAAAACGCATTTGAGGATGTTGACGGCTGGGCGGCAATATCGGAGGAGCAGGTTATCGCGCGCGACCCCGATTATATAGTTACAGTTACTATGTACTATGGCGAGGGCACGCATCCCGTTGACGAGATTAAGAGCCGCGCAGGCTGGGAAAACATGAAGGCGGTTATGAACGACAATGTATTCTTGGCGAATGCAGATACGCTGACCCGCCCCGGTCCGCGCTTGGTTGACGGGGCTAACGCATTATACGCGTTCATATACGAGTAAGCTACATTGATTTAACCTAATACTTTACGATAAAGGGCGTGCCGAGTGTGCGCCCGAAAATTGTTCACGGATATATGAAGAAAAAACTTAAACTAAAAAGAGAAGGCTTTAACACGCTTCCTTATATAATTTTCGCGATACTTACGCTGTGCACGCTAATATTGTGCGTGTGCTTGGGCAGCGTAAACATACCCATTAAAGATGTATTTCGCGCTATATACAGCGCAATATTCGCAAAGCCCGTGCCTGAGGGCATAGCGTATTCGGTTATAGTATCCGTTAGACTGCCGCGTGTGCTGTCTGTCGCGTTAGTGGGCATTTCCCTCTCAATATGCGGAGCGGCTATGCAGGGGCTACTCAAAAACCCGCTGGCAGAGGGCTCGACCTTGGGTGTATCTTCGGGCGCAAGCTTAGGCGCTGTGCTTGCGATTGCTTTCGGGATATCAATTCCTAACATTCCGCTTGCAGGCACTATGGTAATGGCGCTTATATTCGCTTTCGCTTCGCTTATACTGATACTTTCCCTGTCGTATAGGCTTGATTTTTCGCTTTCTACGAACACTATTATTTTGATGGGCGTTGTTTTCTCAATGTTCGCGAACAGCATTATTAGCCTTGCTATTACATTCGCGGCAGACAAGGTAAAGCATATCACTTTCTGGACTATGGGCTCATTAGCGGGCAGCACTTACACGAACGTAATCATATTATTCGCTGTGCTTATGGTTTTCGGCGGAATAATACTTAGATTTTCAACCGAGCTGAACGCTTTTGCGATAGGTGAGGACAACGCAAGGAATATAGGTGTGAACATAAAACGGGTTAAGCTTCTGATACTGTTCAGCGTGTCGGCGATAATAGGCGTTTGCGTTTCCATTGGCGGAACCATAGGCTTTGTGGGCTTGGTTGTGCCGCATATAACAAGAATGTTAGTGAGCGCAAATCACAAAAAGCTGTTCCCTGCGGTAATATTCACGGGGGCGATATTTTTAATGCTTAGCGACCTTTTAGCGCGTACTCTGCTTTCACCGTTAGAGCTGCCTATTGGCGTTGTAACCTCGTTTGTTGGCTCAATAGTGTTCGTAATAATATTCTATAAAAACAGGAAGAAAAGCTGATGCTGAAGGCTCATAGCATAACCGTAAAGGTGCAGGAAAAAACGCTTATTGACGGCGTAGGCTTCACATTAAACGCCGGCGAATGGCTTATGATTGTTGGCAGAAACGGCGCGGGCAAGTCCACGCTTGTAAACGCTGTTTCGCAAAAGCTGAATTATGAAGGCATATTTGAGTATGACGGAGTGGACATTAAGCGCTTCAAGCCTGCGGAATTTGTGAAAAGAATAGGAGTAATGAAGCAGGGTTTATCGGTTGACTATTCCTTTACAGTTGGCGAAGTGGTGAAGATGGGGCGGTATGCGTATTCGCAAGGGCTTTTCTCCACTTTAAGCAAGAAGGACGAAGAAATGATAGAATACGCGCTGAACGTATGCGGCTTATCCGATATTGCGAATCAATCCATACTCACGCTGTCCGGCGGCGAGCTGCAACGCACCTTTTTGGCTCAACTGTTTGCGTTGGACCCCAACATACTCGTATTAGACGAGCCCACGAGCCACTTGGATATTACGTTTCAGAAGCAGCTGTTCGACTTGATAAGCGATTGGCTGAAGCATGAGGGCAAAGCTGTGATTACGGTTGTTCACGATTTAAGCTTGGCAAAGGCGTATGGCACGCACACGCTGCTTTTGAGCAAGGGCAGAGCCGTGGCATTCGGGGAAACCGAGGAAGTATTGACAAAAGCGAATTTAGAAGAAGCGTATGGTCTTGACGTGTATTCGCTTATGAACGAACTGCTGGGCAAGTGGGGAGAGTAGAATTAAAAGCGGAGCAATATAGTTGATTTATTACGGGATAAATGGTGAACAATCGATTTGCAACACAAAATGGGGCGTACTGCCCCATTTATTGTTGGCTTTTCGCTATATGCGTTTAGTTTGATAACTCGTACTCAATGCTTTTGCGTGTAAATGATAATGTTTTTGCGTCAAATTCAAATGAGAGCTTTGCGACTGCGAATTCTCCTCCCTGACCGCCATCAAATGAGAGGTGCGCGCTCATAAGCAAGGTGTTGGTTGCTTCATCAAGCTGATTGTACTCCGACCAGCTTATTACGTTTTGTATGGGGACTTCCTTGTCAAAATCATCAAATGATTGACCTGTTGCATTTTTATAGTTTTCTTCGTTAACGGTGAATTCTTCCGGTTCGCCGCCCTTGGGGGTGATAGTAAACTTGTTATCCTTGCCCCATTTCAGAGTGAATAGTTCGGCAGCTATATCCTTTTGTCTGCGCTTAGGCTTTCATCATATGGGAAATCGACCTTTCTCAATGCTTCACCGTCAAAATATTCCGCAAGTATGGACTCATAA
Organism: Clostridiales bacterium; assembly: GCA_012838425.1. GTDB lineage: Bacteria > Bacillota > Clostridia > Christensenellales > CAG-138 > DUPG01. The sequence goes on along the minus strand of DUPG01000008.1, from coordinate 47,332 downwards.
TGCCCCATAGTAGTCTTTGCGATTATCAAATATCCGCCATCTACCTTGGCAATATCGAGCTTTCCGCTTCTTTCGCTGAAATCCTTAGTGGTGTCATATTTAACTGTAAAGCTTTGCCCGTCAACTGTTTCTACGATGATTTGCACTTGCCCTTCTACAACAAGCGACATGGCTGATGCAATTACGCCCTCATTATCTGATATTTCGCCGCTTGCGTGCAGGTTTTCGGGAACAGGTGTGCTTGCGGCTGTCGGCGTCGGCGTACTACCTTGAGTCGGCATGGGTGTAGTCGTTGTTTGCTTTGAATTGCAAGCCGAAAATAATACTGCAAGCAAAAGCAATACTGCAATAATCGAAAGGCGTTTTCTCATTTGAACCTCAAAAATTTGATAAGAGTTAGCATCTAATGTCGCGGCGGACACACTAACAGCAGAAAGCTTGATAACATCATATACTAATTTTGGCACTTATCAATATGAAAGAAATATATTCTTTTCCGATTAGGCAGGTTTTGTCAAATCCCATATAAAAACCACCGGGCAGAAACAAAAAACACTATTCGACATAATTACTGACCGTTACGCAGAATAGAGCTTTTTACCTTGCTTGGCATTTTTAATAATTCATTGCAAAAACTGTTTATATATAGTATGATTGATATATAATAAATTTTGGAGAAGAGTATGGAGTATAAGATAATTGTAGACAGCTGCTGCGATATGACCCCTGAAATGAGGGAGGATAGCGATTTTATAAGCGTTCCACTTACTATCAGCTTTGCAGACGGCACAACATTTGTTGATGATAAGAGTCTGATTCAATCAGAGCTGCTGGATATGATGAAGCGCCATGAGGACGCGCCGCAAACCGCGTGCCCCTCTCCGCAAAGCTATTTAGACGCATATGGCTGTGGTGCAAAGAACATCTATGTAGTTACACTGTCAGCAAGGCTCAGCGGTTCATATAATTCGGCCATGCTGGCTGCCGAGCAGTTCAAGGAATCTAATCCTGATGTGAATATCCACGTGTTCAACAGCCGTTCCGCCGCTTCGGGCGAAACACTGCTTGCCATGAGGTTGCGGGAGTACGCAAGAGCCGGAATGTCGTTTGACGAGGTTGTCGAAAAGGGCGAGCGTTTTGTTGATGAAATGAAAACGCTTTTTGTGCTGGAATCGTTAGAAAACCTGCGCAAGAACGGCAGGCTAAAGAAGCTGCAGGCTATTGTCGCGATTGCGTTGAGAATTAAGCTGCTGTGCGAAGCTACTCCCGAGGGCGAAATAGGCATGGCAGGGCAAAGCTTATCCGCGAAGCACGCTTTGAGCAAGTTGATTGCGCTGGTTGAAGCAGACGAAAACCACAAGGGCAAAACGCTTGTGATAAGCCAATGCGCCAATCCCGAAAGAGCCGAATGGCTGAAGGCGCAGCTGCTAAAAAGCTGTGACTTAAAAGAAGTGCTTATAACCGATACGCGAGGAATTTCTACCGTTTACGCCAACAGCGGCGGTATTATCTGCGCTTATTGAGCATGAATCTCATAAAATCGCTTTGAATAATTGATGCGAATGTTATAATGTATTCATTGCCTTCGGGTAAAAATCAAGAGTTTTAGGAGAATGCTATGAAACGGGTAATTGCATTATTTCTGATTATAATATGTATTGCTTTGCTGTGCGGTTGTTCGGGGAACAGCGCTAACCAGCCTACTCCCCAAAAAGCTCAGAACACTACCCCACCCTTAACGATTTCCACAGAGGAGCAAGCAGAGTTTGAGCTTAACAAGTATATGCAACAGCATAGCGACAAGAACTTCGAAGGCGCAGTCGTAATCATAAAGAGCAGAGGAAAGTACGACGCTTTCCATTACGCGAAGCTTTCGGGACTGCACGCTATATATAAAGACGCGGCTGAAATTAAGCTTCCATACAGAATGAGCGAGCTGACCGACAGCGAAACCCAAATCGTGAGAATATTTATTTACGATGCGGATATAGACGCGGATATTGCGCTTATAAACTCCATGTACGCCGCTATAAACGAAAAGCGTTATGAGGACTATGCCGAGCTGTTCAGCAATTTCCCATATGCAGCGAACAGTATAGATTACTCAATGCTTGAAAGCGTTGGCGACGAAGAAGCAGAAGCGAACAAAACAGGCATTTACGGCATTGATATGGTCAGCGATACAGAAGTGCTTGGCATAATGCCTCTTGATGGCGTTTACGGTGAAAACTGGCACAGAAGGGTTATCCCTCAAACTGCAAGCTCTATTAACCCTAATGACCCTGCAACCATAGAGAGCTATTTTGAAAAGCATAATCCTTTGATTTACTTGGTGCGCAATGAGTTCACGCTGATTGAGGATTCTGATGACACAGGCGAATTAAAGTCCGGCACGAATTATTGGGTTATCGCAGTAGGCGACGATGAGGGCGTGCGCAAAATTCAAGGCATATGGATTCCGTCAGACGATACTATTGCGGAGTATATGCCCAAAAATGCCGATTAGTTCGGTAAAACAGCTTAAAAGCAAAACAAAGCGCACCTAAAAGGTGCGTTTTTCATATTCTGCTATTCAAAAATGCCGCGATTATCTGATTAAAGCGATATCATACGGGAAAAGCTCCGCCTGCATTATGCCTTCTTTTACGCCGGGGTCGCCGTTCATGAACTCCGCCGCTTCTTCGCAAGATTCCGCTTCGAATATAACTATTCCGAATGTCTTTTCGTCTAACCCGCTTGTTTTGCCGGCTAATATAAGCTTGCCCTCTGCCAGTTTTGCTTTTAGATAGTTGAAGTGCCTGCTTGTGATTTCCTCCTCACGCGCCGTCCAGTTTTCTTCTTTCAGCAAGCGTGGAATGGGTCTTAGCGTGTAAATGTATTGGCGTTTCTGTGTCATAAAGGCTCTCCTTGTGAATATGATGGCTATTTAGATTATAGCACAAATAAGTAAAACGTACTTATTAGTTTTATTACTAAGTGAATTATTATCATGTAATGCAAAAAGTGCGTAATTATTTTCAGAAGTCAATACCAAGAAACCGTATTGCCCATTTTTTTATTGATATGCAACGAATCATTTGCCGACAGCTTACTGACATACTCATCGAAAGCCTTATTGTAATACTCGTGTGTAATCTTAGAAGTCATATCAGATGAACCTATTGAATAGTATCAATTACCGTCATGGCTATACCTCCTATTGTAAAATGGTGGTGCTTTCTATTGCTATTATATGATAAGCTGTGTACGAAAAACGACTATGAAAATGCAGAGTTAGAAGTGTGGAGAAATTCAAAGCACAAATATTGTAGGAAACCTTCTTTTCACATAAGCACTATGCGCTTTTCATTTTACATTCCTCGCTTCATGCGGCAGTACCCCAATCCTAACCTTGACAGCGCAAAATAAAAACACGCCTGACGGCGTGCATTTCTCTGGCGGAGAGAAAGGGATTCGAACCCTTGTTACGGTTCCCCGTAAACACGATTTCCAGTCGTGCGCCTTCGACCAGCTCAGCCATCTCTCCACAACTTGCATATTATACTATATGTGCAAGGAGGTTGCAAGAGGGGTATGGCGTTTTCTTTATAAATGAGCATGACTGTACAGCTTGGCTTTTATTAGATTTATGAAGCAAGAATGGCAGCAGTGTATATTCATCGTAAACATTTCAGATTTACGCATATGGTTTGTTGATAAATTCTATACAAGGCTTGGTATTGTTGATATACTAAATAGTATAGCAGATATGCCCTGCAGAAATGAGGAAAAAATAATGAAACGCGTTATTGCTGTTTTTGTGTTGGCTTTATGCTTTATTCTTCTTTGCTCTTTTATCAGCGGCTGTGATAATACAACTAACGACGAATCCACGCTTAGCGCAGCAAAAGAGAAGAAGATTAAAAAGGCTTATGTAGAGCTGTATAACGAAACATTTTCGGATAACCCGAAAAGAAGCGCCATCAGCTTTGAAGATGTTGAAGTAAGGCATTACGGAACATATAATGGCGCTACTTTTGTAGTAATCTATCCAAATATTGGCGAAGGCTCTGACAATTGCTCAGTCGGATACATACACATTGATGGATACTATCTTGAAACGGCCTACGGAAATACGCTTCTGCATATTTATAAGAACGGAAAGCTTACTGAGGTTGTAGAAGCATATGAAAAAGGCATAATATCAAAAGACGACGTTGCATATATGGCTAAAGGAATAGTAGCATGGGACGGGACAAGGATTCCTTACTCAGTGCTTAACAGCGCGTCGCCGAACGGTTAAGTGAAATACGCGCAAGCAAGTAATTGCTGAACAGTTAATATCTGCTTTTCGGGTTGATGAAGAAGATTCAATAAAAAATCTGAAACTATTATTGCTGTGCTTGATTTTTCATAAGCTGTCAATCTCACTCAAAATTCTTATGATTAAAAAATTCCTACAATAATATATTGGACACACATTCTTTCTGTGTGTTACAATGAAGAGTGGCGATATGTCCATATCCGAATTATGTTCGGAAATACATTCAGAAAGGGTTTTGGACAATGGTTACATTCAAAATCGATTCACAAACCGTAACAGTTCCTGAGGGAACCACAGTACTGGAGGCAGCTCTCAAAATAGGAATCAAGATTCCTACACTTTGCAATCTCAAGGATGTAAACAACATTGGCGCTTGCCGTATGTGCTTGGTTGAGGACGCTAAGACGCATAGGCTGCAGGCTGCATGCGTGCTTCCCGTTTCAGAGGGCTTGGAGGTTTTAACGAACACTCCCAAGGTATTGAAGGCAAGACGCACTGTATTAGAGCTTATGCTTTCAGAGCATGACCGTTCATGCTTGACCTGTAAGAGAAATCGTTCCTGCGAGCTGCAAGACTTGGCAAATGAGCTTGGAATAGATGAGATAGAATTCGACGGTGAAAGGCTTGTAAAGACCATTGACGAGTTTTCACCCTCTGTTGTTCGTGATAATAACAAGTGCATACTCTGCCGCAGATGTGTTGCTGCGTGCGAAAAGGTTCAATGCGTTTCGGCTATCGGAATGCAGAATCGCGGTTACAAGACCGAGATAGGCTCACAGTTCGGTCGTCCATTGGGTCAGGTCGCCTGCATTAACTGCGGACAGTGCATAGTTGCCTGCCCCACAGGCGCATTGACAGAAAAGGACTCAACAAAGGAAGTTTGGGACGCATTGGCTGACCCCAACAAGTATGTTGTATTCCAAACAGCTCCTGCTGTTCGTATAGCATTGGGCGAAGAATTCGGCATGCCCATCGGCACATACTCAACCGGCAAGATGGTTGCGGCAATCCGCAGGCTCGGCGCTGACAAGGTGTTCGATGTTGACTTTGCTGCCGACCTTACAATCATGGAAGAAGGCACAGAGCTGCTGCAGCGCCTGCAAAACGGCGGTCCATTACCCATGATCACTTCATGTTCGCCCGGCTGGATCAAGTTCTGCGAGCACTTCTACCCTGATTTCCTGCCCAATCTCTCAACCTGCAAGAGCCCGAATCAGATGCAGGGCGCATTGACAAAGACATACTTCGCGCAAAAGAACAACTTAGACCCGAAGAACATTTTCGTTGTTTCGGTAATGCCCTGTACGGCTAAGAAGTTCGAAATCAAGCGTCCCGAAATGGGTAGAGACGGTTACAGAGATGTTGACGCAAACATCACCACACGCGAGCTTGCACGCATGATTCGCCAAGCATCGCTTGATTACGTGAACCTGCCCGACGAGGAATTTGATAACATTTTAGGCGATTCCACAGGTGCGGCTGTTATATTCGGCGTAACCGGCGGCGTTATGGAGGCTGCATTGCGTACAGTTGCTGATATTTTGACCGGCGAGGATCTGAAGTCAATCGAATACGCTGATGTTCGCGGCTTAGAAGGCATAAGAGAAGCTACATTACAGCTTCCCATAAACGGTCAGATGACAGATATTCATGTTGCTGTAGCACATGGCACAGGCAATGCTGCAAAGCTGCTTGATTCTATAAAGCGCGGCGAACGCACATATCACTTCATAGAGATTATGGGCTGCCCCGGCGGATGTATCACAGGAGGCGGTCAACCTATAGTCAACTCGCGCGACCTATACAGCGTCAACCCCAAGGTAGCACGCGCAAAGGCTACCTACCAGGCTGATAGGGATATGCCCATAAGAAAGTCGCACAAGAACCCGTCTATCAAGTACATTTATGAGAACTTCTTGGGCGAACCCTGCGGGCACAAGTCGCATGAATTACTGCATACGCATTACACTCCCCGCCCGAAGTATGTTAAGTAACTGAACACATAATTATAAAGGGCAGGTGAAAGCCTGCTCTTTTTGTTTGGAATAAAGCCCTCCCCTTATTCATTAGTAAATAATCAATGAAATACGAAATAGCCTCCAATCAGCTACGCTTTGAATTGAACAAGTTTCGAAATAATACTGCATTATTTGTGTGCAAATAAAATACTATTGTGATATAATCATGTAGAGAACCAGGTTATATTGGAGGGAATATGAATAAGCAACTACCAAAGAGCAAGTTTGTTCCGATAATGATATTGATTTACAGCGCACTGTCTATAGCTATAATGATTACACTTCGCGTATTGGTATATGTGGGCGATACGACCACAGACTTAATTGGCGCTGCGTCTGTTTCAGTAATGATATTATTGGGCTTCATAATGCTTTACTACGGCTTTATAACGCTTTTCGACGCTATGAAGAAGGAAGGCAGCGCACATTTACCGCTTCTTAGATTAAAAGAAACGAGCTATCTTACACCCGCTTTTATAATATTCCACAGCGTTGCGACTATCGCTTGTTCTGTCGTGCTTAGAGTTAAAATACTAAACGGTACCGAGTTATATGCAATATACGGCTCGATTTTAAGCACTGTTGAAATAATAATGGGCTTCTGTGTGCTCTATATTGGAATAATGGGCGCTATTAACAGGAAAAAGGAGAAGAAAGAAGGCTCAGAAGAGCAAAAATAGGTGATACTATGCCAAGCAAACGAAATGAACAGGGGCAAACGCTTGAGGAATTTCTAAAAAGCTATGACCCGACTATTTATAAAAATCCCGCTGTATGCGTAGATATGGCGGTTTTTTCAGTGTCTGAGAGCACGCTGAAGCCGACTGTATTGCTTATCAAGCGCAGGAATCACCCCTTTATTGGCGAATACGCGCTCCCCGGCGGTTTTGTAGAGATTGACGAAGAGGTAGAGGCAGCAGCGAAGCGCGAGCTGTTTGAGGAAGCCAGCATACAGCTTGATAAAATGTACGAGTACGGCTCATTCGGAAGGCTTGGCAGAGACCCGCGCACGCGAATAATATCGATAGCGCATCTGGGCATTGTGCCTATGGGCGCTTTTTCACCCAAAGCGGGCGACGACGCGAGCGACGCACGAGTTTTCACACTAAATTTCACACGAGATAATAATATTTGCTTGATTACGCTTTGCGATGGAGAGAATACGCTTAAGCTCTCTTTAGAAACCGAGAACGACGACTATTTCAACCTTCCCATAAAGATAAAGAGAGTGTATGAAAGCTCACTTGCTTCCGACCATTCGGAGATTCTGCTAAAAGGCTTACAGCACCTATGCTTGATGAACAGAGATACGCTTATAAAACAGCTGAAACCTCCTGTAAATATGCAGGAAAGGTTGAGAGAAGCACTGAATATTTTAGCTGAACAGGTATTAGGGAGTTAGGTATGGAAGCCTTTTTGCATTCGCTTAACGCCGTTGGGCTTATACTGATGATGATTGCGGTCGGAGTGTTTGCCGGCAAAAGCGGAATAATGCGCTCCGAGCACAAGCAGTTCATAGTAAAATATCTTATAAACATAGCAGTTCCCGCAATGTGCATAGCTAATGTATTCGAGCAGATAGGCGGGGAAAGCGCTGCCTTCGAATTCATATATTTTGTGCCGCCTATAATCTCCATGCTGATTACGCTTCTGATTGCTTTGCTTGCGGCGCGATTCTTCAAAATTCCTAAGAAACGCTATGGTGCGTTCGTGGTTATGGGCGCCTTCTCAAACTCAATTTTTATGGGCTTGCCCATGTGCAAGGAGCTTTTCGGCGAATCCGCTGTGCTGTATGTAATTATATTCTACATAATCAACACGCTGATGTTTTGGACGTTCGGCACCGCGCTTATTCAATATTCCGCTAACGGAAAGGAATTTAACCTCAGGCACTCAATAAAAAAGCTGCTCACACCTCCTTTGATTTCTTTATTTTTGGCTGTGTTTCTTGTAATGATAGGCGTGAAGCTTCCTAAAATCATTTTGACATTCAGCGGCTACTTGGGCGACACCGTTTCGCCTATTGCCCTCATGTATGTTGGCTTCATAATGTACGAAACGCTTTCAAAGAAAAAGCAGACGAAGGAGAAGTACAAGCTTGAATTCAGCATGGTATTCGCTATGCTTATGCGCTTTGCAGTCGCCCCTGTAATTACTATTGTTTTGTGCAAGTTGTTTGTAATAAACGGGCTTGTGCAGAAGGTGTTTGTAATTGAATCCGCAATGCCTGTTATGACGCAAACCGTAATAGTATCCGCGGCGTATGGGGCGGACGAGCAATATGCGGCTTCCGCTATGACTATTTCTACCGTATTGAGCTTAGCGGCAATACCTGTAATTTACACGCTTATAGCATAAAATCATGTAATGCTATATGAAATAGTTGTAAAGAATATATTTCTATGATATAATAATAGCGAGTAAAACGAGGTGATATATGAAGTTAGTTTTTGCAATAGTGCAGAATGAGGACGCAAAAAAGCTAATAAACGCACTGAACTCAAAGGGCTTTTCCGTTACTAAGATTGCTTCATCGGGAGGCTTCTTGAAGGGCGGCAATACTACTATTATGATGGGCATTGAGGACGACCAAGTCGAGCTTGCGCTTGAAATAATTAAGAACGAATCCAAGATGCGCAAGCACTACATGGTATCGCCGCAAACCTCTATGGTTGGGTATTCGCACGCCAACGCTTCGCCGATTGAGATTACGGTAGGCGGCGCAGTGGTGTTCGTATGCGATGTATGGAGGCATGAACACTTTTGAGCCCAAACAGCAACGACGCAAAAGGCCTTATTGCCAACGCGATTAAGCAGGACAGGCTCTCCCATGCGCTTTTTCTTGCGGGGGATTCCTATCAGTGCGAGGAGTTAGTTCGCTTTGCTTGTTCACTTTTGTTCGAAGTGCCTGAAAGCAAGGTCGGATTTTCTCCCGATTTTTATTATTACGACGGGCAGGATATGCGCGTTGCGACTGTGTTAGAGCTGTTGGAGGTGCTGCTAAACCCTCCGCTTAAATACAAGCGCGTGATTCAGATAAAAAACGCAGGTGCAATGCCTGAGGATGTTCAGAACAAGCTGTTGAAAACATTAGAAGAGCCGCAGGTACATAACCATTTCTTTTTATTTGGAAACGAGGAAGGCTTATTGCCTACAATACGCTCGCGCTGCATGAGGATAAATTTAGGGCAGCTGGGCGTAAATGAAGCGGCGGAGTATGTAAAAAACGCAGTAGGCTGTTCATATGATGACGCGCTGCGCTTTGTAAGGCTGTCAAGCTGCGATATCAGTAACGCCATATTGCTTGCGACGGATAAGGAATATTTTGAAAAGTACGATAAAGCATTCGAATTAGCGTGCAATATTGGTGAAAAATCACTTATCGATTCAAAATTGGACGAATTTTCAAACGCTGCATTGTTTTTTGATGTGCTTTACCTTTGCCTATGTGATATGCTATATTATTATTTAGGGCTTGAGCCAAAAACCTTTGTTGACGAGCCGTATTGCACGAGGGTAATAAATACGGCAAAGAGGCTTACGAAAACTCAGGTCGTGAAAATATTAGATATTTGTATAGAGGCAAGGAAGCAGACGCTTGAGAGAATTCCTCAAAAGCAAGCACTTGTTTACTTTGCTGTTAATACAGAAAAGGTGATTATAAATGGAATATAACGATATAAACATAGAGCTTGAATATGAAGGCTCGGGGGATTATACGGTACCCGTTGTAGGGGTTCAATTCAAAAACGCAGGTAAGATATACTACTTCTCACCTAATGATTTAGAGCTAAAAATGGGCGATGATGTTGTAGTTGAAACGGTTAAAGGACCTGAGTTCGCAACCGTTGCGACTAATATTATCGAAATGGAAGGCTCGAAGCTTACATTGCCGTTGAAATCAGTTTTGCGCATTGCCACACCTGAGGATTATGAAGCCTTAAAGCGCAATCAGGCAAAAATCAAGGATTCGCTTATTAAGTGCGACGAGAAGATTAAGCTTCTGAACCTTGATATGAACCTTATCGATTGCGACATAGCGTTAGACGGAAGCTATATAACCTTCTATTTTACGACGAGCGACGATAACAAGGTCGATTTCAGAGAGCTTTTGCGCGAGATAGTGCCAATATTCAAGACGCGCATAGAGCTTAGGCAGATAAAGTCGCGCGCTAAGGCAAAGTCAATAGGCGGTTTGGGCATATGCGGCAGGGAGGTTTGCTGCACTACATTCCTATCAAAGTGCGAGCCGGTTTCAATAAAGATGGCTAAGGACCAGAACATTGCGCTTTCTCCTGCAAAGATTTCCGGAGTATGCGGCAAGCTGATGTGCTGCCTGCGCTACGAGCAGGAATGCTATGAGAAAATGCGCGCAAAAATGCCAAGAATTCAAAGCAATATCGGAACTCCCGACGGTATAGGCACAGTGCTTGAAAACAATGTGCTCACAGAAAAGAGCCGCGTTAAGGTGCAGCTTAATGACGGTACATACGATGTTAGGGAATATCATATATCCGAGCTTCAATATACCGTTGAGGCTCATACCTGCTGCCGAGATATATTAGACGATATTTCAATAGACGACGAAGAATTTGAATAATGCGACGGATTCGGCTTGTAGTTCAATATAAGGGCAACGCGTACGCAGGCTGGCAGGTGCAGGATACAGGGATAGGCGTACAGGAGGTTATAGAGCACGAGCTTTTCCGCATTACAGGCGAGAATATTAGGATTCACGCTTCGGGCAGGACTGACGCTTCCGTGCACGCATTGGCGCAGGTGGTTCACTTCGATACGAATTCGCGCATACCAGCCGCAAAGTTCCCATACGCTTTGAATGTATCATTACCGCCCGACATTCGCATAATTTATGGCGACGAGCCTAAAAACCCGGAATTTCACGCACGCTTCGACGCAATTTCAAAGCATTACAGATATGTAATATTGAACACCGCTCACAACAGCGCATTTCACTATGATACCGCGCTGCATATTTACAGCGAGTTAGACAGAGAGCTTTTAGTGCAGGCGGCAAATCAAATAATCGGCACGCATGACTTCCACGCATTTATGGCGGCAGGAACAAGCGTAAAATCTACCGTTCGCGAAATCTTCTTATCAAAATGGACCTTCGATAACAACCTGCTCATATACGACATTGAGGGCAGCGGCTTCTTATACAACATGGTACGGATAATAGTTGGCACAATGCTTGATATTGCAAGGCGCAGGCTTGATATTTCCTGCATACAGGAGGCATTTCAGACCGGGGACAGGAGCGTTTTAGGCGCTACAGCCCCGGCGCATGGGTTGTTTTTGACGGGGGTGCGCTATAATGACTTCAATTCCGAGGACTATATAGATGTTCAAGCCATATAGAACAATAAAAAACAGCTGTGAAGCCGAGTATATAGTAAACAAGTCGCGCTTTATAGGGTATTTGTTCCCGGTAGAAAGCGAAAAGGAAGCGGAGGAGCAGTTAGCAAAAATCAAGAAAAAGCACTACGACGCCACACATAACTGCCACGCATTTGTTTTGAGGAGCGGCATATCAAGGTGCAGCGACGACGGCGAGCCCTCAGGCACAGCAGGCGTTCCGATTTTAGAGGTAATCAAAGCGCACCATTTAGTGAACTGCCTATGCGTTGTAACAAGGTATTTCGGTGGAATACTGTTAGGCGCGGGCGGACTTGTAAGGGCATACTCAAAAGCGGCGGCATTGGCTATTGAAAAAGCCGAAATATATGAATACCTGCCTGCCAAACGCATATATTTTGAGCTGGAATACAGCTTATATAATACGCTTGAGCCCTTTTTGCGCGAAAGCTGCGAGCCTGATAACATAGAATATGTTGAGGTTGTGAAAATCACAGCGAATATTGAGGAGCATAAGGCAGAACAGTTTGAAAAGGCATTGCAGGAGAGGTCAAGCGGCAAGGTGACGGTAAAAATGCTTGAAAACGCGTATATTTCAAAGCGAATTTTGACGAAAGCATAACAATTCAGCCTGTTTTAGAGGCAACAGCAATCAAATGTCGAAAAATAAACAATATGAGTATTATATGCCAAATGTCATAATGAATACTTGATTTCAGCGCATTATGAGTATAAACTGTTATTAGGTTTTTCGGAGGTAAAGAGATGAGAAGGGCTAGGGTTTATTCTAAAGCAATTCTATGCTTGGCATTGGGCGTTATCGCGCTATTATGTTCTTCTTGCAATCTTATAGACGATATAATAAACACTAACACGCCTACTCCTTATGAAACTGCTGCGCCCACTCCCGCTGATGTTACCCCAACACCGTATCCGCATACTACTACAAAGCTTGTTGATTCGGAAAAGCTGCTTGCTGTAATTTTCGAATCCATACGCGATGACTTCGATTTTGAAAGCGTTGACGATTCTTTCTGCGCATACATATTCAACCGCCCGTTTTTGTCGCAAATAGCTAAGGAGAAGCCCGAATACAGCGTAATAGCTGCCGGCATATATACGGCAATAATCACTTCGCAGAAGGAATATAAAATACCAGACGCGTATTCAATACATAAAGACGATATTTTGCGCATTGTGTTCTTTTTGAAAAACGAGTGCCCCGAATTATTCCACATGGATAAGTCGTATTCGTATTTATCGGATTCAAACGATATAGTAAAGTCGTTGAAATTCCAATACAGAATGTCGCCGTTCGATTACTACGAGGCCTTGAAGCGAACCTATGAGACCATACAGGTTTGGAGTGAAGCTGTAGCCACAAAAAGCGAATACGAGCGCGAGCTTGCGCTATATAACGAGATTATGGCTAACTGCATATATTCGCTGAATGCGGATTTCAGAGATTCAGCATACGGCGCAATAGTGTTGGGCAAGGCGCTTTGCGAAGGGTACAGCCACGCGTTTATGATGGCTATGCACTACAACGGCATTGTAGCGACTCAGCTTACAGGCAATGCGTTCAATTCGGAGAACGGCGAGGAAGAGCCGCACGCATGGAACATAGTGTATATAAACGGCGAACCCTATCAAACCGACCCTACATGGGACGATTTTGACGACAGCCGCACTTCACGCTCGCGCTATACATACTTCAACATAACCGATGATGAAATGATGCATAAGCGCACGCTTGACGATAGATTCGCAACAGTTGAAGTGCCAAAATGCACCGCAACCGAATACAATTACTTTATAGTGAACGATTTATTTGTTGAGGAAGGCACAGATATAAAAGCGCTGCTGTTTGATAAGCTTTCTGCGCTTAATGTAAATGAAGGCGAAAAGGGCAAAAGCATTCAATTAAAGTTTGAATCTAAAGAGGATTATGAGCTGTTCAATGAGAAGCACGCCGACTGGGTAAAGGAATGGAACAAGGAAAGCGCGCGAATATTCGGAATCTCCGGTTTTTCGTATTATACCTCAGACGATCTGCTTGTAGTGAGCTATGCATATAGATTCGGCAAAAAATAATTACTGCTTAGGCGTATAACAGACTGTGGCGGCATATATTCGTGCCGCCTTTGCTTTTATTAGCTCTTGTGCGCAGGCTGTCAATGTGGCTCCGGTCGTGCATACATCATCAATTAGCAAAATGTGCTTGCCTTCTATGCTTCCTGCAACATTAAATGCGCCTTTTAACGCTTGACTGCGCTCGGTGCGCGTACGTGATGTCTGTGTTTTTGTATCAATAACTCTCAATAATATGTCCGCTCTGACCTCTATATTTAGCCTTTTGCCCAAAGCGTTTGCTATCAGCTCAGCTTGATTGTAGCCGCGCTTTTTCAAGCGTTTTTTGTGGAGGGGAACAGGTATAATATAATCTATTTGCCAATCCTCAGGAATTTCTATGAACTGCGCCAAGAATTCGCCTAAATACTTGCAGTTGCCGTATTTAAGCCTGTGTATGCAGCCCTGAGTTGTGCTGTCGAAAAGAAATGTCCATTTGAAGCCGTCTATCTGCGGAATTTCTATGCTATTATACCCGCTGCTGCCATGCAGTCTGCTTCTGCAAATATCGCAAAGCTGATTGCTTGGCGCGTATGCCTCACGATTGCACATTAAGCAAACATAGTTTTTAGGGAAAAGCAAATCAAGTATGCGTTGAAATGCAGCGTTCATCATCTTATTACCGATTCATAGGTTGTAAGCAGGTGCTTCAATGCGGTATAGCGTCGCCTTTGGTTGTTGTTTGCCGCCATATAGTTTACATGATTGCGGCTGCCCAATATATAGACCTGCTTCTTAGCACGCGTTACGGCTGTGTATAAAAGGTTGCGCGTCATAAACATAGGCGGGCCACCCAATATGGGTATCAGCACCATATCGAACTCGCTGCCCTGGCTCTTATGTATTGAAATGCAGTAGGCAAGCTCAACCTCTTCTAACTGCGAAAAGTCATACTCGGCTACTGCGCCGTCGTCGAATGTGATTTCCATGCGCTGATGCTTTGAATCAATATTGGTTATTGTGCCAATATCGCCATTGAATACGCCTGCACCCTTTTCAATAACGCCGAATTCCACCGTCTTTTGCCACTCTAAAGAATAGTTGTTCTTAATCTGCATTACCTTGTCGCCTTCTCTATACAGGCTGTTTCCGAAAACACATTCTTTCTTATCCTGCGACGGCGGATTTAGCGCTTTTTGCAGGCAGGCGTTTATGTTCTGCACGCCAAGCACGCCCTTTTTCATAGGGGCTAATACTTGACAGTCAACATTCTCATCTCTTTTCTGTACGCATATTTGAACTATGCGCTTCAGACAATCCTCTTGATTTATTATGTTGTCGAACTTAAAATCTTCCTCATTCGAATTCATAATGGGCGGCTGACCATTGTTTATTCTGTGAGCGTTTGTAACTATCATGCTTCTGCCCGCCTGCCTGTAAATATCTTTCAGGCGGATACAGGTAATTATGTTTGAGTTAATAATATCTTGAAGCACATTGCCTGCACCCACTGAGGGCAGCTGGTCGGCATCGCCAACCATTATAAGCCTTGTGTTGCCCGATATTGCCTTTAACAGCGAGTCCATGAGCATACAGTCAACCATGCTCATTTCGTCTATAATCACTATGTCGGCTTCTAATGGGAAGTCCTGATTGCGCATAAAGCCGTTTTCGTGAAAGTTATACTCCAACAGCCTATGTATTGTGCGGGCGTTTACACCTGTTGCTGCGCTCATGCGCTTTGCCGCCCTGCCCGTAGGCGCCGCAAGCTCATAGGTTAGCCCGTATCTCTCCATTATTTTGATAGCAAGCTTGAGAATCGTTGTTTTGCCCGTACCCGGACCGCCAGTGATAACAGCAGCGCTCTGAGTTAAAATAGCTTCAATGGCTTGCTTCTGCAACGGGGCTAACTCAATGCCGAGCGTGGCTTCTAAGCGTTGTATTTCAGATTCAGTATTAAAGTCAACACGCCTCACGCGCGACCTGCTAATCTGCAAAAGCCTCTTAGCTAAATCGCTTTCATAATAGCGCATTTTGGGTAAGAATACCGCCTGCTCGCCCTCTATGGTCAATGTAGAGAGCTTGCCCTCAATAATGAGCTTGTCTATTGCGCGGTTGATTTTTTCTTCTGATATATTGAGCTTTTTAACCGTAGCTTCAATAAGCAAATGCTTGGGCAGGTAGGTATGCCCCTCTTGGCTTGCCAGCTCTAACATATACCTGATACCTGCTTGAATTCGAAACTCGCTCTCGTGCTCTATGCCTGCGCTTTTGGCTATTTTATCGGCTGTTATGAAGCCTATGTTCTCAACATCTTCTATCAGCTTATACGGATTCGTTTTTATTACATTTACGCAATTAGGGCCATATATGCTGTAAATTTTCAACGACTGATTTATGGTTATGTCGAACTCCTGCAATGCAAGCATTACATCGCGCAGTGCCGCCTGCTGCACGAATGAATCATGAATCATAGCGGCCTTAATTTTACCTATGCCTACTACCTCAGTAAGCCTTTCAGGCTCCTCCTCAATGACTCTGAATGTGTCAAGCCCGAACCTTTTTACAAGCTCCTTGGCTGTGAACTCACCAATGCCCTTTATAGTGCCGCCAGCTAAATACTTTTCAATAGATTTTAGGTCAGACTTAGGCAGTACTGTAGCGGTTTCAACCTTAAACTGCCTGCCGTACTGCTTATGCTCTACCCAGTCGCCTATGAGCAACAAGCGCTCGCCAACATCGGCAATGCAGAGATTGCCCACAGCTATTAGACAGACTTCAGTATCATCTTCGCAGAATTCTATGACAGAGTAACCGTTTTGTTCGTTTCTGTAAATAATGCCTTCAACAGTACCTAAAATCTCCATAATAATATTTTACCATAATGGGCATTAAAAAGGCAAACAAGGCTATGCATATTGGAATATTAAAGAAAGAACAGCATATTGATTTTATGTAATACTGTCGCAGCATGAAAGGGGAGTATATATGCGAATAATCCTAATAAGCAAGAAGAATTTGATAATCAGCGCATTGATTATTCTGATACTGATTGCACTTATAATCACACTTATAACAATGGAAAAGAAAGCGAGCCAGACTGTTTCTACAAACATTATTGTTGAAGCATACGAGCTTGAGGTATCAACAGCGAATAAGAGGGAGCTTCCCGTTTACAGCGTTGCGCGCGACGACAAGAAAATAGCACTCACTATAGACGCCGCATGGGACGACGATAAAACCGACTTTATATTGGAAACATTAGATAAGTACAACATAAAGGCAACCTTTTATTTATGCGGATTCTGGGCGAAGAAATATCCCGACAAGGTAAAGGCCATCGATGCGGCAGGACATGAGCTTGGCAATCACAGCGCGACACACCCGCATATGAACCAGCTTTCCTCCTCACAGATCCAAAAGGAGTTAAAAACATTTGACGACCTGTTAGAAGGCATTATAGGCAAGCGTGCAAAAACCTTCCGCGCACCCTACGGCGAATACAACGACAATGTAATTAAGACTGTTCGCGGCATGGGCTATGAGGTTGTGCAATGGAATATAGACACAATAGACTGGAAGCCGGAGCGCAGCACTCAGACTATTCTAAACACTGTACTGCCTAAGCTGGAAAGCGGCTCTATAATACTGTGCCACAACAACGGATACAAGATTGAGGAATACCTGCCGCCATTGATTGAGGAAGCACTTTCAAGAGGGTATGAGTTCGTAACAATATCGGAGCTATTGTTAGAGGGGAATACGATAATAGATGTGAACGGGGTGCAGAAGCCTGCGCAATAGCTATTTTGTGTGATTTGTGCGAAGAACAGGCCTGACAGGTCTGCTTCGGGCGACGCGTTTCAATGAGAACATAAAGCACGAGCCGCCCTCATTTTTTACTGTTATGGTTTGCCCGTGCGCGTCAATTATTCGCTTAGCAATAGCAAGGCCTAAGCCTGTGCCCGAATTGCTGTCGGGCGTATGGGCTTTTTCGGCCTTATAAAACCTTTCAAAAACATGGGGTATATCCTCTTCGCTTATGCCTCTGCCGGAGTCCTTCACCGTTACCCAAGCAATATTCCTTTCAGTTGACAACGATAAGTATAGCCTGCCGCCTACGGGAGTAAACTTTATTGCGTTATCTATGAGATTGCGCAATACTTGAATTATCTGCGACCTGTCTGCCTCTACGAATACCGGTTCGTCGCCAAGCTCTACGCTTACATCAAGCTTTTTCTCCAATATGCGTGCTTCGAATGTAATTATAGTTGTTCTTATAGTTTCGGCTATATCGAATATTGAGAAGTTTGGTTTTACATCGCCTGATTCTATGCGCGCCATATCCAATAGGTCGTTTACCATTGAAATCATGCGGTTGTTTTCGGCTATTACTATTTTCAAGTACTTCTGATAGTCCTCAGGAGGAATTGTACCGTCCTGCATTGCTACTAAGAAGCCGCGCATAGATGTTAACGGCGAACGCAGCTCGTGCGAAACATTCGCCACGAAGCTACGCCTTGCTGTTTCCAATGTGTTCACCTCGTCTGCCATCTTGTTGAAGCTGAACGCAAGCTCGCCTACCTCATCATCGCCTTTATAGCTTATGCGCGCGTCATAATTGCCCTTTGAGAACTGCCTCACCGTTTTTGTCATCTGAATTATGGGGCGTGTGATTCTTTCTGTAATATAGAGCACAGCTAAAATCGCAAGCACAATAGCAAGCATAGAGAAAAGTATTACATCAACAACCATATTGTTGATTGATTCATAGGTGTTGCTTATATCTACTGTGAAGAATATTGTGCCTATCGTTTTATCGCGCAATACTGCGTTTCTGACCAATGTTATTGTGGGCATATCGGTTAGCTTTGAAAAGCCGTTGGATATTATGATGCCTTGCTGATTGTCAGCTATATCGGAAATGTACTTGCTTATGTTAACATAGTAGTCGGTGAGAAGAAACCATTTTTCATTTGCGGAGGATGCTGTAACGGATACCTTGCCGAACTTCTCGTCCTCAAACCTTAGCTGAATCATTCCGTCATACTTTCTTGCTATTGATAATAGCTCCTCCAATGATACCGCACGCTTTTCTTCATCAATATACTTTGTGATAACGGACTCGTGTATCTTTTCGCCTTCCCTGAAAAGCTCTTGTTCTCTTTCTAACTTATACTGCCTTACAGATGCGCTTGTAACGGTTATTCCCAACAGCAGAAGCAAGCTGAGAATTACCGCCAAGTAGGTGGTAAGCATTTTTGAGAACAAGGTCTTAAACATTAACCGCTACTCTTCCTTTTTGCCGAACATTTCAGAATCGAACTTATACCCTACTCCCCAGACTGTGCATATAAGGCTTGCATATTCCGCACCTAACTTCTCCCTTATGCGCTTTACATGAACATCGACTGTGCGCGTATCGCCATAGTATTCAAAGCCCCATACCGCTTCTAAAAGCTGCTCTCTTGTGAAAACCTTGCGCTCATGCGAAGCCAAGTAGTGTAGAAGCTCAATCTCCTTGGGTGTCATTTCGACCTTTTCGCCGTTGATTGTAACGGAATAATACTCTATAGACACCTGCAAGCCATGAAAGCTAAGCGCTGTCTTAACCTCGCCCGAATCCTGCACGGAAGCTGTTCTCCTAAGCACCGCCTTTATGCGTGCCAACAGCTCCTTTGCGTCGAAGGGCTTTGCTAAATAATCGTCTGCGCCGCAGTCTAAGCCCATTACTCTGTCCTGCGTTGAGCCCTTTGCGGTGAGCATGATTACGGGAACATCGCTAATACCGCGAATATCGGCTAATACCTGAAAGCCGTCCTTTCCCGGAAGCATAACATCAAGCACCACAAGCGCGGGCTGAACCTCTAAGAACTTCTCCTTTGCCAGCATTCCGTTCTCACAGGTGGCTACATTGAAGCCTTCTTTTTTCAGGTAAAGCTCTAATATCTTCAATATGTTCTTGTCGTCATCTATTACCAATACTGTGTAGTTTTCCATACTACCTCCTATAAATCGCCTTTACGGACTGTTATGCCGTTGCGCTTTAACAGCGCTGTCGTAACGCCGTCGCCCTGCACCAATACGCTGCGAAATGTACCGTCGTATATATGACCTATTCCGCATGAGGGGCTTCTGCTTTTTAAGTACGCCACTTTCACATCGTATTTCTTCAACAGCTCCAATGTCCTGTACGCGCCCTTTATAAAAAACTCTGTAACATCCTCGCCCTCTGAGTTTATTACGCGGGCTTTGCCGTCAAGCACATCTTCGCCTGTGCCGCCCACTATTTCGCCGGGCAGGCGTGGAGTGAACATTCCGCCCATCAATTCGGGGCATATGGGGATTACCTCATCATCTAAGAAGTTGAATACAGGCTCAAGCTTTTCTCCGTTATACCTGCATGGCATTCCGCAAAGGCAGGCGGAGACAGCGACCTTCTCCTTCATTGCTCCTCAACCTCACATGGCGGCAATCTCAATCTATCCCACATATTGTACTTGTGCGTATCGGCAATTGCGTTCATAATGCGCGAATCGGCGTCGGGCACAAAATTGCTGCACAGGTGCTTTATCAGCCCCTTCATATCCTCGCGCTTTGTTTTGCCTGCTACGGGGCAGTTTGAAGGCTTCACGGGCAGTTCAAGCTTTCTTGCTATTCCTAACGCATACTTTTCGGGCAGGAAAACAAGCGGGCGAATAATCGTAACCTCTTTCCTGCTTAAATATGTAACAGGGCCGAATGTGCTTAGCCTGCTTTCATATAAAAGGCTTAAAAAGAATGTTTCTATTACATCCTCCCTGTTATGCCCCAATGCCACAAGATTGCAGCCCAAATCGTTTGCTATGTTGTTCAACGCACCTCTTCTTAATTTTGCGCAGAGGGCGCAGGGGCTTTTCTCTTTCCTGATATTGAAAACAACATCGCCAATATCGGTTTTTACACATTCGAAATCAACATCTATGCGCTTGGCGTACTCGTATATAGAGTCTATATTCTGTTCTACCAAGCCTAAATCAAGCATTACCGCTTTCAGCTTGTAGTCTTTTTTACAAAAACGCTGGTACAGCTTTAAGCCGTACATCAAGAGAAGGCTGTCCTTGCCCCCTGAAACGCCGATACATATAGAATCGCCGTCTTTTATCATGTTGTAGCGCTCGTCAGCGCGCCTTATGCAGCCTAATACGTGTTTTATAGTCGTTTCCTCCGTATGCTTCTTCTGAGTTTGCAGAGATTATAGCACAGAGAGGGCGAATGCCGCAAATATAGTGTAGAGCTTGGAGTGTGGAGTTGACACGCTTCGCGTGAATAAAGACAGTGCTTCGCACTGAAAAAAATGGCGGCATTGCCGCCATCTTTATTCGCCAGCGCAGTACCTCACTCGGTGCCTTGCGGAATGTTAACAATCGCTTCGCCTGTATATACGGTTATCCAACCCCACTTCATTCTTGCGTCCATCTCCATTTTCTTTAACAGCTCGGGGGTTAGGGATTGCGCCAATATCTCGTTGGCTTCGGCTTGCGCCTGAGCCTCAATAAGCAGCATTTCGGCTCTGATTTTCGCAGCGTCGCGCTCGGCTTCGGCTTGAACTATCTTCTCCTTAGATTCAATTTGCGCTTTCTCCAACTTCTGCTTGGCGGTTTCGACTTCTTTTTTCGCTACCGCTTCATTCTGAATAGCTACCTCAATAGCTTCGCCCGCGTCTGTATCCATGAAGTTGATTGATATGAAGTCAATACCGTTCTTTGAAAGCCTCTCAGACAAGTCCTTCTCAATGCCCTGATATACGGCGTTGCGCTTTTCGCCCAATATCTCTATAACATTATACTGCGTGGTTATGGTTTCGATGCTGCGCTGAACAACGGGCTCGATGAGGTTGTTCGAAACATTTTCAAGCGTTCTGTAAAGTCTGAAAACCTCAAACGCCTTTTCCCTATTTACGCGATACTTAATGTCTATGACCATTTCCAAGTACTGCGCGTCTTCCGTTTGTCCTGTAATTCCCGAGAGTACGCGCGTTTGAACCTCAGTGCTTATGATATACACCTTGTCAAATATGCCCTTGAAGTGCCAGCCCTCAGAAAGCGTGCTCTCTTTAACACCGCTGAACGGGCTGTACTGTATTCCTACGGAGTTTGGCGGTACAATGGCCACTGCCGCGAAAAGAATGAGAAGCAAGGGCAATATTGCTAATAACTGCTTTAGATTGAAGCTGAAGCCCCTGCTGCTAAAGCCGGCCCAAATAAAGACTATGATTGACAGCACAATCGCGATAATGAAAAGTAACATGTTTCCTACTCCTTTACATTTATATAATTAATTTTATTCTTCGTCGGGCAGTATTGCGTTGTGATAAACATTCTGAACATCGTCATTATCATCGAAACGCTCTAACATACGCTCTATTTTCTCTGCAAGCTCTGCATCGCCGGTCAAATCGACTGTATCGTTGGGAACCATAGCGATTTCAGCCGACAAAAACTCGTAATTCGCATTTTCTAAATATTCGCGGACCTTTGAAAAATCAGCCGGCGAGGTTACAATCTCAAATACATCGTCTTCCTCAACAAAGTCCTCACAGCCCGCGTCTGCCGCCTGCATCATCAGCTCGTCTGCGTCTATCTTGTCTGTCTTTTCTATTACAATTACGCCCTTTTTATCGAACTTCCATGCCACACAGCCATTTGAGCCCATACTTCCGCCGCTTTTATCAAATATGTGGCGTATTTCAGAAGCAGACCTGTTTCTGTTATCCGTTACGACATCAACAATTACCGCGATTCCGCCCGGGCCATAACCCTCGTATGCGATTTCCTCATAATTGACTGAACCAAGCTCGCCTGCCGCCTTCTTAATGGAACGCATTATGTTATCGTTGGGCATATTGCTGGCTTTTGCCTTTGCTATAACATCACGCAGCTTCGCGTTGTTAGCGGGGTCGGAGCCTCCCTCTTTTACAGCTATAGCGATTTCTCTGCCTAATTTTGTGAATATTTTACCTTTTTGAGCGTCCGTCTTGGCTTTTTTATTTTTAATATTCGCCCATTTAGAATGTCCTGCCATATATACCTCCGTATTATAAATTAGCTTGAATATTATATCATCTATATACGCATTGCCGCAACTTATGAATTATCAATCACATTTAGCTCGATTAGCATTTCGTACACCTTATGCACGGGCAAGCCGATTACTGTGAAGAAATTGCCCTTCATATGCGTAATATGCACGCAGAATTCGCCTTGAATACCGTATGCGCCCGCCTTGTCAAACAGGTCGCCCGAAGCTATGTAGCGTTCAATTTCCATATCTGTAAGTTCTCTGAATGTTACATCGGTGCTGTCAACATCAACTATTTCTCTGCCATTCGCAATTATACATACGCCCGTATAAACAGTATGCGTGTTGCCGCTTAGCTTTCTTAATATCCGCTTAGCGTCCGTTTCATCTATCGGCTTGCCTATGATTTCATCATTCAGCACCACTATTGTATCCGAACCTATTACGCAGGCGTTATTGTGCGTTGCCGCTATATCGCGCGCTTTTCTTTGCGCTAACAGCTTTACATATTCATCAGGAGCAGCGGCTGTAATATGCTCATCAGCCTGACTCGGAATGCAGGTGAACTCTAAGCCCATCAGCTGCAATAAGTCCCTTCTGCGCGCTGAGGCGGAGGCTAATATAATCTCCTGCTTCTGCATCGATTTTTTCATCGAATTACCTCTATTTTCCACAAGTTTTGTAGGCTATGGTTCTATTATTCACCGTCAAAGCATATCATATAGCGTTAATTATTACAACAAGTAGGACAACCTATATGGAGGACACATGATAAACAAGCTGCTTGGATTATCGCCTATACTTATGGCTATTGACTTAGGAACAGTGAACTCGCTTGTCGCGGTTTCGGGGTTTGGAATAGTGCTTAACGAAGCAACCGCGGCGGCAGTTTCGGGCTCTGACGAAAGAGATGTGTTGGCTGTTGGGAACGAAGCTGTTGATATGTGCGGAAAAACTCCAAGCGGAGTTAAGCTGAAATTCCCCTTTTCGCGCGGAGTTATTGCCGACTACCTGCTTTCCGAGTACATGATTCGCGAATTTATGAGCAAGGCTATGCAAAAGTGCAAGCTGCGTTCGGTATTGTTTGGACCAAAGGTGCTGTTGTGCGTTCCTAACTGCATAACCGAGGTTGAGCGCCACGCGCTGCACGAAGCCGCAAGACACGCGGGCGCGCAGGACGTGTATATAGCCGAAGAAATAATGGCGGCGTGCATAGGCGCAAATATGCAGTTTAGGGAAGCGATAGGCTCAATGGTAGTAGATATTGGCGGAGGCACAACAGACGCGGCTGTGATTGCGCTGGGAGGAATAGCGGCGCAAGGCTCTATTCGCGTTGGCGGAAATGCAATTGATGAGGACATATCGAATTATGTGCGCAAAATGCACAATGTCAGCATAGGGCTGAAAACTGCCGAGTGCTTAAAAATAGAGCTTGGCAAAGCAAAGGACTTGAAAAGGAAAATAAAGGTTTGCGGACTTGGTGTGGAAACCTCATTGCCGCGCTATATTGATATTGAAATAGGCAGCATTGCGCCTGCGCTTGAAAACGCAAAGGGTAAAATAGTGGACATGCTATGCGATGTGCTTAGCAGCACGCCGCCCGAGCTTGCAAGCGATATTATGAAAACCGGCATTATGCTTACAGGCGGCGGAGCAAATCTGTACGGATTATCAGAAGCTATACATAAAGCAACAGGCATTGAAGTAAAGATAGCCGAAAAGCCGCTTGAATGTGTAGCAAACGGCGCATTGACTATTTTGGAAATACTCAGGGGCAAAAGGGATAGTATGTATGAGGGCGAGTATTCAATGCTGATAGGGTGAAGGCTGTATAGAATAAGACTAACAAATGTGCAATCCTCCTGACAGTAAGGGGGATTTGCTTATTATATGAGATTTTCAGCGGCTGCTCATAACAAACAGCCCGATATCACCTCTGCGCCATCAGTCTGTTTCCACGATTTGACGAGTTGACAGAGATATGATAATATAATATAAATTGTATTATTAGTTCTTGTTTTGAACTGCAATATATGAAGATTTTATAAAATTTATAAAATCTTTCAGCATCAGATTATCTGATTAGGCGCATGACATAATTTATCATAGACTGTAAAGGAGGTAATATGCTTAATGTATGATATGACAGCAAAAACACAATCGAACAGATTTACTAAGCTTAAAGCTTCAATAGCTGACTATATGCAGCGCAAAGATAACATACTTACCGGCATAGAAGATGAAGAACGGATAAGTATTCAAAAGAAAAGGATAATGGAGAGGTTAGGAGCTACTGACGAGCAGTGGAACGACTACAAATGGCAGCTTGCTAATCGTTTTATATGTATAGACGATTTTGCGGACTTAATAGGGCTTTCACCTGAGCAGGCAGCGTACATCAATGAAGTCGGCAAGACCTATCGCTATGCAATATCTCCGTATTACCTTTCACTTATTTCGCCTGATGATTCTGAATGCCCAATACGCCGACAAGCAGTGCCGTCGCCGGAGGAACTCAATCCCGACGGAGATTTAGACCCGATGGACGAGGAAGGCTGGAGTCCTATTGACTTAGTAACAAGACGATACCCTGATAGACTAATTATAAAGGTAACAAATGTATGCGGTATGTACTGCCGTTTTTGTCAGAGAAGACGCCTAATCGGAGAATCGGACAAAAACATGTCTTGGAATCAGATTAAAGCCGCGATAGATTATGTAAAGGAAAACAAGGAAATTCGTGATGTGCTTATCACGGGAGGGGACGCCTTTATGCTAAGCGACAGCATAATAGAAAGGCTGCTCAGCTCTCTAAGAAAAATTGACCATGTAGAAATAATCAGATTCGGCACGCGAACTCCAGTAACCCTCCCACAGCGCATCACTGAAAATCTTGTAAGCATACTTAAAAAATACCACCCGGTTTATGTAAACACGCACTTCAACAGTCCGCGTGAAATTACGAAGGAATCAAAAGAAGCCTGCAAGCGGCTGGCTAATGCGGGCATTCCTGTCGGTAATCAGATGGTATTGCTAAACGGAGTCAACAATGACCCGTACATTGTAAGAAAATTAAACCAAAGCCTTCTTAGAATTCGTGTAAAGCCGTATTATATTTTTCATCCGAAGACAGTTAAGGGAACATCACATTTCTGGGTGCGAATAGAAGAAGGCTTGGAGATAATGGAATCGCTGAGAGGGCGCACTTCCGGCATGGCTATTCCTACATATGTTGTCAATGGACCGGGAGGGCTTGGGAAAACTCCAATTCTGCCAAACTACCTGATGTATATTGGAGCTGAAAAAGCGGTGTTCCGCAACTGGGAAGGAAAGCAATTTGTGATTGACAATAAAGCGAGATAATGAAATTGAGCCTGTAGCTTAGCAATGAAGGGCAGCAGGCTATATGCTGCTCTATAGCAGCAAAACTGTATAATGCTTCATAAAATTAAAGAGCAACGCTGAATATAATACTGCCCGCCACAAGGGCGGGCTTACTTTTTTGCGCATTAACCGCATATCACTTCACTTTGCCATTATACCAATTAAGCTATTATCTTACCGGTCCTCCGTTCACGCTTATTCGTTTAGGTTCATTATGTAATAAACGCCGAAAGCCCCGCAATAAAGGGCTTTATGCTCATTCTTCTTTTAATCTGCCTTCCTGCTTACTGCTTAGTATCAGCATCGCGTCGCCGAAGCTGAAAAATCTGTATCTCTCCTTTATAGCGTGCTCGTAAACACGCAAAATCTCTTCTCTTGAGCTGAATGCGGAAACAAGCATAAGCAGCGTTGATTCGGGCAAATGGAAGTTCGTTATAAGCATATCGACGGCTTTGAACTTATAGCCCGGGGTTATAAAAATATTCGTTTCGCCGCTTTTTGGGTGTATGACACCCTGCTCGTCCGCTACGCTTTCCAATGTTCTTACGCTTGTAGTGCCTACCGCGATTATCCTGCCGCCCGCCTGACGCGCCGCGTTTATCTTGTCCGCTGCTTCCTGTGAAACCGCATAATATTCTGAGTGCATTTTGTGCTCGTCAATATTCTCAACTGATACGGGACGAAAGGTGCCTAAGCCTACATGGAGCAGTACATCAACTATTATTACTCCCATATCCTCTATTTGCTTCAAAAGCTCTTGTGTAAAGTGCATACCTGCTGTGGGGGCTGCGGCTGAGCCATCTATTTTTGCATATACTGTCTGATAGCGGTTCTTGTCCTCTAACGGCTTTGTTATGTACGGAGGGAGAGGCATATTGCCTACTCTATCTAATATTTCTTCTAATATTCCGTCGTAATACAGGCGCAATATGCGGCCGCCGTCGGCTTCAGTGGTGTCAATAATCTCTATGTTCAGCTCGTCGCTTACCTTATAGATTATTCCTTTTTTTGCGCGCTTTGCCGGCCTTACAAGCGCTTCGAAGGTATGGGCGTCAAGTCTTTTCAGCAGCAAAAACTCCATTGTGCCGCCTGTATCCTCGCGCATTCCGTATAGCCTTGCAGGGATAACCTTTGTGTTGTTGCGAACTAAGCAATCGCCCTTTCTTAGATACTTGACTATATCGTAAAAGTGTTCGTCTTTTATGCTTTTATCGTATTTATCGTAAACCAATAAGCGTGATGAGCTTCTGTCAGGCGCAGGGGATTGGGCAATCAGCTCCTTTGGCAAGTCGAAATAATAATCAGACAGCTTTCTCGTCATAATTCATCCTTCAAATTTTTAGTGCAAATAGGATTATACTACAAAACAAGCATTATTCAAAATGATTTCCTAACATCATTAGATGCGTTCGCGCTTGAATCAATATATAATTATGATATAATAGCTTGGGTTATAGTGTAATTCAAAACTTTTTGAAAGGAATAACGGCCTTGAAGAAGGATAGAAATATTAAGAACAAGCCTTTAATAATAACAATAATTTCCCTTGTTGTGCTTATAGTACTTGTACTGATTACATCGGGAGACAGGACTGTTTCTTGGATTGAGAGCGCGGCAGGGGCGATATTTTCGCCTGTGCAGTCATTTGCTTCGTCGGTTTCTTCGGGTATAGTCAAGTTCTTTTCAGAGCTGTTCAACACTACCGATTTAGACAGGGAGAACGAGCAGCTGAAAGCAAGAATAGCTACACTTGAGGTTGAGGTAGCACAGCTTAACGAATTGAAAAAAGAGAATGAAAGACTAAAAGAGCTGCTTTCATATGCTGAAGAAACCATAAACGACGAATATGTTACCGCAAGGGTTATAGCTAATTCGGGGAACGTGTGGTTCGATACCTTTACGCTTAATGCCGGCAGAGAGCATGGCGTATCCGTGGGCGACCCGGTCGTTAATAATCAAGGCTTGGTGGGTATTGTGTCTGAGGTAGGCGCGACATGGTGCAAGGTGCGCGGAATAATTGACCCGCAGGCAAGCGTAGGCGTGCTTGTTGAGCGTACGCGCGACAATGGCTTTGTGCGCGGCGTGCTGGCTTCGGGCAAAGACGGAAACATGGTAGAGCTGTACTTTTTGCCCTCCGGCAGCGACCTTATTCCCGGCGATAAGATAATAACCAACGGCTTGGGCAGCGAAAAGATTCCCAAGGGCTTAGTTATTGGAACTGTTTCCGAGGTTATGCGCGTATCGGGCATGGGTACGAATGAAGCGAACGCGATAATCACCCCTGCGGTTGATTTCGCGCATATTGAGGATGTTATTATAATTGTCGGAGGCGGAGACTGATGCGCTACAGAGCAGGCATTACAATAGCCATAGCAATTATAATATGCAAGTTCATAGATAATGCGATATTTGCTAAATACAATTTAGCGGATATTCGCCCTGATATGATGCTGGCATTGCTCGTAGTGATTGGCTTTTCGATAGGAAGCATGCGCGCCGGGCTGATAGGGCTTGGAGTAGGCTTTTTATACGACATACTGTATTTCGACAGCATAGGCATAAACGCGAGTGTTTATATGATTTGCGGAATGGCGGCGGGCTTCTTTTTCAGAAAGTTCTATGCGGATAATGTAATACTTCCAAGCATAGCCGCTGCGGTCTTATGCTTTATTAAGCACAACATATTAGCCATAATAACCGCGCTTTACGGGGCGCATTTCAACTATTTCTTAATGCTGATTGTGTATATACTGCCCTGCGCCTTGCTTACGGGGGTGTTCTGTATTCCTGTTTACTTTGTAATAAAGCCCCTGTTAAAGACATATGGCAAGTACATTTACGATAAGCAAAGCAGCATAGTGTAGGGAAAAGAGAAGAAGAGAAAAAGGCAAAGAGGTGAAACGATGAAAAGATTATTGCCACGATTTATAGTAGCATCAGTATTGTGCTTGTGCATGATGGGAGCGCTTATATTTAAGCTTGGAAGCCTTACCTTAGCTGAGGGCAAGGTGTATGAGGATGTTGCAGAAAACCGTTCTACAAGAACTACTATATTAAAAGGCACACGCGGAAGAATATTAGACCGCAACGGCATAGTATTGGCTTACGACGAAACCTGCTACAATGTGCAATTTCAGAGAGACCCCGACAACCGCACAGAGTATTACAGCGCGAAATACACTGAGTCGCTGATCAAGGCGATTAAGATTATTGAAGCAGGCGGCGGCACCACCATAAACACTTCGTATATACAGATGAACGACGAAGGCGAGCTGTACTACGATTGGGGCGTAGAGGACGAGGAGGTTCAGAAGAAGCGCTATTACAACTTTTGTTCGGCTATGGGCTTTTATGTAACCGAAGAAATAGTAAACGACAAAAGCAAGTGGAAGCCTGCTGAAAGCGCGTACTTGGATATGTGCAAGAGCTGGTACATACCGCCTGAAATGCCCTTCTCTGAGGCTGTGAAGATAATATCGATACGCCAAGAAGCTAACCTGAACAATTACAGAGCGTATGAGCCTATCACTATTGCATACAATGTGAGCGTTGAAGTCGTATCCCAGCTTGAAATGCGTTCGGAGGAGCTGTTGGGCATAAGCGTTACGGAAAGCACAATACGCGTATATCCCCATGGCGAAACCGCAGCGCATATTATAGGCTATTTACAGCGTTCGGCAACGGAAGAAATGGTGAATGAAAAGGGATATTCGTACAATGACTTTGTTGGCGTTTCCGGCGTTGAATACACCTTTGAAGAATATCTAACAGGCGCATCGAAGGACAGGCATGGCGCACGCGTAATAAAGGTAAACCGAAATGGCAGCGAAATTGCTCTCGTATCCGTAACTCCTGCTAAAAACGGCAATGATGTAATGCTTACAATAGACCTGCCCTTGCAGAAAAAGGTCGATGAGGCATTGGAGGAGCTTATTTGGAAAATCAACGAGAAAGAGCGCAAAATCATAGAAGAAAATGAGGACGGCAAGTACACCCATATAGTTGACGGCGAAGAAGTATATAAGGATATTCAGCTGGCGGAAACGGGTGCTATAGTTGTGCTTGATGTGAATACGGGCAATGTGCTGGCAATGTCGTCATATCCTTCATTTGACCCGAACTGGTTCATAAAAGGGCTTACAAAGGAGCAGGCGGAGCTTTTGATGACAAGCGAATACGCACAAAAAACAACGCCTATGCGAAACAAGGCAGTTTCGGCAAGGCTGGCTCCGGGTTCAATATTTAAGATTGTAACGGGCTTAGCAGGGCTTATGGAGGGCAAAATAACGCTTGACGAAACAATAGACGACAAATCCCCCTACTACCTTTATGACGCAGAGGGCAACCCGATTACTTCGAATGCGCCAAGCTGCTGGGTATCCGACCCGCACAGACACGCAAATCAGACAATAGTTGACGCTATAAAGAATTCGTGCAACTACTATTTCTTTGAAGTCGCTAACAGATTAGGCATTGACAAGCTGAACGAATGGGCAGGCATGTTTGGGCTTACCACGGCGACTGGAATTGAAGTAACCGGCGAGGCTGTGGGCATTATAGGCGGTCAAAAGGTTTGGTATGACAATATGCTTCCGCTTGAACAGCAGCAGACCTCAATGCCCCGATTCGTATATAACAAGCTGCGCGCAAGCCTTGAAAGATATGTTAAATCATATTCGGCAGGCACCACCTTGAACGCTGAATCAGAAGAAATAAAGGAAGCGGCTATACGGCTTATGCAGCTGCAAGACGGCGATGTTTCGGGCAAGGGTCCCAAAGTGCGCGAAATACTAAATCAGTACTTGGGAATTCCCGAATCAATTATAAAGCAGACATGGGTAACCGAAATTCTTTCCGACTTGGTTGAGCTTAAATGGAAGGATTCACAAACAATAAGAACAGGCATAGGGCAGGGCTCAACGCTTATCACTCCCGTAGCTATGGCACGCTGCTTGGCGACAATAGCAAATGGCGGAAATGTATATGATGTTCATATAGTTGACAGCGTATTAGACGCTTCGGGCAACACAATATTCAAGAATGAACCAAAGCTATTAAACCGCATTGACGCGCCTATGGAGTATTGGGAGGCAGTGCGCGAGGGTATGAAGGGCGTTGTTTCGCCGGAGGACAGAGGTACTGCGGCAAGCTCATGGACAAAGGAGTTTGTTGATGCCGGTTACGCTTCGCTCATCAGCGGAAAGACAGGTACGGCGCAAATTGGCGCGACAGAGCAGATAGATATTCATAATACATCGTGGTTCATAACATACACCCCGCGTGAAAAGCCCGAAATCGCAATAGTTGTTTGCGTGCCGCATGGATATTCCGGCTCGTCAAGCTCATCGGCTATTGAGGATATTATCACCTACTACTATGAGCGCAAAAACGCACAGGCGCCCGAGAACCTGACTGACTATTTCAGCGTTACACCGTAAATCAAAATACTAAATAATTAACGGGGATATGCTCCCCGTTTTTTTGTAAGCGGTATTCTATCCAAATAAAAAAGAGCATATAGCTCCAAAAATAAAAAAGCGGCGCAGAGCCGTTTTTTTATATCAATAGAAGTTTTCTAAATTATATTGCTTCAAATCCCTTGCCAAAGGGAATGTTTTCATAAAATGCTTCACTAAATGATAATTTCTTGCAATCATTAAGAACAATGAGCTGTCGTATGCGACTAATTCTATTTCAGCCATAGGATGCTGAATTGTAATTCTATCTTCCCAAAAACCGTCATACCCATCTGCATACGGAAGTGCGAAGGTGAGTATCTTTTCGAGGGGAATATCCTTCTTGAATGCCGACAATACCGCCCATATCCATTGGAAGTTCTCCGTCTTCACAAGCTTTAGTAGTTCTTCACCGGATAAAAAGCAGTATTCCTCTGAAAGCATAGCGTCAATTCTTGCATTCTTGGGATAACATAAACAGTCAGTTATCAGCCAATTATAGTCGGTAACATTTTTTACACCTGTAAGCATCCTGCGCATATCGGTATAAAAACGCTCACCTTCCATCAAGATTGCGCCTTTCATGCTTTATATCTTCTCCCCCTGCATAAGCATTGCTGCACAACATCACGCCTATTATACGAAAATACTATTAAACTAATTGTAATGTTGGTGCATAACACAAATATACTCCAAATTATTATGTTTTGTCAAGTATTTTTGGTAGATTTCAAAAATGCTTTGAAAGATTTTATAAATACTAACAAAAACGCTCTGCTTGAAGTACTAAACTCGCAAACAGAGCGCTAATTCTTAATATATTATCTCATCCCACGCTTCTGAGAACACCGCTGTAAACTCACCTAAGTCATGGAATATCTCGCACCTGTCGATAACCTCCTGCGGGGGATTATAGATCTCATTCTCAAGCCATGACTCGTCCATAAGCGCCAATGCTGCCTTATTGGGAGTCGAATAGCCTAGGTACTGGCTGTTCTGCATTGCTATCTCAGGGTCGTTCAGGAAGTTTATAAACTTCTCGGCAAGCTCGGGGTTCTTTGATGTCTTGGGTATTATTGCGTTGTCGAACCACAGATTGCTGCCCTCGTTGGGAACTACATATGCTAAATCAGGGTTGCCCTCCTCTGGGTCAACGCACCATACCGCGTCGCCTGAATATACTACTGCCAAAGCGCCCTCGCCGCCTATCATAGCGTCTTTAATAGTGTCGCCAAGGTATGCCTTTACTATTGACCTTTGCTGTATTAGCAGATCGCGGGCTTCAGCTACCTCTGCTTCGTTGCGCGTGTTAAGTGAATAGCCCAAGTATTTCAGCGCAACACCTATTGAGTCGCGCATGCTGTCATACATATATATCTGACCCTCATATTTTTCATCAAAAAGCACGCCCCACGAATCGACCGGCTCATCTACCATAGTTGTATTGTAGAGTATTCCTAAGGTGCCCCACATATAAGGCACAGAATACTTGTTGCCGGGGTCGAAGGACAAATCTAAGAACTGCTCGTCAATATTCTTTATGTTGGGGATATTGTCCTTGTTGATTTCGCGCAAAAGGTCGCTTTTAATCAGCTTTTCAATAATGTAGTCTGACGGAAAGCACAAATCATAAATATTCGTTGAGGATTCAAGCTTTATAAGCATTTCCTCATTGTTTGCCATTGTGTCGTAATGGACCTTTACGCCGTATTCCGCTTCGAACTTAGCTATTACATCGGGGTCAATGTAATCTCCCCAGTTTAGAATATACAGTGTTTCCTTGCTGTTACAGCCTGAAAGCGAGAAGCTTCCAAGCACAAACAACACAAGTAAAGCTAAACATATTGCTTTTTTGATTGTGTTTTTCATCTCCCTGTTTCCTTTCATTTTTTCATGTTTTAGTGGTATATCTTAGGCATTGAGCCGTTATTTGCTTCTCAGCTTATTTGCCTGCGCCTCCGCTTCACGCTCCTGCTTTATGCTGCGCAGGTTTACTATAACCAAAAGTGCGGCTACAACTACGAACATCAAAGCAGACAACGCGTTTATGTGCGAGGGAATTCCCCTGCGAGCTATAGAATAAACATAAATTGAGATATTCTGCACTCCCTCTGCGGCAAACCAGCTTATTACGAAGTCGTCTATAGACAATGTGAACGCAAGTATGAAGCCCGATATGATTCCCGGCATAATATCGGGTATTACAACCTTAGTAAGCGCCTTCATGGGAGTACAGCCCAAGTCGAGCGCCGCCTCATACAGCCTGTTTGAGCTTTGCCTCAACCTTGGCATTACAGAGAATATTACATAGGGCAGGTTGAATGTAATATGCGCTATAAGCATTCTCAAATAGCCCGATGTAAATCCGATTGCTGTAAAAAGCAGCATAAAGCTGATACCGGTTACAAGGTCGGGGTTTACCATGGGAAGCTGAGTGATGTTCTCAATCACCATTCGCCTGCGCTTTTTCATAGAGTATATGCCAATAGCCGCGAAAGTGCCTATAATTGTTGCGACTGTCGCAGAAATAAGCGCTATGCTGACTGAATTCTTTACAGCTACCCAGACCGCACCGTCTGCAAACAGCTTTTCATACGCTCCGAGCGACCAGCCCTGCCACTTGCTCATAGTGCGGGAATCCGTGAACGAGAACAGTATCAATATTGCTATGGGCGCATACATAAACAGCAGTACAAGCCCTAAATATGAGTGTTTAAGGAAGTTAGCAAGCCTTTTCACCATAGTGTACCGCCTTCCTCATTGCCCTGCTCTACTTCCATTCTGTGCATTACGAATATGGATATTATTACGAGCACAAGCAAAATTATTGAAAGTACGGAGCCTAAGCCCAAGCTGCCGCTTGAGACTATCTTTTCTTCTATCAGGTCGCCATATAGGGCAACATTCTTGCCGCCTATGAGCCTTGATATTGCGAATGTAGTAATTGCGGGTATGAAAACCATTGTTATTCCCGAAATAATGCCCGGTACAGACAATGGCAGCACTACCTTAAAGAATGTTTTTATTGAGTTC
The DNA here is from genome assembly GCA_012838425.1 of Clostridiales bacterium. GTDB lineage: Bacteria > Bacillota > Clostridia > Christensenellales > CAG-138 > DUPG01. Next base: position 12,632 of record DUPG01000008.1, on the reverse strand, counting down.
GCGCCCAAGTCGTGCGCAGCTTCTATATGCGAACGGTCTATTTTAGACAGCACCGTATATATGGGCAGTATCATAAAGGGTAAAAAGTTATACACCGTAACAAGCAGCACAGCGCCCTGCGTATACATAAACTCTCCCTTAGGAAAGCCCAAAGAAGTGAGCAGCATATTCAATACGCCGTTATCGGCTAATACTACCTGCCAAGCGTATGTTCTTAAAAGGAAGTTCATCCACATAGGCAATATGAAGAACATGGAGAGTATTGCCGCTGTGCTTTTCTTCATATTGGAAAGAATGTACGCGACAGGATAGCCGATAAGCAGGCAAAGCGCAGTCGAAATAAGCGCAATTACTATAGAGCGCAGCAGAACATTCATATACTTAGGCGACTCCATAGCCTGCCTTACATACTCAAGCGTGAATTGCCCATCTTTAATGAACGCGCTGTAAAGTATGAACAGCATGGGGATTACTATGAACATAATCATCCAAACAATATAAGGTGTTGCAAAAACTGAGCGTTTCATTGTTCCTCTGCGTCCATTCCTTCTTCGATTGCTTTCATTTCTTGTGTCGCTTCTATGGCTTCGCTTTCATCTAATGTCTTGGGCTTTTTCATTACATGAATAGCGTCGGGCAATATCTGCACGCTTACATGCTCGCCTACGGGAACATAGTCCGTCGTATGCACCATTAGCGAAAACTCATTGCAGTTGACGGTTATGGCATAATGCACGCCCATAAACACTACATCGGTTATAACGCCCGTCAAAGGCGCTGAACCTAAGGGAACAATATCTACATCCTCAGGGCGAATTACTACATCTACGGGCTCGTTAGGCTCAAAGCCGGTATCAACACATTGATACGCGCTTCCCTTGAATGACACCAGGTAGTCTTGAAGCATTACGCCGTCAATTATGTTGCTTTCGCCTATGAACTGCGCCACGAACTTATTCTTAGGCTCGTTATATATGTCCTGCGGGGTACCTATCTGCTGAATTTTGCCCTCGTTCATTACCACGACGGTATCACTCATTGTAAGGGCTTCTTCTTGGTCGTGCGTAACATATACGAAGGTAATTCCCACCGCCTGCTGCATGCGCTTCAATTCAACCTGCATATCTTTTCTTAGCTTTTTATCCAACGCGCTTAAAGGCTCGTCTAACAGGAGCACTTCGGGGTCGTTGACCAACGCGCGGGCAATGGCTACTCGCTGCTGCTGACCGCCTGAAAGCTGGTCTATCCAACGTCTTTCATAGCCTTTTAGGTTTACAAGCTCAAGTATGCTCTCTACGCGGCGTTGAATCTCCTTCTTGCCGACTTTCTTCAGCTTCAAGCCGAACGCGACATTATCAAAAACATTCAAATGCGTAAAAAGCGCGTACTTTTGGAATACGGTATTAACCCTGCGCTTATACGGGGGCACCTCGTTTACGCGCTTACCGTCTAAATACACATCTCCGTTTGTGGGCATAGTAAAGCCCGCAATTATGCGAAGCATGGTGGTCTTTCCGCACCCGGAAGGACCTAAAAGCGTGAGGAACTCGCCATTACGGATATAGAGATTTATATTGTCAAGCGCCTTCTCGCCCGAATATTCCTTCGTTACATTTACCAATTCGATTAAGTGATTGCTTTCCATTTAGTTCCTCCGCTATGTCAAAATGAGGGGGGAGTAGCCACCCATAATACCTTTGCCTCGCTTTTGCCCGTATTGACAATATAGTGAACGCTTGACGGTTTAAAGCAGAAGCTCTCGCCCTTTTTAACCTTGAACTTCTGCGTGCCTACATACAATGTTATGCTTCCGCGCAGCACGAAACCGAATTCCTCGCCCTCGTGGGGGTCGTATGTATGGCTTGTGCCGCCCGGCTCTAATGTTATTAGTATCGGCTCAAGCTCGTTTTTCTGTGCATTGGGAACAAGCCAGCATATAGAATGTCCAAGCTCGGGCTCGCACTTTTCAAACATATCGTCAACCTTGAACACGACCTTTTCGACAGGACGCTCGGCAAAGAAGTCTGACAGATTGCTGCCCAACGCCTCCAAAATATCTATCAGCGTCGCGATAGAGGGCGATGCCTGCTCTCTCTCGATTTGCGATATAAAGCCCTTTGAAAGCTCGGTACGCGCTGCCAGCTCGTCTTGCGTTAAGCCCAGCTTTATGCGCATTCGTTTTATTTTTTCACCTATCTGCATAGCGCTACTCCATTAAAATTCGCAAGTTTAGTTATCCTAAACTTGCAGTAAAGCTATTAAAGCATTTAACTTATGTTTTGTCAATAGTATTATCAACCTTTTTGTTTAATAAAACTAAACCACAGTTTTCCCTATTTTATGGGCATTTTCGGGTATTATCACACTTGATTATGCGCGGGAGAGAATAATATATTTTCCACAGAGCATAGCATTTTCATATATAAATTTTCAACGATTTTTGGCAGAGTAGAATATTGAAAGCTACGGAACAGAAAGCGAGATATTGCAAATGTGCTTCAACTATATTTGAAATGGGAGGGGAATGGTTGAAAGAGCATTTTTTGTAGGCATAAATCTTAACAAAATTAAAGGAGCGGAATTACCGCCCCTCTTTTGTAGTTATATAGCTTTTGTTAATTTTAGTATTACTTGTTGTTTGCTAAGCTCGTCTTGTTTTCGTCAATCTGCGGACGGCTGCCTATGCTGTACTCCCAAACCTTTACGCTAAGACCGGGAAGCTGCGTACCGGTTTTCAGAGAAGTAACGCGCGTACCCAAACCGCATGCGCTCGACGCTTCGTAATAGATGTACTGCGCTTCGCCCTGATTGCTTACAATACCCATAGCGTCGCCATATCTGTAGTGAGCCTGAGCCGAACAGGTTAGTCCGCGAACATATGACCAAGGATTATTGACTTCGCCTGAATTAGCACCTACCAAGCCGCCTACATCGTATGCGCCTACTACAAAGGAGTTAGACCAGCAGTCGCTTACTGTACCGCCGAAATTCATGCCAACAAGACCGCCAATGTAGTTCCAGTTGCCGTTCGTGCTTGTGCCGCCTGCCTTGGTTTTTACAGCACCGTTTATGTCGGCAAATGCCCAGCTGCGCTCAATTTCGCCCTTGTTGTATCCTGCGATGCCGCCTATGCAGCCCGATAATCCGCTAAGCTGTTCGCCGCAAATCTCGGTTACATGCATATACATATTCTTAATAGGACCGCTGAATCCGCAAAGGTCTATAACACCTGTGTTGAAGCCCGTAATGCCGCCCGTGAAGGAAGCAAAGCGGTAATCCTCTTCACCGTTTTCGCCTAAGCCGAACATCTTGTAAAGGAACTCTGTGGTGTAAATCTGCCATGTTGAAGTAACTGTGCAGTTGTAGATTAAACCATCGTTCTGACCGCACAAGCCGCCAACCAAGAACCTACCCGCAACTTCGCCTACAATGAGGTTCAGGTTTCTGATTTCGCCCTTGTTGCGTGAGAATAGCCCAATGTATGAGCTTCCGTAATACGCTGCCTCAAAGCCTGAAATCGTGTGCCCGTCGCCATCATACTTGCCTGTGAAGGACTCGTACTGCGTGTCGGATATATAGCCTATCGGCTGCATGTAGGAATATAACGCGATATCCCTCTTTTGTATGTAGTTGGCGGAGAGGTCCTGCCTTATGCCTGTTTGCAAACCGTAGCTGTTGGTAATATGTATGTATTCTTCACCGTCTATTATATCGTACTTATATACATTTACCGAAATGTACGGCAACGATATAGAGCCCGAGTTTGAGGTGAACTTTTGTGAGAAGTTGCCATACGGTTTGTAGCCGGGCAGGAATGCTGTAAAGTTGTTGTTATGCAGCGTGAACGAACCGCCATTATACAGCATCCACAAATCAAATGTTTGCATGCCTGCATATTCGTTGTTTATTACATCGTACATAACAACAGTTACTGTATAGCGTCTTACATCGGAGCTTCTTGCCCATTGAGCTGTGAGCTTCAGGCCCGTTGACTGCGGGATCTGGAATGTTTCGCCCGGAGTCACTATGAAGTTTGAACCCAATGATGTATTTGTGCCGTTGCTGTGTGTGAGCTTCCAGCCCATAAACTGATAGTTGGGACGCTGAGGCTCAAACATGGGTACAGTGTATTTAATCCATGGGCTGACACCTTGTACGGTTTCGGGAACCTGTATTTGCTGACTGCTTACGCCATCATCAAATGTAATCGTAATCGGGTCTCCCCAAAAAGCGTCAAGCGTTATATCCTTGTTTATCTTAATGGTATCACCGGGGTAGTACTTTGTGCCATTAGTCTTGCCCCTTTCCTGCCAGTATGCGAATACCTTGTTAACGCCGTCTGTTCGCACAATAACCGTATCGGGTATCTGAAACTCGACATTCTTTCGTACTATAATAGGCTCCGGCATATTTATTACGCCTAAATTCTCGTCGTTCTGCGTCGCAAAGGTCAATTCAAACGCGCTTATCCATTGAGCCGTCAATGTTACATCCTGCTCGGGCATTATGAACGCTGCACCGGGCTGATAAATCATATTGTCATAGCTGTTCAGCCAGCCTGTAAATACCCACTTCTTATTCTCGTATCTCGGTACCATTGAGGGTATAACATACTCTGTATGCGCTATGCACTTCTCGTTAGGCGGTACTTTTACGCCGTTATTCTCAGCATTATGCTTGTATATTACCGTATTTGTGGTTACCCAAGAGGCTGTTAGCACTACATCATGGTCGGGCATTATGAATTTTCCACCGGGCTTGTAGGGCTGAGTTTCATACAGCCATGCGAAGAATACATAGCCTTCACGCTTGGGCGTCATATTAGAGAGCGTCACTATTTCATTCGGTGAATACATCTCTGTTTCATCAGGCATATTCGTTGCGGTTACACCGTCGCCCGCATAGTAGGTGATCTTATACTTGGTGATTATCCACTGCGAATCGAGATATACATTGTCCGCAGGCATTATGAACGAATTGCCGAAATGGTAAACATCCGAAATAGGTCCGTCAAGTCCTATTCTCAACGCCCAGCCGGCGAAGGGATATGCGTTGTACGGGTCGGGCATAATGTCCTCAATAGGTACATTTTCGTTCGCAATATGGTATGTTGTTTGAATTATTTCGACTGAATCCTCAGTAACGCGCCTGTAATTTACCGCGTACAGCTTCTCCCACATAGCTGTCAATAATACTGTGTCGCCGGTATATGTGAAGTCATACGGGAATGAACCGCCGGCAGGGAATATAGCTCCGCCATGCGAGGGGTATGAGCTTGCCCAGCCCATGAACCTGTAGCCTTCGGCTGTGGGCTTGTTAGCAGGCAATGTATATACCTCATCGCTGCTGAAGATGTTAATATCGACAACCGAGGGTGAAATCATGCCCTTTACTTCTACATCGACTGAACCGGGCTGGTATATTACCGTAAACTTAGGTGCAGTCCACATAGCGCGCAGAGTGATGTTCTGCATGGGCATACCGCCGGGAATCGAAGCGCCGGGAGCGAAGTTCATTCCAAGCTCAAGGCAATTCCAATGGCTGAACACCGCCGATTCTGTTAAGAAGGGAATTTGCGTAGAAATCGTAACAGGCTCGCCGAAATCATATTCTACTGTAAGCGGGTCGGGCATATTTACTACATTCTTTGCGCCCGGGTCGTATGTGAGAGTGAACTTCTCCCAAATCGCCTTGAATGTAATATCCTTCCTGATTATTATTGAGCCGGTGTAGTCGGAATTGTAGATTATGTCCTCACAATACCAGCCCCTGAATGTCATACCGGGGAGGGTTGAGTAGGATTCCAATACATAGCTTGTAATGTTTGTACCTACCAAGTGTTTGGTAGTAAGGTCGGACAGGCCCTCCGCAAGCACGACAGTACCGCCGTTGCCGTCAAATGTCAATGTGTATTCGGCGACGGGAACCCACTTCGCGACAAGGGTCAAGGGCTTCGTAACGCGAATAATCTGACCGGGAATATAGGTAATTTCGGGATCGCTCGAATCATACCAGCCATCGAACATATAGTCATTGCGTGCGATATAATTACCATGAATAGTATGCTTGCCGCCAGCCTCTACATTTACTACGGGAGGAAGGTTTATAACCTCGTCTTCTGTGCCGGGCAGGTAGTTTACGGGGAATGTGGGAATATAATCGGTATCGTGCACGGTGCCTTGCAGATAACCTTCGTAAATCTCACAGTTATCAAATTTATCGGGAGCGTATTCAGCAAGATTGTGGTATGCCTTTTCCTGTTGTGAATTTACAATAGTCTTTAGCCTGAATACACCATCCTTCGAGTTGTATTCGCTTTCAATCAACGCGTCAATAGACGGCACATCAAACGAATACTCTGCAGGGTACTGCAATCTACCGTTCGATGCCTGATAGCCGAATACATATACTCCTTCGGGCTTCTGAACAAATATAACCACATCGGTAGCGACACGCGCAGTTACATTTTCGGAAACGAACGACTTCAAAGTAACTATCGCGTCAGATGTAGCTGATTTGTGCTTAGATTTCTCAACCGTATGCGAGTATACCGGAATAAATACTGACAATAGCACGCCGATTACGCCGATAACTATTATCAGCTCCATCAGCGAGAAGCCTTTAGTTCTGCACCGCCTTTTCATTGATTTTCCCTCCTAATTATCTTAATTGCGCTTAATCTCATATTCTGTTCACAAAGTGTCGCATTTGCAACACATAATTGTTTTTATATTTTTTGCAATTATAGCTGCGAATACCCTTTCAATTCTCCTTTCCAAATGTAAGCTTTGGAAAGATTACAGTATTTTTATTCGCTAATACCGTAAGATTGTCACATAAGCTTCATTTCCATTTCACGGTATTATATCTAATATTTGTAATTCATATATTCTCATCAAATAAGCCCATTTGGCGAGAATATATTGTTAAAATAATAATAACACAACTTGGCATTATTGTCAACAAAATTTCGAAGGAAATTTTATCGATTTTCGAATACTTTATCTTGTTTTAGAAGATTGTGAACGCGGCTATATATAGTGGTTTTGGTTTTTTCTGATAAAGAGGCACTTAAAAATGTCAAAAATTACTATCAGATATTTTTGATGTTGAATACTAAATTGCTTCCTGTTATACTTGTGTTCGGCAAAATAACGAAAAAGGAAAGAAAAATGCCTGAAAACCTACTATTATATAATATTAAGTTCAAAGCAATAGATGAGCTGTTCAATACTAACTCACCTTTTACTATAATTGCAGGCCCTTGCGCTATTGAAAGCGACGAGCAGGCGGAGGCTACCGCGGCTTTCTTATCAAAAATGGGCGTTCATTTTATGCGCGGGGGTGCATTTAAGCCGAGAACCTCGCCGTATTCGTTTCAGGGCTTAGGAAAGTCCGCCCTGCGCACCCTGCGCTATGTATGCGATAAGTATTCGTTGAAGGCGGTTACCGAGCTAATAGATATTCGAATGCTGGACACGGTGCTGGAATACACCGATATTGTTCAAATAGGGTCGCGCTCTATGCATAACTTTCCGCTGCTTACCGAAATAGGCAAAACAAGCAAGCCTGTGCTTTTGAAGCGCGGGTTCATGTCTACTATGGAGGAATTTCACCTTGCTGCAGAATACATATTGAAGGGCGGAAACGAAAATCTGATGCTTTGCGAGCGCGGCATACGCTCATTCGAGAACAGCACGCGCAATATGTTAGATTTCGGCTCAATAGCGCTTACTAAGCAGTATTCTTCTGTTCCGATAATCGCCGATTTGAGCCATTCGCTGGGCAGGAAGGATATTGTTGTGCCTATCGCAAGGGCTATCAAAGCGGTAGGCGCTGACGGAATTATGATAGAAGTGCACCCCTACCCCGAATGTGCGCTGTCGGATTGTGAGCAGCAGTTGAGCTTTAATGAATTTGAAATGCTGGTTAAGGATATATAAGCAGTGTGGAGTGTTGCGTGTGGAGTTAGAACGCAAAGCACGAAATGATGAATGTAAAATACCGGATAATAATATTGCGCGTGAGCGCAATATTTCATATCTGAACGATATTTCATTATTCGCGTAATCGAAATATTTTATTCCCGTAAGGGTATTACCGCGAGGCGCGCAAACTCCTAACTCCACACTAAAAAAGCGGGGGCGTTGCCCCCGCTTTTACACTTAATTGTCTTGAAGCATTTGCTTAACCTGCTCTAAGGCTTTTTGAAGCTGAGCGTCTTTCTCAAACGGGATTTCGCTTATTGGGTATTTGCTAAGCTCTGAGGGAAGTATTACAACGAAATCAGGCTTTACGCCCTTGCCGTGTATGCTGTTTCCCTTGGGCGTGAAATACGCGTCCGTAGTGATTTTCAGGTAGCCGCCGCTCGAAAGTACGGGGAGCGTGGTCTGCACAATACCCTTGCCGTATGTTGTTGTACCTACTAATATGCCTGCTTCGTTTTCGCTTATAGCTGCTGCGAATATCTCGCTTGCAGACGCTGAATTTCCGTTAACAAGCACTACGACAGGCACTGAAACTCCACCCTCTGTGGCTTCGTAAACCTCGGCCGATGCTTCGTCAGGAGAACGCCCTATGGTTACGATTATTCCTTCATTAAGTATAGCGTCAACACAGGCTACGACTGAATTCAATGAGCCGCCGGGATTATCTCTTAAATCTATTATTAGAGAGTCCATACCCTGCTCTGCGAGGTCGTCTATTGCGGCTTGGAAATCGGCAGCTGTGGTATCGCCAAACATATCTATAAGTATGTAGCCCGTGTCGTCAATCATACGCGAATGAACATACTTTAGGGGCACTAAGCCTACAGTAACGCTTATTTCAAGCGTTTCTGTTTTTCTTAAAATGGTCAGGTTTATGACATCGCCTTCTTCGCCGGACAGCATTTGATTCAAGGTATCATCGTCAGCGCCTACTACGGTTTCGCCATTTACCTTGGTTATTATATCGCCTGCTTTCAAGCCAGCTTTGTCAGCCGGGCTATCCTCGAAAACGCTATTGATTGTAACGCCAACATCATCGGGAGGTGTGATAATTATTCCTATGCCCACATAGCCGCCATAGAAGGACTTATAATATTCCTCCCATTCTTCAGGGGTGAAGTACTCGGCATAGGGGTCGTTCAACGCTTCCACCATAGCCTTTGCGGCAATATTCAGAAGCTCATCAGTGGAGGGTGCGTCGCCATAAAACTCTGTGTCTATGTAGTTTGCAATCTCGCCCACCATAAGTGCTTTGTTTACATCGCCGAACTGCGACTTTGGTATGAACACCACACCGTCATTACAAAAATATACGAATAAAAGAGTTGCTGCAAATGTTATGCAGATTGCAAGCAAGACACAAAAGGTTGTGCTTGGTTTGCGCGTTTTTCTGAATTCCATACATATCCTCCGCTGAATAATTCTATGTGAATTTTAACAGGATTATAACATATGGTCAAACGGAAATGTCAGTATTGGATTTTTTGAATGTCAATTACGAAAAGCTCCTCGCCGTCTTTTAAGAAAAATTCGCCGTCGTTATCATGAGAAGAAATGATAATCAGGTCATACATTTCTCGTATGCGCTTGGCTATTCTATTGCGCAGCTCCTTGTCTAAGCCCTCAAACGGCTCATCTAACAGAATAGCGTCGCCGCCGAACATTAAAGCGCGTGCAATGCTTACACGCCTTTGCATACCTCCCGAAAGCTCGGACACCTGCTTTTTCTCATTGCCTGTAAGCTCAACTGTTTCAAGCATTTTGTGCGCTCTCTTCTCGTCCTTACCCACAAGCAGCACATTGTCAAGCGCGGATAATGAGTGTATGAGCCTGTTCTCCTGAAACACCATTGACAGCTTTTTATCGCATATGATTTCGCCGCTTTTCGATTTGATTATTCCTGCTATACCCTTCAAAAGCGTGCTTTTGCCAATGCCCGAAGCACCCACAACCGCAACTACGCCCTTTTCGGGCAATGCTGCGCTTAAATTCTGTATAGGGTCTATGCCGTCATAGCCCAATGTAACGCTTTTTAGCTCTATCATAGCTGATTTGCCTTCCGTTTCTTATCAAGCAGCTTGACCATTAGCTTTTCAAGCAGTATTGATAGAATTATAACTACTGCGGTGTATGCGAACATCTGCTCTGTTTCAAGATATATTTTGCTGTTGTATAGGCTTGTACCTATGGAAAATTTAGGAGTGGACAGCACCTCTGCGGCAATGCCCGCCTTCCAAGCAAAGCCCATAGCAACAATACAGGCGGAAATAAACCTTGATTTTACCGTCTGAACATATATCTTCTTTATGCGGGTTATGGTATCGACGAAAAAGAAGTCCGCCATTTCTATAATAAGCGGGTCTGTGGACTTGATGCCCTCATAAACGCTCGCCTGAATTATGGGCATTACTATTAAAAATGTAGCGAATACGGGAGTAGTGCCAACGCTTAGCCACAAAAGCATCAATATAATTATTGAGCTTACGGGAGTTGCCTTTATGATTCGCTGAATGGGGGTTATGAGCTTATCAATTATGGGGGAAAATGCGGCTGCTATTCCGAATATGATTCCTATGATTACGCCAATAATATAGCCCGCCATAATTCTTATTAAAGACAGCGCGGAGGCTAAATAGAATTCACCTGTTTGAATTAGCGCGAACAAGGCGCTTAGTGTTTGCACAGGAGAAGGCAGAAGCAGTGTTTTCCCCACTAACAACGCCGCAAGCTGCCACAGCAGCAGCCAGAATATGGCCACTGCTGCATTTGATACTATGTTTTTCAGCCTTCTATTCATCAATCAGCTTTATAATAGAAGTCGTCGCCGGGCAGTGAGCCGCCTATGCTCTTGCGCTCTATTGAGAACAATATGTTGAACATATTCTTGGCCTCCTGCTTCATCTTGTTAGCTGTATACATGACTATATTGCAGTTGGGAATAGCCTTTGCGGCTGCTTCCTTGCTGGGCAGAATCTCATACTTTGCTATCAGCTCCGCCGCTTCCTCTACCTTGTTGTTCACAAAATCCGTTGAGGTTTTATAATCGGTGATGAAGTCTCGAATTCTCTCCTCATTCTGCTCAACGAATGTCTTGTTAGCAATCAAGCAGCCCTGCACAAGCTCAGAATCGAACAGCTTATTCCATTCTTCTGTGAGGTCAAGAGCTATGCGCGCGTCCTTGTTCTTCATAAGCACTGCGGATACATTGGGTTCGGGCAGCATTCCCAAATCTACTTCCTTTGAAGCCAACAGCGTAGCAAGCTCACTATGCTCGGCTTTGAACTCAACTGTCGCGTTGATGTCATTAGCCTTCAAAAGATAGCTGAGTATGTATTCGGGGGTTGAGCCCTTGCCTGTCGCGTAGATGGTCTTACCCTCTAAGTCCTCAAGGCTTTGAATGGTGTTGCCGTTTTCGATTATATACAGCACGCCCAGCGTATTTATTGCAAGCATAACCACATCGCCATTAAGCTTATGGTACAGCGTTGACGCTAAATTGATTGGAACTGCCGCGATTTTTGCTTCACCGGATGAGAATGCGGCTACTATATCGTCGGGAGCGCCTGCCAATGAAATATCGTACTTATCGGCATTGTTCTCCATAAGATATGCCATTCCCATACCTGTGGGGCCTTTAAGTGCCATTATCTTTATAGGTTCAGACTCTGTGTTTTTGCAAGCGGTAAAGCTGAATAAAAATACCGCAACAAGTGTTAGCGCTGTGATCACTTTGATTGTGTGCTTCATAATACTACCTCTCTCTTTAGATTTATTTATATAAGCATTTTTCAATGCGTTATATCAATTAGTTTTATTGTTCTTCCATTGCGCTGAATTTTGCTCTGCGCTTCAAGCTCGTCAAACGCTCTATACAGTGTCGCGCGGCTTATGCCCAATGTTGTAGCAAGCGATGAATAGCTGCGCTTCAGCACAAGCTCTCCGTCATTCGCGTTTTCAAGTAGGTATGACATCAGCTTTGTGCTTGCGGAGCTTGCGCCTAACAGCTCCATTCTTCCTACCAAGAACCTAAGCCTTGAGGTTATATAGCGCATATAGTTATCAAACAGCTTTGAATTCTGCTTGAGCATTAGCTTAAATGAGCTTTCTTCTATTTTTAATAATAGCATCTTGCGCTTTGCTATCACCTTGGTCGCTGTTTCCTCGTCTTCGCTGAATAGCGACGCCGCGCCCAATATTTCCGACACGCCAAGCACATTTACAAGCATTGTTGAGCCGTCATCATATGTTTTTTGAACATTCGCTTCGCCCTCAATTATTAGCATAAGCGAATGGGTGTTGCCGCTTTGCACATCTTCGCCGGCATTTACCGTTACAAAGCTGACGCCTTCCCTCGCTAAGAGGTCAACAAGCTCCTCGTCGCTCATGTTCTTAAACAGAAACGACTTCCTTATTGCATAGCGCGTCTTGTCCATTGCTTCTGCCTTTCGCAAAAATTGTATCATTTGATACAGTTTGATTATAGCAGGGGGAGGGGAGGTTGTAAAGGAGGGCAAGAAAATATACTTTTTTAGTGGTTATTAAGCATGAAACCAATAAGTAAATGGAAGAGGATAACCGCAACCAAGCGAAATCAATTACCATAATAATAAAAAGGAAAGCACTGCTTTTGCAGTGCTTTCCTTG